>JBPOIB010000001.1:0-399564 GCA_052034935.1 Candidatus Moraniibacteriota bacterium
AAAAATATGAACATAAAATTGCAAAACGTACGTGTGCGAGGTTTCACCTTGATCGAGCTCCTCATCGTTATCGCGATCATTGGTATTCTCGCCTCGGTGGTATTGGTCAGTCTCTCCGGTGCCCGTGAAAAGGCCCAGATTGCTTCCTACAAAGCCCAGGTTCACTCATTTCAGCAGGCAGCGATCCTCGCTTGCGACTCTGATACGGATGGTACGCTGGCTGATGGTGAGGTTCCCTACCCGGCTTCAAATATCAAGATGGCTACCGGCGCGGCGGTCAACTATACGAGCTCGGATTGCGGAGTGAACGGTGCGGGAGAATTCGATATCGCGCTCGAGTCATTGACGCTTGGCTCCGGTACGGCGGCAGTTGCCTGTGCTCAGGATGGTTTGACGCTGCTCGATGAGACCGGCGTGACCTTCCCAGCTGGCTGTTAGCAGGTATGCGGATGGTGGTTTCCGAAAAAAAGACGGGCATGCCCGTCTTTTTGCTATACTGAAAGCATGGATATTTTGTTTGTAGCAATAACTTTCGGCATTCTCGGGCTCATTATCGGGAGCTTCCTGAACGTAGTCGTTTTGCGGCTCGAAAAAGATATGACGCTCGGCGGCCGATCCATGTGCCCGGCATGCAAAGAGCTCATTCACTGGTATGACAATATACCGGTCCTCTCATTCTTTCTGCTTCGCGGAAAGTGTCGGCGCTGCGAAGCGGCCATTTCTTGGCAGTATCCAGCAGTCGAACTTACGACGGCAGTGCTCTTTGCTCTTTTTGGAACGCTTGCTTTCGGGGACGGTCAATGGCCGGAAATCGTTCGGGTGATTTGGTATCTTTTTCTGGTAGCACTCTTTGTGGCGATAGCTGTCTATGACATTCGCAATATGGAGATACCGCTCGTGCTTCTCCTTGTAGGCGTGGGTGCCGCCGCTGCGTATGCCGTTATCGGGACGATCATTTCGGGTGTCGGAATTCTTGCTTCCGAAGCTATTTGGAGAGACATGCTCTGGGGCGGCGGTATTACCGCGCTCCTTTTTTACGGACTCGTCTTTTATTCCAAAGAAACCTGGATGGGTATGGGTGATGTCTGGCTGGCTGGTATCGCCGGCGCCGTCGTCGGTATCGCCTCACTGCTTTTCCTGTTGACGCTTTCTTTCTTTGCTGGCGCCGTCGTCGGAGGAGTACTCCTGCTGAGAGGGAGAAAAGCGATGAAGAGCCAGATTCCATTCGCACCGTTCCTCGTTTTCGGCACGCTTGCGACGCTCTTTTTCGAGATAACGAATCCTTGGTGGCTTCCATTTTTCCTCTTGCCGCTTGTTTAGCGCTACAATGGAGAATATGAAAGAACGATACTGTTCCCCAAAAGCCTTCACCCTGATTGAAGTTCTCGTCGTCTTCTCAATTATCTCGATCGTCACCGCGGTCATGCTCGTCTCCATTTCAGATCAGCGCAATGTTCGGTATGTCGACCGTGCTTCCCGAGAGGTGGCTGCCGTGTTGCGTGAGGCGCAGGGCTATGCACTTGCGGGATGGAAGGGAAGTACATCTCAGTCTGTCTGCGGCTACCATGTGGTCATGCCTGCCGGAAGCGCTTATTCGGTCGTCAATACCTACCCGAGCGGCGGATGCGGAAGTACGGCGACAATCGCGGCCTACAGTCTCAAAGCAGGCGTGACTTTTCCGGGCTATACGAATATTGCCTTTTCGCTTCCGCGGGCTGAGACGTCATATTGGAACGGGGCAACAATGGTACCGATCGCCTCGCCGCAATTGATTACCGTCAGTCGGTCCGGGCTATCTTACTATATCTGCGTTTACTCTACTGGCCGGATTGTTGAAAACGGCACGAATAGCACCTGCCCATAACTTTTCCTTATGCTTTCCCTGAAAAGACCATCCTACCGGGCATTCACGATTTCTGAGGTCATGCTTTCGGGATTTCTCTTGACGATGGGCATCCTCTCGGTCGTCGGCTTGTTTGTCGTGGCGCAGCGGAGCGCCCGCGAGACGCGTAGCATTACGATTGCGACCGCTCTCGCGCAGGAGGGGATAGAGATAGCCCGCAATATCCGCGATAACAATATCGCGTATCGAGTCGCCAACTGGGGAACCTGCAGCACTTCGACCGCTGGCGCCTGTGACCCGTTCAATGGTTTTCCCAACAACGGGCAGCGGACGGTGAGCTATAATTCCTCAGCCTTCACGGTTCCTGGCGACACTTTCCTGTCGTATAATGGCTCTGGTTTTCAGTACCACGGAGGAGGAACCTTTACCGGTTTCTTCCGGATCATTAAAATCGACCATACTGGTTCGGCGGATACGGCGCGAGTGCAATCGTTCGTACATTGGCAGAGCGCAGGCTATCCGGACTATGTTAATCCGACTCCACAGATTAGCGGGGCAGCTGCCACAACATGGTGTATCCCGTCGAATCGATGCGTCTATACCGAGCTCCTCCTCACTGGTTGGAAATAACCCTATGTCTTTGCGAAAAAAACAACCCGCTTTCTCCTTGCTCGAACTCGTCGTCTCTCTCGGCGCTTTCACGATCATCATGCTCGGAACGATACAGATCCTCGCTCAAGGGACGCGTTCATACAAGGGGGCGAAGGTGATCCAAGCGAATCTGGAGACAGCCCAGTTCGCGATTAGCACCCTGGCCAAGGAACTCCGGACTTCGAGTGTCGTGCAAGCGACCGTCGGGGCAACGTCATCGACCATCACGTTCTTCGACTATTCCCAGAATCGTTGCATCCAGTATCAGGCGGATGAGACAGCCAAGACATTATCGAAGCGCACCCATGGTTTCGGAGGTGCTGATCCCAATGCGAACCGGTCGAGCTGTGCCGCCTATGCGGGGAGTTTTACTGAAGCCTATGAGCCACTTCTGACTGATCTCACCGATCAGCTCTGGTATGTCGATTTGTCGACGCCGATGCCGACGCCACATGTCGGCCGAGTGACTGTATCGCTTACGATTGGTACCGGTGCGAGCATTCAGACGACCGTGTCTCTCCGGGACTTCAATTACATCGGCATCTAAACGGCGATTACATACGGTTATGAATGAAACGACGGCCAAAGCACGGATTGAAAAGTTGACCAGCGAGATCGATTTCCATCGGCACCGCTACCATGTCCTTGATACTCCTGAAATTTCGGATGAGGCGTATGATTCTCTGTTTCGTGAGCTTGAAGAGTTGGAGCATGCTTATCCGAAGCTCCGGAGCCCGAACAGTCCGACCTCGCGCGTTGGCGGAGAGCCGCGGACGGAATTCAAAAAAGTGAAGCATGCCGTAGCTCAGTGGTCGTTCGATGATGTGTTCGATCTGCCTGAGCTCCTCGAATGGGATGCGAAATTGCGGCGTTATCTGGCCAAAGAGATCGGGGAAGAACGAGAAAAAATCGAATACGTTGCCGAACTCAAGATTGATGGTCTCAAGATGATCCTGACCTATGAAAATGGCGAGTTCGTCCGCGGCGCAACGCGTGGCAACGGTTCGGTCGGCGAGGATGTGACCGAAAATCTTCGTACTATTCGCTCCATTCCGCTCCAGCTCGCGAAGCCGGTGGATGTGATCGTTGTCGGCGAGGCCTGGCTCTCCAAATCCGAGCTCGAGCGCATCAACGCGCTTCGCAAAGATGCCGAAGAACCGCTCTTCGCCAATCCACGGAACGCCGCCGCCGGTGCGATCCGTCAGCTTGACTCGCGAGTGACCGCCGATCGCAAGCTTGATTCCTTCATCTACGACATCGAGACGATTGACGGGTTGTCATTGCCCGCGACACAGGAGGCCGAGCTCATTCTCCTCAATACACTTGGCTTCAAGGTGAATCCCTACCTTCGTAAATGTGCCTCAATTCACGAGGTTGAGGCTTTCTATACGGAGTGGAATGACAAGCGCGCGAGCTTGCCGTACATGCTCGATGGTATCGTCATCAAGGTGAATGACCGCGCACTTCAGGCGACGCTTGGCTATACAGGGAAATCGCCGCGCTTTGCCATCGCGTTCAAGTTCCCAGCCGAAGAGGCGACAAGTGTCGTCGAGGATATCTCGATCCAGGTGGGTCGCACCGGTGTCCTCACTCCGGTCGCGCATCTCACCCCGGTCCGGCTCGCCGGGACGGTGGTGTCGCGAGCGACTTTGCATAATGCTGACGAGATTGCGCGGCTTGGTCTACGTGTCGGTGATACGGTCGTCGTGCGGAAAGCGGGTGACATCATCCCGGAGGTGCTTTCCGTCATCGAATCACTCCGGAGCGGCAAAGAAAAACAGTTTTTGATGCCAGTTGTCTGCCCGAAATGCGATCACCCGGTGGAGCGGCGCGTCATCGGTGAAAAAGCGGGCGTGAAGGAATACTCAGCAGCGCTCTACTGTACGAATCCGCGCTGCTACGCAGTCGAGCGCGAGGTCATCATTCATGCCGTGTCGCGCAAGGGCTTCGACATCGTCGGGATGGGAGAGAAAATCGTCGAGCAGTTCATGGATGACGGACTCATCGCGAACCTGGCGGATATTTTTGAGCTCACCCCGGGCGATATCGCCCCGCTCGAGCGCTTCGCCGAGAAATCTGCCGAGAAACTCGCCGCTTCGATTGAAAAAGCGAAGCGTGTGCCGCTCGAGCGCTTTCTCTTTGCGCTCGGTATCCATCATGTTGGAGAAGAGACCGCTGAGCTCATCGCCAAGTTCGTCGCGGAAAAAGCAAAGACGAAGACCATTCATCCGGCACAACTGCTCGAATTTGCACTAAGCCGTTCGATCGAAGACTGGACTGCGCTCGATGGTATCGGAGAGAAGTCAGCACGAAGTCTCTTTGAATGGTTCGCCGATGAACGGAGTGCCAAGCTCATGGCTGCGCTCGACGCGGCTGGGGTCGTGATGCTTATGCCGGAGCTTGTCAAAGCCGAAACAGCACTGCTCTCGGGCAAAACGTTCGTCTTGACGGGCGAGCTCGCGCGCTTTACAAGGGATGAGGCCAAGCGTACAATAAAACAGTTAGGAGGCCAGGTTACGGCTTCAGTAAGCCAAAAAACGGACTTCGTTGTCGCTGGGACGGACCCCGGCAGCAAGTACGACAACGCGAAGAAACTGGGCGTACCGATTCTCGATGAAGCCGGATTTCTGAAGCTCATCAAACAGTAATACTATGCTCTCAACTGACGAAGTGAAACATATTGCGACGCTCGCTCGGGTCGGACTCACCGACGCGGAGGTGACGCATTTCCAGAAAGACCTCTCGGCTGTGATTGATTGGTTCGGTGAACTGAAAGACGTCGATGTGACCGGTGCCCCGGCCGAGACTTCTATGGCGCCCGAATCGAATCGGGCTGCCAAAGATGTGGAGACGCTGTCGGGTGAGGCGCCACAGATTCTCGCCAATGCGCCCGGCAAGAAAGGTAATTACTTCAAAGTGAAATCCGTTTTCTAGTTTCGTATGATTCGCGAACTCCATCAGAAAATTCAGAGCGGGGAAAAGAAAGCTGTGACGCTCGTGACCGAGTACTTTGCGGCGCAGAAAAAGCGTGACGGCAGTCTGCACGCCTTCCTCTCGACGCGCGAAGCGGAGGCCATGCGTGAAGCCGAAGCCGTGGATGCGGCCGTGGCCGCTGGTGAGACGATTCCGATGCTCGCGGGTATACCTGGTGCCGTGAAAGACAATCTCGTCATGGCCGGGGAGCGCACGACAGCCGGATCGAAGATCCTTGACAATTATATCGGGACCTATGATGCGACCGCCGTGAAGAAACTCAAGAGCGATAGAGCAGTGATTCTCGGCAAGACGAACCTGGACGAATTCGCCCTCGGCTCGTCGACCGAGCTCTCGGCCTATGGCCCGACGAAAAATCCGATCGATGAAACGCGCGTCGCGGGTGGGACGTCTGGTGGCTCGGCGGTCGCTGTTGCGGCCGACATGGCGGTCTTCGCGCTCGGCTCGGACACCGGCGGTTCCATCCGCCAGCCAGCGGCTTTCTGCAGCGTGTATGGCCTGAAGCCGACCTATGGTCGCGTGTCGCGTTCCGGCCTCATCGCCTCGGCTTCATCACTCGATCAGGTCGGCGTCCTGGCGAAGTCGACCGAAGACGTCGCTATCGTCCTCTCCTCGATCGCTGGTAGTGATAGTCTCGATGGGACCGCGTCGGAGCGCGCTGTGCCGAAATACGAGGACCTCCTCACGGGTGATATCAAGGGAAAAAAGATCGGTGTGCCGGAGGAGTACTTCACCGACAAGCTCGACGAAAAGATCAAATCTGCGGCCATGGCCGCGCTCGACGTGTTCAAGTCACTCGGCGCCGAGATCGTACCGATCAGTTTGCCGCATAGCCACCTCGCCCTCCCGATCTATTACATCGTTCAGCCGTCCGAGCTTTCCTCGAACCTCTCTCGTTTCGATGGCATCCGCTTCGGTCTCTCGGTGAATGACCAGGAAGACTCGCTCGAAAAGACATCGACCTTGCTCGAGACCTATCTCGACACGCGTAAAGTTGGCCTCGGCCCGGAGGCGAAGCGTCGCATCATGCTCGGCACCTATGCGCTCTCAGCCGGCTACTACGACGCCTATTACAAGAAGGCACTCGCCGTCCGCGCCATCCTCCGCCAAGATTTCCAGAAAGCCTTTGAAACCGTCGATGTCATCTTTTCCCCGACGACCCCGGAGACGGCGTTCAAGCTCGGCTCGAAGACCGATGACCCGCTCAAGATGTATTTTTCCGATATCTATACTGTCACCGCGAACTTGGTCGGCGTTCCAGCTATGTCATTTCCCATGGGCACGATTGCTGAAGATGGCGTGGCGCTCCCGATTGGCGGGCAATTCATGGGCCGCTGGTTCGAAGAAGACACGGTCCTCAATCTCGTTCACGCTTTTGAGAAAGCGGACAAGCGTTCGGCGCTCTAGCTACGAAGTGAGGGAAAAACCGGGGAGAAATAGTTCACCCCGTTACAAACTTTGTTTTACCGTTTTCGGGTTATAATACAGGAAGTGAGTTTTTTTCGTCCGTTCATGCTTTATTTTGTAAGCTTGTAACGGGGCAAGCATATGAGTACAGATTTCGACGCGCTCGGCTTTATCGGCATGGTGCCGGCCATTTGGGCTATCGTGAGTGAATCAGCGGTCTTCGCCGTCCTGAAGTTTTTCCTCATCGTCTACTCCCTCGTCCTCATCGCCAATACGTTGATGCTGCTCCTCATGCGCGGTGTGACCGAGAACCTGAAAGTCCAGATGTACGGCACAGCTCGCCCGCTCATCAAGAAGAACGAAGCCGCCGCTCGCTGGCGCGCCCTCGAGAACCGGCTCGAGAGCGATAATCCATCTCACTACAAAGCCGCTGTCCTCGAGGCGGATCATTTTGCTGACGAGCTTTTGAAGGAATCCGGTTTCGATGGAGAGAATATGGGCGAACGCTTGGCGAATATGAATCCGGGCCAACTGCAGAGCTACGCCGGTTTGAAAGCGGCACATGAGATCCGGAACCGTATCGTGAATGAGCCGGCCTTTACGGTCGACCAGGGCGAAGCCAAAGACCTCCTCGAAAAATACAAAGCCCTCTTGGTTGAGCTGGAACTCTTTTCGTGAGTATTTTATAGCCCCTTGGTAATTTTTAGATAAAAAATCGCCTGAAGAGTATTTGTTTGCGTGGTGATTGAAGCTTGACATATTTTGTTTGAACAGTGTTCATTTTAGGCCTATATTTCAGTTGTTACTATGCTATAGGTAAACTTATTTTTAGAAATTATGGGAAAGAACTATGCCAAAAAAGGAATTACTTCACCTCACCGAGGATATGAAAAATTTATAAATGCAGCAGATCTTAAGCATGATGAAGTTACAATAGTACTAAGATCACATTTACTAGTGGAGTACTACCTTGATCAAATAATATTACTTAATATTCCCAGAGGGGATGTCCTTCTTGATCAGAAGTTCTCTTTTATACAAAAAACATACATTGTTGAGTCTCTAGAGGTTTTACCTGAGAGATTAATCAATTCGGTCAAAAATCTAAACTCCATACGTAATCGTTGTTCTCACGATCTTGACTATAAAATTTCCGAAGTAGATGTTGATAAAATTGGTATGCCTTTTGGAAAGAGCTACTTAGAAATAAAAAGAGATCATTTTGATTCTATTAAAACCTTGCTTCACTGGACGATTGGGGCACTTTTTATCACAAAACTTGATTCCGAGTCAACAATACCTGGTAAGGAATAGTTCCGACTTTGTACCATAGCCTCAAAAATTTATGAATGAAGCAGATCGAGATTCGCTTTCAATAAAGCGTGATGCACTCTTAGCAAAAAAGAGGATATTAGATTTCATTGATCTTCTCAGACAAAAAGGCCCTGAGTCTAAAATGATTTATCATACTCAGGCAAAATTTCTTGCTGAACATGCGCAAGTAAATAGCGAAGAACATTATGACAACTTAATTGAAAGCATATCTCAAGATCGGGTTGTTAGTTTCAAAAAAATGCTACCGCCAGTAAACTATTGGAAAAATTATCAGGTTGAAATTAGTATCTCTCCTAATTTTGATGCCTACATATATAAGGTTAGGAGCGAATATCATACTATAAATAATTCCCTCAAAACGACTCCTGTAAAAAGCTCGGTAATTTCTATCAAACTAGCGAATATAATTAAACTAGTAAGTACGAATCCTTTACTATCGTTCGTTTTTGGTACTTTAATTACACTAGTTATCTTATACGTTATATTTATTAAGTTTGGGGTAAATTTGGCTCAATTTAGATGAAATACAGGTGTCAACTTCGTCCCATAAGTTCAGGATTAGTACTAATTGACATAAGGCTTAAATTGCTATAGATTATAGGCACAAGCCCTTGGGGCTTTTTTTAGACCAGAAAATAGCTTAAAAAAGCCATGAACAAGGTCATCAACTTCTTCGTTGAAGCCAAAGGCGAACTGATGAAGGTCAACTGGCCGAGCCAGAAGGACCTGATCCGATACACTGTTTTGGTGGTCGTCATCAGCCTCGCGGTCGCCATTTTCCTCGGCGCTCTCGACACGCTCTTCAGCTACCTCGTCGAACGGTTTCTCCTCACTTAGTAATCACTCTTTTCTCCCAACGCTATGGCCAAACAGAGTCAGCATCATGGGCGCGCCTGGTACGTGCTTCACACCTACTCCGGGTATGAGGACAATGTCGCTCGCAACCTGAAGCAGCGTATCGAGTCGATGGACATGCAGGGCCTCATCTTCGATGTGCTCGTGCCAAAGGAGAAGAAGATCAAGATCAAGGCCGGCAAGCGCGTCGTGATCGAGGAGCGCATCTACCCAGGCTATGTCCTCGTCGACATGGTCGTGACCGATGCGAGCTGGTACGTGGTGCGCAATACGCCGAACGTGACGGGATTCATCGGTCTCGGTACCACGCCGACTCCGGTTGACCCAGCTGAAATCGAAGGACTGAAGAAGCGTATGGGTGTCGCCGAACCGAAGTACAAGATCGACGTGAAGATCGGCGAAAGCGTCCGCATCAGTGATGGGCCGTTCAAGAACTTCGAAGGCAAGGTGCAAGAAGTGGACGACGAGAAGGGGAAAGTGAAGGTGCTCGTGTCCATCTTCGGTCGTGAGACCCCGGTCGAGCTCGACTTCCTCCAGATCAAGAAGGACTAATTAGAGAAGAGATTTCAAGACTTATGGCTAAAGCAATCAAGGCAATCGTGAAGCTCCAGATCCCGGCCGGCAAGGCGACCCCGGCTCCGCCGGTGGGTACTGCCCTCGGACCACACGGGCTCAACATCCAGGACTTCTGCAGCAAGTACAATGAGGCCACTCGTCCGATGATGGGCGACATCATTCCGGTGGAGATCACTATCTTCGAGGACCGCAGCTTCACCTTCGTGATGAAGACCCCGCCGGCCTCCGACCTCCTGAAGAAAGCCGCCAAGATCGAAAAGGCGGCCGCGAATCCGCTCAAGGACCGCGCCGGTGCTGTCACCGAAGCGCAGGTGCGTGAGATCGCCGAAAAGAAGCTCCCGGACCTCAATGCCAACGATGTCGAAGCCGCTGTCCAGATTATCAAGGGCACGGCCCGCTCGATGGGCATCAAAGTCGAGGGCTAACAAAATAGCAATACTGACGCATTATGGAACAGCTTCCACTCCCGGATTTCAAAGCAATCGCTGCAATGAAGCGTCAGGATGCTGAACGGAAGCGCGAGGGCCTCTTTCGAAGGTTTGGAGAATTCCTCGAACGGGAAGCGGGCGGTGACGCTGATCATCCAGCCGAAGCAGCCAGAGAGGCGCTCGAAGTTGGGAAGACTGCGCAAGCCCTCGACTACCTCAAGACAGAAATCGACAAGGCAGAGGCAGCCGGAGACGAGATGCGCCGAGGCGACCTCATGCGGTGGAAGACGAGTCTCAATTCAAGCAGTCACTAATTATCATAATTGTGGGAGCTCTGAGGAGCGTTTGTACCACGAAAACCATATGCAGCACGGAAAGAAGTATCGGGCAGTCGTAGAGAAGCTGGAAGAGGGGAAGGAGTATAGCATCGCGGAAGCGGTGGCATTCCTCCAGGCCAACAAGACCGCGAAATTCGATGAGAGCGTCGAGATGCATTTCAAGCTCGGCATTTCCTCGAAAAAGAGTGATGAGAACGTCCGTGGAACGGTCGTCCTCCCGCACGGTACCGGTCGCACCCAGAAAGTCGTCGTCGTGACCTCGACCAAACTGAAAGAGGCACAGGATGCCGGTGCGGCGCTCGCTGGCGGCGAAGAGCTCATCGCGGCCATCAAAGACGGCAAGACGAATCCGGGAACAGATTTCGACCTCGTCCTCGCCACGCCGGAAATGATGCCGAAGCTCGCGCAGGTCGCGAAAATCCTCGGACCAAAAGGCATGATGCCATCCCCGAAGAACGAAACCGTCACCCAGAAAATCGGGGAAACGGTCGAGATGCTTCAGAAGGGGAAGAAGGCGAGCTACAAGAACGACGACACGGGGAATATCCATCAGGTCGTCGGCAAGCTCTCTTTCACCGCTGCTTCACTCGAAGAGAACGTTACTATGTTCATCGACGCTATCCAGAAGGGGAAGCCAGAGGGCCTCAAAGGCCGCTTCATCCTCTCGATGACGCTCTCCTCGACCATGGGCCCCGGTCTCCGCATCACGAAATAATCGGAAAAGCTCGCCATCCGGCGGGCTTTTTTGTATACTGGGTGCGATTAACCTACTCACTCACCGTATGATCCTCTCAGACCGCGATATCAAGAAAGAACGGAAAGCCGGAGAAATCACTATCGAGCCGTACAAGGAGGAATGCGTCCAGCCGGCTTCGTACGATGTTCATCTTGATCGTCACTTTCTCATTTTCAACATCAATCAAAACTTTGTCATTGATCCGAAAGATATCTCGCTTGATCTCATGAAGAAGATCGACATCACGCCGGAGGAGCCGTTCATTCTCCATCCGGGTGAATTCGCTCTCGGCGTTCTCCTCGAAGAAACGGGTGTCTCGGAAAAGCTCGTTGGCCGTCTCGAAGGCAAGAGTTCGCTCGGCCGCCTCGGTCTCATCATCCACACGACCGCCGGCTTCCTCGATCCGGGAAACTCGCTCAAGATGACCCTTGAGCTCTACAATGCCGGCAAGATCCCGATCAAACTGTACTACGGCATGCCGATCGGCCAGATGGCCTTCGAGTACCTCTCGAGTCCATGCGACCGTCCGTACGGCTCCAAGGGGCTCAATTCGAAGTATAAAGGTGACAGTAAGCCCGTTGCCTCCAAGATGCACCTCAACTTCGTGGGGAAGAAGAAAAAAACCGCCAAGAAGAAATAGTGTCTCCGCCCCCATTTCGGGGGCTTTTTCATACTGTTTTTTCCGTTTGCGCAAGCCAGAAGAAACATGAGAAAATACGATCGTTGTTAACCAAAAAACACCGATATGGCCAAGGTATTTCTGTACGATGAATACAGTCCGGAGGATACAGCGATGATGCAGGCGCTCTATTCGAGGAGTGCGGAAAGCGTTGCGGTACATGCTGAAAAAGTGAAATCAAGCGGATCAGGAAAGTTCATGGAGCGATTCTATGTCGGTTATGGCCACCAGTCGATTGCCGACTGCGGTAGCACGACGCTCTTTATCGAAGGGGTGAGTATGCTTGCTGATAAGGCCATCCAGGACTGGCCGCTCTATGCTGGACAGGAAGTGAGCACTCGGTATATCGACATGAGTAAGCAGCCGATCTATGACCCCATCGGGTCAAAGGCTTCCCAGGTGATCTTGAAGCGCTGGATGGATTTCTACATCTCCTCTGGACCGATTCTCGAGGTTCATTTGAGACAAAAGTATCCGCGCAAAGAGAGCGAAGACGAAAAGGTTTACGACAAGGCCATAAAGGTCCGAACATTCGATATCTTACGGAGCTTCTTGCCAGCTGGTATGACAACGCAGCTCTCTTGGCATACGAATTTGCGCCAGGCGTGGGATAAAATTTCATCTCTCAGACATCATCCGCTCGAAGAGGTGCGTACGGTCACCGATAGTATCTGGAAGGAATTGAAAGGACGCTACCCCAACAGCTTTAGTCATAAGCTGTACCCGGAGCAGGAGGCCTACCGTGCCACCGTACTCGCCGCCCATACGTATTTCGCTCCGAAGAAATTTCCCAAGAAATTCTCATTCTCTTCGACGCTCAAGCCGCCTGTGCTCAGTCCGTATAGAGAGCTGTTGAAAAAGCGTCCGATCAAAACAACCCTACCTTTTTTCATGCGAGCTTTAGGGACATACTCTTTCGATTTCCTGCTCGACTTCGGATCGTTCCGGGACTTGCAACGGCATCGCGCGAGCATTTATCAGATGCCGCTCCTTACGACCCAGTACGGCTTTGAAAAGTGGTACCTTGATGAGTTGCCGGTTGCCCTTCAGAAGAAAGCGAAAGCGCTCATCGTATCACAAGAAAAAGCTATCGCTCAGCTCCGGGTATCGCCGGAGGAGCGCCAGTACTTTATCGCTATGGGTTTCCGGGTACCGTGTCACTTCACGTTCGACCTGCCGGCGCTCGTCTACTTCATCGAGCTCCGTTCCGGCCGACTGGTACATCCGACGCTTCGTCCTATCGCTCATGCGATGCACGCAGTTGTAAAGAAGAGCCTCCCGATGGTTGCTTTGCATACGGACCTCGATAAAGACGACTGGGATGTGCGCCGCGGACTCCAGGATATCGTAAAGAAATAAAAAACTGATTGATTTCTGTTATGCTGAAAATTATCGCGGTGCTTGGGATGCCGGGAGGGGGAAAGTCAGAAGCGATCGAATATCTCATGACAAAGTACCAGTGGCCGAAGATTTATTTCGCCCAGCCGACTTTTGATGAGATGGAACGACGGGGACTCGAACGCAATCAGGCGAATGAACGATTAGTGCGCGAAGATCTCCGTAACCTACACGGTGATGATTATTATGCTCGCGAGGCAGTTAAGAAAGTTGAAGCATTACCTGACGCAAAAGTAATTCTCCTCGAAAGTTTTTATAGCGCGCCAGAATATCGAGTGTTCAAAGATCGTTTCAAAGATGATTTTCTCACGATCGCAATTCACACGCGACCTTCTATTCGACATCAGCGGCTGCTTGTTCGACCTGAACGACCACTTACGTTACAGGAATCCGAAGAACGTGATTGGGCGCAACTTAATCGACTCACGCAGGGAACGCCGATCGCACTCGCCGATTATATGGTTATTAATGAGGGTGAATTGTCTGAGTTGCAGGCGAAGCTCGATCTCGTGGTGGAACAAATTACGAACCAATAGTATGGCAAAACGCGGTAAGTTGATCGTCCTCGATGGAAGCGACGGTTCGGGGAAAGCGACCCAGGCGCGGTTTTTGATTGCCCGACTCAAGGCTGAAGGATTCAGAACAAAGACGCTTGATTTTCCTCAGTATGAAGCGAACTTTTTTGGTCAGCTGCTCGGTCGCTCGCTCGCTGGAGAGTTCGGTGATTTCATCGGGATCGATCCACACATCGGGTCCGTGCTCTATGCGGCGGATCGCTTCGAATCAAGACCAATAATCGAACGCTGGCTGAAGCAGGGATATACCGTTGTCCTCGATCGCTATGTGAGTGCCAATCAAATCCACCAGGGTGGAAAGATCCGTGATGCAAAGAGACAGAGAGAATTCCTCAACTGGCTTGATCGGATGGAACACGACATTTTTGGGCTGCCTCGCCCGGACCGAATCGTCTATCTCGATGTGCCGGTCGAAGTTTCTCAGAGGCTGCTCGGTTTGGAAGAACAGAAACGGAAAAAAGTATATTTGAAAAAGGGGCAGAAAGACCAGGCTGAGAGCAATCCGAAGCATCTCGCTGAAAGTCGGGAGAATGCACTCCGACTGGTGAAGAAGCTCAATGCTTGGACGAAAATCGATTGTACAAGAAAGGGAGAAATGCTCTCGCGTGAGACGATTGCTGAAAAAGTCTGGAAAGTAATTGAAAAAAACCTATGAATATTCACGTAAAGAAACTGCATCCGGACGCGGTTCTGCCAGCCTTCGCTCATCCTGGCGATGCGGGGATGGACTTGTACTCGGTAGAGGATATGGTGCTCGAGCCGGGCGAGCGGCGCTCGGTGCCGACGGGGATCGCGATCGCGCTCCCGGACGGTTATGTCAGTCTCGTTTGGGACAAGAGCGGCGTCTCGCATAAATTCGGTGTGAAGACGCTCGGCGGCGTGCTCGATAGCGGCTATCGTGGTGAATACTTGATCGGTCTCGTCAATCTGGGACAGGAAAATTTCGAGATAAAAAAGGGCCAGAAAATCGCTCAACTCTTGATTCAAAAAGTCGAGCGGCCGGATATCACGGTCGTCGATGAGTTGGACGAGACGAGTCGTGGGGCTGGAGGTTTCGGGTCGACTGGGGTATAATCACTCCTTCCTATGAAAATCTATTTTGCTGGTTCCATCCGCGGCGGTCGTGAGGACGCTCCACTCTATGCGGAAATCATCACCCTTCTTCAGCAATACGGAGAAGTACTGACGGAACATGTCGGCAATGTCAGCCTCTCCGTTCAGGGTGAAGGGAAGGCAGCAGAAGTAATTTTTCAGCGGGATGTTGATTGGATTCGCGAGGCGGACGTGATTGTCGCGGAGGTGACAACCGTTTCGCTCGGGGTCGGCTATGAAATCGGGTTTGCGGAACAGATCGGGAAGAAAATCATCTGTCTTTATCGGCCACAGGCAAAGCGACGGCTCTCGGCGATGATACTCGGAAACACGAAGCTGACGGTGGTAGAATATGAGGGTATGGAAGACGTGGCAAAGAAGCTTAAAGAACTGTTAGGATAAGCATTATGGCACAGTACGAACCGACAATCGGAATGGAGGTCCATGTGGAGCTAAAAACAGCTTCCAAGATGTTTTGCCGCTGCAAAAATAGCCGCGGAATGGAAACCGAGCCCAATGTGCATGTCTGCCATGTCTGTACCGGGCAGCCGGGTGCTTTGCCGGTCCCGAACGAAGAGGCGATCAAGGGCGTTCAGAAAGTGGGCTTGGCACTCAACTGCGCGCTCCGCTTCCACTCGAAATTCGACCGGAAGAACTATTTTTACCCGGATTTACCAAAAGGATATCAGATCTCGCAGTTCGATGAGCCATTCTGCGAGCATGGCACCATGGAAATCGGCGGCAAGCCGTTCAATGTGACACGCATCCATCTGGAAGAAGATACCGGCAAGCTGACCCACCCGGACGGCGCTGACCACACACTCGTCGACTACAACCGGGCCGGACTGCCCCTCATGGAACTCGTGACGGAACCGGATTTCTCGAATGCGAAAGACGCTCGGACTTTTTGTCAGAAACTCCAGCAGATTTTACGTTACCTCGACGTGTCCGATGCTGATATGGAGAAAGGCCAGATGCGTTGCGAGGTGAACATCTCACTCCATGAAGTCGGCGCCGACCGTTTGTCCGGGACGAAAGTCGAAGTGAAGAATATCAACTCTTTCCGTTCCGTCGAGCGGGCAATTGAATTCGAAATCGTTCGCCAGACAGAAGCACTTGAAAAAGGCGAGAAAATCGTGCAGGAGACACGCGGCTGGGATGAGAACCGGAACGCAACGGTCTCACAGCGAAAAAAGGAATCGGCCCATGACTACCGTTATTTCCCCGAACCGGATATCGCCCCTTTTGATTTCACTGGCGATTATGTCACGGCACTGAAGGAATCACTGCCGGAACTGCCGGACGCGAAGCTCACCCGCTTCGTGGCGGAGTTTTCTTTGCCTGAATCTGACGCTGCACTTTTGACTGAAGACAAAGAGGTTGCTCATTACTTCGAAGCGGTGGCGAGCGAACTTGGCGCTAAACATGATGGTGAGGAACTCTCGGCTGATGTGCCGAAAGCGGTGAAACTTGCAGCGAACTACTTCATCACGGAAGTCCGGAAGCATTTGGCTGAAATCGGAAAATCAATCAACGAGTTTGTCATCACGCCTGAGAACTTTGCTGAATTCATCGCACTCGTCGCAGATGGAAAGATCAACTCCAGCGCGGCGCAGACGGTCCTCGCTGAGATGTACAAGGGCGAAGACAATGATCCATCGCATATCGTCGAACGGCTCAACCTCGCCCAGATGAGCGACGCCGGTGAGCTTGAGGGAATTATTGATACGATACTCGCAAATAACGCTCAATCGGTCGCTGACTTCAAAGCGGGTAAAGCGAACGCGCTTCAATACCTGGTGGGTCAGGTGATGAAAGAGACAAAGGGGAAAGCCAACCCAGGTGTCGCCAAGGAACTCTTGCAGAAAAAGATTGCAGCGTAAATCTATGCAACAAGTGGTAGTCATTGGCGGTGGTGATACCTTTGATACGTATGACGGCTACCTCGCCGCGCTCCGTGGGCGAATGCTTACGCTTGAACGGTTGCGCGGCGGCGGATGGAAATCTGTTCTTGGTTCAGCTCTTGGGGATGGGTATGAAGTGCTATCGCTTCGCATGCCGTGCCCGGACAATGCGAAGTATCTCGAATGGAAGATCGTCTTCGAACAGCTCCTTCCACTCCTTCCAGCGCCGGCTATTTTCATCGGTCACTCGCTTGGCGGCATCTTTCTCGCGAAATACTTTTCTGAGGAGAGAAAATTTGAAAAAGCCAAAGCTCTTTTCCTCATCGCTGCGCCGTACGAGAGCGGAGATGAATACTCGCTCGTTGACTTTAAGTTTACCGATGATCTGCGAGGTCTCGCTTCATCAGACACTCCTGTTCATCTGTATCAGAGCAAAGATGATGTAATAGTGTCTTTCTCAAACCTTGAACGTTACCTTCGAGCGCTCCCATCTTCGCTCCCTCATGTTTTCGATGATCGCGGACATTTTCTTGGTGAGGAATTCCCCGAGCTCGTTGAGGATATCCTTAGAATCACCTAGCTTTTTGATAGGCCCCTTGTCTCACTGAAGAGTCGGGTTTATAGTCCAGAGTGAAGATGTTCTGAAAAATATGAATCCTCAAAATAAAAAAATTACCCTCGGAATTCTGCTAACGTTCGTAACGGCCGCTTCCCTCGTTAGTCTGACCGTCCTTGTCTTTGGTCCGAAGCAAGAAACGCTGCTTGAACCAATGAGTATGAGTTCTCACGTACCTGCGGTAGCTGCTCCGGAAAGTACTGGACATGACGATGAAAAACTACCTCGGAATTTACTGGTGAATGGTAAAGCAACAATCGAAGCGAGCTGCGCTCCTTGGGACGGTGCGGCGATTTTCATAAGGACGGATCTGGACGGAAAATATCTTGGCGTTTCCCTCTTTGCTCGGGGTCTCGAAGATTTCCGTTCGGGCAAAAAAGTCGTTATCGACGGCGGTTCGAACAGCATCACAGCAACAGGCAATGCAACACTGTGCGACTCGGCTAAAAAATGCACCGCATATGCGGCGGGACGGGTATCGATCCAAAACCAGTCTTCCGAGTATAGTGAAGAAATTCCTCTCTACCTCGATATCACCGTTGATGGACGGCTAGTGCCCGTCGAAGCAAACTGGAAAAGAGAGTCTTCTTCTGTCGTGTGCGGCTGATACGACCGCGTTAGTCGGCGGAGCTATGCGTTGATTGCACGGAGTGCTTCGGCGGTATCCTTGATCCAGTGAATCTTCACACCCTGCTTTTCGAGCCGGCGCAGCGATGATCGCTGTCGCTTGGCGTAGTGAATGATATCGTAGGGGAGATTGGTGTAGAGCTCGGCATCGGTAATGTTTTTCTGAAGGAATTGGACGAGCGCGCGATATTCGAGACCGAAGGATTCCATCCGTTCGTAGGAAAGACCGGCGCGGTTGAGTCGGATTGCTTCGTCGAGCATGCCAGCTTTCATTCGAGCCATTAGGCGTTCACGGATTTTTTTGTTCAGCTCTTCGACCGGCGGATTGAGGCCGAGGACGGTGTAACCCGAGAGATCGGGGAGGACGGAGCGATCGATTATAGGGACACTGCCCAGCGTCTTCGCGATTTCGATGGCGCGCAGGAGTCGAACCTTGTTCGCTTTATCAATCGTCTTGGCGCGTTCAGGGTCGAGGCGTTTCAAGTAGCCGTAGAGCTCACCGGCATCTTTCTTGCCCCACTTCTCACGGAAGACCGGATCAGGAACGACTTTGGGAAGCGGGAGACCGAGCATGAGTGCTTCGATCCAGAAGGTCGTGCCGCCGCAGATGATGACTCGTTTGCCGCGCGCTTCGATATCAGCAATCGCCTTCGTGACATCAGCGAGGAAATGAGAAACATTATACTCAACCTTTGGGTTGGCGATGTCGATGAGGTGGTGGCGGACTTGTCGCTGCTCTTCCCGAGTGACTTTCCCAGTCCCGATGTCCATCCCACGATAGACTTGCCGGCTGTCAGCGGAAATAATCTCGGCACCGATTTCCCGGGCGAGTTCAATAGCGAGCGTCGACTTTCCGGAGGCGGTCGGTCCGACAATGACGATGATAGGAAGCTTTTCCATGAGTGATGAGTATGCCAGAAAAAGAACGCTTTGTAAAGAGACCGATAGCTAGCTCTCGATTTTCGTGACGCCCGGGAGAGCGGTAAGCGCCGCAATCGTCTCTGGAGTCTTCTCGATCGAGAAAGAGGTCTGAATCGTCTGGCCAAGGAGTCGGAGCGATACGCCGACCGGTCCAGGAGGGAGGTGACGGAGTGTCTTCCCGATCGTATCGAAAAGTTTCGAGTCGGCACTGTCCTCACAATGAACAGTCAAGAATTCCTTGGCTATTTTCGGAGCTTCGGTTTTTCCGTGTTGGTATTTTTCGTGAGTTTTGGCGACTCGGGCGAAGTCATTCACGACCTCTCGGCTCATTCGTCGCACGTCGTCCGCGGCGAGCCGGAGTAATCCGTCTTTGCGGGTGATCTTGAGGTCGGCCATGACGATTTCATCCTCGACCATGAGGCCGGCGACCCGCTCAGCCGTCTTTCCAAAGACGAGGAGATCGACACGGCCGGTCATATCCTCGAGCGTGACAAAGTAGAGTGGCTGACCAGTCTTCGAGAGAGATTTGCGGGCGCTCGTGATGACACCGCCGACCGAGACATGTTTGCCGTCCGGTTCCTTTTCCAGGTGGCCGATCTCAGTTGCGGCCTTCTTCAGATATTCCGCGAACTCAGTCATCGGATGGTCGGTGACGTAGAGGCCGAGGAGTTCTTTTTCCCACTTGAGGCGTTCTTCCTTGGTCGAGTGGACCGATTCTTTGAGCGGAATCCGCATCTCGGGGAGCGGCATGTCGCCGAAGAGGCTTTGGCCGTGGGTCTCGCGGAGCGTGCGGAGTTCTTTGCCATGGGTCAGGATGGCATCGAGGTTCTCGAGCACGATCTTGCGTTCCGAAATCGAGTCGAAGGCCCCGACTTTGGCCAGAGCTTCGATCGTGCGTTTGTTGAGGTCCTTCGCTTGGACGCGTTCCATGAAGTTCTCGAGTGTGGTGAACTTTCCGCCACGTTCGCGCTCTTTCACTAGTTCTTCCGCCGCGACCGTTCCGACGTTCTTGATGGCGTTTAATCCGAAGCGGATATGCTCTTTGCCGTCAGTGCTCTTGATAACGGCGAAGGTATCGAAGGATTCATTCACGTCTGGTGGTAGGACATCGATGCCGATTTCCCGCGATTCGCGGACTTCGATCGCGATGCGGTCCGTATCGCCCTGGTCGCTAGTGAGGAGCGCCGCCATGAATTCCGCCGGGAAGTGCGCTTTGAGATAGGCCGTCTGATAGCCGATGAGCGCGTAACATGCAGCGTGGGAACGGTTGAAGCCGTAGCCTGCGAACGGCTCGATAAAGGCGAAGACTTTCTCGCCGATGGCACGACCGACACCGGTCTTCTCACAGCCTTCGACGAATTTCACGCGCTGGCCGTCGACGAGTTCCTTGATTTTCTTACCGACCGCTTTACGGAGCACGTCTGCCTCCCCGAGGGAAAAGCCCGCGAGATCGCGCGCAATCTGCATGAGCTGTTCCTGATAGACGGCGACGCCGTAGGTGTTCTTCAAAATTGGCTCGAGCTTTGGATGAAGGTATTGGACCTGCTTGGTACCGTGTTTGCCGGCGATGAAATCAGGGATGTACTCCATCGGTCCTGGTCGGTAGAGCGCGACCATCGCGATGATGTCTTCGAAAACGCTCGGCTTGAGCTGTTTCAGATAGCGCTTCATGCCGGTCGATTCGAGCTGGAAGACGCCGGTCGTGTGTGCATCCTGGAGCACCTTGTAGGCGGCCTCATCATCAAGCTCGAGTTTCTCGATGTCGGGGACTTCCTTGCCACCTTTCTTGGCGATTTTGAGCGTGTTCTCGATGATGGTCAGGTTTTTCAGTCCGAGGAAGTCCATCTTAAGAAGACCGATTTTTTCGACTGCGTTCGCCTTGGTCGACGAGGCATACTGGGTGACGACCGCATCAGCGCTCCCAGCCACGCGTTGGAGTGGTGTGTATTCGGTAACCGGGTCCTTGGTGATGACGACACCGCAGGCATGCATCGAGGCATGCCGGGCAAGGCCTTCGATTTTTTTCGCAGCGTCGACGAGGCGTTTCACCTCCGCTGATCCCTCGTAGTGTGCTTTGAATTCGGGTACCCCCTCGAGCGCTTCGCTGATCGAGGTGAACATCGGGATCATTTTGGCTGTCCGGTCGCAGAGCTCGAGCGGGATGCCAAGCGCTCGGCCGACATCGCGGATACTGCCGCGAGCGGCCATCGTTCCGAAGGTGATGATCTGAGCGACGTGGTCGGCCCCGTAGCGATGACGGACATAGTCGAGCACATCTTCGCGACGCGTATCCGCAAAGTCCATATCGACGTCGGGCATCGAAATACGCTCCGGATTGAGAAAGCGCTCGAAGAGGAGATCGTATTTGATCGGGTCAAGGTTGGTGATGCCCGTGAGGTAGGCGACGAAGGATCCTGCCGCCGAGCCGCGGCCCGGGCCGACGACGACGCCATTATTCTTCGCCCAGTTCACGAAGTCCTGGACGATGAGGAAGTATGATGCGAAGCCGGTACCCGCGATGACCGAGAGCTCATAGTTCATGCGCTCTTCGCGCTCGGGCGTGAGCGTTTCGCCCGGATAGCGTTTCTCGAGACCGGCGAGACAAAGCTCACGGAGGTATTTGTCGGGTGTCGTACCTTCGGGGAGCGGGTACGAAGGCAGCTGGTTCTCGCCCATTTTCAGACTGAAATCGCACTGGGCAGCGATCTTTTCGGTATTGTCGCAGGCCTCTGGGATATCTTTGAAAAGTTCACGCATCTCGGCTTCACTTCGAAACGACAGATTGAACGACTTCATGCTGAAGCGCTCGGTGTCGGTCACTTTTTTGTTGTCACGAATCGCGAGGAGGACGTCTTGTGTTTCCGAATCTTCGGGGTGGATGTAGTGGATGTCATTCGTCGCGACGAGCGGTATGCCTGTCTCGCGCGAAATCTGGACTAGTCCCTGATTCGCCACCATCTGGTTCTCATGCTCGTGCGGCTGTACTTCCAGGTAGAAATTTCCTGGGCCAAAGATTTCCTGGTACTCGAGCGCGACATTTTTGGCACGCTCGACATTGCCGTAGAGTGTCTCCGCGGGCACTTCGCCCTGAAGCGATCCCGACAGCGCGATGAGGCCTTCGTGGTACTGCCGGAGGAGTGCCTTGTCGGCGCGCGCCTTATAATAAAACCCCTCGAGCTGCGCGGTCGAGATGATTTTCATCAGATTCTTGTAACCGGTCTCATTTTTCACGAGAAGGACGAGCTGATTGCGCCGCCTATCTTCGGCGGTATTGTTTTTGCTGCGGAGATCTTTCGAGACCCAGATTTCGGCGCCGAGTATCGGCTTCAAACCGGCGTCTTTGGCATGGCTGTAAAACTCGACCGCGGCATAGAGGGCCGAGGTATCGGTGAGGGCGAGCGCTGACATGCCAAGCTCCTGTGCACGGTGAATCAGATGGTCCGGCGTCGGGAGCGCGGTGAGGAGGGTGTAGTGCGAGTGGACGTGGAGATGGACGAAACCCATAGAGTGTTTTTGGTTTTATTTTCGGACAATAAAAAAACTGCTTTGAGGCAGTAGTAGAAATGTGGAAAGACGATAGTTCATAGGTGTATTTCTCTCCGTCGCCGGCTTGCGCACGAGGCTTGGGCAGAGAAGATTACTCCTTCACTATAACGCTTTATAGGTAATAAAAAAAGCTATCCACGGACCGGGATAGCGTCGGTTGTCTCACATTGTGGACGGGTTTGCTGGCTTACTCCGCCCGGATCTCCTCGTACGAGGGGAGGTTGGATAGCGCTGCCGGGGCGCTCATGATAGACCAGCGGCGACGGAGCAGTCTTTTCAGCAGAGCGGTGTAGATGTTTCCTGGTGAAATCGTTTCCCAGAAAAACTGCTTCACCAGCTCGGCCATCTGCGGAACGCTCAGCCAAAGCTGCACAACCTCGACTTCGCCAGGCTTCCCTGCCTCGGTGCACTGAGTGACGCCGATACAGAGCATCGTTCCACTGACTTCGTACCCCTTCCCTGACAGGTTACCCAGACGAATCTGGGAACCGGCGGTGGTGTCGAAGATAAAGGACTGTGACATGGTGCTCTCCTCAGAGCTGGGAAGTTCCGGAATGGACCTTCTACCAGGTAAACAGTATAGCATAAAAAATGATTCAAGTCAATAGTGAAACAGGGGTATTTTTTGGTGAGAGAAAGCCATTTTTTGCCTTCATGTCAACAGGTCACTCCTGATTTTTGAACTTGAAGTGAATCTGAAAGAGAGAAACTTTTACGTTATAAAAAAGAATCTCCTCGCCATGCAGTGCAGAGCGAGGAGGAGTGGCATGGTTCTGGCGAGGGCCGGTGGCCGGCGCGTTACCGGATGAATTCGGTGATCATGTCGCGATACCTGATGTGCAGGGAGATCTGCGCGGTTTGGCGACTGAAGGCGAGCAAGCCTTCTTTTTCCATTGCTTCGATCCCGGCCAGCATCTGTGGTTGGGTGATCTGGACGAGATGAGCATTGCCCTGGAGGACGCTGGTGACCTCCAGGTTGACCTGGATGGCAGCGGGAAACCGTACGCCGCCGTCTTCCTGGACGGTGACGAATCGGGCCAACATCGCGGCGATCCACTGGGTCTCCGGCGTGTCGAGCAGCCTGGTCCAGGTTGCCGGATCTTCGAGGAGCTTTTTCAGTTCCTCAGGTGTTTTGAGCATGGGATCCTCTTTGCAGTTGTGCCCTGACCGAGGGCGGGTGAGGTTCTTTAAGCCAAAGGAACGTTCCGTAAGGTCTCAATACGGAAAAAATACTATACTACACTCTTTGAAAATTAGCAAGAGAAGCGACGAAAAATACGGAGCCGTCTATACTATGTTTACGTATATGCAACTCCCGACTTTTGAACTTGAGGCGAAGCTCGCTGTGCAGGGGATTATCCCGATCGGGATTGATGAAGCCGGCCGGGGGCCGCTCGCTGGACCGGTGGTGGCTGCCGCTGTTCTCTTTAAGTCAGGTGACTTCAAAATCCCTGAGGGGAGAGAAAAAGAATTCACACTCATCCGAGACTCGAAGAAGCTTTCGGAAAAGCAGCGCGAGACGGCCTTTGCGCTCGTCCAGGAATTCTTTCATGTCGGTGTCGGGATCATTTCTGCCGAGACGATCGATCGGGTAAATATCCTCCAAGCAACCTTTCTCGCGATGAAGGCCGCGCTTTCTAATCTGGAACGAGTGGCTGGCCTTCGCGGCAAAGAGTCTTCGCTTGTCCTCCTCATCGATGGTAATCAGGAACTCCCAAATCTCTCGCTGAGACAGGAAACGGTCGTCGAAGGAGATGGCAAAGTAAAGTCGATCGCCGCTGCCTCCATCATCGCCAAAGTGACGCGTGACCGGCTGATTATTCTCGCTGACCACGAATATCCAGCGTATGGCTTCGCCCGGCACAAAGGGTATGGGACCAAGGAGCACATGGAGGCGCTTCGCAAATACGGTCCGACGCCAATCCACCGTAAGAGCTTTCGCCCCGTCCAATTGGCCAATCCCGAAATCGTGAATAAGCGGTTTTCGAATGTGTTGAAACCGAAGAAGAAATAGAAATGAGGAGTAGAATTACTGTATGAAAAACAACGTTGATCATTCTGCAAAGATTATCTGGGACTATATGCTTATGCATCATGTGCTCAGGCCTATGGATGCTATTTTTGCCTTGGGTTCCAATGATCTGCGAGTAGCAGACCGGGCGGCTGAACTTTTTCTAGAGGGCTATGGTCAGTATGTTATTTGTGCCGGCGGAAATGGAAAGGCTTCTGATTTTTCAAAACCTGAAGCAGAAGTCTTCGCTGAAGTTTTGATTCATCGTGGTGTTCCCAAAAATAAGATTATAATGGAATCTAAGTCCACTAATACAGGGGAGAATGTTATATTCGTAAAAAAATTGGTAGATGAAAACAGCCTTGGTTTCAAATCATTTCTTCTGGTACAGAAACCGTATATGGAACGGCGGACGTTTGCTACTTTTCGAAAACAGTGGCCAGAGGCGGATTGCCTGGTAACTTCACCCAAAATTTCTTACAAAGATTACGCTGCTGACCCAGTTTTTAAAGAAAGATTTATCAATGTTATGGTGGGGGATTTGCAGCGAATCAAAGAATATCCCAAGCAAGGTTTTCAAATCGAGCAAGATATTCCGGCGGAAGTGTGGCAAGCTTGGGAGGTATTAACCGCCCTTGGATACACCAAGTATTTCCTTAAATAAGCCCTTGGATAGCCTGGATATTGCCAAGAATCGGGTGCTCTGATACAGTGTGGAGGCCTTCTGAAAGGCTTTTTTGTAATGAATCCTCGCTAGCCCGCCAATCCTATGGCTCTCCCCAAACAACGACATACCCATCATCGCCGCGACCGAGCGCGCAGATTCCTCGAAATGAAGCCCGTTTCGACGACCAAGTGCCCAAAGTGTGGCGCCGAAGCGATGCCTCACCGGGCCTGCAAAGAGTGCGGCTCCTACAAGGGTCGCGAAGTGGTGAATACCGCACCGAAACTGAAGAAGGAAAAGGCCGCGTAAGCGGTTTTTTCTTTTAGCTGGTTTTGTCTTTGGGTTGATATGCTATACTGTAGGACAAAAGCATAAAAAGTTTCTTACCACCATGGCCAATCGACACCTTCAGCGTTCCGTCGTCATGCAGTCTCTCTTCGAGTGGGATTTTCAGGGGCGTCATGACGAACGAGCGCTCGCTATCCTCCGGAAGAACGTCGAGGAATTCGCCCCTGGTCTCGAGGACTACGCGTTCGCGCGCCGGGTGATGGAAAGTGTCCTCGAACATCGGCCGACTATCGACCAGCTCATCGAGAAATGTGCACCCGAATGGCCGCTCGAACAGGTGACCGTCATTGACCGCAATATTCTCCGGCTCGGCATTTCCGAACTTATGTTCGGCAATTACGACGAGGTGCCGCCGAAAGTCGCCATCAACGAAGCGATTGAGCTCGGGAAAAGCTTCGGCTCCGATGCCACCCCGCGTTTCGTCAACGGTGTACTCGGGACGATTTACCGTGAGATGGGAGAACCGATGAAGGATGATACCAGTGAGAAGCACAAAGCTGAACGTGAGAAGCGCGAAGCGGCTGCCGGGACTGATACCGAAATCGAACCTGCCGAGAAACCAGAAAAGAAACCAAGGAAAAAAGCCGTGAAGAGCACCGAGTAGGTGCTTTTCTTCGAAAGATTTGAAAGAACCGAACCCTATGGTATTTGATGCACAGAAAATCAAAGCGACGCTCGGGATCACGATGCACAATCATGCGCTCTTTCATGAGGCCGTGACGCATCGTTCGTATCTAAACGAAAACAAGAGTCATCCGGTTCCACACAATGAGCGGCTGGAGTTTTTGGGTGATGCCGTGCTCGAGCTCGCCGTGACTGAACGGCTCTTCGCTGATTTCCCTGACCGTCCCGAGGGCGAATTGACCGCGCTTCGGGCGGCGCTCGTGAATAGCGACATGCTCTCGAAGGTCGGCCGCGATCTCGGCATCGACGAATTCCTTCTCATGAGCCGCGGCGAAGCCAAGGACACGGGCCGGGCGCGGGCATTTCTCATCGCCAATGCGGTCGAGGCGGTCATCGGAGCACTCTATCTTGACCAGGGCTATGATGCTTCTCGGACCTTCATCGAGGAACGGGTGCTGACGCGGATTCAAGAGGTGCTCGATGCCAAGCTCTATACCGACCCGAAAAGCCGTTTCCAGGAAATCGCCCAAGAAAAGCTCGGGTTGACGCCGCAGTACCGGGTGCTCCGTGAATCCGGGCCGGACCATGATCGTCGCTTCGTCGCCGGGGCTTATGTCGGGGATGAACTCGTTGCCGAGGGCGAGGGACTATCCAAACAGGAGGCTCAGCGGAATGCCGCCAAGAATGGTCTCGAAAAGAAGGGTTGGTAAGTAAGTCTAGGGTTACTTACCCTGCGTGCCGCCGAGGATAGTCTGATGCAACGGAGGCTCGATCAGCCTCTTTTTCTTTTGACCCGGGAAAAGCTATACTGAAGCAAGTAGTTGAAGGGCCTGGAATCCGCCCATTTTTCTCCTTATTTTTTCATGTATCTCAAGAAGCTCGAACTGAATGGTTTCAAGTCTTTTGCCACGAAGACCGTTTTGGATTTTCTCCCAGACTGTGACATCTCGAATGGTGGCAAGTGCGGCATCACGGCGATTGTCGGTCCCAACGGCTCCGGCAAGTCGAACGTGGCAGATGCAATCCGTTGGGCGATCGGCGAGCAGTCATCCAAGAATCTGCGCGGCAAGAAGTCCGAAGATGTTATCTTTGCTGGGACCGAAGGAAAATCGAAACTCGGTTCCGCGACGGTGACGTTGTATTTTGATAATACTGACAAACGAATTCCAATCGAGTTCGCGGAGGTGGCGATTACGCGCAAAGTATTCCGTGACGGTGTCGGCGAATACTTTATCAATGGCTCACGTGTTCGGTTACTCGATGTGATTGATCTCTTGGCCAAAGCTGGTGTAGGAAAAGACAGCTACTGTGTCATCAATCAGGGAATGAGTGATGCCGTATTGAACGCGACACCCATCGAGCGACGAGCGATTTTCGAAGATGCGGCTGGCGTGAAACAGTATCAGATCGAAAAGGAGCGGGCGCTTCGAAAACTCGAGAGCACCAAGGAGAATCTGGCTCGTGTCGATACACTGACGGCTGAGATCGAGCCGCACCTGAAGAATCTGCGCCGCCAGGCCGAAAAGGCCGGACAAGCTAAAGATATCGCCGCCCGGCTGCGGTCGAAACAGACACTTCTCTATAGCTATCTCTGGCATCTTTTTACCGAAGAGCGCGGCGGACTGCTCGCACGGCGGGCAGGGATCGAGGTCGCGATCGGGACGTTTGAAAACGATGTGAATACGCTTCGCGAAGAGACGAAGCAGGCCTCGGCCGCGATGGAGACGAATGAGACCGAGGACAAGATGGAACAGGAGATTCAGACGCTTCGCACGGCGCTCAATCAACTGCTCCGTGAGGCGAGCGTACTTGAAGGCCGGAAAGAGATTGAGCTTGAGAAGCGGAAAGAACGCGAAGAAATTGAAATCATCCCGGTCGATCTCCATTTCGTGCAGGCTCGTCTTGAAGAGGTCGGCACGCTCCAGCTCGAGCTTATCGACAAACTGTCGCATGTGGAAAAGCTTGAAGATCTCCAGGATATCAAGGAATTTGCGACTGTTATCCGTCAGCGGATCGCCGACCTCCGCGCTCAGGCGGGCGAGGGAAGTGTGAAGATGAAGAAGGTGTTTGCCGTGCCGGATGAAGAGCGTCGGGCGAGCGATGAACGCTTGGCTGCCCTCGAGTCTGAGCTTGCGCTGTTGAAAGAGTCCATTGCTGAGAAAGAAGCGGAGATTGTAGGGAAGCAGGGGGCGCTTACGGAAATCCGAGAGGCTGGCCGAACGGAGCGTGAGACGTTCTTCGCTAAAGAGCGGAGTCTACGCGAAAAGGAACATCTTCTCAATGTGAAGAAGGATGAGCTCAATGAATTGAAAGTCGGGCTGGCCCGCGTGGAAGTCCGGGAGGAGGACCTGACGGCACTCGTCCGTGAAGAACTCTCGATCCCGCCGGAACAGCTTTCTTATGACGGTACGCTGGTCGAGCGTGAGAAGCTGGAGCGCGAAGTGGCGCGCCTCAAAGTCGAAGTGGAGCATGTTGGCACGATTGACCCGCTCATCGTGGACGAATTCCAAGAGACCGAGAAGCGTTTCGTGTTCCTCACGACAGAGTCGCAAGACCTGAAACGGGCGATTGAATCGCTTAAAGAGGTAATTCGGGAAATGGATACCAAGATCGACGCTGCGTTCCACGAAGCCTTCAAGGAAATCAATAAGCAGTTCGCTGAATACTTCAAGATCATTTTCGGTGGTGGCAAAGCGAACCTCGAGATTGTCAAAGTGAAAGTGCGGAGAAATGCCGACGAAGCCGAAGAGAATGACGACATCGTCAATCCAGAGGCCGCGCCGGAGGCCTATGAAGTCGGGATTGAAATCGCGGCCTGTCCGCCAGGAAAGCGCATCCATAATCTCTCCATGCTTTCTGGCGGTGAACGATCGCTCACATCACTCGCCCTCCTCTTTGCGATCATTTCGCATAATCCGCCGCCGTTTGCGGTGCTTGACGAAGTGGAAGCGGCGCTCGATGAAGCCAACTCGCGCCGCTTCTCCAAAATGCTCTCCGAACTCTCTGAGCACACTCAGTTCATCGCGATCACCCATAACCGGGCGACCATGGCGCAGGCGGCACTTCTCTACGGTGTGACCATGGCGAAAGATGGCATCTCGAAGCTCCTTTCGGTCCGGCTCGATCAGATTGGTGATGGAGGGAAGGTAGTTGCTGAAAAGTAGTGTTGACAGTCGGAAAGAATCAGGCTAGAATGGCCTTCGTATCCTCCCTTTTGGGCGGACAGGTATCCCTTTTACGCTTTTTTAGAGAAATTATGCTCGTCATTCGTCTCAACCGCTTCGGCAAGAGAAACCAGGCCCAATTCCGCGTCGTCCTCCAAGAGAAGACCAAAGCGCCGGGTCATCGCCATGTCGAAATGCTCGGCAGCCACAATCCGCATTCCAAAGTGACCATTTTCAAGAAAGACCGCATCCTCTATTGGATCGGCCAGGGTGCTCAGCCGTCCGATCGCGTGCACAATATGCTCGTGAAGGAGGGTGTCATCGAGGGGAAGGTCATCGCCAAGCGCATGCCGCGCCCGGTGAAGAAAGAAGCTGAAAGTGCTGAGCCTGTCGAAGCAAAAGAAGCGCCGAAAGCCGAAGAGACAACGCCAGCAACTGAAGTAGTCCCAGTGGCTGAACCGGTTGCGGAAGCAGCTGTGGTCGAAGCTCCGAAGGCATAAGGCGGCTGGGGTTGACCAGAACGGTTTTCTCGGGTAAGCTAGTGTCACAACTGAATATTTCCAGAGACCTATGGTACTGGCTCATCAAGCAGGTGAGACAGATAAACCCCTAGCAGGAATCACTCAAAGCATCAGGCTTCGGTGTATTTCGGTCTCCTGGAAAGGGAGATTTTTTGTTACTCTCGCCCCGCTACAAAAGAAACTTGTAGTGGGTAATGGAGAAAAGATAGTGGTCGAGAGAATTTTGTAACGGGGTAAACACACCGCTTATGCAGCAGAATAAATCACAGAAAACCGAGCTCATCGCCGAGGTTGCGACCAAGGCCAAGGGTTCGAAAGCACTCGTTTTCGCCAATTTCAAGGGTGTTTCCGTGAAGGACATCACCACCCTTCGCCGGACTCTCCGTGAGACGGGCTCGAGCTGGCAGGTGCTGAAGAAGACCCTCCTCAGTCGGGCGCTCGACGAGGTCGGAGTGAAGGTGGATGCGCGCAGTCTCGATGGCCAAGTCGGTGTCGCGTTTTCGAGCGATGAAGTCGCCGCCGCCAAGACGATTGCAGACTTCATCAAGGCGAACAAAGAGTCGACTCTCTCCATCGTCGGGGGAGCACTCGGATCCGAAGCGCTTTCGGTGGATGCGGTGAAGGCTCTGGCCAAGCTGCCGTCCAAGGATGAACTTCGGGCGAAGCTCGTCGGGACCCTCCAGGCACCAATCAGTGGTTTCGTCCGAACCCTTTCGGGCAATCTCACTGGACTGGTCCGGGTGCTCGGTGCAGTGCGCGATAGCAAGGGTGCCTAATCAATTTGTAATAACGTAATTAACGTACGCATATGTCAGAAGAAAAGAAGGAAGTCGTCGTGCCAGCCAAGTTCGAGAAGCTCGTTGCTGAAATCGAGAAGATGAGCGTGCTCGACCTCTCCGAGCTCGTAACCGTCCTCGAGGACAAGTTTGGTGTCTCCGCCGCCGCCCCGATGATGATGGGCGCTGCTCCGGCCGCCGCCGCTGAAGCCGTGGAGGAAAAGACCGACTTCGATGTCGAGCTCACCGCCGCCGGTCAGCAGAAGATCAACGCGATCAAGGCCGTTCGTGAAGTGACCGGTCTCGGTCTCAAGGAAGCCAAGGACCTCGTCGATGCCGCTCCGAAAGTTATCAAGGAGAAAGTTGCCAAGGCGGACGCCGAAGCGATGAAGAAGAAGCTCGAGGAGGCTGGTGCTACCGTCACCCTCAAATAATAACGCGAAGCGTTATCCTGAGCTTTTCGAAGGGTAATTCCTTCAAGAAATTTCAAAAAGACCCCGCGTGGGGTCTTTTGTTTTGAGAAGAAATTTTGGAAAAAGAAAACCGCCGAGCGCTTGGGTGCAAGCATTCGGCGATTCGTTCGGTTGGCGAGACTGTTGGCTGGAGGGGGTTAGTCCCGGATGTCCTTCTCGGCTTCTTGCCAGGTGGCGAGGCGGACCGTGCCATCGGCGTTGAGATGGAGCCCGACGACAGTTTCGATCCAGCCGGTGATCCGGCTCTTGAATTGGGACGCAGTGGCCATGCCGCTCGTGCTTGGCTTTTGTTCCCAGGCGTAGATCTTGCCGTCCGAACGGCGGACGGTAATCGGCACGTAACCGAAGGTGCCTACTTGTCCGGACTTGTAGTCCGGCCATTGGTAGGTGATTTTCACCAGGCCATTCTTTATCTCGCCGCAGGGCATGCGAGAAATCAGGAAGCGGTCACCGCCGGCGCTCGGCCAGCCCGGTCCGACCCTGGCGAGACAGTACAGCGCATCGCTGGGCCGCGTGTAGATGTGCTGGATCCCCGAGATGATGATCTCGGCGGTCCCTTTTCCGTTGGAAGCGACCATGACCCTCCCACCGAAGTCATCGGCGTTGATACGGGCCGGATCGTATTTTTCCGGCCATGGTGCAGCTTCCGCGATGGTGAGGCTGGACAGGGCGAAGAGGATGAGGGAAACGATGGTACGGAGCATGGTGCTATCTCCAGAAATGGCCACAAACGGGCCGGTTAAGGAACGTGCTGACAGGAATTGCCAACGGTACATATTAGCATTAAATATACAAAAAGTCAATAGTAAATTAGGGCTTGAGAAAGCCGTAGTTTTGACAAAAAAAGTGAGGGGAGTAGGATGGTGAAGTATCGAATTTGGCCTCGAAAAGGCCTCTTTTGTTTGGTCAAAAATTAGCTCAAAATCTATGTCACTTGAAGTCGTTCTGGCGGTCGCCGTGCTCATGCTCATCTGTATCGGGACGTATTTCGTCGCCGGCCGTCTGAAGCTGCCCTATACGGTGCTCCTTGTCATTGTCGGTTCGATTTTGGTGCCTCTTACGCATTTTGAGTTCTTTCACTTCATCAAGAGCTTCCAACTTACTCCCGAGCTCCTCTTCTTCGTTTTTCTTCCGGTGCTCATCTTCGAGTCAGCCTATAACATGAACATGCGCGAGATGGCGGAAAATGTCCGCTCGATCTCGTGGCTTTCAGTCGTGAGTCTCCTTGTCTCAGCATTTTTCGTCGCGGGAGCGCTGTTCTTTGGGCTCAAGCTTATCGGTTTCCCGGTGCCGTTCATGGCGACGCTCATTTTCGGTGCGCTCATCTCAGCGACTGATCCGGTGGCGGTACTTGCCTTGTTCAAGGAGTTCGGCGTGCCGCGCCGGCTCTCGCTCATCTTCGAAGGAGAGAGTCTCTTCAATGACGGTACCTCGCTTGCGCTCTTCCTCATCGTGCTCGAGGTGGCGATGGTCGGTTTCACCGGCTTCGGGACGATTTTTGAAGGTCTCTTCATGTTCACGAGCATGGTCGTCGGCGGTATTATCTTCGGTCTTTTCATGGGTTTTCTTTTCTCTAAGATGATCGGCAAAGTGAAGGATAACGAGCATATCGAGATTACGCTGACGATGCTCGTGGCCCATCTCACCTTCATTCTCTCGGAGCTCATCTCGCATCATCTCGTCCTTTTCGGTCAGGAGATTAAGTTCTCATCGATCATTGCGACGGTCATGGCGTCGATGGTCATCGGCAATTACGGCCGCTTCAAGATCTCGCCGCGCGTTGAGGAATACATGGAGAAGTTCTGGGGCTACTTCGCTTTCGTCGCGAACTCAATGGTCTTTATTCTGATGGGGCTCCTCTTCGCCGACCTGCCGATCCGCTTTGATCAGTTTATCGTACCGATGCTCATCACAGTCGTTATCGTGCTGGTCGGTCGAGCGCTCTCCATCTATCCGGTCGTCGCTTTCGTGAACTGGCTCAAAAAGGAAGAACCGATTCCTATGAGCTGGCAGCATCTGCTCGCGTGGGGGAGTCTCCGAGGAGCGCTTGCGGTCACCATGGTGCTTCTTATTCCGAATGATTTTGCGCTGCCGGGCTGGACCTACGACTTCACCGTGAAGGAATTTATCGCGGCGATTACGATCGGCTGCATCTATTTCACGCTCTGCATCAAGGCGACAACCATCGGCGCGATGATAAAGAAGATGAAACTGTCCGAACTTACTCCGCTCGAAACGCTCGAGTATAACGAGTGCTCCGCTCTCATTTATCAGGAGGCGCTCGAAAAGCTTGAGGATTTCCATTCTAAGGGGTATGTCAAAGACGATATCTTTGATCGGCTGAAGCGCGAGTATGGTGAGCGGTACGAGAAATCGGTCGGTGCGTGCAAAAGCCTGTTCGTCGTGACGCCGGACGATATGAGTCGCGCACTCCAGATGTATGCGCTGGGTATGGAGAAACGCTTCCTTCGAGAGCTCTTCATCTACCAGGAGGTCTCCGAGTCGGAATACAAGGAGATTCTGAATAAGATTGCAATCCAGACAAGTCGGGTCGAAGAGGGGAGAGAACAAGTATCTAGCCATGCGGAGCGGTTCAAACAAGACTGGTTCGAGACGCTCGTGCTTTGGTTCCGGAAGAAATTTAAGCCGAAATCCGACAAACAGGAAATGCTAGAAGAGTACCGTTATTATCGGGCCCAGGAAATTGTCCTTGCGAAAGTATTGCGCCGTCTGAAATCGCTTGAAAAACGCACCCCAGGGCTATACGGTGATACGGAGTCGAGTGACTCGGTTATTGCCCTCTATGAGGGTTTGCGAGCTGATGCTGAAGAGAAACGTGATCGCGCGGCTGCTCAAATCGGTACTGAACTTTCGTACCTCAATGAATCGTTCGGCCGTTCAGCCTTGTTCAAGACTGAAGAGCGGATGCTCGACGAGCTCCTCGAGAGCTCGATGCTCCCGCCAAAGGTCGCCACAATGCTCTATAATGAGCTCAGGGACAAGACGTATTCAACTTAGAAAACGGCATGGAATTCTTCGGTATCGACATGGTCGAGGCGATCAAGACGATTGGATATGTCGGTTTGTTCGCCATCATTTTCGCAGAGACGGGACTTTTTCTCGGATTTTTTTTCCCGGGAGATAGTCTTCTCTTCGTCGCGGGAGTGCTCGCCGCTCAGGGATTTTTCTCCCTGCCGCTTCTCCTCGTCATCCTGTTTTCGGCTGCTTTTCTCGGGAACATGGTCGGCTACTGGTTCGGGGCCTATGTCGGTCCGAAGATATTTTCGCGTGAAGACTCCTTCCTCTTTCGGAAGTCGCATGTGTTGAAGGCACAGGCATTCTATGAAAAATACGGCGGTAAGACCATTGTCCTCGCCCGCTTCATGCCGATTGTTCGAACCTTTGCGCCAATCGTCGCGGGTGTCGCCCGGATGCATTACGGTACCTTCGCCTTTTTTAACTTCATCGGGGCGCTGCTCTGGTCGGTTGGTCTGACGGTCGCCGCCTACTATCTCGGCGGTCTCGTCGAAAACATCGACCAGTATCTCTTCCCGATTATCGCGCTCATCATTGTCCTCTCGGTCCTGCCAGGCGTTTTCGAATATTGGCGCAATCGGAGAGAGAGGCGGTCGCAAGCAGGGGAGATTTGACAGGCATCTTTCCGTTTCGTTCAAAAGCGCTACACTAGAGGCAGCCAGACAACCCTGAAAGGAGGGTAGAGTCATGACTCATCGTCGACCGCCGCAAGTCGTTCCTCGCAAGCGGAAGGAGCCGGCCGAGATAGCGGCCGTCTCTGCCGCATCGCCCGCGCACGGGATGTCACTCTTCGATCCCTGGGGAGTGCTCGAAAACCTTTCGAGGCTGAGCGGTCTCCTCGTTCTTTCTCCGGAGAAGAACCAGGCGTGGACGAAGAACTGGACAGTTTTGTGGAGCGATCAGATGCGACGCTGCGCTTTCTACCTGAAGTGGCCCATGGGGCTTGGGTAGCCGCAGTTTTCTTCGGAGATGCTCCCTTCGGCATACGGCAGCGGTCTTTACGAGATTGCTGCCATTCTTTTTGAGAAAGTACCTCCTTTGTTGGCTACTCATTAAAAAAAGAGACAAAAAAACATCCCCGTGAGGGGATGTTTTCCAAGTAAAACGCGTGATTAGACGCGAGTTACGTTGACTGCCGCAGGGCCCTTCTCGCCCTCAACGACCTCGAAGCTCACCATATCGCCGACTTTGAGTTCGTCGTAGGTTACGCCTGAAAGATCCTTGGAGTGGAAGAAAAGATCCTTCGTCTCGCCTTCGCGGGAGATGAATCCAAATCCTCGGTCTGTGAGCGTCTTGATAGTACCGGTCATAGCTTTACTGCCTAGGTTTCAATTAGTCCAGAGCAACAGGGGTCCGACTACACCCGCGTTTTCTCTATTGGTTAGAGTATAGCAGACTTCTCTAGAAAAGTACAGCCCAGGCTGGCGCCTAATCCAGGTACGAACCGATAACCGCACTGATAAAAAATACCGGTAAAAGGCTTCTAGGCGCCCTCTTTATGCTGCAGCCGGGCGAGGAGCGCTTCACGAGTATCAACCGTTTCAGCGCCGGCTACCTGAAGCGCCTCCTTGGTGTTCAGCCCCCAAGTAACGGCAATGATATCGAGGCCGGCTTTTCGGCAGGCGTCGACATCGCGCACTTCGTCGCCAACGTAGATCACCTCAGATCGGCTGAGTGATTGTTCAACGAAGACTTTTTTCAAGACAGTAGCCTTGCCGAAGAGCGAACTCTGATAGACAAAATCGGTAACGATTCCGAAGCGCTCAAGGAGAGCGAGGACAGTCGCCTTTTCACTCGATGAGACGATACCGACCCGGCGGCCCTCGTTCCGGAGCGTCGCGATGAGTTCGGTGATACCAGGAAAGAGCTCGACTTCTTGGACAAGTTTGAAGTATTCTTCACGACCACGTTTCAGGATTTTCGGTAGAAAGATAGCTCTCCAGCCAAGCCGTTTGAAGACGAGTGTTTTCAGGTGGAGCTTTTTCAGGGCCGGCAGCTCTTCAGGAACGATTGGGGTATAGCCGAATTCAGCCGAGAGCTGGTTGTAGAGTTTCAAGAAAATGGGTTCGATATCAACGAGCGTGCCGTCAAGATCGAAGATGACTGTCTTTTTCATAGGAAATGGGTTATCGGATAGACAGCTTCTTCAACGCGAGGAAAACGGAGAGGAAACAGAAGATGAGCGATATGAGTGCAAAGAGAGGGAGAAGGAGTCCTTCTGGCCGTAGGAATGAGTCCCGCACCGCGTAGGCTGCGAGACCACCGTAGAGGAGCGAGGTGAAGATGAAGGTCAGTCCGGGAAGCGAGGTGCTGAGGAGCTCCGGATCATCCGTCTCCAGATTTGGGAAGAGCGCTCCGAGAGCAAGTCCGTAGATGGTGACCGTAATCGCAGCGAGACAGACGCTCCCGAGAATGACCGCGCTACCGAAAAGGGATGTCTCCATGATGAAGGAATTGAGGAGGGTGAAAAGCGCTCCGAGAAAAGCGAAGAGCGGCACATAGAAAACGGCGCGGCCGATGAAGAGCGCCGCAGGATTGATCGGAGCGCTTTGGATGATACGGCTCATCTTTGGATCCATGCTGAACGCTGGGAAAGCGAAACGGAGAACGAACATATTAACGAAGTAGATCGTCGCGGCGACCTGGAGCGCAATCACGAGGAAAGGCGTGGCAGCTGGTCGCTCTGAGAGCTTGTGGCCGAGGATGAACATTGAGCCGACCTGAAGGAGCCAGATGAGGCAGAAAAAGCCGAACCAGGCCATGCCGCTCGGGCTGCGGAAGAACACAACGAGTTCACGACGGAAGAGGGCTCGTTCAGGTCCGGATGACCGGGCGATGATATTTCGGAACAGTGAAAGCGAATGGAGTCTTCCAGGACCTCGGTTTTCTTGGAATATCTGCCAGAGCACGAGGTGATACCGTCTGAAGAAGAGAAAGAGGCTTGTTACAATTGCCAAGAAGACAAGGAGGAGCGATACGTTTTTCACGATTGTGGCGAGATCATTTTGGCCGGCGGAAAACAGGATGAACGCAGCCGGGTGCGATGGCAGAAAAATGAAATGGTCTCGCACGAGGGCTGAATCAGCGGTGACGAGTTCGACAGCTTCAGTCTTGAAGAGGACATTTAGGCGGATTTCACTGATGTCCTGCCAGAGGAGGAGAAAAACGGCGCTCGCCAGGAGGAAAAGAGAGAGAGCAAGCGTCTCGAAGCGGAGTAGTGAGTGTTTCAGCTTCAAGAGAATCCAGGCGACGAGGAGGATAAGCGTGAGTGCAGATACGACAGCGAATGCGACAAAAAGTGCCAGTGCCAGCAGGGTGAGAAACGAACCGGTGAATGAGAGCGTATAGGTTCGGGCGATAGCAGCGAGAGCGGGAAGAACGATGACGAGAATGGGCCAGAGTGAGGTGATGAACATCCGGGAAAGCACGAGGACGGGGATGATGGAGAATTTGGGCGAAACGGCGATGAGGATACGGCCTTGGCTGGAGAAGAGGCTGAAGAGCCCTGTGATGAGCGCGCTTGCGAAAACAAGAACGAAGACGGCGAACATGAAGAGTTCGTAAAGGTAGAGGAGTACCGCGTCGTTGAAGTAGTCGGTCAGCACGATGAAGCGCAGCGTGTGCGAGAAAAACGAGAAAATACCAACCATCATGAGAAGCGCGATGCCGAGAAAAATCGCGATGGTCGTCAATTTGGCGGCGCGGTTGTCCTGGAAGTAACGTCCAGCGCGGCGGAAAGAATGATTGAAGAGAAGGGAAAACACAGGCTTAGGTATTGAGAGCGGAGTAGAGCTCTTCGAGTGAAGCGTTCGGCCCACGTTCGGCCCGATGGCGCGTCTCTTCGAGCGTACCGATAGATACCAGTTTTCCCTGTTTCAGAATCCCGATCCGATCCGAGATCGCTTCGGCGACCGGCAGCGTATGAGTGACGAGGAAGACCGAGCCACCATTTTTGGCGAACTCCTGAAAGACTTTCTTCGCGGTAGCGGCGCTAGCGACATCGAGTCCGACGATCGGTTCATCGATGAGGAGTACTTTCGGTTCGTGGAGAAGGGCGGCGAGAATGCTGAATTTCTGCTTATTGCCGCGCGAGTAGCCGTCGAAAAGGTTGGTCTCGCTTCCGTCGAGCTGGAAAAGTGGTAGAAGCTCGGTGATTTTCTTCTGGCGTGTTTCTTCTGGAACGCTATAGAGCGCGCCGACGAAGTGGAGGAATTCTTCTCCGGTCATGCCGGGCCAGGCAGCGGGTTCATCGGGGATGTAGCCGATCTTCGCTTTGGTCTCGATCGGGTTCGCAACCGTGTCCTGGCCGCCGACCGTGATGCTGCCGCCATCCGGCCGGAGGATGCCCGCGATCATTTTGATGATGGTCGTCTTGCCGGAGCCGTTCGCGCCGATAAGCGAGAAAATCTCGCCGGGCGCGACCGAGAGGCTGACATCACTCACGGCGACCTTGTCACCGAAGCGCCGCGTCACGTGATCGAGAGTAATCATAGGAGTAAGTGAGGAAATCAGTACTCGTATTGTAACAGGCCTTTTAGCGGCTTCAAAAAGTATTCTTTCGTTGACTTTTAGGGTGTCAGACGCTATAACGGCAGGAGTTCTTTGCGCGAAAGGAATGGCATCATGAGCAGTCTCAAGAGGTCAATCGCCACCTGTCGGATGAGCGATATGAAAAATTCGCCGCCGGAGGGTCATACCCCGCTCGTTCGTACGGCGGGCAAGAAGCCGCGTTTTTCCCGGGGTCAGGTATGGGTTGAAATCGGAAACGATCGTGTCTGGCGAATCCGGGAAATCGCCCGTTTTGGTAAGGGGGGTCGGAAGTTCCGGATCACCCTTGCTCCGTACTCGGGCGATGCTGCGTCAATCGAGCTGACTGAACTCCGGCTGTCTCAGACTATGCGGGTTTGGGAGGCAGCCATTCAGGCGAAGGGGAAATTTCTCGCCCAGATGCGCCAGGATTTCAATGCCGGCGTCTGGGCTGATCAATTCTCGTCCTTCGAAGAGTTCGCTCGTCACTTTGGCATCGACCCGGTGACAGGCTTCCGCATCGATTGATGCGGTTTTTTATAAGAAAAAAGCCGAAGCGGTGACGCTTCGGCGTGAGGGGCGGCCAGTAGCCACCGGGTCAGGGGAGGATGTCGGCCGGCTGGTCCTGCGAGAGGACATCGGCCTGGAACGCGGCGAGCGGCTGCCCGAGAAGCGCCTCGGCGATTTCCTCGTAGCGCGCGACCGTCCCGTCGATCGCTGCCTGCGGGAATTCGAGCGGGATTTTCGATCCGCCTGCCCAGAGGTTTTCGGCGGTTTCGCGCAGGTACTGCTTGTCGAGCCAAGCCGGTTCCTGGCCGACGGTGATGCCGTCCGCATGGACGAAACGGCAGGAATCCGGCGTCAGGCACTCGTCGCCGAGGACGAGATTGCCGTGCGAGTCGGTCCCGAGCTCGAACTTGCCATCGATGATCTCGATGCCGCGCGCATAGGCGAATTCCCGGCCCATCTCGTAGGCCTGGAGCGCTAGGAAATACGCGTCCGAGTAGTGCGTGGCCGTCTCGAGCGCATCGAGGGGATCGTCAGTCTCTGACTTGTCGGTCGGGGTGAACATCGTCTCGACGAAGGGCGACATCAGCTCGAGTCCGGCCGGAAGCTCGAGTCCGTACGGGTCCGGCCGTCCTTTGGAGTACCAGTCTTTCCAGAGGCTGCCGGCCATTCGGCTCCGAAAGATGAATTCGACCGGGAACATCGCGAGGCGGCGGACGATGACGGCACGCAGGTGGAGATCGCCCGGATAGGTGCCATCCGGCAGAAACCGGTAGATGCCCCGGCCATAGGCCACCAGGTGCGTCTTGATGCCTTGGAAGACCTCGGTCATCCAGTAGACAGTGAGCGCGTTGAGCGTGTGGCCCTTGCTGGGGATCCGGCTCAGGTGCACGACATTGTGCGTGCTCACCCGGTCCGTCGCGACGACGAGGAAGTACTCGGGGTAGCCGGGGATTTCGAAGGTGTCGCGGACCTTGCCCTGATGCAGAAGCCGGAGGTCGAAAAGCGCGGGCGGGAATGCAAAGGAACTCATGCTTGATTTCTCCGTTGGAGGGTGGCAAAAAAGGCCTCGAAAGGCCCGGTATTTGGCACAGGCAATCTAGAATATCGCTCACCCTTTGTCAAAGGGAACACAGCGGTCATTTGAACTCGAAGAGGATGTCGCGGAAATTCGTGATGCGGCCCTGCTTATCGAGGAGGGTACCTTCTTTTTTGTAGAGCTTCATCCGGGTGGCGCGATGCCGGTCGTCGATCCAGATACGGCCATCGGCATAGACGATGCGGTGAAAGGGGATGTTCTTTTCGCCGTTGTCCCAAGCCCTGGAAAGAATCCCGGTGATGCTCTGCGAAGCCATATTGCTCCCACCTGCGGCGCGCGCGATCCGGCCATAGGTGGTCACTCGTCCAGCGGGGATGGAGAGCGCGAGTTTCACGACGCGTTCACTGAAGGTTGGCATAGCTATTGAAGAAGCTTTTTTAATGTTATGAGGAGTCCTTCGCGGCTTTCAAATCGGAAATCATGGTCGCCATCAATGTCGATTATCTGAATTTTCGGCGAGAGATCAGATATATTTGAATTGGAAACTACCTCATCTTGTTTGGCTCGGATAATGATAAGTTCGATCTGTTCTGCGAGCGAATTGAAGAGAACGATGGGATCGATTGATTCGCGTTCTTTCCAGAATATTGCTGGAACGAGAGTGAAGCTCCCGTCACGCCTCGCCAGTCGAGAGAGACCTTCGGGGTTAATGACGGATCCGGGGCGTCCAACGAAACGGGAGAGGGATGATGATTTCAATTCCAGTGGGGGAGCCAGAAAGACGATTTTTCGAATACCGATGGGTAAGGCCAGTGCTGCGACTACACAGCCGAGTGAGTGCGCGACGATATCAAGCGTGCTCGTTGGAAATTTCTCTTTCGCTGCCACAATCTCAGTAAGCAGGATATTTTTCTGATCGGATAAAGGTCGGACGGTCAGGGTGTTTTTAGCCTGGTCGGGGATATTGTAGTCGAAGAGGATGCTTTCGGTCTCTGGAAAGGCTGAGGCGATGTCAGTGAAGAGTCCTCGAGCATCACGTTCCACGCCAAAGCCATGAGAATAAACGATAACGTGTTTTGGAGAAGAATTCATAAAGTGCTAAGGCTCTGGGACGAAGTTGGAACTTATCTAAGGAATTAGAATACTAAACTCTTTTTCAGTTTCAGCAACATTTCCCCAATCAATTTCATTAATACTTCTATCTAGAGATCTGATAAGCTGGTTTTCAATATTTCTAGCAGCGCTCAGTAAATCTTCAAAGTCTGGCCTTTTGGTATATTGCGGCATTCGACTCCGAACATCAGAGAGTCTCTCTTCAAGAGTTACAATTCCATGAGGCATAACACGCATATCTGCGTAAAGAAGAATTTTTGAATACCAATCGTCATCCAATGAAACGGACACAGCATTTGAAAATGATTTATCCTGGATAACATCTAGTAAATTTCCCGTGACACCGATTTCTTTTAACATATTACCACTTGCAATATGGTCATCAGCACCATATTTTTTGACGATTCTTTTCTGAACTTCTTTCCAATAATTAACGTTTGAAGCTTCCGATCCTAAAAATTCAGGATGAGCTTCAAAATTAAACTTCACAATATTACCAATATCATGTAAAAGAGCGGCCTTAATAACAAAACTCCAATCAATTTTATCTCCCACCCAATGATCTCGAATACTACAAACAACTCTTGCAACAGTGTACATATGCTGGGCAAGATTTGGAGGGATACAAAATTCGGAGTAAATCTCCCTAATAGTTCTTGTTTGAGAATTCATAATTTTATTTGCTGGGGAGGATGGGATCGAACCATCGCATGGAGGCTTCAAAGGCCCCTGCCTTACCGCTTGGCTACTCCCCAATGGATGAAGAATGTGGAATTTTGAATCAAGAATTTAGGGGAAATCCAAGATTCCAAAAAAACCTGGATTCATAGACTCTTGATTCAAGATTCATTAGTCACGAGCTGACCACCGAGCGCCGCAATCGCCTCATCAATGATGGCGGGGCGTTTGGTTTCGATGTTCGCCTTCTTTTCGGCCGCATCCTTTTCCGTCATGACGACCCACGGCGTCTGAAACCCCAAAATCGTAACAAAGGCCTGGTCCAGTGTCAATCGATTCGACTTCTGCTCGAGTCGCTCTTTATGAAAGGGATATTTCACTTGGAGGACGAACTTGTTTCCCTGGATGATGGGGACGACGGTCGAGAGGGCGACGCCGAGCGACGCATTTAACCGGAGTGCATGTGTCATGATGGCGGGCCATTGCCGGAGTGCAAGACCGAGGTCGACAACGGATTCATTCACCGGAGCTGCCTCTTCTGTAGCTGCCAGAGCGGGCGCGGATGGTGTTGTGACAGACTGAGCGGACTGTTTGGGAGGGGCTGGCGTTTCCTTTGGTTTTTCCGGAGTTGGGGCAGTTTTTTGATTTTGGACGGGAGCGTTCTGAGTTGGTTTCGACAATGTTGTTGGCTGAGTAGATGCTGGCTGGGCGGTTTGGATAAGCTTCACGAGTGCAATCTCGATCGGGAGTTCGGGTAAGGGTGAGACTTTGATTTGCCGGTCGGCTTCCTGGAAACGTTCGAGGCATTCCACGATGCGGTCGCTGCCGAGCATCGCCGCGAGCGTGAAGAGTTCGGCTTTTTCTTCTTTCGTAAAATCATCAATGAGTTTTTCGGCTGCGGTTTTGTCAGCCGAAGCGAAGAGGAGTTTCCGGAGGTATTCGAGGAGCGAGAGCGTGAAATTACTGAGTTCGGCGCCAGCCTCTTTCATCTCAGAAACCGCCGCGAGGGCGCGCGCGAGGTCGCGTTCAGCGACGGCGGTGAGGAGGGTATGATTGGCGGCCAAGGTCGTCGTCCCGAGGAGGAGCGCCACCCGGCCGGCCTCGATCGGGGATTCTTCCAAAGTCGCGATTTGGGTGAAGAGGACTTCAGCGTCGCGCATACCACCCTGGGCGCTTCGTGCGATCACGGTGAGAGCCGCTTTATCGATTTTTATCTTTTCCGCCTTGGCGATCTTCTCCAGTTTCCCTACGATCACTTCGACGGGGAAACGGCGCAGATCGAGCCGGAGCGTGCGGGAAAGGATCGTCTCCGGAACTTTGGCGACATTGGTCGTGGCGAAGACGAAGACGACATGGGCTGGCGGCTCCTCGAGCGTCTTCAAAAGCGCGTTCCAGGCGCCGATCGAGAGCATATGAGCCTCGTCGATGATGTAGACCTTGTGGCTGCCGAGGACGGGGGCACTAGAAATCGTCTCGCGGAGTTCGCGGATGTGGTCGACGCCCGTATGGGATGCAGCATCGATTTCCATGATGTCGAGCGAGCGGTTCTCGGCCATGGCGAGACAATGGGTACATTTGCCACACGGCTCGAAACCTTTTCGGTTCGAACAGTTGAGGGCTTTAGCGAAAAGCCGCGCCAAGGTCGTCTTGCCGGTGCCGCGCGGTCCGGTGAAGAGGTAGGCATGGGCGAGCTTGCCGGTGACGAGGCTTTGAGTGAGGACAGTCACGGCTGTTTCCTGGCCGACGACGTCTTTGAATTGGAGCGGGCGATACTTGCGGTAAAAGGTTTCGGACATAGGGAATCAAAAAGTAGAGCCGTGACTCCTATTATACCGTTTCCGGTCGGGAGAAACAAAGCCCGATTTTCTCCTACGAAGACAGCACTGGCGTATGAAAAAACGGCACCGTGCGGTTGCGGTGCCGTCTGCTGGTCGAGCACTTGGCTCAAGCGGCCAGCGCGACCTTCTCGGGAAAGTACTGCCTGAGACCGAGGGTTCGGCAAGCCGCGATGACCGGGTCGACTATCTGACGACCGGTGGAGTCATCCTCGTTGTAGTCGATCCGGATCCGAGGCGGCTGCTGTTGACCTCGCTCCTCCGGATCCGACCAACTGCCGATGGCAATCCGCACTTCGGCATGCGTCACCATCGGCTTCGGGTGATGGCGATCGCGTGAGGCGAGCCGGAGATGGCCGACGTGGCCGAGGCCGACGTAGTGCGCGGCCAGATCGCGGGCGAGACCGAGCGTCATCTCGCCGCAGTAAGCGGGGTTGCCCGCCTGGATGAAACACACTTCCTTGGGCACTTGATGCTGGCCGAAGATGGCCAGAATTTCGGGAAGCGGGACAGATATGCTGGTGAATTCAGCGATGAGCCGTCGTTCCCTGATGGTGAGCCGCGTCGCACGAGCGACCGGCTGCCGGTTTTCGTTCGAAGCAGTCAACATGCCGTCGAGGTAGGCCCAGTCACTCGGCAAGAGCTGGATGAGCTTCTTTCGTCCCTGCGCATCCAGGTCACTTTGGTCGAAGTGCAGTGTCTCCATGGAGTAGGTCCTTTCCGTGAGAGGAGAAGATAATGTCAACGAGCTGACGATGCAGCGGGAACAGTCTACAAGAGGAAATGAAAAAGTCAACGCTCGGCGCTGACTTCTCGTATGACGAATCTTCGAATTTATTTTTTGAAGACGAAGAGTTTGTAACCGACGAAGTTCCAGACGAGCGAGAAGCCCGTGGCGAGGAGCTTAGCGACGATGACCCAGTTGGCATCGGAGATGCCGAGCATCGGCTGGGTGAAGGTCGTGATGACATAGACGACACCACTGTTGATGCTGATGCCAATGAGGCTGACGACGAAGAATTGAGAGAATTTGAACGGCTCCTTCTCGGTTCGAGTTTTGTCCTCGAACGTCCAGAACTTGTTCATGAAGTAGCTATTCACGACGGCGACCGAGAAGGAAACAGCATTCAGGACGATGATGCCGACACCGCCAGTGATGCCAGTGACTCCGACGAGGACACGGAGAATGACGACATCGATACCAGTGTTGACGCCGCCGACGATGATGAACTTGGAGAATTGCTTGATGGTCCGGATGAACCATTCCTTCGAGAAACGGGCGACTTCAGGGCTCTGTACGGGGTTGATGTCCATAGGTCTCTGTTGCGGCGGTGGGTTAGGTGATGATGTTAGCGTCCTTCGGCGATTTCCTTCTCGATGGCTTCCATGTCTTTGACCCACGCGTCGAGCGGGGAGGCATTGTTCGACGATTTCTCGGGAGCAGTGTTCGAAAACTCAATATCAGTGGTTGGCTTGGATTCTGGTATTTCTTCGTCGCCGAGTTCTTTCTTCCAATCAGCGCCAAGATGTCGTTCGCTCGGTTTCTTGACGGCTGGCGTCGGGACTCCGAGCGCTCCTTTCTGGAGAATATTCTCGATGGCGACCCAGGAAGCCGTGAGGTCTCGTGGCATCATGACGGCGACTTCATCTCCGGGCTCGGCGCGGAAATAGGTGATGGAGGCAAGGAGGACGCGGAACGGTTCGCCCTCGACGACGATGTGGTAGTTCCCATTTTCATCCTGGCTGACGATGCCGATGGCATGGCGCCGATCAATTGGCCCGATCTGCTTATAAATGAATGAGCCATCCGGAGTGATGGTGAGTTTCAGCATATCGCCCTCGACGAGCTTCGATTTCGAAGCATAGTTCGCCGGAACGGGATACTGCTTGCCGTCGGTGCCGAGCATGATCTGGCCGTCGAAGGTACCCTCGATGACCGTACCCTCGGCGTCATCATCGATTTTTTTCGGCCGACCGGTTTTTTTCTTTCCTTCGATCTGGAGCAGCATTGCCTTGGCACCTTGGATGGTACGTTCGGCGTTCAGTATCATCTCGCGGAGCGCCTGTATCTTGGCGCCATGATCGGGAGAATTTTGACCGAGTGGATCGGTTTGGAGTTCTGTCATAACAGATTTTATTTTGCTGTGTATTTTTTGACGTGACTTTCTTTTTTGCCGCGTCCGATGAAATTATACAAGAGAGCTTTGTCAATAGCAAACAAACAGTGGCGGAAGAACCGAGAAAAAGAGGATCTGGGAATGGACCCTTGACAAAATATAGTATTATGCGTTAATATGAGGCGTTCACAAATACCCTAATTCCAGAGGTTTTCTTATGGCTAAGCGACGCAAAGCAATCGATCAGACCAACCTGTCAAGCGCTCACTCAGCTCTCGAGCTCTTGTCAGCGCTCCTTTCCTATTTTCCAGAACGTTCGGGCAAAATTGTTCATGACCGTTACGGTGTCAACGGCGGTACGGAAAAGACTCTGGAAGAAATCGGCCAGGCGCACGGTATCACGCGCGAACGCGTCCGCCAGATCGTCGATGTCATCATGAAGCGGGTCAAAGAAATTATGGCTCGCGAGCATGCTCATCCTTTGGTTAAGCGTGTCGTCAGCGTTGTGGAGGAACATGGCGGCATCATCACGGTCGATGAGCTTCTTGTGCATATTGGCAAGGGCAATATCGACGAGGCAAAGGCGCTCTTCTCGCTCCTCCCGTCCTTTCCAGGACTCAAGATCATGAAAGTGACCGACAAACATCATGCAATCGTGACGACTGCCGAGTTCTCTCTGCCGAAGTGGCAGCATACGATTTCGCTCGTGGTTGCTGTTCTCAAAGCAGCGGATGAGGTCCAGTCGCTCGAAGACCTCTATGCCCTCTACGCGAAAAAGCATGGCAACGAGACGATCAACAAAGATGTGTTCGAAGCGCTACTCGCTCCGTCCGCCGAAATCGAAAAGAATGTTTTTGGCCGTTATGGCCTCGCTCACTGGAGCATGGTTCGGCCTCGCGGCACCCGCGAACGGGCTCATCTTATCCTGCAGGTGATGAGAAAGCCGCTCCATTTCCGCGAAATCGCTCGGCTCATCGATGAGCATGGCCTCTACAAATCTGACAAGAAGACACATCCACAGACCGTTCATAATGAACTCATCAAAGACGAGCGTTTCGTCCTGGTGGGCCGGGGGACCTATGCGCTTTCCGACTGGGGTTACCGTCCCGGCACGGTGCGCGAAGTCCTCTCGTCGATTCTGAAGGACAATGCTGAACCGATGTCGCGCGAAGAACTCCTCTCGGCGGTCATGAAAGTCCGACAGGTGAAACGCTCGACGGTCATCATCAATCTCAACAGCTTCTTCACGAAAGTGGGGAAAAATATCTACTCCGAGACGGAGAAGAAGAAATAAGGCCCACTGCCCCGCCTCTTTGCGGGGCAGTCTTTATTTCTCCTGCTTTGCTCGCGCCCGGGAATTCTCTATACTGGAGAAATGAAGAGACAACGCTCTCAATAAAAGAAACGTGAACCCGCATGTTCGAACTTTTTAATAATATCGCGGTGGTCGCCGGCGTAGCGGCGGACGTATGGTTCTATATCATACCGTTCGTACTCTATCCGATTTTCATGCTGCTCTGGGTCGACAGCCGCAACGATCAGTTTGGCGCCAAGATCCAGTGGGTCTTACTCGAGATCATTCCACCGAAAGAACTCGAGAAGAGCCCTCATCCGATGGAGCTCATCTTTTCTGGCTTCGCGGGCGTTATCAAGAGCCCGAGCACTTTCGAAGAATACGTCCTCGGTGATTTTCCGGCGAAGTTCTCGCTCGAGCTTGTGAGCACGGAAGGCCAGTTCCATATGTATGTCCGGACCCAGAAGCCGTTCCGGAATTTGGTCGAAGCTCATTTCTACGCACAGTATCCGGGCGTCGAGATCGTCGAAGCTGAAGACTACACGAAGACGGTGCCGAAGACGGTGCCGAACCAGGACTGGGATTTGTGGGGGACCGAGTTCAAGCTTTTGAAGCACGACCTCTACCCGATCCGGACATACAAATTTTTCGAGGAGTCCGTCACCGGAAAAATGCTCGATCCCTTGGCGGGGCTCATCGAAACGATGGCCAAGATCGGCCCGGGCCAGCATCTCTGGCTGCAGTTCATCACTACTCCGGTGAAGGAAGACTGGGGACCGACCAAAGGGCAGGCCGCGATCGAAGAATTTCTCGGGCATGAGAAAGTCGAGAGTCCGGGCGTCTTTTCTCGCGTCTGGAACGATCTGGCGGATGTTTTCCGCAATCTCTTTTCGGGACTCCTCGGCGCCGAGCTGACGTGGACGAGTCTCGGCGAGGCAGCGAAGGCGGATGAAGCACCCGTCGAATTCCGATTGACGCCGGGGCAGAAGGACATCCTGAAGGCACTCGAGAGCAATATTGGCAAGCCGATGTTCCGGATCAAGATGCGTCACCTCTACATCGGAAAGAAAGAGCATTTTTCGAAGGCGACCGGCGTATCGGCATTCATCGGCGGCATCAAGCAGTTCAATGACCTCTCGCTCAATAGCATGGTCCCGGACGATCTCTCCAAGACCTATGCGAGCTATCTTTTCGTGGAACCGCGGCTTCGCTACCGTCAGCGTCGGTTATTTCGTCGCTATATCACGCGCGACGGCGAGCCGGGAGAGAATCAATTCCTGTTTTCTTCCGAAGAATTGGCGACTATTTTCCATCTTCCGGACATGCAGGTGCTCGCGCCGACGCTTTCCCGCGTGGCGACCAAGCGCGGTGGTGCCCCCAGCAATTTGCCGGTACAATGATGAGCATGCTCCTCGTCCGTTTTCGAACGCCTTTTTAAAGATCAACGCATCTTATGTCCGAGCACAATGACAATCCGATCACCGTTTTCGCCAAGACGAATTTCCGCAATGAGGAGCGCGTTTTCGGCATCAAGGCCGATGATCGTCGTCGGCACATGTATCTCCTCGGTAAGACGGGTATGGGCAAGACGAACCTCTTGGAGAATCTCGCCATCCAGGATATCCAGCAGGGCCATGGCATCTGCTTCATCGACCCGCACGGCGATGTCGCGCTGAAGCTCATTAAAGCGATTCCGCCCGAGCGCATCAACGACGTCATCTATTTCGATCCGGCGGACCAGGCCTATCCGATCGCCTTCAATGTGCTCGAACAGGTGAGCGCAGACCAGCGCTCGCTCGTGGCATCAGGTCTGGTCGGTGTTTTCAAGAAGATCTGGGCTGATTCGTGGGGGCCGCGGCTCGAGTACATTCTCCGGAACGCGATTCTCGCCCTCCTCGAGTATCCGGGGTCGAGCCTCCTCGGAGTGATGCGCATCCTCGTTGACAAGAGCTATCGCGAGCGCGTTACGGAAAAGGTGACGGACCCGGTCGTAAAGCAGTTCTGGACAGTGGAATTCGCCGGCTGGAACGAGCGGACACTCCAGGAAGTCATCTCGCCGATCCAGAACAAGGTCGGACAGTTTACCTCGAATGCTCTCATCCGAAACATCATCGGCCAGCCGACGAGTGCTTTCGATGTGCGCGACATCATGGATAACAAGAAGATTCTCATCATGAATCTCGCCAAAGGCAAGATCGGTGAAGACTCGAGCGCACTCCTCGGTGCCATGATGATCACGAAAATCCAGCTCGCCGCCATGGGCCGAGCCGATATTCCCGAGGAGGAACGAAAAGACTTTTATCTCTACGTCGATGAGTTCCAGAACTTCGCGACTGATTCCTTTGCGAACATCCTTTCCGAAGCGCGTAAGTACCGATTGTCGCTCATTCTAGCCAATCAGTACATCATGCAGCTCGAGGAGAAGGTGAGCGACGCGGTCTTCGGCAACTGTGGCACGATCATTTCGTTCCGAGTTGGCGCGGCTGATGCCGAACTTCTCGAGAAGGAGTTCGAGCCGGTCTTCATGATGAATGACTTCGTCAATCTGCCGAAGTATCAGATTTATCTGAAGCTGATGATTGATGGTATCGCGGGCGATGCGTTCTCGGCGACGACTCTGCCACCGATTATCGTCGAGACACCGGGCATTGATGAAAAGGTTATCGCGGTGACACGCGAACGCTATGCGGCCTCGCAGGCGGAAGTGGAAGAAAAGATCCGTCGTTGGACGGGCATGCTTTCCGAGGAAGAAAAACAAGCGCTCCGAGTTTCGGTGACCTCAGCTGCTGCGTCGGTGCCTCGTCCTGACGTCGCCGCACCTCGGCCAGCCGCGCGTGAGCGAGTAAGGCCGGAGACACCCTTACCCCCAGAGAAAAAACGCCCTAAACCGATAGTGAAACCAGCCCCCCCAAAGCCGGTCCCAGTCGTAAGCGCACCGGAACCAATCGAAGAAGTTTCATTGGCCGAAGAGGTACCAGAGCCGGCTCTCGTCGTTGAACCGGTTACTGTACCGGCTCCAAAGCCAACGGAAAAACCGAAATCGGTAGTTAAGCCAATTCTCCGCCCAGCGCCGGTTGCTCCGAGCGCGGTCGAAACCGATCCAACGCCGATCGAAGCAGAGGAAGAATTTGTCCCTGTTGAGGAACCAACCACAGAAGCGGTACCGGAGAAAGTCCTCTATCCGGCCGTATGCGCAACCTGCGGACTGGAAATCGAAGTGCCTTTTCCGCCTGATCCAGCGCGGCCGACATTCTGCAAAGATTGTCTCCGTGACTATCAGCGAGCGGTCGCGAAAGAGAAGCAGGTCCTCGCCGAGAAGTCTCCTCCAGCTCCCGCCGCCGCAGGGCGGCAGTCATCACGGGTTTCCCTTGAACGGACCAGCCGACCGAAGACAACTCAGGTCCGGTCATATGCTTCAGCCGAGCGGCCAATGAGTCTTGCTCAGGTGCAGCATATCGAACCGAAGAAATTCAAGGCCCTTCGGCGCAAACCCGATATCAATGTCGATGCCGTCCGGGCGATTATCGACGGCGCGCGGCAGCAGAAAGACGAGACGGGGGAATAGCGAGATTGACTCTCTCTTTGCTTCGCGTTAGACTGTTCTCCTCTTTGGAATTCGGAAGGATTTTGATTTTTCAGTTTGGATGCCCGTATGACCGAAAAGAAACAGGAAAAGGTCGCCGTCCTTGTCTCGGGCGGCGTTGATAGCTCAGTCGCGCTCGCTCTCCTCAAAGAGGCGGGTTTCGATGTTACGGCGTTCTATATCAAGATCTGGCTTGAGGATGAGCTTGCATTTCTCGGTGACTGTCCTTGGGAAGAAGACCTGCAACACGTCCGGGCGGTGACGAAACAACTGAGTGTTCCGCTCGAGATCGTGCCGCTTCAGAAAGAATACTGGGAGCGTGTCGTCGCCGAGGCGATAAGCGAAGTGAAAGCCGGCCGGACACCGAATCCGGATATGCTTTGCAATGCGCGGATAAAATTTGGCGCATTCTGGGACGTGATCGGGGACGGCTATGCCAAGGTCGCAACGGGTCACTATGCAGCGGTCGAAGAGAAGAATGGAACATTCTTCCTGAAGAAGACACCGGATCCTGTAAAAGACCAGACTTATTTCCTCTCTCAGCTCTCCAAAGCGCAGCTGTCTCGGGCGCTGCTTCCTATCGGTCGGTATACAAAACCGGAAGTGCGTGCGCTCGCTGAGAAGTTCGCGCTGCCGAACGCGAAGCGTAAAGACAGTCAGGGAATCTGCTTCCTGGGGAAAATACCGTTCGATGAGTTTCTCCGGCATCATCTCGGCGAAAAGCCGGGACCGATCGTCGAATTCGAAACCGGAAAAACAATTGGGGAGCACAAAGGCTTCTGGTATTTCACGATTGGGCAGCGTGAGGGTCTCGGGCTTTCAGGCGGCCCCTGGTATGTCGTCGGCAAGGATGCGGCGGCCAATACGGTTTTCATTTCTCATGCAGAGCATCGATCGGAGCGGGCACGAACAAACTTCGTTGTTCGCGACCTGAATTGGTTCAATGAGAAGCCGGAAGACGGCGCCGAACTCTCGGTGAAACTTCGGCATGGACCGAAAGAATACGTAGTCCAGGTCCAGTGGCAGGATGAAAAATCGCTCGAAGTCTTTCTCCAAAAGGAAACCGATGCCGGGATTGCGCCGGGTCAGTATGCAGTGTTTTACCGCGGTGAGTATTGTTTAGGCGGCGGGATAATTGCATTGTAAATATAGAGGATGAGCATCCGCCAAGTGAAAATCACTTTTTTTGAGCAACGCCTGATGGACTTTTTCCAGAAAGCGGGGAGAGTCGAGTTACCGTGGCGAAAGACGGGAGTCACCGCGTACGAGGTCTGGGTTTCCGAGGTGATGCTCCAGCAGACACAGGTATCGCGGGTGATCGGCTACTATAATTGCTTCCTTGGTCGTTTCCCGACAATTGAGTCGCTCTCGGCGGCTTCGTGGGAGGATTTTCTTCCGTATTACCAAGGGCTCGGCTATTATGCTCGGGGTCGGAATATGCTTCGAGCCGCCCAGGTCATCATGACTGAATATGGTGGAAAGTTTCCGCGCGATGTGGCGGCCCTTCAATCCATTCCTGGTATCGGCCCGTATACGGCGGCGGCAATCATGAGTTTTGCGTACGGCGATAAGCATTTAGCCTGGGATACGAATCTGCGACGGGTTGTTGGACGATTCTTCTTCGGCACGAAGAAAGTGTCAATCGACGGGGTGTATTTCGAGTCGAAATTCAGGAGTCCGAGGAAAGAGCTCAATGCGGCACTCATGGATTTCGGGAGCGCACTCTGCGTCAGCCGGCCGAAATGTGAAGCTTGTCCGCTTAAAAAGAGTTGTGTCTATTATCGCGAGGCGGGGAAACAGGAAACATCCTCGAAAAAGCCGAAGAAAGCAAAGGGGATAGATAGGGAAAAAACGGAAGTCGTGGTTATCCTCCATGAAAAACACCGGATCTACTACTCCTCGAAACGGTCGGTCTATGCCCCGTTCGTCCTGCCGCCAGGGTACGCGTCCCGCGCTGATATCAAGTCCTATTTTGAGAAAAAGCACGACCTGATACTCGCTGTCCGGCCGCCCCATAGAGAGGAGAGCATAAACGGGGGACTTCGCTCTTTCGTGAATGCACAGATTCTTCTCGGCAAGCCGGAATTTGCAACCTTTTCGAAAGAAGAAATCACGAATTCTTGATCGGCTGAAGCCAGTTTTCCTTAGGTCTGTTCTCCGCTATACTAGGAGTAGCTCATAATTGTCTTCTTATGGAGGTTCGCAATCTCAACATCTACTTCTTTTTTCTCATCCTCCTCCTTGTCGGTGGGACAGTGTTCTTCATCTTCCAGCCGTTTCTGACAGCGATTGTCGCGGCCGCTATCCTTTCGGTTCTTTTCGAGCCGATGTACCATCGATTTCTCCGTCTTTTCCCTGGCTGGGTCGCGACCTCATCGCTCCTTACCTGTCTCGTGGTCGCGGTCATTATCGTGACGCCGATACTCTCTGTTCTTTCGCTCGCGGTAGCGGAAGCAAATCAGCTCTACAATGCGATTGGTGAGGAACGTTCGTTCGTCGGGGTGGTCGAATCAGGAGTCGGCTACTTCAATGAGACGCCGATCGGCCGTCTCGTCTTCAAAGATGCGGCGTTCACAACGGAAAGCGTCATGCAGGATATCCGCCAATTCAGCCAGAACGCGCTCGGCATTCTCCAGACGGCTTACCAGAGCGTGACGCATTTCGTCTTCTGGGTCTTCATCATGTTCTTCACGCTCTTCTATTTCCTGATCGATGGGGACCGAGCCTTCCGTTATCTGATGAGTCTGTCGCCGCTTCGCACCGAGCACGAAAAGCTGCTCGCTTCGAAGTTCATCTCGATCAGCCGCGCGACCCTGAAGGGGACTCTGGTGGTCGGTGTCATCCAGGGCCTCATCGGCGGCGTCGCCTTCTGGGTTGTCGGCATTCCCTCGCCAGCGATCTGGGGTCTCCTGATGATCCTTCTTTCGATCATCCCGCTCGTTGGCTCAGCCCTGGTCTGGCTGCCGGCAGGTATCTTCCTTCTCCTTATTGGTCAAGTCTGGCAGGGCGCTTTTCTCCTCGGTATTGGCATGGGGGTCATTTCGGTCATCGATAATATTCTCCGGCCCAAGCTTGTTGGCAAGGATACTCAGATGCACCCGCTGATGATTTTTTTCGCAACCTTGGGCGGTATCTCCCTTTTCGGTCTTCCGGGATTCATCATTGGACCCATCATCGTTTCGCTTTTCCTCGCGCTTGGCGAGATCTACTCGATCGAGTTCAAGGGCCAACTCGAGAGCTATAACGAAAAGTAGCGTATGCAGGCCTTGTGGCAGTCGCTTCCGCTCGCTCTTGATCCGATTGCTTGGCAGATCGGATCGTTTCCGGTCACTTGGTACTCGCTCTGCTACCTGCTTGGCGCCATTCTCTCAGCGACGTACTTCATGTGGCTGGCACGCCAGAGCGGTATCCTGCCGAACACCTTCGCCTCGATTGATCTCGTCGTCACTATTCTCTGGGGAGTCGTCATCGGCGCCCGCCTCGGATACGTTTTCTTCTACGGCGGCGACGAGTTTTTCCGGGAGCCGTGGCGGATCATTTCCCCGTATGATTTCCAGCTCCAGGAGTGGATTGGTATTCGCGGAATGAGTTTCCATGGCGGACTCGTCGGTGGAGCAATCGGACTGTGGATATTCACACGCGAGGCGAGTCGACATTTTCTGGAGTTTGCTGACGCTCTGGTCCAGGCAGTGCCCATCGCTCTTCTCTTCGGCCGAGTCGGAAACTTCCTGAATCTCGAGATCATCGGCCGTACGACCGAATCGCCTCTGGGGGTCCAGATTCCGTTTGCCGGGGAAGTGCTTCGTCATCCCGTGACTCTCTATGAGGCTTTCGGCGAAGGGCTCATCCTTTTCGGGCTTCTTCTCATAGGAAGCCGATTCTTGAAAACTCCCGGGAAGCTGACTGGACTTTTTCTTCTTGGGTACGCAGGTTTCCGGATCACTGCCGAGTTTTATCGTGAACTGCCCGAGGGTACCGACTTGCTCTTTGGCGTCCTCGCGACCGGGCAGGTGCTCTCTTTCGGTATGGCGGCTATCGGCTTGTTCCTCCTCTTCTGGCCTCGACCGCGCATGGTATAATAAGGGCAAATACTATGGATAAAAAACAACTCATCGGGCTCGGTATCGGATTAGTCGTGATTATCGCATCAATCGTCTGGTGGGGGTTAAAGGGCGAGGGAGAGAAAGAGGTTCTTGATCAGTCAGTAACCACGTATTTTTACGGTGAAACGTGTCCGCATTGCATCGATGTACGGAAATTCCTCGATGAGAACAAAATCGCGGAAAAGTTCAGTTTCGTCATGAAAGAGGTTTGGAGCGATCGGACCAATGCCCGGCTGATGCGCGAGGCGGCGGAGGTCTGTAGTCTTAAACCCGAGGAGATCGCTGTCCCATTTGTCTTTTCAGAAGGGAAGTGTCTTATCGGTACGCCGAAAGTGATTGAATTCTTCAAACAAAAAGCCGGAATCTGAAGTCATGCCACCTATTGATCTTCCGAAAGCGAAACCGATCTCTCAGGCTAAGATGGTCTTTGATGGTGTTGCACATGGCCGTGAGTATCGGTCACCGCGGCCGAGTCTCGCACCGAAGCCCTTGATTACACCATCGATGATTCGAGCGCGCCGACAGCTCGATGCCGTCCTTCTTCGGGAAGACACGAAGCGGAGTTTCGTGCATGTCTGGAAGCGGGAGTGGCGCCGTCTTATGCTGTTCCGCCGGTTTTTTGTTGTCTCACGCCGTCTCGGGAGAAAATTGAACCGCTACCTGCCGGAGCCGGGTAATCTGTCGCCGAAGAAGGCGCTCTATGCTTCGCTCTTTGCCGGAGTCAGTTTCGGTATGGTTTCCATGTCGGTCATTCAAGATATCAAGGGTGATGATGCAATTGCACAGTCCGAATCGTCGGCCATAGCGACTCCTGAAAAAGAGGAGAATACGAAATTGGCCCGCGAGCTTTCTGAAGAAAAGAAGTATGATCCGAACGATGACCTCTTCTTGCAGTTTTTCAGCGAGGCTGAGAAGGAAGAGTATCGGAAGCAGATTGAAGAGCTCGTGAAGGGGTATCCGATTGAGGATATGCTCCCGTATATTCTTGAGAAAGACCGTATCGTTGCCGCCTTCCTCATTGGTATCGCGAAAAAAGAGAGTAACTGGGGGAAACGCGTGCCGGTCTTGGACGGACAGGACTGCTTCAATTACTGGGGGTATCGGGGAGTACGCCGGCTCATGGGTACCGGCGGGCATACCTGTTTCAATAGCCGGAAAGATGCGGTTGATTCGGTCGCCCTCCGAATCGAATCCTTGGTCTATTCTTCAAAAATCGATACGCCGGCCAAGATGATCATCTGGAAATGCGGCTATAGCTGCGACGGTCACAGCCGGGAAAGCGTCCGAAAATGGATTGCGGATGTCGATATGTACTTCAAGGACCTGAACCAGGAAGAGCAAGAATAGCGGCCCCCGGCGGATATTTCCGGAAGAGTGCTGTATTGTATTGACTTATATAAAAATACGTGTTTTAATTTAAATCACCCGAAAGGGTGTTTTTTTCGCTTTCTCGAGGCAAAAAGTGGCTGATTGAGATAGGAAAAGCTTTGACCGAAGGCCGAAAAAATGCTATCTTTGGACTTGCGTCTCAAGAGGATTTTTTGAAAGAGATGCCTATTTCAAGCCATTTTATGACATTCATCCATCGTCTGCTGCAATCATTTTCGAGCCAAAAAAGGAAGTCAGTTGTTCGGCATGCTTGTCAGGCGCTCGGGCTCGCCGCTACCTTGTTCGTTTCTCTCGGAGAGGCGCCTTTGGTCGCGAGCGAATCGATTGAGGGATCCGGTCCCGATGACCCATTCTCTCGTCCGACCCTTTGCGATTGGCGGGAAGACTATGTGTTCTTTGTCGGCGATAAACCGGCCGAAAAGAGTGACCGTCTGCCGTGCGAGGCGCTGAATTTCCGAACGCCGTCCGCTGGTGAGCCTGAAGCGCCTGCCGAGGCTCTCGCTGTGGCTACCCTCCAGGATTCAGAAAAATCGGCTTTTGAAGCGGAACTCAGCACAATGCTTGCCGGTTATCCGATTGCTGCGATGGTGCCGGCAATTGCGGAGTATGACCGTGATATCGCCGGACTCATCGTCGGTATCGCGAAAAAAGAGAGTAACTGGGGGAAACGCGTGCCACTTGATGCGGCCGGGGAGGATTGTTTCAATTATTGGGGCTTCAAGGGTGCTGGTGCTCGTGGCGTCGCGATGGGCCATGGCTGTTTCGGTACGGCTGAAGAGGCTGTCCAAGCAATCGGAAAACGGCTTCAGCAATTAGTTGCCCTGCGGGAGACGAGTGAGCCAAAAAATATGACCATCTGGAAATGCGGTTCGTCTTGCGCGACGCATTCCCCTGAAAGCGTCCGGAAATGGGTTTCTGACGTTGATATCTACTTCCGCGCTATCGCCCGCAAATAAGCGGGCGTTTTCTTTTCTGCTGTAGAGAGAGGTTTTCCAGGGGCCGGAGTGGTATAATGGAAAAAAAGAAAACTCATGCACTGGATTTCTCTCGCCCTTGCCGGATATTTTTTCAATGCGGTCACGGCACTTTTCGATAAATATCTTTTAGCTGGCCGAATCAAGGAACCGGTCGTCTACGCTTTTTTTGTTTCAGTCCTCTCGCTTTTTGCGGTCGTGCTCATTCCGTTCGGGTATAAACCCATTCCCTGGCAGACAGGGACGGTTTTCGTCATCTCGGGCATTCTCTTTCTTTACGGCCTCGTTGCTTTCTATAACGCAGTCAAGCGGAGCGAGATTTCGCGGGTCGCACCTCTGGTCGGCATCACGATTTCAGTTATCGCCGGCGTTGCCTCCCTTGCGTTCGGGCCGGCAGCGAACCTTTCCTTCTCACCTGGCCACTTCCTCTCGCTCTTCATGCTTCTGGCGGGCGCCTTCCTCATTGCTTTCGATCTGCCGCTGAAGAAAAATGACGCACTCATGAAGTCAACGCTCCTTGCGGGAGCGCTCATGGCACTCTCACTGCTCTTCTTAAAGACTGGGTACCGTAATGCTGATTTCGTGAATGGGCTCATCTGGTCGCGGATTGGCTTCATTATCGGCGGCTTCAGCCTCTTCATTATCCCCGAATACCGCCGCGCAATCCTCAACAATACGCGCCACCTGTCTTCTTCGAACAAGCGCGATGTCATGACCGGCTTCCTTTTCCTCTTAAACAAGATCTTCGGTGCGATCGCGACCTTTCTCCTTACGTATGCCGCTTTCCTCGGACCAGTGACGTTTATTCAGGCGCTGAACGGAATCCAGTACGCCTTCGTGCTTATTCTCGCGATTCCCCTCGCCCTCCGTTTCCCGAAAATCTTCGGCGAACGTCTCTACTTCTGGGACTGGTTCCAGAAGGCGGCCGCGATCGTGCTCATCGGGCTCGGAATGTGGCTGGCCGTGACGCAGGGCGTTGATTTTCTTTTTCTGTAAGCTTGTAACCTATGGAAAAAATGAATGAAACAAGCGGCGGTTCGAGCACGTGGTCGCATTGGCGCGGCGTCATCAAGATGCTCGTCTACACGCTTGTCGGCATCGTGCTCGTTGTCGCGCTCATCTTTGGCTACTTCAATCTTCCTGGCCCGGCGCCGCGCGAAGACGTCCATCTCGGCATGACGTTCTCCTCTCGTTACGCAACCGATCTCGGGCTCGACTGGCAGGAAACGTATAAGGCACTCCTCGACGATATCGGCGTGAAGAAACTCCGTCTCCCGGTCTACTGGGATCTGGCTGAAAGAGAGAAAGGGGTCTATGACTTCGCGGATATCGACTGGCAATTAGCTGAGGCGAAGAAACGCGATGCCACGGTGATTCTCGTGGTCGGCATCAAGGTTCCACGCTGGCCCGAGTGCCATATCCCGAGCTGGGCAAAGGATGACGAAAGCGTGCGCCAAGCCGGGATGCTCAGTTTCATCCAGCAAGTAGTGCTTCGCTACAAGGATGACCCGACAATCACGAAGTGGCAGGTCGAGAATGAGCCGTTTCTCAGCTTCGGCATCTGCCCGAAGTTCAATGTCGCTTTTCTCGAGAAGGAGATTGCGCTCGTGAAGCGGCTCGATTCCTCGCGGCCGATACTCTTGACCGATAGCGGCGAGCTTTCACTCTGGTACGGAGCTGCGCGCCGAGGTGATGAGTTCGGAACGACACTGTACCGCGATATCTACAGTGAAAAAGCCGGTGGTTACTTCACCTATCCAGTCGGGCCGAATTTCTTCCGGACCAAGGAATTCTTCGTTCGCCTCTTTTCCGATCAGGAGAAATTCAGCGTCATCGAGCTCCAGGCGGAGCCCTGGGCCTCCGGCTGGGTGGCCAATGTTTCGCTCGAGGAGCAGTTCCAGACGATGAATGAGAGCCGGCTGGAAGAAAATGTCACCTATACCCGTCGCGTCGGATTTGAGGATATCTATCTCTGGGGCGGGGAGTGGTGGTACTGGCTCAAGACAAAAAAAGACTATCCGGCCGTGTGGGAGAAGGGGAAGGAACTGTTTGAACGGTATCCTTAAACGAAAGCCTAAAGTATATAGCCATATATGAATGCTAAAGTACTGCGGGTTATACAGATTGCGAATATTGTGGTGATGTTAGCATTTGCCCCGGTCGGATTTTTTGTATTACTTTTTGCATTTTCAAGTATGGTCGACACTCATTCTTTAGGTAAGATAGGGATCATCAGTTTCGGGTATCTTGTAGCTATTATTGCTGGTCTACTTTCGTTTAAAAGAAACTTTTTGCTTGTAGTTAGTTTGTTGGGTTGGGGGATTGTCTGCTGGGGACAGTATGGATATGAAGATAGTGTTGGAGCGAAAAAAGAGCAAACTTTACTGTGCCAATTAATAAGGCAAAAATCTCAGTGTACTGAAGATATAAACGGCATGGTAAGTTGTACGGGGAGCTTGGCCGGCACTTCAGCAGATTGTAAAGGTGTCCCAAAATGATTCTCATCCTCGACAATCTCCGGAGCGCACATAATGTCGGAGCGCTTTTTCGGACGGCCGACGGTGCCGGTGTGACCCAGGTCTACTTGGTCGGCATCACGCCGAAGCCGGCCGAGCCCAACCGACTCTATCTGACGCTCGCCGAAAAGACCCTGAAGAAGACGGCACTCGGCGGCGAAGAAAGCGTGCCGTGGACGGCCGTGAAGACGCTTCCACTCGTTATCCGGAAATTGAAGGCGACCGGAGTGGAGATCGTCGCACTCGAGGAGGGGGAGGATATCGATAGCATCGATTACCGCAACTTCCAGCTCGAGAAAGGGAAGAGCGATGTGGCGCTCGTCGTCGGGAATGAAGTTTCCGGCCTCGATGCGAAAGCACTCGCTTTGGCCGATACGGTCATCCATCTCCCGATGCGCAGTACCAAGAATTCGCTCAATGTTTCGGTCGCCGGTGGTATTGCCTTGTACCACCTGTCGGATACAATGGAGACACTGGAACGAAAAAAAACTAAACACGGCTGAACATGAAAAAAGAAGCGAAACAGAAGAAAATCGCTATTCTCGATATCGATGGAACGATTTTCCGCAAAAACCTCCATTTTGAGCTGATCAATGAATTGGCTTGGATGAAGGTCTTCCCGAATAGCGTGCGGCATCGGCTGACCGAAGTCTACAGCGGCTGGCTCGAGCACTCCGGCACGTACGAAGATTACCGGAAAGCGATCGTCGAGATCTATGCGGAACATATCAAGGGAGTATCCGAGTCGTCGGTCTATGAGGCGGCACGCGTCGTCGTTCCGTTTCATGCGAAGCGGACATACATCTTTTCCGAGGCGCTCATCAGGGAGCTCCGCGAGAAAGGGTATCATCTTCTCGCTATTTCCGGATCGCCGCTCGAGATCGTCGAAGAGTACAATCGCCACCATCTCCATTTTGACGGTGTCTTCGGGAGCGTCTATACCAAAGACGAGCAAGGGATATACACGGGCGAGGCGGAGTTCGAGCCGTCGCGGAACAAGGGCGAGGTCTTGAAGCAGTACGTCTATGAGCACGGCCTCACGCTCGAGGATTCCTACGGGATAGGCGATACCGAAAGCGACGGAAGCTTCCTCCGGATGGTCGATCACCCGATCGCCTTCAATCCGAATCAGAACCTGAAAGCGATGGCGGAAAAGGAGGGCTGGCGCATCGTCGTCGAGAAAAAGGACGTCATCTACGAAATCAACCAGAAGCCGTAATACGCGATCGCTATGAACCTGAACAAGTCGCTTGATGATTTCCTGAAGAAGACGCTCTGGCTCTGGCTGCCGTTCTACGCCTTCCGCATCCTCTTGAAGGAATTCGGCGCCTGGATGGGCGGCCGGAAATAAATATGGAGCGCGATCGTTTCTACACGATTTTCTCACCCCGTCTCCTCATGCTCCTGCTCTGGTGCGCAGTGATTTTCGCTTTTTCACATCGGCCAGGAAGCGGTATCCCGTTCGACCCGCCGCTCTGGTATGTGCTGGAGCGGAAATCCGCTCATGTGTTCGAATACGCCGTGCTGGCGCTCCTCGCGTGGCGCTACTTCGCCGCAGTCTTCCAGAAAGAATCCTTCAATCGGATTCTCCTCTTGGCCGGATCCTTTGCGCTCGCCTACGGCATGCTCGACGAGCTTCATCAGTTTTTCATTTTCGGCCGTGGCGCCCGGTTTACCGATGTCGCGGTCGACCTCCTCGGCATCACGCTCGCGCTTGGAGCAATCATCTTTTGGCAGCGCCGGCGATGATATACTGAAGGGTATATGACTCTCACTCGCGCTCGGACTATTCAATATATCGGTTCACCCCGTTAGAGACAGCTATGCAGTACGTTTACGTCTTGAAAAGTACAAAAGACGGCAAGTGGTACACTGGCTGTACTGAGGATATACGGAAGCGTTTCAAAGAACATAATGATCGAAAAGTTGAGTCTACCAAAGACCGAGGTCCATTCGAAATCATTTACTACGAAGCCTGCATTGATGCACATGACGCCTTTACACGTGAGAAATATCTCAAGACCGGTATGGGCAAACGCTATCTCAAGAACCGATTGAAACGCTTCCTGTCTCTAACGGGGTAAATCCTTTTTCGCCATGAGCATTACTCGAAGTCGTACTATACAGTGGGTAGGAATAATTATTGCAGCGATGCTGATAGCCGTGGGCTATTGGTATTTCTCTGTCCGTGCCGGAGTGAAGTCGAATACCGCGAGTAGCCAGCCTCAGGGTGTAGGGCGACTGGATAGTGGTTTGGCTGGGTATTGGGCGATGGATAATGGCAGTGGGACGACCGCGACGGATGCGAGTACCAATGGCAATAACGGAACCCTGACCAACGGTCCGGCGTGGACGACGGGGCAGATCGGAAGCGCAGTGAGTCTTGATGGAGTGGATGATTATGTTAGCACGGGCACGACACTTACCTCGACAGATTCCATCACTCTCTCGGCGTGGGTGAAGGGCGATACTCCGACAACGGATTTTCCTATCTTTGGTCATACCAACGGTCAAGCTGGGTCGGATCATCAATGCCTTTTCTATGATAATGGTGGGACGGAAAATCTCTATTTCTCGAATGGTGGGGGTGGTTCAGTGAACGTTCAGGTATCTGGTACGGGTGCGACCCTTGGCACGAGCTGGCATCATGTTGTCTATACGAATAATGGCACCAAAAATAGCCTCTATCTCGATGGGATTCGTCTGGTAGAAACGACATCAAATGCATTAACTTCGGCTGCTGAGCAAAATCTTGAAATTGGTCGGTGTCAGACTGGCGGGGGAACATTTTATTTCGACGGTCTAATCGATGAAGCCCGGGTATACCGTCGAGCGCTCTCCGCTGATGAAATTAGCCAGCTCTATCGTTTAACGGCACCCACGAGCGTCGATACCAGCCTCAAAGGCTACTGGTCGTTTGATGGTCAGGATATTTCAAGCACGACCGCTTATGATCGGAGCGGCGCGGGGAATAATGGAACACTAACCAATAGTCCGACGATTATCCAAGGACCAGCGGGCCAGGCATTGAGATTTAATGGAAGCACCAATTATGTATCGCTTGGCACCCCGGCGAGCCTGGGCTTTGCGCCGAGTACCGCCCATACCGTCTCTGCCTGGACCAACACGACATTGAGTAAAACCAGTTCGGGTCTTTTCCAAACCATAGTGGCACTTGGCTCAATGGGCTGCTGTGGGACAGAGTCCTCGCTTTCTATATTGGATAGTGGTGGTAGTGGTATATACCAATTTCGGTTTGCGCTATCAGGGATTGGCAACATCAACTCTACATTTGATATCGTTCCCAACACGTGGTATCACGTCGTGGGAGTCTGGGATGGAACGACCGCGTATATCTACATAAATGGTGTGCTTAATATCTCCGGTACTCTCTCAGGATCTATCAATAATTGGACGAACAATGCTTATATCGGAGCAGCAGACGGACCCGGTTCTTTCTTCAATGGCTCTATTGACGAAGTTCGCGTCTACAATCGCGTCCTTACCGCGGCCGAGATCAAGAGTCAGTATGATGCGGCAGCACCGGATAAAACCAACTCGAGTAGTTCGCAGGCTCAGGGGACCGGCCGACTCGATAGCGGTCTCGCTGGCTACTGGAAGCTCGACGATGGGAGTGGTACCACACCGGTGGACAGTAGCACCACTGGTCACAACGGCACATTTTCTGGCAGTCCAACCTGGACCACGGGCCAAATCAACGGAGCACTCAACTTCACCGGGACCGAGTCAGTATCGGTGGGGTCATTCTCGCTCAGTCGAGGCACGATCACAGCCTGGGTCGCTCCGGATGCTTCCCAGTTTGGTGCTGATGCGACGTACAATGTTTTTGGGGGGACATGGTCAGGAGGCGGTTTCGATTTGTATCATTGGCTTACGAATGGGTCTGGGAGTGCTGAGAATGTCGTTGCTTCGATAACTGGACCCTTTGGTTCCACTATGGCCTGTAACCTCGGTGCAAACACTGCCACAGTAGCGTCCACGGACTGGGTTTTCTATACTCTCACCTTTGACACGACCAGCGGGTGTACGGTGTATCGCAATGCTGTGCCGGGCAATTTTACAGCCGGTTCTACTGTTACTTTGGGAGCGCAGACATACGGTATTGGTACTACGGGGTATTACGGTAGTGGGAAGTGGAAAGGAAAGATTGATGAAGTGCGAGTCTATGATCGAATCCTCTCGGCATCTGAGATCGCTCAGATTTACAATCTCACCACCCCGACCGGGACGGATACGAGTCTGAAAGGCTATTGGTCATTCAATGGTAAGGACATGAGTGGTACGACCACGGCCTATGATCGGAGTGGCTTGGGGAGCACAGGAACCCTGACTGGTGGACCCACGATTATCAACGGCATTATCGGGCAGGGTCTATCATTTGATGGGTCGAATGACTATGTAAACTTGGGCGTGAGCACGCCGTATCAATTCGCCAACACAACTTTCACAGTGACTGGGTGGTTTAAATCGAGTCCGGGCGTCAATGGGGGAGCCTTCGTCGCTCAGGGTGGGGTGGCCGGACAGGGTGGGTGGCTTGTGGGACTCAATGGCGACACCACAGGGAAATTATCAGCCGTGCTGAAAAATACGGATGGCGGACAGACAGGGCGATTGTCGAGTAGAACCGGATTCAATGACAATAACTGGCATCAGTTTGCCTTCATCGTGACGACCAATACGTCGACGTATACAGGGAATAGTCTCGTTATCTACGCCGATGGCATGCTCCAGTCGAGCACGGCCAATTCTGATTCGACGAGCGGAGGGTATGATACCGATACTTCGACGGCGCTTCTCGGCGCGCGCGGTTCGGGGAGCGATGCTTTTTTCACTGGCGGGTTGGACGAAGTGCGCATCTACAATCGTGCTCTGACAGCGGCCGAGATCCAAGGGCAATATGATGCGGTCAAGCCAGACAAGACCAACTCGAGCACTACCCAACCGCAGGGAGTCGGGCGGCTTGATTCAGGATTGGCTGGTTATTGGAAGCTTGACGAAACGACCGGATCGACGGCCACTGACAGCAGTACTAGTGGTAACAACGGTACACTCAGCAATATGGAAAACGGGGACTGGGTGGCCAGCCAAATCGGGAACGGACTTTCTTTTGATGGGACGAATGAAAGCGTCGTCGTGAGCGCCGGGACAGGGGTTTTGAATGCTTCGCAGAATGTTACGCTGTCTACTTGGGTCTATCCACGGTCGCCGGGTAGTTACCAGGGCATAATTTACAAAGGAATCAGCGGCTGCGACGAGGGGTCAGCGAGCTATATGTTGGAACTCAATGTCAGTGGCTCTCCCACTCTCTGGGTAGGTGGATCACAGCTGGTGGCAAGCGACTTGTCGCTTACTGCCAATCAGTGGCAGCATTTGGTAGCGACCAATGGTGCCGGTGGTTCAGCTCTCTATCTCAATGGGGTACTCGTTAAATCGGGCGCGGCCCTTCCGGCCCCGAGCTCTTCCTCGGAGGACTGGCGTTTCAATTATTGCAATCGCTTTGACGGCAACATGGACGAGGTGCGGATATACAATCGTCCTCTTTCCGCTGATGAAGTATCCCAGCTCTATCGTCTCGGGACGCCGACCAGTACCGATACCAGCCTGAAGGCCTACTGGAGCTTCAATGGCAAAGATGTCAGTGGGACGACCGCCTATGACCGAAGCGGTGCCGGGAATACCGGCACGCTGACGAATGGTCCAGCAGTTATCAATGGCAAGCTCGGCCAGGCGCTTTCTTTTGATGGAACCGATGATTACGTGAATATCACGTCGATGCCCTCGGCTATGTTCGCTAACACGACCTTTACTGTGACCGGCTGGTTCAAGACAGGTACAGATGGCTATATCGCTTCCCAGGATATATGCGACGGCGGCTGGCGTATTCATGTGTCGAGTGGGTATCTCCGTGCGGGCACGCGGGCAAACGGGGGGTGTGGGGCAGGTGGTACCGATCGATACAGTACTACGCGGGTGGATGATAATAAATGGCATCACTTTGCCGTGGTCATAACCACTGATACGACTACAGGAGCAAGCAATGATACTGAGCTTTACGTCGACGGTGTTCCCAATCAGGGGGTGCTCACAACCGGAGCGGCGTATGGGACGGCCGGGGTCAACACGGTGCAAATCGGTACGCGCTATTCAGGTGATCAGACATTTTCTGGTTCCATCGACGAAGTCCGCATCTACAATAGAGAGCTCGCTGCCGCCGAAGTCCTCGGTCTCTACAACCAGTCGCGATAATCCCAACTTTCCCACCGCGCCCCATCACTTTTTTTTCAAAAATCTCTATTCTTCAGACGGCCGTCAGTTCATGCTAAAATGGAAAAAAGAAACACGAAGGTAGGAGGGTGTAAGAGAAGTGGGATGTTGAGCTGATTCAAGAATGCTATGAGGAGCTTGGGAAAAAATGAAGAGAAACTACTCATCTTACTCCTGACGGGGCTGGCACTCCCGTTTACTCGTTCGGCGCGAGCGCAATATCGCCTGTTAAAAACAGCTTCAGAGGAGTGGAGAAAAGTAAGCCGTTACGGAGTACCGCGAACGGTCCGTCTCCTTGAGGAGAAGAAGCTGGTGACCCTGACCCAGTCAAAGGATGGGGTCTATTTGGTGCGACCAACCAAAAGCGGTCGAGAGCGAGCGACCCTTCAGAGTTTGATCACGACTAAACCAGTGGTACGGAAGAAATGGGATGGACAGTGGCGCCTGGTTGTTTTTGATATCCCGGAAGCGGAGCGAAAAATGCGCAACATCTTGCGGCAGTGTCTTCGGAGTTGGGATTTCTATAAGCTCCAGGCGAGCGTGTTTGTCACTCCGTATGATTGCCGAGAGGCGGTAGAATTGCTTATTCAGGCGTGCCAGGGGGAGCGATACATCCGCTTTATCGAAGCAAAGCATATCAGCCGGGATCAGGACGTGAGAAAATACTTCACCCTCCGCTCATAAGTAGTTCTCTTTCCTCAATCTCGATTCTTTAGACGGCCGTCTGAGTATGCTAAAACGAGAAGTGGATAAAAGAAATAAAGAGAGGGGGAAAATACGTGAGCGTGTGGGAAAGGGTTATGAATCGTTTGATATACTGAAAGACATATGACCCTCACTCGCGCTCGGACCATACAGTATATCGGGATTCTTTGTTCCCTCCTCATTATCGCGGTCGGGTATTGGTATTGGAGCGTGCGGGCCGGTGTGAAATCAAATACGTCAGCGAGCCAGCCGCAGGGAACTGGCCGTCTTGATAGTGGCCTCGTCGGCTATTGGAAGCTCGACGAGACGACCGGCTCGGCCGCGGCCGATGCGAGTACCAACAGCAACAACGGAACGCTTGTCAATATGGAGAACGGCGATTGGACGACCGGTCAGATTGGGAATGGGCTCGATTTCGATGGGAGTAATGAGCAAATCACCGTCCCGGGCGCGAACCCGATCGATATCCGCAGCTCCATGACGCTCAGTACGTGGGCGAAGTTTGATACGCTCCCGGGCAATGGCGAGAGCCGGGGGATCTTCCGCAAGACAGCAGATTCGGGCGCGAATCATCTCTACACCCTGCGTTTCACTAATCTCGGAAGCCCGACCTACCACCTTCTCTTCACTCCGGGTGGGGGTGGTGCATTCAACTATTCCGATGCTTTCGCCGCGACGACGGGTACCTGGTATCTCCTTACGCTGACCTATGATGCCGGGACCGATGTGATAACGTATTATTTCAATGGTGTGCCGGTCGGAACGGATACGGATACGGTCGTTGGTGGTTATGCCAGCGGCACGGGCGACCTCTACATCGGTTCTACTGGGGGGTCGGAATACTTCGACGGCCAGCTCGACGAGATGCGCATCTATGACCGCGTCCTCTCGCCGGACGAGGTGTCGGAACTCCAGCGCCTCACCTCGCCGACCTCGGTCGATACGAGCCTGAAGGGTTACTGGTCGTTTGATGGTCAGGATATTTCCGGCACGACCGCCTATGATCGGAGCGGCGCCGGGAATAACGGGACGCTAACTAATAGTCCAACGATTACCCAAGGATCTGTAGGGCAGGCCCTCAATTTTAGCGGTTCCTATGTTGATGTGGGATCAAACTCTTCGATCGATGCACTCCAAGTCCCGATGACGATATCGGGCTGGTTCAAGGAGACAAGTTCCGGTGCCACGAGGAGTGTCCTTGGTCAGTATTCAGGTGTTACCGCTCATCGACTTATAAAGATGGTTCGAGTGGATAGCGGCGTTCTCAAGTATTATGCATCTAAAGCAGATGGAACCTACCAAAGTTTCGGCACCTTTACTCCGAGCCTGAATGAATGGCACTATTTTGCAGTAACAGTCACCGGGAGTATCGCTTCGCCGACGGTGACTATTACATTGGACAGTGCCTCAGAGACCAGTGCACTATCAGCACTTTCTTCGACGCCGGATACGAGTGTCTTGACCTATATCGGTAGCAATCAGTCTGGAGCAGAAGGCTTCGTTGGTGCCATCGACGAAGTCCGAATATATAATCGTGTGCTCGCGGCGAGCGAAATCAAATCCCTCTACGATATCGCCAAGCCAGATGCGACCAACTCGGCGAGTTCACAAGCCCAGGGCACCGGTCGGCTCGATAGCGGACTCGCTGGCTACTGGAAACTGGACGAAAACACCGGTACGACTGCGAGCGACTCCAGTACTAATGGCAACAATGGAACGCTCACCAGCGGTCCGACCTGGACGACGGGTCAAATCGGCTCGGCGGTTGATTTTGATGGGACCGATGATTATATCAATATTGGGACCCCAACCGTTTTGGATTTTGGGAGTGGACCACATACTATTTCGGCTTGGGCAAAGACCGATATTGCCAATACGGATCAAGTAATTTTTTCAAGCGGAACAGCTGATTGTTGTGGGTCCGAAGCAACGCTGGGATTTGATTACAATCTCGGAGGTGGATTCTATGAATTTCAATTCAATCACTCTGGCGCAAGCCTGCTGAATTCAAATATCCCAGGAGATATTCAGACGGGGACCTGGTACCATGTTGTTGGTACTTGGGATGGGGTCAGCACACGGCGTATTTATGTCAATGGAGTGCTCAGTGCTTCTGATACGGTAACAAGTCTTTCTGCCGAATTTAATAATAATGTTCTTATTGGTAGAGGTGATACGACCTTTCCTCAGCACATGAATGGGCAGATCGATGAAGTCCGAGTATATAATCGCGGACTCTCGGCCGATGAGGTCGGGGAGCTCTATCGTCTGACCTCACCAACGAGCGTTGATACTAGTCTCAAGGGCTACTGGAGTTTCAATGGTCAAGATATGAATGCGACGACGGCTTTCGACCAGAGCGGCGCGGGAAATAATGGTACGCTCACGGGCGGTCCGACGACGAGCAAAGGTATCGTTGGTCAGGGATTATTGCTTGACGGGGTGAATGATGTGGTTCAGCTTTTGAGCGATGCTCCCAATATTACAGGCGCACTGACAGCATCTTTCTGGATGAAAACGACCGCGACGAGTCAAAAAACTATTCTCGGGTTTTGGCAGACTACAGGATGGACGGTGCAGCTCGATGGCGATGGATCAGCACCAGGTAAGCTGAGTTTCTATTCGAATAATTCTGGTTTTAAACATGCTAGTACAGCAGTGAATGACGGTGCTTGGCATCATGTCGCTTTCACTCTGACAAGCGGGGGAGTATTGACGATGTATCGGGATGGTGTAGTGGATGGGTCGTACACATCCGTGCCGCTTCCTGGTTCATACACCGATGACAAGTTTTTTAGCAGTATCCCGGGCGGTGGCGGGTATTTTCCTGGTACGTTGGACGAAGTGCGCATCTACAATCGTGCATTGACCGCCGCCGAGATTCAGGGGCAGTATGATAGCGCCAAGCCTGACAAGACAAACTCGAGCGTGTCGACGCCGCAGGGGACAGGGCGACTTGATTCGGGGCTGGCTGGCTACTGGAAGCTCGACGAGAATACGGGTACCAGTGCAGCAGACACGAGCACTAATAGTAATACTGGCACATTAGTAAGTGGTCCAACCTGGACGACCGGGCGAATTGGAAGTGCGGCTACTTTTGATGGAACGGATGACTATATCTCAACGGCGCTTACCTCGCTCTATCAATTTGGGAACCAATCATTCAGTGTCGCTGGCTGGTTCAAACGGACGAGTAGCTCAACCGGCTATATCCTCACTCAAAGCTCGTGTTCAGGTGGGTGGGGTGTTCTCATGACAGGCGGAACATTTTCAGCTCAAATTCGAGGCGCGGGATCTTGCGGCACAGCGCCGGCCCAGCGTAGTTCCTCATCGACTGGTCTCAATGATGATTCCTGGCATCATTTCGTCGTGACTTTCACCACGAGTACGACCGTCGCTGCGACCAATGATATTCTCATCTATATAGATGGATCCCCGAATCAGGGGTCGGTGACCAAAGACGGCACAGTCCATGTCGAATCAACAGGAAACATCAGTATCGCGGCACGAGAAATTGCCGATACGCCGTTTGCTGGCTCACTCGATGAAATGCGTATTTATAATCGACCTCTTTCGGCGGATGAGGTTAGTCAGCTCTACCGGCTCGGAACGCCGACGGGGACCGATACGAGCCTGAAGGGCTACTGGAGCTTTAACGGTCAGGACATGACCGCGACGACCGCGTTCGACCGGAGTGGGTCAGCCATCAATGGGACGCTTGCCGGCAATGCGCGGGCTGTGCGCGGCAAGCTCGGTCAGGCGCTTTCCCTCGATGGGACCGGTGACTATGTCAATCTCGGTAATACGCTCGAGCTCGGACTACCGATGACGGTCTCGGGCTGGATTAATCTGTCGGCTTACCCAGCGAGCGCTGGGGGAATTTTGACGACGGATAAGACAAATCCGGGGGATCACTTACATACTGGCATGTGGTTTCAGGTAGCTAGCAATGGAGTCCTCGGAGTAAATTACGGCGATAATACCAACTGCAACGGCGGCGGGCGAAGATCCTATGTCGGAACGAAGGTGCTGGCACTCAATACCTGGTACCACGTGACGGCTATCGTCAGCGGACCGACGGATATGAAGCTCTACATCGATGGTGCGGAGGATACCGGAACATATGATGGATCGGGTGGGACTATTACCTATGCGGCCTATAGCGCGGCGATCGGCCGAGTGACGGATTGTCCGGGCGGAGCGGGGCTTGATTTCCCAGGGAAAATTGACGAAGTTCGCATCTATAATCGAGCATTGTCAGCGACGGAAGTGCAGACCATGTACAAGCAAAACAAATAAGAGCGATGGTATACTGAAGGGTATATGACCCTCACTCGCGCCCGGACCATTCAATACGTGGGAATCCTCTTCTCACTCATGCTGATAGCGGTGGGCTATTGGTACTGGAGCGCGCGCGCCGGTGTAAAAACGAATACGAGCGCGAGCCAGTCGCAGGGAACGGGGCAGCTCGACTCGGGCCTGGCTGGATATTGGAAGCTCGATGAGACGACCGGCTCGAGTGCGCTCGATGCGAGCACCAACAGTAACCATGGTACGCTGACCAATATGGAGAACGGCGACTGGGTCGCTGGGCAGATCGGCAACGGACTCGATTTCGACGGGAGCAACGAGTATGTGACTCTGGGCTCTCCAAGTACGCTTGATGACATCGACTACATCACTATCTGTGCCTGGGTGAATCCGGACACGATCACCAATGATCCTCGTATTTACGCGAAGACGGATTCTAGTGGTCTGAATGGCACAGGCCTCAATCTTTCCAACGCTTCGAATTCCCTCGAATTCCGCCGGGGTTCCGCGGGAGCATCAGCCTCCCGCTGGAATACCCAGAGCAGTACGGTGACGACGGGCGCTTGGCAACATCTCTGTGCTACGTATGAAGCGACAGGTGATACGAGTGACCCAAAGATGTATATCAATGGAGTGCCTCAGACTATCACAGAAACTACCGCCCCTTCGGGTGCGGCTACTTCCGATGCCTCGTATGATGCCATTATCGGTAATCGGTCGGATGCCGCGCGTCCTTTTGATGGGAGGATTGATGAGGTTCGGATCTACAATCGGATACTGTCATCGGATGAAATTGTGCAACTTTATCGTCTGACGACTCCGACTGCGACGGATACGTATCTGAACGGCTACTGGTCTTTCAATGGTCAGGATATTTCCGGGACGGCCGCTTATGATCGGAGCGGCGCGGGGAATACTGGGACGTTGACTGGTGGACCGGCGCGCTCAGCTGGCATCGCCGGGCAGGCACTCGATTTCGATGGGACGGACGACTATGTCACTGTTCCCGACAATAGCGCGCTCGATGTGCCGAGCAATTTCGTCTCTCTTTCCGGCTGGTTCAACCGTGATACGGCGACGACCGACGATGTCATCATCGCCAAGAGGAACGGCGTAGCCGCAGCTAATGCTGGCTATATCGTCTACCTCGATGCGACGACGGACAAGCTCGTCTTCGAAGTGTCCGATGGAACGGACGAGTATTCGCTGACTTCGACGACCGCGTTTACTGCGCCGGGGTGGCATCACTTCGCAGTCACCTATGAGGATGATGTCGTATCGTCGACGGAAATTTATATCGATGGGCTCGCGAACAATGCCGTGCACAGTGGGACGATCGCAAATATCGGAGACATCACGAATGCGGTTGCCTTCGTTGTCGGCGCGGAATCGGATGCAGGGAGTCCATTTGACGGTCGGATAGACGAAATCCGAGTATACCAAGGTCTGGTTCTCCAGGCGGCGCAAATCAAGTCGCTTTTCATGCAGGCTGAGCCGGATGCGACGAATACGAGCGCTCTCCAGAGCGCTGGTAGCGGCCGGCTTGAAAGCGGGCTGACTGCGTACTGGCGGCTTGATGACGGCACAAGTGGAGCGTCGCCGACGACGGCCGCCGATGCCAGTACGAATGGAATCGCGGCCGGGACATTGACCAATAGTCCGACCTGGACGACCGGGCAGATCGGCTCAGCGGTTGATTTTGATGGGACGGACGATTATATCGCGGTCGCTGATACGTCGCTCCTTGATTTCGGAGATACGGATGATTTCACGCTCACCGGCTGGTTCAACCGTGACACAGCGACAACCGACGATGTCATCGTCGCCAAGCGGACGACGGTTCTCGCTGGTGCTACCGGGTACGTCGCTTACCTCGATGCAACGACGGATAAGCTCGTCTTCGAAGTGTCCGATGGAACGGACGAGTATTCGCTGAGCTCGGCGTCTACCTTTACTTCGGGCGCTAAGACAGGCTGGCATCATTTTGCCATCGTCTGGGATCAGGACAGTTCAGGAGGGAGCGAAATCTATATCGATGGCATTGCAGACGGAGCGACTGACTCCGGCACAATTGGCAATGTCGGTGACCTGTCGAATGCTCTTCAGTTCGGCATCGGCGTCAATTCGCTGGCCAATAACCCGTTCGATGGCAAGATTGATGAGGTCCGAGTCTACAGTCGAACATTGTCATTGGACGAGATCGTCGAACTTTACCGGCTCGCCACTCCGACCAGCATCGATACGAGCCTCAAGGGCTACTGGTCGTTCAATGGCCAGGATATGAATGGCAATACGACCTATGATCGGAGTGGTGTGCGCAATACTGGGACGCTGACGAACGGCCCAACGAAGACCGTCGGTGTCGTGGGTCAAGGAGTGGATTTCGATGGATCCAATGACTATGTCAGTGTGGCGGATGCCAATATATTGGATGGATTTAGCGACCTGTCATTTTCGGGGTGGTTTTATCGAGATACGTTTACCACGGATGACACAGTCATTGCTAAAAAGAATAGTAGCTCTACGGGTGACGCCGGTTACATTCTCTACATCGATGACGCTACCGATCAGCTGATTTTTAAAATTTCCGATGGCACCAATGAGTACTCGCTGACTTCGAGGACGACGTTTACGGCGACCGGCTGGAATTTCTTTACGATGAGCTGGGCCAATACCGGACCATCCGGCTCAAGGATGTACATCAATGGTCTTGATAATAATGCGACCCACAACGCCGGCACCTGGAGCATCAGTGATGATCCGACGAATACTTTGGTATTGGCGCTCGGGGCAGAATCCGATGCGGGCAGTCCTTTTGACGGCAAGCTCGATGAGATCCGCTTGTATACCGGAGTCCTGACAGCCGCTCAAGCAAAGATGCAGTACGATGCCAGTGCGCCGGACAAAGGCAACTCGAGCGCGTCGCAACCTCAGGGTACTGGCCGACTCGATAGCGGTTTGGCAGGGTACTGGAAACTCGACGAAAACACGGGTACGAGCGCGAGTGATGCGAGCACCAACGGTAATACCGGCACCCTCACCAACGGCCCGACCTGGACCACGGGGCAGATTGGGAGCGGTGTCGATTTCGACGGAACGAATGACTATATAGTGTCAGCTGCTAATAGTCCGGCGGTCGCCAGTCTTACCCAAGGTTCATTTGCTTTTTGGATCAAGCCTCGCAGTGCCTCTTTCCAGGGTGTTATTTTCCGATCAGGATCTGATGGTGGCGGAAATTCTCCGACAGGAGGGTTTGAAATATCCGGTGATCTGTGGGCGGGGACACAGACCATCCGCTTCATGACCGCTGGGAGTGCTGGGGATATGATGGCGCGCTCTACCACAACACTCGTACTCAATACCTGGACGCACGTGGTGGTGGTCTGGGACGGGACATTGACCGCTGCCAATGTGAAGTTTTATCAGAATGGGGTGCTCGATACGACAGCGACCCAATTCAATGGATCTGGCTCGTATGTGGCCAGTGATGGAAGTTTTAATTTTGGTATACCGGATGGTAGTGGGTATCGTCTGGACGGCATCCTAGATGAATTTCGGGTCTATAACCGTCAGCTTTCTGCCGACGAGGTCGGCCAGCTGTACCGTCTCGGGACGCCGACTGGCACCGATACCAGCCTCAAGGGCTACTGGTCATTCAATGGGACAGATATGTCTGGTACCACAGCCTATGACCGGAGTGGTTCTGGCAATCATGGAACACTGACCAACGGACCAACGAAAACTGTTGGCAAACTCGGCCAGGGATTGAATTTTGATGTGGTCGATGACTATGTCAATGCCGGGTCCTCAGCCTCACTCGATAACCTGCCCGCGGTGACAGCGAGTTTGTGGATCAAACCAAATTCCTTTGGTGAGGGAAACACCTTTGGAAAATTGATTGGGAAAGACGGAAGTATAACTGCGGGAGCTTGGCAATTGAGCCTACTCAATGGCGCTTCTTGTATTTCAGCTGGTACTCCGACCCAAACCGCATCATTCTTTTTCGCTCAGACTGGAGCAACTGGTAATCATAGACTCAGTCGTTGTAGTGCAGATAATAGTATTACGCTTAACGAATGGCAACACATTGCCGTGACCTGGGATGGCGCTACTACAGGAGCAAATAATACTGGTGTGCGCCTCTATAAAAATGGGGTGGAAGTATCTTACACTACGACGAGTGCCGCCGGTGTAGATAGTTTGGGTTCTGACGCATCACTCGACCTCATCATTGGCAACCGCCCGGCCGGTGACCGGACATTTGATGGCAAGATTGATGAGGTCAGGCTATATAATCGAGTATTGTCTCCTGATGAGATTGCGGCGCTGTATAATCAATCGAGGTAGCGAGATGAATCCCGTTAGAGATTGATGAAACAATAACCATGACTTAGGAATGGCATCAAAATGGAATAGGCAGGATGAGGTTATCAAATCTGTATCTCTAACGGGATGAATTACGAATTACTGAATGCTTTGCGTGGTTGGCGTGATGAACAGGCTCGGACTGAGGGCGTAGAGGGGTATCGCGTCTTGAATAATGCGGCACTCGAGGAGCTCGCGCGGACGCTTCCGACGACGAAGGAGGGGCTTTGCGAAGTGAAGGGAATCAAGGACGCGAAGTATCGGAAATACGGCAAGACATTGCTTGGTATGATTGCTTCGTTTACGGGCAAAGCGAACGGTACGACGGAGGGTGAGCAAGCGATAGCTGCTTTCGAACAGAGCCTGGTCGCGTCTCGAGAGAGCACTGCTGGCGAAGATCTAGAAAGTGTGCAGGCCGGTCCGGCGGAGCCGCTCTCGGTCTCGCAATTCCTCGACAGCCTCAATATGGAGCTTTCCGGGATGGCTGCCCGGATCAAAGGCGAGGTGTCGAGTGTCGATGTCCGCGAACGGGTCGTGTATTTTAGTTTGAAAGATAGTCAGGATGAAAGCCTCATCAGTTGTCTTATTTTCCGCTACCAGTATGATGTCTCGGGCGTGAAGCTTGCGATCGGGGACGAGATCATCGTCGAGGGAGCACCGGATATCTACAAGCCGTCGGGCCGGCTCAGTCTGAAAGTCGGCATCATCGAGTATGCTGGTGAAGGTGAGCTGAAGAAAGCCTATGATGCGCTCTACAAGAAGCTCGAGTTGTCAGGTGCGTTTGCTCCCGAACGGAAACGACTTATTCCGGAATTTTCCGAGCGGATTGCGCTCATCACTTCCCGTGAAGGAGCAGCCATCGGGGACTTCACGATGAATCTGGCTCGCTCTGGCATGCACGTCGATTTCTACCCGACCTTGGTCGAAGGAAAGAAAGCGGTGTTCGAGATCATCGAAGCAATCCGTTTCTTCAATCAGACACCGGAGCGGTATGATGCGCTCGTCATCATCCGCGGCGGTGGTAGTCTCGAGAGTTTACAGGCTTTCAATACCGAAGCGCTTGCGAATGAAGTGCTCGGATCGGTGATTCCGGTTTTGGCGGGTATCGGCCATGAGCGCGATGTCTCGCTCGCAGCGCTCGCGGCCGACCATATGGTCTCGACCCCAACGGCGACGGCCCGCTATCTCTCGGTTTCGTGGGATGAGGCGCGCGCGAGTTTGGGCAAGCAAACGCTCGCTCTTGATCGGGTGGTGAGCGAATTTCAGGCTGAAATCGAAACTCGAATCCACAATGCCGAAGAAGCGATGCGGGACATGCTCTCGGCGCTTTCGCAAAAAGTAATCATGACACAGATGGCGTTTCGCGAAGCGGTGGCGCTTTTCCCAGGTCAGTGCCGTTCGCTTGGTGATCGGATCCAGAATGGTACCGCCTTGTGGAAAACGCATATCGAAGCGGCACTGTCGCGGAGTCGCGAGGACTTGCGGTCAGCCGGGGAGCGGCTGCGACAGTATGATCCGGTCCGCGTGCTCACGCTCGGGTATTCGATTGTCCGTAAAGAAGGTCGGATTCTCCGAGGGAGCGGAGATGTCGCCGTCGGGGACCGTATCGATATACAACTCGGCTCGGGCAGGGTAGAATCGGAAGTAATCACCGTAACACAGTCCTAAACGTATGAAGAAAGAATCACTCGGCGAATCGCTCAAGAAACTGGAAGCTATCACGGCTTGGTTCGAGGGCCAGGAGGAAATCGATGTCGAAAAGGCACTCGAAAAGGTGAAGGAGGGCGTATCGCTCATCAAAGCGAGCAAGGAACGGCTCCGGGAGGTGGAGAATGAGTTCGAGATCGTGAAGAAGGAGCTCGACAAGAGCGAATAGACCAAAGCCGGTGCTATACTGAAACAAGAAAACAAACAAAATTTTTTATCATGCATCGGTTTTCAGGAGACATTTCTATCGTGCTCGGCGGCGCGGCCGGACAAGGCGTCCAGACCGTTGAGACGCTTCTGGTCCAAGTCCTGAAGCGCGAGGGCTATCATGTCTATGCATCGAAGGAATACATGTCGCGTATCCGCGGCGGAAGCAATTCGACTGAGATCCGTCTCACCTCGAAGAAACGGCGCGCGTATGTCGACCGGATCGACCTTTTGTTCGCGCTCGACAAAAATGTCATCCCACATCTCGAACGCCGAACTTCCAAGGATACGATTGTCATCGGCGAGAAGGAAAAAGTTTGCGATACCGAATGCCGGGTAATCGATGTGCCCTTCACACGTTTCGCCAACGAGCTCGGCCACCCGATCTATACGAGCACGGTCGCGGTCGGTGTCGTTCTCGGGATGCTCAAGGCCGAAGAATCAGTCTTTCATGATTACCTCCGGGAGCATTTCGCCCGGAAAGGCGAAGAAGTGGTCGCGAAGAATATCGAAGCCGCCAAAATGGGCTATGTTCATGGTACGCATATCTCTTTCCTCGAAGGCGTCGAGATTTCTATTCCTCGGAACCGCGATCCCGAAGAGACGCTCCTCATGGAGGGGATTGAAAGCGTCGGTCTCGGAACACTTGCGGCCGGTTGCAATTACATTAGCTCGTATCCGATGTCGCCGGGCACGGGCCTTTTGACGTTCCTCGCCGCCCATAAAAAAGAATTCGGCGTGGTCGTCGACCAGGCAGAGGATGAGATCGCCGCTATCAATCAGGGCCTCGGCGCCTGGTACGCCGGTGCTCGCGCGGTCGTGACGACTTCGGGCGGCGGCTTCGCGCTCATGGGTGAGGGCGTGAGTCTTGCTGGCATCATCGAAACTCCGGTCGTCGTCCATGTCGGGCAGCGTCCCGGCCCGGCGACAGGGCTCCCGACTAGGACCGAGCAGGCCGACCTCAATCTCGTCCTGTACGCCGGACACGGCGAATTCCCGCGCGCCATCTTTGCGCCGGGTACGCCTGAAGAGGCATATCATGCGATGACGCAGGCTTTTTATATCGCGGACAAATACCAGGTTCCGACGTTCGTCCTGACCGATCAATTCCTCCTCGATTCAGTGACGACGGTCGTGCCAAAGAACCTGAAGGCCGCTTCGGCCGAGCAGCATATCGTCGAAACGAAGGACGACTATGCCCGGTATGCGCTCGCGGAAGATGGTGTGTCGCCGCGCGGCGTCCCTGGTTTCGGCAAGGGACTTGTCGGCGTCGACTCGGATGAACACGATGTGATGGGTCATATCACGGAAAGCGCGGTCGTCCGGATGGAGCAGCATGGGAAGCGCCTCTCGAAGATCGAAGGTATCCGATCCGAAGCTCTCGCGCCAGCTATCGATGCACAGTCGAAAAAAGCCAAGACGCTCATCGTTACGTGGGGATCGAATCAGGGCGTTGTCGAGGAGGCACTCGATCTACTTCAGGACAAGGAACTCGGCCAAATCCATTTCGTCCAAGTCTATCCGCTCGATCCGAAAGGGGAGAAACTCTTCGCCAAAGCCGAGAAAATCGTCGTGGTGGAAAACAACGCTGTCGGACAGTTTGCCAATCTCCTTGAGCAGGAATACAAAATCACCGTCGCTGAGCGGATCCTGAAATGCGACGGCAATCCGTTTTCCGTCGAAGAGCTCGTCAAACGTTTCAAAAAACTATGATCGACAAGAAACTCTACGATATGCCGCATGGCACGGACATGGCCTGGTGTCCGGGCTGCGGCAATTTTCCAATCCTGAATATCATGAAGGGCGTACTCTCTGAAATGGATATCCATCCGACCGAGGTCGTCATCTGTTCGGGTATCGGCCAGGCCGCCAAGACGCCGCACTATCTCCGCGTCCATTACTTCAATGGGCTCCACGGGCGAGCCTTGCCGCCAGCCATCGCCATCAAAACAAGTAATCCGAAACTAACGGTCATCGCTGAAAGTGGTGATGGTGATACCTATGGCGAGGGCGGGAATCATTTTCTGCATACTATCCGTCGCAATCCAGACATCACCAATATCGTCCATAACAACATGATTTACGGCCTCACGAAGGGTCAGGCCTCGCCGACTTCGGAGAAGGGGATGACGACGCCGGTTCAGACGGACGGGGTCATGCTCGAGCCATTCAATCCACTAGCGGTTGCTCTCGCGGCTGGAGCCACGTTCGTCGCGCGTGCCTTCTCGGGTGATATTCCGCAAGCCAAAGAAATCGTGAAGATGGCCATCCAACACAAGGGTTATGCGCTCGTCGATGTCTTCCAGCCGTGTGTCGTTTTCAATAAGCAGAATACGTTTCAGTGGTTCAAGGAACATACCTATTATCTCGGGAGCGAGCATGATAAGCGCGACAAGGCGAAAGCGCTCGCTCTGGCGCTCGATACGAAGCGGATGGCGATGGGAGTGATTTACCAAGAGACCGGACGACCGAGCTATGAGGAACTCGTTCGTGAAGGCAACGACCCGCTCTATGAGCGAAAGCTCGATCAGACGAAGCTCGATGCGCTCATTGAGAAGTACCGATAGAAAAAAACCACCCTTCGAACTTACCCAGGGTGGTTTTTTTTGGTTAGTCGAGGCCGAGTTGAATCTTGGCCTCAGGCGTCATTTTTTCAATGGTCCAGGGCGGGTCAAAGGTGAGAGCCGTCTCGACGTCCTCAATCGTGTCGAGTTCCATGACGCGATCCTCGATTTCTTTTTGGATCTGACCGAAGAGCGGACAACCCATGGTAGTGAGCGTCATGGTGATGATGCATTTCCCCTCCTTATCTACCGAAACGCCGTAAATCAAACCGAGCTCGACAATCGAGATGCCGAGTTCAGGATCGAGCACGAGGTCGAGTTTCCCTCGCACCTGTTCCTCGATAGATTTTTTGAGATCAGCTTTTGGCATAGAGGAAGAAAAAGGGAGCCGGGACATCCGACTCCCGAGAAGTGATGGATGTAATTACTCTGGGAAAACCTGCTTACCGTTCTCATCCTTGATTCGGATGGCGGCGACCGGACAGCCGCGGGCAGCGTTCAGGATGGTTTCCTGGTCGTCCGCATCGACCGTCGAGAGGATGCCTGCCTTGCCGGCGTCATCGAGCGCGAAGGTATTTGGTGCCATCGCAGTGCAGGGGGCAGCCCCGATGCAGACACCGTGGTCAACTTCGACGGTCCAGCCGTTACTGAGGGTTACCGGACCGGCGGGTTTCGTTTCATCTTTCCATGCCATAAGATGTAGAGCTTTTAAAATTTAGCGTATTTCTTCGTTACAAACTCTGGTGCTCGCCGTCGTATAAAAAATACGACTTACTCCGCCCCTCGTCTGTTCCTCGAACTCCGCCTAAATTTTTAAAAGCTTGATTAGTTATTTATCTAAAACTTTGCTGGTGAGGGTTTTCTTCAGCGTCTCGAGCGAGAGGAGGCCGCATTTCAGCCGGGCCGGGGAAAGCGCGACTCCGAGGAGCTCGAGTACAGCTTTCGGTTCGAGCGAGCGCGCCGTTTCGACTGTCTTGCCTTTGACGTACTCGGTCAGAAGCGAGGCGGAAGCCTGGGAAATCGCGCAGCCGGAACCGGAAAACCTCACATCCGAAATAGTACCATTTTGGACGGCGATGTCCATGGAAAGCGAGTCACCGCAGGTTGGATTCTTGGCTTCTGCGTGATTGGTCGGTTGTTCGAGTGAGCCAAAATTCCGCGGGGTGCGGTAGTGGTCGAGGATTTGGTCCTGGTAGAGACTCATAGGGTTAGACGGTAAAGCGTTCAAGGGCGGCTTTTAGCGCGTCGATGAATCGATTGATATCGTCGTTCGTCGTGTAGACCGAGAAGCTGAGACGGGTTGTCGCCGGGAGCAAAAGTGAACGGTGGAGCGGTGCGGCGCAGTGTTCGCCGGCCCGGACACAGACCTCTTTTTCGCCGAGGATCTCAGCGATATCGTGCGGATGCATACCCTCGAGAGTAAAGGAAAGGATGCTTGGCCTCTTCTTAGCATCTTCCGTACCGAGGATATGAATCTTTTCGCCGAAGCTTGTCTTCAGACGGTCAATCGCATACAGAGCGATGAGTTCTTCATGGGCGTGGATATTTTCGACGCCGAGTGTCTTTACATATTGGATTGCCGCCGCGAGGCCGATGGCGCCAGCGATATTCGGCGTTCCGGCCTCGAGATTTTCCGGGAGCGCCTTGTATATGGTTTCTGAACTGCAGGCATCGAGGACCGTGCCGCCGCCGACATTTATCGGGCGAAGCTGTTCGAGTGCGGACGGTTTTCCCGTGAGGACGCCGATGCCGGTCGGACCGAAGAGCTTGTGTCCCGAGAAGACGAGGTAGTCAGCGTTCCAATTCTGGAGGTCGACAATCATGTGTCCCACCGCTTGGCAGGCGTCGACAAGGATGAGGGTCCTTGGGTTTTTTCTGCGGATCGCTGAGATAAGTTCTTTGACTGGGTTTATCACGCCGAAAACATTCGAGACGGCAGAAAAGGCCACGACCGCTGTTTCGCCGTCGATGAGCGAGACGAGATGCTCTGGGTCAATCTGACCGCTGGTATCGAAGTGTGCGATCCGAAGCTCGGCACCGCTACGATGTGCGAGTTCTTTCCAGGGAAGGAAATTCGAATGGTGCTCGAGCTCCGTAACAACGAGGTTCTTCTCTGAATCGACCGTATGTCCAAGGCCGAGCGCGACCTGATTGATGCCATGGGTCGCATTCGCGGTGAAGACGACCGTCTCCTTGCTTTCAACATTCAAAAACTTTGAGACGGTTTCCCGGGCTTCATCAAAAGCCGCGGTCGCGCTCGCCGCAAGCGGGTAGAGACCGCGGCCAACATTGGCCGAATACTCGAAGTAGTAGCGGTTCATCGCCTCGATGACGGCTTTCGGCTTGAGCGCCGTCGCCGCCGAATCGAGATAAACCAGTCTAGGATTCGACTCAAAAATAGGAAAGTCCCGACGAATAGTTTTTGGATCGAGCATAAGCTTAATCAGTGAGGGTATCGAGAAGAATATGAAAGGCTTCAGTTCTGACACCGAGTCTTTCTATTCGTTCCATCGCTTCCTGAAAAAATCCTGACACGAGTAGGTTTCGGGCGGCGGCTTTCGGCAATCCGCGTGATTCGGCAAAAAAGAGAGCTTCGTCGTTCAGGGGAGCGGTTGTTGCAGCGTGATGGCATTTGACATCATGCGCGAGGATTTCCAGAGCGGGCCGAGCCTGGGATCTGGCAAGAGGAGAGAGAAGAAGGGTACGGCTTTCCTGCGAGGCATCGGAGCGGTGAGCGTCTTTGTCGATGATAATCGCTCCGTCATAAGTGAACGAAGCAGTGCCACCGAGCGCTGCTTTTACCAGTGCGGAAGAAACCGTGTCGGGCGCAAGATGTTTCTGCACGAGATCAAGCGATTGTCTCGAGTCGCCAGTGCCAGTATAGAAAGCGAAAACATGTGCCGCCGCGCCGTGGCTAGCCAGTTCAATCGTGATTTTCCCGGTCCGATTGAGCAGGAAGAAAACTATGTTCTCGCTTTCTTCGAGTCGGTAGACGGTTTGGGTTTCGCTGGAAATATCGCGGTAGCGCATAGGTGTTTAGCCGATCGAGCCTTTCATTTCGAGATTGATGAGACGATTGAGTTCGATCGAGTACTCGAGTGGGATTTCCTTTACGACGGGATCGATGAAGCCGTTGACGAGAAGCCCCTCCGCATCGCCTTGGCTGATACCGCGCGAAGTGAGGTAGAACAGCTTTTCCTCGCCGATGCGCTCGACGGTCGCCTCGTGCTCGATGGTGGCGGTTTCTTCATTGATGCGCATCGTCGGATAGGTGTCCGAGCGTGACTCTCCATCGAGGAGGAGGGCATCACAGACGACAGAGGCTTTCGCATTGGTCGCGCCGTTTGCAATATGGACCAAGCCGCGGTAGGAAGTGCGCCCACCGTCTTTGGAAATCGATTTCGAGATGACACGCGAAGTGGTGTCGGGCGCGAGATGAACCATCTTGGCGCCGGCGTCTTGATGTTGACCTTTCCCGGCGTAGGCAATCGAGAGAACCTCCCCACGCGCACCTCGGCCAGCGAGATAGACCGCTGGGTACTTCATCGTGACGCCCGAGCCGATATTGCAGTCAATCCACTCCATGATAGCGTTTTCTTCGGCCCGGGCGCGCTTGGTGACGAGGTTGTAGATATTCTTGGACCAGTTCTGGACCGTCGTGTACCGGACGCGAGCGCCCTTCTTCACGAAGATCTCAACGACGGCCGAGTGGAGCGAGCTCGCGCGGTAAATCGGGGCAGTGCAACCTTCGATATAGTGGACCGAACTCCCTTCTTCGGCGATGATAAGCGTCCGTTCGAATTGCCCGAAGCTTTCGGCATTGATGCGGAAGTAGGCCTGCAGAGGGAGATCAACTTTGACTCCTTTCGGAACATAGACGAATGAACCACCACTCCAGACAGCAGAGTTGAGCGCGGCGAATTTGTTATCATTCGGCGGGATGAGCGTGCCGAAGTATTCTTTGATGATGTCCGGATATTTCTTCACCGCCGTATCCATGTCGCAGAAGATGACACCGAGCTTGGTTAATTCCTTGTGGACGCTTTCGTAGACGACTTCGGATTCATACTGGGCCGAGACTCCAGCAAGGAAATTCTTTTCGGCTTCGGGGACACCAATCTTGTCGTAGGTGTCTTTGATTTCCTTCGGCAGATCTTCCCAGGTCTGTGACTGTTCGGAGGTGGCCTTCAGATAGTAAGTGATCTTTTCGAAGTCGATGCCGGAGAGATCAGCGCCCCAATCGGGCATCGGCTTGTCGAGAAAAGTCTGGTAGCTTTTCAAGCGAAAATCGCGCATCCATTTCCCCTCGCCTTTGACACCCGAGATTTCCGCGACCGTCGCCGCATCCAAACCAGCGCTCGTCTTGTGAACGGAGCGCTCTGGCATGGAGAAACCGTACTGATAGTCTCCGAGGTCGATATTCTTTTGATCCGTTTTCCGAGCCATGGTTGTGACTATTCATTTTCTTTCTTCAAACCGGTGAGGAGTACCTCAGCAGTTTTCAGTAAAGAAAATCGTATACTCTTTTTAAGTAATGCTCTCAAATCCTTTTTCCTCGATTCGTCTCGCCAGGGCGGCCTTGCCGGTCTTCACGAGCTGCCCGTCGCGCAGTACGAGGACTTCATCGGGTGCGATCGCTTTCAGGAGCCGGGTTGAGTGAGTGATGAAGACGAGCGTTGTTTCTTTTGGGAGATGTTTGGCGAGGAATTTGGTAATCGTTTTCAGCGCATCGACGTCGACGCCGGTGTCGATTTCGTCGAAGAGCGCGAAGCGAGGAGAAAGAAGAACAGCCTGGAGGGCTTCCAGCTTTTTCTTTTCACCACCAGAAAATCCGGCATTGAGTGAGCGTTTGAGGAGTTCGTCTTTGATTTGGAGCTCAACTGCGTATTCAGCGACCAGTTTATGGAGCGCGACCGGTGCAATCTTTTTCTCGAGCGCGAGGCGGAGAAGTTCGAAGACGGTGACGCCGGCGAGTTCCATCGGAGTTTGGAAAGAAAGGAAAACGCCAAGCCGGGCACGTTCATCCGGTGCAAGGTTTTTCAGATTCTTGTTTCCGAGGAGTACTTTGCTTGAACGGGAGAGGGTATATTTTGGATGGCCCATGATGGCACTCGCCAAGGTGGACTTGCCGGACCCATTCGGACCCATGAGGGCATACGTTTTTCCTGGTTTGAAATCAAAAGAAAAATCACGCAGAATTTTCTTGTCTTCGACGGAAACGGAGAGGTTCTTGACGGAGAGCATAATTAGCGGGCGTTATGGGACAATCGTTCGAGCGAGATATCGGAAAGTGTTTCTTCGATTTTTTCTTCGAGCGTACGCCACACCTGATTGGTCTGGCAGTGACTGACTTGGAGGCAGGGGAGCGTGCCTTTGACGGGAGGAAGAAACATTTCGATCGGACCATCGAGGACGCGGAGAATGTCCCAGGCACTCGTATCCGTAGCTGATCGGGCGAGTGTATAGCCGCCAGCGACACCTTTGGTTGCTTCGACAATTCCTCCTTTGCGCAGGGTCTGGAGGATCTTTTCGAGGTAATCCTCAGGCAGGTGCTCGCTCTCGGCTAGGGCGTGAATCGAGAGCGCTCTGCCGGCCTGAGCGAGAGCGATGGTCGCTCGGAGGCCGTAATAGGCTTTTTTTGATACTTTCATAATGCGGACTAATTCAGTCCGATATAGAATACCAGTCTTGATTGGGCCTGTCAATCTTGGTAGCATGGGAAAACTATGGAAACACCCTTTCTCGGATTCTGGGAGAAACTTCCCCGGCCATTCTTTGTTTTAGCCCCATTGGCCAATATTACGGACTATAGTTTCCGGCAGTTCATGACGCGCTACCAAAAGCCGGATGTGCTCTGGACTGAGTTCGTGGCAGCGGATGGATTGGTGCATCCCAAGGGTCGTGAAGCGCTTATCCGAGACCTCCGTTTTGATGACAATGAGCGGCCGATCGTGGCACAGCTCTTTACCAGCCGTCCAGAAAACATGTTCGAGGCGGCGAAGCTCGTGAAGGAGCTTGGGTTCGACGGAATCGATATCAATATGGGTTGTCCCGACAAGAACGTAATGAAGCAAGGCGCGGGGGCGGCTTGCATGAAGGATCCGGAACTGGCACAAAAAGTGATTTTGGCAGCGATGGCTGGCGTTCGGGCGGATGGTAAAGAACCGATTCCTATCTCGGTGAAAACGCGGCTTGGATTCAATCAGGATGACCTGGAAATGTGGCTGCCGAAAATCCTTGAGACGAAACCGGCGGCTATCACGCTTCATCTCCGGACCAAGAAAGAGATGTCACTTGTCCCGGCGCATTGGGAGCGAATGACGCGCGCTGTCGAAATCGCGCGCGGCAGTGGCACGCTCATCCTGGGTAATGGCGATGTGAAGACAGTGGCTGAAGGCCGGCAGAAATGCGCTGAGACCGGCTGCGATGGCATCATGATCGGCCGAGGGGTATTCGGAAATCCGTGGGTATTCGACGAAACAAAAACATCGGTAACCGTTCGGGAGCGTCTCGAAGCGGTCCTCTTGTTAACGGAAATTTTTGTTTCGACTTGGGGCGAGACGAAGAGCTTTGAACTGCTCAAAAAACACTTCCAAGCCTACATCGTCGGCTTTCCCGGCGCGCGGGAGCTGCGGGCTGCGTTGATGCTCTCGCATGACGGTGTGGCCGTACGGACAGTTGTTGAACAATTTCTCGCATCGCATACTGGGCGTTCAAACGAAGTGATTCCTTTATAAGAAAAAAACGCCCCCGATGCATGCGATGCACCGAGGGACGATGGAGGCCGTACTTGGCCTAGCTGCGAGGGAGACACTTCCAAGGAATCTCTTGGCCGGCGCGAAGCGGCGTGAGCCGGGCGTCACCGAACGCGATGTCCGCCGGCAGTGGCCAGGAGTTTCGGACGAGCTGGACCAAGTCCGTATTCTTGGGGAGGCCGTAGAAGTCCGGGCCATGGAAACTCGCGAAGCCCTCGAGCACTTCGAGAGCGCCGGCCGCCTCGAATGCTTCCGCGTAGAGCTCGAGTGCTGAGAGGGCGGTGAAACAACCGGCATGGCCGCCGGTATGTTCTTTCAGATGCGCGGCATGGGGCGCTGAGTCGGTCCCGAGGAAGAAGCGGTCGCTGCCCGAAGTGACCGCACGGACAAGGGCCAGCCGATGGTGCTCGCTCTTCAGGACAGGTAGGCAGTAGAAGTGCGGCTGTAGTCCGCCGGTGAAGAGCGCATTCCGGCTGTAGAGAAGGTGCTGTGGCGTCACGGTCGCGGCCGTGAAGGGGTCGTTCGCACCGATCACGTAGGCTGCGCCTTCGGCCGTAGTCACATGCTCGAGCACGATCCTGAGTCCAGGGAAGTCACGGCGGAGCGGGATGAGCACGTCTTCGATGAAGCGTGCTTCGCGGTCGAAGATGTCGACTGCGGGATCGGTCACTTCGCCGTGAACGCAGAGGACGAGACCCTCGCGCTCCATTGCTTCGAGCATGGGATAGATCTTCCGGATGTCGGTTACGCCGGCCTGACTGTTGGTGGTTGCGCCGGCCGGGTAGTACTTGCAGGCGACGATGAGGCCGCTTCCCTTGGCACGCCGCATCTCTTCGGGAGAGGTTTCATCCGTGAGGTAGAGCGTCATGAGCGGCGTGAAGTACACGCGCTCCCAGTCGAGCGCCGCCATGATGCGGGCGTGGTAGGTCATCGCCTCTTCGGTCGTCCGTACGGGCGGCTTCAGGTTAGGCATGACGATGGCGCGGTTGAATTGCCGCGCGCTGTAGCCGGCGACCGTTTTCAGAGCATCGCCATCGCGGAGATGGAGGTGCCAGTCGTCGGGACGCACCATGACGATGTTCCTGGGCGTGCCGTTCTCTTCATACTGGATCTGCATATCATGCTCCTTTCGAGCGTTGGAAAAACCGGAAGGTCAAGCTTAGGCGAGATGCTTCTGCAGCCGTTCACTGTCGTTCACGAGGTCCATGAAGAACCGCGGTCCTTGGCGATACCAGGCTGGTCCGGAAGTGCACTGGACAGCCCGAGCGCCGACATCGAGGTAGTCAGCAGCATCGTCACCCGTGAGAATGCCGCCGCAGCCGATGAGATCGATCTTGCTCCAGGGCGGGAGCTGCTCGAGCGTTCGTTTGATCAAGCCGATTGAAATCGGCTTCAGGATCGGTCCCGAGAGCCCGGCCCGGCCGTCGAAGGGTGTCGTTACTGGCGCACCATCCGATCTGAGCACGCGGCAATTGGCGAGCGTGTTGCTGAAGACGATCGCGCGCACGAACGGGTAACGATCGATGAGTCTGACCATCGTCTCGACGAAACCCTCCGGCACTACTGGGACATTGGTGAAGTCGATGCCGGGGTGGGCCTGCGAGAGTGCATCGCGTTCGGATGCGGTGATGTAGGGCGAGAGCTTGATCCAGATCGGCTTCGTGAGCTGGCCGCCGCGGTGGAGCTTTTCCAGGGCGACGAGCGTCGCTTGAGCGTTCTCGCAGCTGTAGGCATCGGGGACCTTTCCGGTATTGCCGCAGCCCCAGTTCACTTCGATGGCCGTGATACTGTCCCGGCGGTTGGCGAGCCAAACGCACATCGCGTATTCATCGGCTGAGAAAGCGGCGATGCTCGCAATGGTCGGCCGGTCGACCGGGACAGTGTCGAAGCGCTCGAGCGATTCTTCAATGCCCGGGTTCGGCATTCCGAACGAGTTGAGTCCGATTCCGTGTTCGCGAAAATCCGTCCAGTCGTCCGGCCATTGCACAACGCCATCGTTCTGAGGGCGTTCATGCTGGGTGAACGAACCGGCGATGACCGCACCGAGCGAAACGTCACTTCGCAGGTACGGGATGAGATGACGTGGGTCCTTGCAGACGCCGGCACCAAGGATGATGGGGAGGGAAAGCGTCAGTCCGCCCACCGAGTAGGTTTCCATGGTCAACTCCTTTCGGGGTTTGGTTGTCAAAGGTCGAAACCCTCGGGAATCGAGGATTGGCGGCATTCTACCAGCTGGAATCGGACTGTCAATCAATGTGGAACGGGCATTTTCGGCCAGCATCTTTACAATCAGTGAGCGTTGCGGTAGGCTCGAGGCGTTCCTAAAGACCCGGGGAAATACCCCGGATTTGTTCTTACCCAAACGAAAGGACGAGGTCATGGATACCACCGAAGTCGGCCTCGTGCTTGAAGTACGGACCACTGAAACGATTCGGCCCGAAGTGAAAGATCGGGCGAAAGAAATGCTGGCTGCTGTTTTGACGAAGGCCGGCATGACGGGCTGCTGGCGCTATGACATCCTCATGAGCGAATATCGAGCCCTGCCGGATCCATCGCTGTATCGGATGTCGGCAGCGCTTTTGGGCGATACCAAGAGCATGCTCCATATCGCTGTTCGCTCCAGTCTCATGCCCGGCGGAGCCGTCGCTGGCATTTTGCGCCAGACGGGATTCGTCGATTTTCAGGGACTGCTCAATCGTCTCTTGCCGGCCATCGATGATGGCAACCGGTCCAATTGGCAGCCGACTGTCGTCCGAGAAGAGCGGACATCGATGGCACCGAGGGGATTGGCCGATATCGAGGCCGAGCTCGAGAAAGAGCGAATGCAGCCGCAAGGCTCTCCGATCCGGTCGCTTCCGTTTGTAGATGGCACCGGCCGCGTGATGAGAAACGAGGATGCTCATCGGAGAATGCGGGCCATTCCGCCAAGAAATCCGGTTCGCTCTTCGGAGCCGCATGACGTTCGTACGCCCGTGCTTCCAGCTTGGCCACCGCCTAGTCGCTTGGCTTGTCAAGACGGACCGACCTGCGGGATGGCTGTTGAAAGAGTCGACCGGGCGATACCGGCGGCAGTATCGCCGCCTGCCTTGCATCAGAATGTCCCGAACGGGATAGAAGGAGAGACAAGCATGTCTTCATTCGACGACGAGCAACGGCTCGAACGATTTCTCATCGCAGCGGTCCGCGGTACCGCGGACGGCGTTTTTTCCGGCAAAGCGGTCACGCCGGTGGTGAAGGAGGTTTTTCCGGAGCGCTCCGGCAAAGGGCTGGTCGGGGGGCTGTTCTTCAGGCTGGAAGGTCTGAAGTGGATTACCCGCTTCGCTCCGGGGCAATACCAGCTGGAACGACTGTTTCTGGATGCACATCAGGAAGAGCTGGGGCATGTCAAGCTCTCGCCACGTCCGGCATTGCCGCACGCCAAACCGAAGCCGCGGAAAGCGGCCGGTAAGCCGTCGGCTGTTTCGGCAGAGCCGGCAATGTCTTCGCCGGGCACTTTCGAGGACTGGGTCAAGTCGCTCGCAGAAGAGCGTTTGGTTTTGACTGAGGCAGTAACGAGAGCAAGGGGAGCGCTCGCCGCTTTCGATGAGCGCTATCGAATCGCGCTCGGTCCGCTGCATGAACAGCTCTATCCCGTTCCGCCCGAAGCCGGCTGAATCTGGTCGCCTGTTCTCATCCCGTGTCGTAGCAAGAGCTGCGGCACGGTTTTTTTGTCGAATCTTGCGAGTTTTGGGGAGTCGTTGAAGGAGATTTGTCGCCCGTGATATACTAGCTGAGGAAGAAATCTATGAGTTTTAAGTCGCGCCACAAGAAGATTTATTATGTCTGGGTCGTCATTTCGGCCTTGGTCGCGCTTTCTATGGTGCTCTTTCTCATCGCGCCGTTATTCATGTACTAGGTCTGGCGTATGAGCTTCCGATCCCTGTGGACCCGCCTGGGACTGGTCGTCCTCATCGGTATCGGCATCGCCGCCGGTTGGGCGAGCTTCGGCCAATATGAGCGAAGCGTCCGGATCCAGGCCGAAATCGATACGCTGCGCCGCGAAGCTGAGCGTATCGAGCGGGAAAACGCAACGCTCTCGGAGAAAATCCAGTTCTTTGCTTCGCCCGACTTCAAGGAAAGCGAGGCAAAAGAGAAGCTCGGGCTGCGCCGCCAGGAGGAGAAGGTAGTGGCAATCGAAGGTGATCTGCGGCTCCCTCCGAAAGAAGGTATCGAAAGAGTTGACGATGGGAATACGGCTCATATGGTTGCTTGGGATGTGCCCAATTATGAGAAGTGGTGGAAGCTTTTTTCGAAATGATCCGTATAATGTAAGAGTGATTCTATGGAGATTCAACTGCCGATAAAACCATTCCGTCCTCAGTGGCCCCGGCTCGTGGCGGCTTTGGTTGGATTTCTGTTCCTTCTGATACTTGGTGTCTTGGTCCTCGTCTATAAATTTCCGGATACGGCTTTCGGTCGGATTTTTGTTGCTCGCTTTCCGTTTCCGGTCATCATGATCGGCCAAGGGGTGGCAGTGACGACCAGTGGTCTTGCCGAGAACCGTAAGGCACTGCAGAATTTTTATGAATCGCAAGATTTTTCCCAGATCGGCATGCGTGTCGATTTTTCGACAGATGATGGGAAGAAGCGGCTGAAGCTCAAAGAAAAAGACCTGGTGAATAAGATGCTCGAAGACCGGGTGATCCGGATGCTGGCGGAAGATCGGGGAATCAGCGTGACAGCCGAGGCGGTCGCTGAAGCGACGACCGTGAAGATGGAAGAGCTCGGAACGACAGACAGGGTCGAACAATCACTCGCCCGTTTGTATGGCTGGACCATCGCCGATTTTCAGGAGGAGATCGTCCGTCCAGCGATGTATGAGGAGGCGCTCTACGCCGAATATGCCAAGGAAGTTGATCAGACGAAACCGAAAGAAAAAATTGGCCTGGCGGAAAAGGCTCTGAAGGAAAAGAAACCGTTTGTCGATGTCGTCCGGATGTATTCTGAAGGAGAGACAAGTGAAACTGGTGGAGACCTTGGCTGGTACGTTCTCGAGGATCTCGTTCCGGAACTGCGCAGTGCCGTAGACAACGCAGCTCTGAAGGTAGCGACGGGAGTAATTGAAAGCGATCTCGGCTACCATATCATGTTCGTGGAAGAGACGAGGGTCGAGAATGATGTTCGCTCATACCATTTGAAGCAGGTATTCACTCGAAAAGTGAGCTTTGTCGATTGGTTGTCGGAAAAGATGAGGAACCTGCCGATCAGCGTTTTATCGCGCGAGTATGAGTGGAATGCTGATGAGGCCCGGATTGAATTTCGTACCGAAACAATGAAACAGTTCGAGCGTCAGGTCCGTGAAAATTTAGAGAGTGATCCGACGCTGATTTTCTAGCAGTATAATCTCCACTAACTGTCAAAAGCTATGGAAGACCAAAATTTTTCGTCCCCGAAAACAGCTGACTCGCTGGTGGTACCGCCCGTGGTGATGAATCGTGAAAAGGAACCGGTTACTCCTCGTCCCCGAACACCCTGGGCGACAGTGCTCCTCGTAGCCTTTCTTTTTGGGCTTGTGGGCGGATATGTCGCCAAGCTCGATACAGCCTCACCTCTCGCTAAGCTTTTCAAAGCGGCAGATCCTACGGTATCTGACGAAGAAAAAGAACGTCGACCGGTCGCTATCGAGGACCAATCGGTTGTCGGTGTGGTGGAGAGTGCATCACCGGCAGTAGTGAGTATCGTCATTTCCAAAGATGTTCCCAGAATGCGCGGCTTTTCCCGGTCACCGTTCGGTTTTCCGTTCTTCTTCAATCAGGATCAGGGGAACGGTGGCGAGGAATCGACCCGGCAAACAGTAGGTCACGGATCCGGGTTTTTCGTGAGCGCCGATGGCTACATCGTCACGAATAAGCATGTTGTCTCCGACCAGAATGCCGAGTATACGGTGATCACAAGTGATGAGAAGGAGTTGCCGGCGACCGTACTCGCCCTCGACCCGGTCAATGACGTTGCAATCATCAAGGTGAACGGAGACAATTTTCCAGCCCTGAATCTGGGGGATTCGGATCAACTCCGGGTCGGAGAAACGGCGATTGCGATTGGTAATCCGCTCGGCGAATTCGCTAACTCTGTTTCGCGCGGGATTATCTCCGGCCTGAAGCGGCAGGTAACAGCCGGCGTCTCATTCGGCCAGGAGGAAGTCTTGCGGGACATTATCCAGACCGATGCCGCCATCAATCCAGGAAATTCCGGCGGACCGCTTTTGGCGCTTTCTGGTGAGGTTGTCGGCATCAATGTCGCTGTCGCTCAGGGCGCGGAAAATATCGGTTTTGCAATTCCGGTGAATCAGATCAAACGGGCAGTGAAGGAGGTCCGGGAAACCGGAAAAATCGCGGTGCCGTATATCGGAGTGCGCTACGTACTCTTGAATGAGGAGATCGCACGCGAAGCGGGACTCGCGGTCAGTTATGGAGCACTGATCCAGCGCGGAGAGCGACTGACTGATTTCGCAGTTATTCCAGGATCGCCGGCGGACAAAGCGGGGCTCATGGAGAACGACATTATTCTCGATATTGACGGAGAAAAAATCGATAGCGATCATCCGTTGGCGAACATTATCAGCACGAAGCGGGTCGGCGATACAGTCAAATTACGCATTTCTCATAAGGGCGAAGAAAAAGAGGTCGCGGTGAAGCTCGAGGAGCGGAGTCAGCAGTAGCGTACCCGGTACCCCTGAGTGAGGAAGACGGTCCTTGGCACAACCACTGATTTTCGTTAGGATGCAGTCACTTGTTCTGGTTGTCTCGATTATCAGGTGCGGATACGTTTCCGCTCAGCTCTCGCTATGATTTTTCACTTCACTGTTTTCCTGTTCTCAGCGCTCTTTTTCGGGATGCTCTCGTTTCTTCTCCGTGACCCAATTATCCCATCCTGGACTTGGTACGGACTGACGACGTTTGTTTTCACGACGCTTTCGATGGCCGCTTCCCGCCAGTTGACGGGCAAATGGTATCCGGCCTTCCTTCCGAGTGTCGTCTCATTCAGTGCCCTTCTCCTCCTGTCGCTCATCGATATCGAGTTCGAGCAGAATGCTTTTGTCTGGGTCGCAACTTTGCTTTTCTACAGCTCTCTTCTCGGCATCTATCGGCTGAAGATTATTCCTGAAGATGAAACTGCTCGGGCGCTCCTCAATACCGCTGCACTCGCCAGTCTCTTCTTCACCTATGCGGCCGCGTATGGTCTCTATCTCAATTACACGGTTCCGATTTCGCTGCTCATGTTTGTTTTCTTTCTTGCGACCGCTATTGTTGCCTTTCAGACGCTTTTTTGGGCCGGTAGGGATGATGTCCGTTCCGTGTTCCTCTCGGCCGTTGCACTCGGCACTGTTATCGGAGAACTCATCTGGATTGTCCATTTCTGGCCGTTCGGCTATCTAACGGTCGGTGCAGTCATGCTCGTCTTCTTCTACGGTCTGTGGCGCTACGCCCTCGATCTTCTCCGTCACACAGCAACACTCCGACGCACCATCTTTGAAAGCGCGATACTCCTGATCCTCATTGCCATCCTCGTTGCAACATCGCCTTGGCGTATGCGGGCATAAGGAGCATTGCCGAAACGGGGAAAGTATGTTAGAAACCGTCTAGGCTTATTATGGAAATTTCCGCTGTGATCAAAAAAACTATCCGTACCATCCTCTCGTTGACTATCGCAGCAGTTGTAGCCGGTGTTTCTGGCGCCTTTGCCTATACGGTGCTGTTTCCTCAGCTCACTGTTTGGCCGTGGACAGAGCGCTTTTCTTGGCCCGCTCCGATCAAAAATACGACCACGGTTATCGAGCGTACCGAACAGATACTTCTTTCCCCCGAAGAGGGCATAGAGCGGTTTATCACGGCTCCACGCACTGCGGTCGTGAGTGTAGTTGCCTTTCCAGAGGTGCAAAATGCGCGAGCTCTCTCCTCTTCCGGAGCGGCTAAAAGCGTCATTCCAGGCCTGCTCATCACGAATGACGGGCTGGTTGCCACGTATAGTGCAGAAAAACCGCCGGTTGAAAATCGCCGGTTCAGTGTGTTTTTTTCGGATGGTCAGAGCTCTGATGCGACATTCATCGGGTTTGATACGGTTAGGAACATCGCTTACTATCGAACGGCGCGTTCCGATACGCCCTCGATCGCCTTTACGAATTCGGCCGATATCAAGCCGGGCCGGCGCTTCATTGCGATTGCTAGGAATGCGAACGGAGACGGTGAAAAAGTTGCGGCCGGCGTGATTAGTGAATATGCACGCACGTTCAATCTTTCGGGGAAAACGGTTGCATCAACCGATAAATGGGAAGGCGTTTTCTTTCTTGATCGAGAGATAGACCCGGCTTTTTCTGGTGGAGCAGTAGTGGCGATGAATGGTGAATTGATTGGCCTTATCGGCATGACAGTGCTTGACGGGGAGGAGCGTGTTTTTGTGCTTCCGGCGAACGCCCTGCGGCAATCGTTCGAACGTGTGGTGGAACGGCCTGATGACGCCTCTCGACAGGATTTTGGTGCCTACTACCTACCTTTGACGCCAGCGACGGCGCGAGTGCTTGGTCTTGTCCGTGATCGCGGCGCCTACATCTATACCCCCTCTGAAAAAAACAGTCTAGCTGTTATTTCTGGCTCGCTTGCTGAACGGATGGGCGTCCGGTACGGAGACATCATTATCTCCGTAAATGGTACCGAGATTGATCTCGATCGGCCGTTCTCGGTTGCGCTCGATAGCGTTGCGACCGGCGGTGAAGTGGTGCTTGCGGCTGATCGGGGAGGAAAGAGAATTGAACTTCGCGGAGTGCGCTAGTTGTAGTTATGTGGCAAAGAGTTATAAAAGGCTTGAAGAGGCCTTTTTTTCTTTGACACTGGTCGAGAGAGTCCGTACAATGAAGGAAATTACTGCCCTGTCATATGCGACAATCATCACTTTTTACGAAGACTTTGAAGACTGCGCCGGCCGACGAAGTGAGTCGCAATGCGTCGCTGCTCATCCGCGCCGGCTATGTCCATAAGGAGATGGCAGGCGTCTATAGCTACTTGACGCTGGGACTCCGGACGCTCGAGAAAATCATCTGTATCATCCGGGAAGAGATGAATGTGGCTGGTGGCAATGAGATTCTCATGCCGGCGCTCCAGGACAAGCAACTCTGGCAGAAAACGGACCGCTGGGACGACACCAAGGTTGATAACTGGTTCAAGACCGAGTTCAAGTCCGGTGGCGAAACTGGCCTCGGCATCACGCATGAAGAGCCGGTGACGAATATGATGCGCGGCCATATCGCTTCGTATCGTGACTTGCCGAAGTCCGTCTACCAATTTCAAACGAAGTTTCGAAATGAGCTCCGAGCCAAGAGCGGTATCATGCGCGGAAAAGAGTTTCTCATGAAAGATCTCTACACCTTTGATCGCAGTGATGAAGAGCATCAGAAATCGTATGTCCGGGTGCGCGAGGCCTATTTCCGAGTCTTCGATCGGCTTGGAATCGGTGAACGAACACATGTGACGTTCGCTTCGGGTGGAATTTTCAGCCGGTTTTCCGAAGAGTTCCAGACGGTTTCTGATGCGGGCGAAGATGTCATCTATGTCCACGAACAGAAAGGCATCGCGCTCAACAAGGAAGTCATGACCGATGACGTACTCACCGAGCTTGCTGTCGAACGCAAGGATCTGGTGGAGCGAAAATCGATTGAGGTGGGGAATATTTTCCATCTTGGAACGAAGTTTTCCGAACCGCTCGGTCTGACGTATAAAGACGAGTCGGGTGAATCACATCCAGTGGTGATGGGCTGCTACGGTATCGGCCCAACTCGGCTCCTTGGTACTATCGTCGAAGTACTGGCGGACGAAAAAGGCTTGGTCTGGCCGAAATCAATTGCGCCATTCCAAGTCCACCTGCTCTCGCTCGGGGCAGACGAAAAGGCAGCTGAGATTTATACCCTCTTAACGAAGGCGGGGATTGAAGTTTTGTATGACGATCGGGATATGCGTGCCGGCGAGAAATTCGCCGAATCGGATTTGCTTGGGATTCCATACCGCGTTGTTGTTGGTAGGCGTTCGGTCGAGAGCGGCGAAGCAGAAGTGAAATTGCGGACCGGGGAGCGGACAGATACTATCGCGTTTGAAAAGCTTATTGATTATTTCCATACCGCGTATGTCAAAGGCGAATAGTGTTGCAGTGAAGAAGGGTGAGCGGATTATTATCTCGCTCGGCGGCTCGCTTTTAGTTCCGGAGTCGATTGACGACGTGTTTGTCGCGAATTTCAAGAAGTTCATCATTGCGCACATCAAGAAGGGGTATCGTTTTATTCTAGTGACGGGTGGCGGACGGACGGCGCGCAAGTATATTGAATCGGCCGCGACAGTGACGAAGATCAATGATGAGGATCGTGACTGGCTAGGCATTCACGCGACCCGCATGAATGCACATCTTGTTCGGACGATTTTCCGCGAATATGCCCATCCGCGGATTAACACGAATCCACATGATTTGGAGGATTTTTACTCAGCACCGGAGCCGATTCTGGTCGCCGCTGGCTGGCGTCCGGGGTTTTCGACGGACTTTGATGCGGTTGTACTCGGGAAATACCTCGGAGTGAAGCGTATCGTGAACCTCTCCAATATCGAGCGTGTCTATGACAAGGATCCTCGCCATAATAGCGACGCGAAGCCGTTCGATCGGTTGACGTGGAAGGAATTCCGAAAAATCGTCGGCAAGAAATGGAATCCGGGCATGAATGTCCCATTCGATCCGATTGCTTCAGCGATGGCTGACGAAGAAGGGATGGAGGTCGCAATCATGAACGGTGGCGACCTTGGCAATGTGACGGGGTATATTGCTGGAAAAAAATTCGTCGGTACACTTATCCGGAACTAGTATGGGTGTCGAGAAAGTCCTTACCGCCCTGCCGCATGGATTCTGCGCTGGTGTCGCGCGGGCGGTGAAGGCAGTCGAAGATACGATTGAGTTTTTCGGCGCTCCCGTCTATGTCAAACACGAAATCGTCCATAACGTTCATGTTGTAGAAACGCTTGCTAAGAAAGGCGCGATAACGGTCGAAACATTGAGCGAAGTTCCAGAGGGGGCGGTGGTAGTCTTCTCCGCCCATGGATCACCACGCGTTCACTATGATGAGGCGAAGGAACGAGGCATCCATCTCATCGACGCGACCTGTCCCCTCGTGACGAAAGTCCATCTCGAAGTAGTCCGTTTTATCAAGGAAGGGTATTCCGTCATTTATATCGGGCATAAAGGGCATATTGAGGGAGTCGGAGTGCTCGGCGAAGCACCCGGGACGTTGATTCCGATAGTTGAGTCCGTTGGTGATGTCATGGCGCTTGATTTGCCAGTGGCTGAAAAAATGGTCTATCTTACTCAGACGACTCTTTCGGTCGACGAAACAAGGGAGGTTATTGCCGCATTGAAGCAGAAGTACCCTGGTATTAGTGCTCCTCCGCTGGAGGATATCTGTTATGCGACTACCAATCGCCAAGAAGCGGTGAAAGCGCTCGCGAGGGTGACGCCGGTCGTCATTGTGGTCGGTTCGAAAGCTTCCTCGAATTCGAATCGACTGCGCGAGACAGCTGAGCAGTCGGGTGCGCGTGCTTATCTCGTTGATGATGCGTCTGAAATACAGCCAGAGTGGCTTAGAGGGGTCTCGGTAGTCGGCGTGACCGGCGGAGCGAGCGCTCCCGAAGATCGGATTCAAGGTGTCATCCAGTACTTTGTTGAACGAGGTGCCGTAGCGGAACTCTTTTCGGTCAAGGAGGAAAAGATGTTTTTTGCTGAGCCGGTAGAACTCATGCGTATCCGACGCGAGCGGTCATCTCACGTATGAAACTCGCTCTCCAAGTGAGTGATCTCGACCATGCTCGCATCGACGGGACACGCGTCTATGTCCGCGAACTTTTGAAACGCTTTGGGCCTCTTTCGCCGGGAACGGAGTTTTTCCTCTATCATCAGACCAGGTTTAATCCGGCTCTTGCTCCTCCAACGACCGTGAATTATACCGAACGCGTGGTTCCGTTTCCTCTCGCCTGGATGCAGACGAGGTTTGCTTGGGAAATGTGGCGAACCCTTCCGGAAAAACTCTTTTTGCCGATTCAGGCCGCGCCGTTCATACTTCCTGCCTCGATCGATGTCACCATAACCATCCATGATCTCGCTTTCAAGCATTTTCCGGAAACGTTTCCGAAAAAACATCTGTGGAAACTGAACTTCATGCTCGATACGGCTGTTCGTCAGGCAAATCGGCTCATCGCGGTCTCGGAATCGACGAAGCGGGATCTCCTCGAGTTTTTTCCAACGCTCGATGAGAAAAAAATTCGAGTCATCCACCATGGTCTCGATGCCAATTTTTTCGCCCAGGAACTGTCCAAGAGCGAGCTTTCAGAAACACTCCGCCCCTGGGGTCTCCAGCCGAAATCATACGTTCTCTATGTCGGGGCGCTCCAGCCAAGAAAGAATTTAGCTCGTTTGATGCAGGCGTTTGAACAGGTAAAAGCGACGTATCCTGAAATGAAGCTCGTGCTCGCTGGCGAACCGGCCTGGTTGGCAGATAGTATTCTCACGGTCAGAGAAAAGAGCCCGTATCGAACGGATATCGTTCTGACAGGGAGGGTTGACTCCAACAGACTTCGCGCGCTGTACCGGGGCGCCCGGGTCTTTGCTTTCCCCTCGCTTTATGAAGGCTTCGGTTTGCCGCTCCTTGAAGCGTTTGCCTCTGGCGTGCCGGTGCTGACAACTGACAATTCGAGTTTGCGCGAAGTAGCGGGTGAAGGAGCGCTTTATGCGGAAGCTACGGATAGTACCGATATAGCTGAAAAACTTGGCCGACTTTGGTCAGATGATACGCTCCGGAAGATACTTCAGGAAAAAGGAAACCAGGAGCTTCAACGTTTCTCATGGGATAAGACTGCCCGCGAGACTCTCGATTACATTCTGAATTCCTGATTATTTCACCTCGGAATTTCTGAGAAAAAGCCAGGCGATGATGAGATACCCTCCAGTGGAGAGCGGAATACTCCACCAGGGAAAACGATAATGAGCGATTATTATCGTACCGACGACGAAAAGACCAGTCATCCAGATAAGACGAGTGGGTGCTGTCTTCTCTGAATCAGTCTCCGGTAAACTTCTCCGTAAGCGAGCGAGCAGCGCCGTGAGGGTGATGAGGAAGACGCTAAATTTGACGAGCGAAAGGCGTGCGGTGACGAAGGTCGGGAGGAGCACTTCAAGGGCGTAGAGTCCGGCAAAGATGATCCAGCCGAGGAGGACGGCATCGAAAAGAAGGTTGGCAAAAATAGCAAGGCTACCGTTTTTTTTCGTGCGTTCGAGGAGTCCGTCCAGTGGAGATGTCATAAGATAGCTGTTATTTCAGTCCGAATCGAGTAAGTAGCCGGTCCTTTACCTTCGCGAGGAGTATTGCTCCATTTTCGGCATCGAGGCGTGTGTCGAATGCGAGTGTAAGCGTCGAGATATCGATGGCGACATCATTTCCCGAGAGGGTTACTTCATAGTCTGATCCAACCGAACCAGCGAGGGATTTGAGGTCGATGGTGCAATCGAGGGTGCGTGGGAGGAGACCGGCCTTGGCTGAGCAGGCCGCCTCGAGAGAGGTATCGGGCGCAGTAGTGACGATCGGATGAGTTTTTGAGAGGAGGAAATCAAGGTAGTCGCCGGAGTTTAGGGGGCGGCGAAAACCGGATTCGATGAGGAAATACTCGCCAGTGTCTTGGTTTTGGAAAAGCGTTCCGTCGGGATGCGGCGCTCCCATGAGAAAAATCCGGCCGCGCTTATAGATGCCGAGATCCTCCTCGTTTCCTGGAATGACGTCTTCAAAGCGGTAACCGAGCGCGAGAAATATTTCGGCGCTCCCGATCGGCCGCATATCACGCTCGCTTGTGATAAGAAAGATGCCGTCGGCGAACGAGACGAGACTGCCGACACGGAAGCCGATGAATTCATTGGACACAGGGTGCTGCGCGCGCCATTCAGGACTTTCGATCCGGGCGGCGGCCATCGGGAAACGCGAAAGGAAGGCGGTTTCGCTGACGAACGGATAGAGCTGATCCCCCGAAAGCTGGTAGTAGGTGTCTTCAATACGGAAGAGTGAGGTCATGTCAGGGCGTTCGACGGGCGCGCCAAGTGGAAAGAGATAGGCTCGGTAGTTTTTTCGAATGACCACGTCGATAGAGGTAGGGGTCGCGGATCGCTTCTCAAGGTCAATGCCGACCGAAAGGACAGAGAAATCACCGAGTGGGCTCGTATTCGCGACCAGCTTTTCTGAGGGATTGATTTTTCCGTTCGTCTTGACTGAATCGTCGGTTCCGCGCGGATCAAAGATCTGATTCTTGCTTGATTTCGGGTTCCGGAAATCGAAACCGGTCGTGATCGTCGGAAAAAGAAAGCTGTAAGCGAGCGCTCCACCAGAAAGAAACAGAACAATAAAGAGCATAATGCGGAGCCGGACGTAGAGGGGCTGTAGTGCGTCGGGAATTGGCGTAAAGGGCGGGTGCATGATCATGGATGGTCTTACTCGGTGATTCGGAAGAGAAGCGCGTCGCTCGTTACCTCAAGCTTTTCCGGCGCAGCATACGGGGCCTTTGCGCTGAGAGCGGAGAAAGAGAAAGAGATGGTCTGGATAGGGAGGAGTCGATCACCGAAAGCGCCATAATAGCGTCCGAGAGAATCTTCAGCCGCGAGGAGATAGGTGCGGTCGAACTGCGATCGATCGAGCCGGGCGTAGTCTTCGGGATTGAAGAAATAAACGGCGTTCTTTCCAGAGAGAGAGGAAAGCGGTCCCGCGATGAGCGCGAAGGGATCACCGGATGCGCCACGGTCAATCAGAATAAGATCGCGCTCAGTGAAAAGCGCCGCCAGATACTCTGCCTGAGCGAGAAGGCCTCGCTGTTCTCTTGTCTGAATGGCCTGAAGAGCGGGATAACACTGGAAGGCGAAGAGGATGGTAAAAACAGCGGGAATGACACGGCTTCTCCAGGTATGAGCAGACTGTGCGGCAAGCCCCTCGATGAGGCAGATAGTCGCGAGGAGAAAGAGTGGAAAGAGTGTGAAGGCGTAGCGTCGGAGGAGCCAGGGATGGTCATCAGAGATATGTCCGTTGATGAGGTAGAGGAACGTCGGTGCGGCGATGAGAACGGGTATAAGGAGAGTGAAGCGGCGTTTCATGATGCCGAAGAGGAGCGAGGCGATGCCGAGAATGAAAATAGGGAAGAGGCCGTAAGAGAAAAGAATCGGACCGAGCGCGGGATCGGAGCTGCTCCCGGCTGCCGCCGTTCCGCTCAGTTCCTGCCAGTACTTGAGCGCCGCTTTGCCGATCATGGTGTAGAAGGGCAGGTTCATGAAAAGGTCACGGAGAAAGAGGAGGATGAAGAAAAGCAGTGTCGGGATCACCCAGTGTTTGGGGAGCGCGAAGAGATGGGAACGCAGATGAGGTCGCCAGATGAGCAGGAAGAAGGTGATAGCGGCAATGACGAATCCTTCAATCCGTGTCAGGGCGAAGAGAAAGGCTGTAAGAATGACGAGCGGGAGAAAGCGAGTATCATTATCACGATCGAGTTTTGTCAGGGCGCCGGCGAGGACGAGATAGAGAAGCAGGGCGAGGTTTTCGGTGAGGGCGAGCTCGGTAAGCCAGATCGTAATGAATGATGTCGCAAAGAGTCCGGTCCCGTAGAACGCGGAGCGGCGGGACACGAAGAGACAAAGAAGCTCAAAAAACGACCAGCCGGAAAGAACGAAGAGAAAAGCGTTTCCGACGAGGAGCCCGTGGATGCCGAACCAGCTGACGAAGAGTGCGAGGTAGCTGGTGTAGCCGAGCGGAAACTGTGTGATGAGCGCGCCTGATTCCGTATAGGAAAACCCAGGGAAATTGAGCGCTCGTCCGGGTCCGTAGATGTCGAAAAAAACATCCGATGCCGCGCTTCGGAAAGCGAGCTCATGATTCTCTGCGAGTTCTACGGCAGCGAGACCGATCGAGCCCTGGTCACGGCCGGTGAAGATGCTCGGTTCGGCTCGGAATGCGATGATGAATGCAAGGAATGCGAGGCTCGCGAGTAAAAGAAGGCGGCCGTGGTCTTTGGACCGGAAAAGTGCAGTGATGGCTATGCTAGTGGCTCCGAAAAAGAGGATGAGCGCGAGCGATGCGAAGAGCGGGGAAAACCAACCGAAGAGAGCAAGCGTGAGAGCAAGCATGAGAGCAAGCACAAAACCGGAGAGTGCGGTCAGCCATGGCGTCCGCAAGAAGGCGGGGAGGAAGTTCATAGTGGCTCTATTATACGCAAAATCAGGTCCGGCTTCAATTTACCAAAGACTCTCAAAGGCGGTACAATGAAAGAAATACAAAAAGACTGCTCCATGGGCTTTTTTTTCTGGTACTACACGAAAGGGATCGCGGGCATCGCGCATATCGCGCGCGGCTATGTTCGCTATGTCTGGCATCGTTTCAATATCGCCGGTCTTTTTCGGACGCTCCTCTCCCCCTGGCATCGCGATGTGAGTTTCCAGACCTGGCGCGGCTTCCATCCGATCCTTGCGGCGGAAGCGCTCATCAATAACCTCGTGACACGGATACTGGGCGGTGTCATGCGTCTTGCTGTCATCGCTTTCGGTCTGGGCATGATGCTTCTCGTTGGTGCGTTGGTACTGGTGCTCTCCGGATTCGCGTTTGTCGCGCCGATCCTTCTCGTCGGAGGTAGCTTCGTGCTTGGTCTCATCCTCGGAACCGTCTTCGGGATTGCTCTTTTTATCGCCGCGGCGGTCGTTATCTTGGTCGGCGTTCTCGCGTGGCACGAATCGGAACGCAATTCCAAAGACTATACGCTTGAGCCCGAGCATGCGCCTTGGCGTGACCGGGCGCTTCTCCGACTCGGAATTCCGCCCAAGGAAGTATCGGCCGAAAATATCGCTACGCTTGAGAACCGGGAAGCATTCCTCACTTCGCGTCGGATCGCGCCCGAGCTTTTCGACCAGGCTTGGGAAGTTGAGCGACAGCGCTATCTCGAAAAAGAGCAGGTAGAACGCTTCTGGGATTGGGGGCAGCTGAAGAAAGCACCGCGGATTGGTAAGTACTGGTCATATGCTTACACACCGCACCTTGACCATTACGTCATCGATCTCTCCGAGGGCGATAACTCTAACTATCGCGGTCAGCAGGCGATCGGCCGGGAGAAGACCATCGAGATGCTCGTCCTCACGCTGACTCGCCCGACGGATAACAGCGCTCTTCTCGTCGGCGATCCCGGTATCGGCAAGCGCACTATCGTGCATGCCCTGGCCGAGCGGATCCGCGAAAACCAGTTTACACACCCTGCGCTCGATGAAGCGCGCTTCGTCATTTTCGATCTCGGCCAGGTCATCTCGGATGCTCGGAGCCAGGGAACGGACCCGAAGGGTCTCCTCCGTGATCTCCTGAATCAGGTGGTGTACGCCGGAAATGTCGTCCTCATCATTGAGGGCATCGATATGTTTCTCGATCCGAGCAATGACATGGCGGTCGGGGATGTCCTCAATGACTATCTCTCTCTCCCGACGTGCCGTATCATCGGGCTGATGACGGGTGAAGCGTATCATACGCTCGGCCAGCGGCAGATTCCCGCGCTCAAGTACTTCGAAACTGTTCAGGTGCTGGAGCCAACGCGCGAAGACACGATTCGCATCCTGCTCGATACGTTCAAGACGCTTGAGAAAAACCGGCCGGTCTTCACGCTCCAAGCGCTCCATGGAATCGTCGAGGGCGCCGAGCGCTACAATTGGGAAATGCCATTTCCGGAGCGGGCGATTGACCTCGCTCAGGAAGTACTCGTCTATTGGGAGAAGCATCCTGAATTGCCGTTCATCGAGCGAACGATTGTCGAGGACTTCCTTGAGGAAAAATCGGGGATTCCGATGGGAGAGGCGAGCGAGGAAGAGCGCGAGAAACTTCTCAATCTCGAGTCCCTCCTCCATGAGCGGGTCATCGGTCAGGCGCTCGCCATCAAGCAGATGTCGGAGGCATTCCGGAAAGCACGCTCAGGACTCGGCAATGACAAGAAGCCGATCGGGTCCTTCCTTTTCCTCGGTCCAACCGGTGTCGGCAAGACGGAGACCGCGAAAGCACTCGCCGCCGTCTATTTCGGTGACGAGGACCGGATGGTGCGGCTTGATATGAGCGAATTCCAGACACCCCAGTCCATCGATGAGCTCATCGGATCGGCTGAAATGAATGTCCAGGGTCGGATGACGACACTCATGAAAGAACACCCGTACTCGATCCTACTCCTTGACGAGCTTGAGAAAGCGTACCCTCGCGCCCTTGACCTTTTCCTTCAGATCCTTGATGAGGGCTATGTGACGGACGGCTTCGGTCACAAGGTGAATTTCCGGAACGCTATCATCATCGCGACCTCGAATGCGGGTGCTGATATCATCCATGCAGCGACGGCGGAGGGTCGGTCGATGGTCGATGTTGAGGACGAGCTCATGAGCACGATCATCTCGAAGGGGCTTTTTCGCCCGGAATTCCTCAACCGCTTCGACGGCGTGATTCTGTTCAATTCGCTTACGGCTGAAGAAATGGAACAGGTCACCGCGCTTAAGCTTCAGGCGTTCGCTGACAAGCTCTACACGGAGAAGAAAATCCATCTCTCGTTCACGCCGGAAGCAATCCGTGCGGTTGTAGCGAACGGCTATGAACGCGAGTACGGCGCCCGCTCGATCAATCGCTACATTGCCGATGTCGTGGAGGATACGATCGTGAAACAGCTTCTCCAGGGTACATTGGTCGAAGGTGCAGAGGTCACCTTCACCGAGGCGGATCTGGCCGAATAGTCCAGTGGTTGCCGGATCGGCCCGGTACCGGACCTGTTTTGAAAACTAATGGTACGCTGGTACGTAGTAGGTAGAGAAGGTAGCTAAAAATAAAAAAAACATATGCGCACCGAAGGTTCACATAAGGCACTAGCGTTTGCGGTCGGGACATTCATGCTGTTCGGGGGTTATTTTGCCTACGCCTCCTATCTCTCGGGGATTCCCAGTACCTTGCCGTTTATTCAGACCATCTCAGCCAAGGATGGTGAGGATGACAGTAACGATGAGGAGGAAGATGACAATGAGGACGAAGAGAAGGAACAAGAGAAGGCTGAGAAAGAAAAGGAAAAGGCAGCGGAAAAGAAGAAAAAAGAAGATGAGAAAAAACGAGAGGCTGCCAAGAAGGCCGCTGAACGGTCTTACAAATCTTCGAATTCTGGTTCAGGAAGCGGTGTGAAGCTTCGCAGCGACGGAACAGTCGACGATGACTCTTTTGAGGATGAGTCGGAAGATGATGACTATGTGAATGGCGTGAAGGTCCGTGGTGATGGCAGTGTCGATGATGATGCCGAAGAGAACGAGGTCGGGGATGATCGAATGGAACAGCGTTCGGGCAAGGATGAGCGCGAAGCCATGTACAAGGACCGGGAGAAGACGCTCGAGCGTGTGAATGAGAAGATTGCTCAGGCCGAAGAGAAGATACTGGAAAAGCAGGCCGAGGGCGTCGATGTGACGGCAGCCCTGGCCGAGCTCGAGAAGGCAAAGGCAAAAGTTGCCGGTATTGAATCCGCTTTTGCGACCGGAGCGGTTGTGGATATCAAATCCCTCGTGAAAGAAGTGGAGCGTCTCGCGCATTTCTCTCGTGGCAAAGTACTGAAGGCTTCGGAGGATGTCGCAAAAGATGTCGCGAAGGTCGCGAAGCGCATCGCTCAGACCAAAGAGAAGATTGCTTATCTCAAAGCAATGGGCGGCGATGCGACCAGCTATGAATCGAGCCTGTCGGAGGCAGAATCCGCCTTTGCTGACGCGAAGTCGAAAATCGCCCTCGGAGGCAGCGACCTCCTCGCGGGCCTGACGTCCTTGGAGATTGTTGAGCGGCGGGTGAAGTCGATCAAGAATTCAGTCGAAGGAGCATTGCTCGCTCTCGGAGTTTCCGACGAGGATGAGTTCGAGACCGAGCATGATGAGGATGTCGAGGATGCCTCGGATGATCTCGTCGAACTGGCGGAAGCCGATGAGGACCATCTCTCGCTCAAGAATCTCGCCAAGACCCATAAGGAAGAGGCAATCAAAGTCTCTGGTCTCGTCTCTCGGCTCGATGACCGCAGCCGAATCGTCCGTGGCCTTGTTGGAAACGATTCCGATATCCTGAACGAGCTCCAGAACGAAGTAGCTATTAATGAAGCGCGGATAGCGGCGATGCAGACGGCGGTGGCCGAGATCGAGGATCAGGACCTGTCTGAACTCATAAATGAGAAGATTGGCGATCTCAAATCTGAGAACGCGAAGCTCGCGAACTTCATTAGTTCTCAGTCTCTCGAAACCGGAGTCTTTGGCTGGTTCTTCAAATTGTTTTAAAAGAAACAATACTAGAGTGGAAATTAGGGGCCCGGATTTTCCGGGCTTTTGATTTATAGTAAATTGTTTAAATCTGCTAGAATAAAAAAGCACTATTTTTGAAAAAATATGAAATTTGTTCAGGTTAGCGTCGGAAAAAAACAAAAAATAGTCATCAGTCTGTTCGTCATAATACTGATAGTAGTTTTTGCTCTGGTGATAAAGAGAGTCTACGTTGATCGTGATTATCTTTTGATAAATGAGGTTGTGTGCGATCCCGGTACGGAGACGTGTTTCAAGCGGCTGTGTGAAGAATGCGAGGCGGAAGGCGAAGAATATGAGTTTTATAAAAAACAGTTCGTTTCTGCAAAGAATGTTTCGATGTGTAACCCGAGCCAAGAAGAATGCTCAGAGCTTATATGTGCTGAAACCGAGGGCTGTCAGGAACAATACTGCGACGAGACAAATGTTCCAGAGGGCGAGGAGTGTTCTAGTGCCGAAGATGCTTCCTCTGAAGACGAACCGTCTGATACCGAGGGAGAGGTAGATGAGGAAGGTGTCGTTGAATCTCCAGAGAATGAAGGAGCTTAATCTATGCGCGTACTGTTCATCTCCCGAGAGCTTGGGGCCTCTGAACTTGTGCTCAAATTGAAGGCCGAGGGCTGTGAAGTGAAGCTCTACATACAGGACGAGGCGGTTTCAGACTGTCTAGAGGGGATGATTTCAAAGGTAGATGACTGGAAATCAGAGCTTCCTTGGGTCGGAAAAGATGGACTTCTCGTTTTTGATGATATCGGTTTCGGCGATGACCAATCCAGACTGAGGAAAGAAGGCTATCGGGTTGTTGGCGGAAGTGCTGGCGGCGACCAGATTGAAATAAATCGACTGGTTGGAAAGCAGGTGCTCGAAGCGAGTAGTATGCTGGTATTACCAGCTCATACCTTTTCTCATCCCTCTGAAGCGAAAAAATTTCTCCTCGCGCACGCCGATTCTCGGTGGGTAGTAAAGGTGAACAATGGACATGTGAGCTCCCTCTGTTATATTGGGCAGCTTCAGGATCAGAGCGACCTCCTCGGCATTCTCGATTTGTATGAGGAACGAGGGATAAAAGATGTCTACCTCCAGCAGCGTGCGGAAGGAGTGGAGGTAGGGGTGGGCCGCTACTTCAATGGCAACGACTGGGTTGGTCCGATTGAGATGAATGTAGAGCACAAATCTCTGATGTCTGGGAATGTCGGACCGAAGACCGCAGAGATGGGAACACTCATGTGGTACGACGCTGATGAGAGTAATCCGCTTTTCCTCGCGACACTCTCCCGGCTCAAAAAGCATCTGTCGGACATCGATTTTCGAGGAGATGTCGATATAAATTGTATCGTAAATGGCGATGGCGTCTGGCCTCTTGAGTTTACGGCGCGATTCGGTAATCCTGCGACGGCACTTCAGATTGAGCTGCACGACTCTCCCTGGGGAGAATTCTTGTCTGCTATTGCTGACGGGAAGCAGTATGATCTCAAATATAAAAAAGGGTTCGGAATAACAGTCACGCTCGCCGTGCCTCCTTACCCATATTGCTTCGAGCTTGATTCAGCTGAGACGTCCAAGGGTTTGCCGGTGGCATTCACGAGATTCGTCGCCTCGGAAGAACTCGTTCATTACGGTTTCGAAGAGGTTAGCACCGACAGTAAAGGTCGGCTATATATCTCCGGAAGCCGGGGGTGTGTCGCTCATATTTCTGGCCACGGAAAGACTATCGAGTTGGCTCGTAAGGGAGCGTATGATCGGGTGAAAAACCTGATTGTCCCAAAATCATTCTATCGAACGGATATTGGTCTGGAGTTCATCGAGCATGACTGCGATAGGCTCAAGCAGTGGGGATGGTTAAAATAAAAGGACCCTATGATTGAATATCATCAATGGCTGCTTGTGGCTTTCATCGCGCCGACGCTCTGGGCCATCACGAATATCATTGATGTATATTTTGTCGAGTCGATATACCGTGACGAGTATGATGGAGCGATCATCTCCGGTCTCTTCCAGATTCTTCCGTGGATTTTTGTGCCGATTGGCCTTATTTCATTCGCGCTCTCTGAGTATCAGGCAACCCCACTTTTCTTTGCCGGGTTCTTCTATATTACCGCTCTCTTCTTCTTCTTTCGCTGCTTGTTCAGACAAAACGACGCTTCCCTCATCCAGATCCTCTGGAATCTGAATGTCCCGCTCACTCTCTTCGCCAGCTGGCTTTTGTGGCAATCGCCGCTCCACCCTGTACAGTACGTCGGCTGTGCGCTTGTATTTCTGGGAGTTTGCGCGCTGACAATAAAGGGCCAAGTACCGTTCGCTATGATTCGGTCCGTCGCCCTTCCGGTCTCTGGCGCCATTGTGTTCCTCACACTCAGTATGCTGCTTTCTGGATATGGCTACGATCGTAGCACCGGCAATTTCTTTGGTTCGTACCTTCTCTTTTCACTTGGTTCTTTCGCTGCCGCCATTGGGCTGACGCTTATCCGAATGCTGTCCCGGAGATCATCACAGGAGGCGCATACTGTTGCTCATCTCGCTAGGCTTTCCTCAAAGTACTTCATCGTTTTTTTTCTAGCTGAGCTTTTGGCGCTCTTCGGCACGATTGCTTCTCAGCGGGCACTTGATTTGAGTCCCTCAGTCGGTCTTGTGGCGACCATAGAAAGTTTGACCCCGGCGATCATTATTCTCCTCAGTATTATCCTGGCTCTGACCATGAAAGTATTCCGGCCAGACGATGCTCGATGGGGTAAGCTCCTTCAGGAACAGACATTCGGGATGAAGGCCAAAATCATTTCCACGGTTATTATTGCTGTAGGTATCTACTGTATTGCCCGCTAGAGGGTAAAATCTGTTAAAATATAAAGTATGTTCTGCACCGATATCCCATCTCCAATTGCTCTTATTTTTTCGAGCAGCACGCCCACCTTGCTGTACTATTCGCATCTCCCGGTCATTTTCACAGCGCTTATTGTGGGGTTGCTTGTCTACTCGAAGAATAAGAGCCTTGAGAGCAGACTTCTCCTGGCCTTGGTTTCACTCTTTTCTCTCTGGAATTTTATCGACTTGATAAATTGGACGAACATCGACAGTCGGATAATCATGGTTTCTTGGACATTCATGAATTTTGTCTTCGTCCTCATCCCGGCGGTGGCCCTGTATTTTTCGTACGTCTTTCTTGAAAAGAAGGAGCCCCCGCTCTTCTTTTTTTTGGCGGGTATCATCCCGTTCTTCCCATTTGCATTTCTTTTACCAACGAGTCTAAATCTGATCGGATTTGACCTGTCGATTTGTGAAGCGGTAGACGGTGAATTCAACTTCTACTTCCATCTTCTTCAGGCATTTTATTTCGCCTGGCTTATAGCCTTTCTGGTTTACCAGTGCATTAAGAACTGGCGGAACAATAGAAAACCAGTCATCCTCTTTTCATCGGGAATAGCCTTCTTTATCTCGAGTTTCTATGCAGGGAATCTTGTCGCGGATCTTCTGGACACATGGGAATTCGAGCAGTATGGTCTTTTCGGAATGCTTGTCTTTCTCACACTCCTCGTGATTATGATTGTCAAATATGAGGCGTTCAATATCAAGATACTTGCGGCCCAGGCGCTCATGGGGGGATTCATCGTCCTGATTGGAGCTGAATATTTCTTTGTCTCTTCGACGACTGGTCTTGTTTTGACGACGATAACCTTTTTGCTAGCTGTTGTCTTTGCCTATTTCCTCATTCGTTCAGTGCGGCTCGAGATAGCACGCAAAGAGCAGTTGCAGGATATTGCCAACCGACTCTCCGTAGCTAATGCGGAACTGCATCGGCTCGATACAGCCAAGAGCGAGTTCATCTCAATCGCATCGCATCAACTGCGGACGCCGCTGACTGCAATCAAGGGATTTGTTTCTCTTCTTCTCGAAGGAGCGTACGGCAAACTCGAGCCACCGGTTGCTGATACGCTCAACAAAGTCTACCTTGCCAATGCTCGCCTTATGAATCTGGTTGAGAATCTCCTCAATATTTCGCGAATCGAAGCGGGTCGCATTCAGTATCAGTTTGTGCCGACGCGGGTCGAAGAGCTCCTCGAGGAGCTTCGGGATATTTTCCAGTTGGCGGCCCACGAAAAAGGCATCACGCTTCAAATAGCTGTTCCGGAAAAGCCGCTTCCAATTCTCTCTCTCGACAGCGCTAAAATTCGCGAGGTTATCTCGAACGTAATTGACAATGCAATCAAGTACACCGAAACAGGTTCGGTCACCGTTGTTTCGGAACTCGTAGGGGAGAAAGTGATTATCACTGTTGCTGATACTGGGGTTGGTATCGATCCGGATGATTTACCGCACCTATTCCAAAAATTTGAACGTGGCAAGAATGCTGCCCAGATCAATGTCTCGAGCACTGGTCTCGGACTCTATGTCGGCAAGAACTTCATCGAGGCGCACGGCGGGACGATTCGGGCCGAGTCGGCTGGAAAGGGAAAGGGCTCCCGGTTTATCCTGGAGTTCCCGCTTCAGACGCTGAAGCTTGAAAAGAAGGCTCTGGGCTGATACGCTCTAGACTGGCAGTTTCGAACTAATAACCATTGCTATGCAAAGAATACTCCTTGTTGAAGATGATCCGTTCATTTCTGAGATTTACACAAAAAAGCTCGGATCATCAGGATTCGAGGTGATACCGGCGTTGACCGGCCGGGATGCGTTGAAGAAAATACAGGAAACGCCGTTCGACCTCGTCATGCTCGACATGGTTTTGCCGGAGCTCTCCGGTATGGAGATTCTGCGCGAACTCCGGACGAATAAGGACTACGATGCGAATCTCAAAGTCGTCGTTTTCAGCAATCTCTCGGGACCTCAGGAGCGTCAGGATGCGGTTTCCGCTGGTGCGAACGGATTTATCTCAAAGACGGACTTCACCCCATCTGAAGTCGTCGTCGAGGTGAGGCGTTATCTCGAGCAGTTCGCTTCTCAAGCGAAAAACGCGGACCGAATCATTATCGAACCAAAGAGAGAGGTATCTTCGGTACCGACGGAGGAACAGACATCGAAGCGTATCCTCCTTATCGAAGATGAACCGGTGTTCATCGAGATGTTCGGCAAGGCATTGACGGACGCGGGATATACCGTTGTGACCGAGCGAAACGGTCAGAACGGGCTGGATCGGGCCAGGACAGGAGAATTTGATCTCATCGTAACGGACCACCTCCTTCCGGTGGTGTCCGGCAAGGAGATTATTCAGGCTCTCCGAGGTGATGAAGCGTTCAAGTTTCTCCCTATCTTTCTTCTGACGGCCTCTCTGGAAGAGGAAGAGGTGAAAGATCTTCAGGCTTCGGGGGCGGTCAATCGTTCCTTCCTGAAGACTCAGGTGACACCGAGCGAGCTTGCAGCAACAGTAGATTCATTTTTTTCCGGGCAAGCTTCCTAAATATCTTGATTCGAATACATATGCAAGAACGAACGCTCGTGAGCGAAGCGGTTGGTAAGACGGGGGAGGTAATCGGGCTTTCCGGCTGGATTTCCGTTCGTCGCGACCATGGAAAGCTTATTTTCTTCGAACTGCGTGATCGGAGTGGCTCAGTGCAACTCGTTGTGACGCCGGAAAAAGCTGAAGTTATCGAAGCGGCCAAAGACGTACGGGTAGAGTACGCAGTTGCGGTATCCGGACTTGTCAAAGCCCGGCCAGCGAAAAAGGGTGCTGAGGTGGTACGTGCCACGGATCAGATCGAAATCGAAGTGATGGCCATATCGACCTTGAGCAAACCAACGGAAGATCTCCCAATTGACGTCTCTTCACCGGAAATGAATCTCCAGTTGGAAACACTGCTTACCAATCGGACGGTCGCGCTCCGTAATCCGAAAATCCAGGCAATCTTCGGGATTTACAGCGCACTTCTCGAGGGGTACGCCGATTTCATGCGAAGCGAAGGCTTCCGGGAGATCAAGACGCCGAAAATCCTCTCAGCAGCAACTGAAGGTGGCGCAAACTTCTTCAAGATCAAATATTTCGATCGTGACGCCTATCTTGCCCAAAGTCCCCAATTTTACAAACAGGCCGGCATGAGCGCTTTTGAACGTGTTTTCGAGATCGGGAGCGTTTTTCGGGCGGAGCCGAGCTATACGACTCGTCATGTGACTGAGTTCACCGGGCTCGACGCGGAAATGGGCTTCATCGACAGTATGGAAGACGTCATGGCGATGCTCGAAAAAACAATGCATCATGTGATGCAGCATATCGGTGCGCGCTGTCAGCCGGAGCTCGCTTTGTACGGTGCGACGATCCCGGAACCGGTTGCGATTCCGCGCATCCGACTTTCCGAAGCGTTCGAGATTCTGAAGCAAGAATATGGTAAAGAATTAGAGGAGGGTGATATCGACAGCGAGGGAGAGCGGATGATTGGGGAATATGTGAAGGAGAAGTATCACTCGGATTTCGTCTTCCTGACCCACTATCCGACGGCTACTCGCGCGTTCTATAGCTTGCCCAGTCCGGAAAACTCAAAGCTCTGTGAATCGTATGATCTCGTTTTCCGTGGTGTTGAGATTGCTTCAGGTGCACAGCGCGTCCATGACTATGTTCAGTTGAGGGAGATTATCGAAGGACGTGGACTCGATCCGGAAGCCTTCAAGGACTATCTCGATATCTTCAAATATGGCGCTCCGCCGCATGGCGGCTGGGGTCTCGGAAGCGAGCGCATCGTCCAGAAGCTGCTTGGTCTCGCTTCTATTAAAGAAGCGATTCTCTACCCGCGCGATGTGAAGCGGCTCACCCCCTAGAGTTCGCTTGAGCCGGGAGGTAATTTCAGCTATGATAGGGGAATCCTTTTAGACCCCTTTTTTGCTATGCCTGCATCCTGGACTCTCTTTTTGAAAAACCTGTATGGCCGGTTTTTTGGGAATTTGACCCAGGATATCGGAATTGATCTCGGAACGGCGAATACACTGGTCTATGTCCGTGGCCGAGGCATTGTCATTAATGAGCCATCCGTTGTTGCTATCAATCAGCGGACCGGACAGATTCTTGCAATCGGCCGGGAGGCAAAAAAGATGGTTGGCAAGACGCCGGGTCATATCGTCGCAATTCGGCCCCTTGTCGATGGTGTCGTTTCGGATTTCGAGATCACTCAGCAGATGCTCCGCTACTTCATCGGCAAGGTGACGGAAGGAAGCTTCAAGTTTCTCCGTCGCCCTCGCGTGCTTATCGGTATCCCGTCAGGCGTGACGGAAGTAGAAAAGCGCGCCGTGATCGAAGCGGCGATGAATGCCGGTGCTCGTCAGGCTTTCCTTATCGATGAGCCGATGGCGGCGGCGATTGGCGGCCGGCTACCGGTTATCGATGCGGCCGGTAACATGGTCGTCGATATCGGTGGCGGAACGACCGAAATAGCAGTGATCTCTCTCGGCGGCGTCGTCATCGCGCGCAGCCTCCGGATCGCGGGCGATGAAATGAATGAAGACATCATCCGGTATTCTCGTGATGAGTTCAATCTGCTCGTTGGTGAACGGACAGCCGAAGACGTCAAGATCGCGATCGGTAGTGCCTTTCCTCTGAAAGAGCGTCTCCAGTATTCGATCCGTGGGCGTGACCTTGTTTCAGGTCTGCCGAAAGAGGTTGTCATCACGGATGAGCATGTCCGCGAGGCACTTTCGCGCTCGATCCGTATTATCGTGAATAATATCAAAACACTCATCGAGGAAACTCCACCCGAACTTATTTCCGATATCATGCAGCGTGGCATAGTCATCTCGGGCGGCGGCAGTCTCATCCGCGGCCTCGACAGGCTTATTGCCAGTCAGACGGGGATTCCAGTGAAACTGGTTGATGATCCGTTAACTGCCGTGGTCCGAGGTACCGGCATCGTGCTCGATGACATGGACACGCTCAAGGATGTCTTGATCGAGGACGAGCGGGGCGGACCGTTAAAGTAATATATCCATGAGAAGGGAAGAATCTTTTTTCCGCAGAAACAGCGTCCGGGCGGTGGGAGCGGTGTTTTTTATCTGGGTGATTGCTCTCATTCTTCCGGAGAGCATAACGAAAAGCCTGAAGCATATCATCGCTCCAATCGCGGCTCCAATCGAGGGTGTTATGGCCTGGACCGCATTCGAAATCCGTGACCTATCATCTTTTCTTTCTTCGATTGGCGACCTGAAGCGTGAGAACGAGCGTCTGGAAACGGAGCGGTTAGTTCTTTCTCAAAATAACGGCCGTCTCCGTGAGCTTGAGGAAGAAAATCGTTTGCTCCGCGAAGCGCTTCGTCTCCCTCTTGATACGGAGCTCGCGGCCATACCGGCCGAAGTCATCGGCCGCGATCTGAATGGTGTCTCGATGAGCCTGATACTCAATCGAGGCAGTGTTGATGGTGTCGAGATGGGGATGGCGGTCGTGGTTGGAACCGGAAACTTAATCGGACGTATCGTCGCGGTGCATCTGACGAGCGCGGAGGTCCGTCTTTTGTCACATGCCGAGAGTACGGTCGCAGCCCGGATTGCCGGTTCCTCGATCCAAGGAGTGATTCGTGGCGACCACGGCCTCGGTCTTGTCTTTGATATGGCGCTTTCGGGGGAGGCACTTGAGCCCGGGGCGCCACTCATCACTTCGGGTCTGGGTGATGCTTTGCCGAAAGGTCTCGTCATCGGAGAAATCCGGGAAGTCCGTCCATCGGCCGACCGGCTTTTTCAGCAGGCGACGGTGGCCGTACCGGTTGCCTTCAGTGATGTCCGCTACGCTTCCATCATCAAACGCTCTTCACCATGAGTATTTTCGTCCAACGTTCGGCGCTTTTTCTTGTCCTTGCTGTCTTCCAGTACTCATTCCTCGATATTCTGTGGCCGTCGTTTCCTGCTCCGGCTGCCATGATTGCTCTCATTGTGTCGCAGGTTTTTCTGAACGGTTTCGAGAAGGGCGGCCTCTGGTCGCTTTTTGCCGTCGGACTTTTTCTTCTTCTTGGTCAGAGCGATCATATTTTCGTTCTGTTTGGAGTCCTTATCGCCTACGGGACGGGCTTTCTCTCTCGCCGACTGGTCATCGAGCGTCCGGTCCAGACGAGCTTTCTCCTCGCCTGCACGAGCGCCGGATTCGCTGCAACGTATATAATTGTGATAGTCTTGTTTTTCCAACATCCGCTGGTAGTGTGGTCACTCTTCGGAAATATTCTTCAGACTCTTTTTGTCTTCCCGGTCATTTTCTTTATTCTAACAACATGGGAAAGATATGTGAGGGAAAGCGCAATGTCTGAATTCCGCGGGCTGCGGACCTGAAATCTATGTTTTTCTCTCGTAATACCCGCCGTCAATATGACGCGACAGAAATCGATGATGCTGTTCTGACGCTGTCTCGGCCGGAGGCAGCACGCATCGAATGGGCGCTTCAGAGGTCGCCGGTCCGATTCTTTTTCTTTGCTGCCTGCTTTGGCCTGCTTCTTCTCGGCGGACGACTCGTCTATCTCAATGTCCTGAAGGGCGGATACTATGGAGAGATAGCAGCGCGCAATAGTCTTCGATCGATCATCCTGGCTGCTCCGCGCGGCATCATCTTCGACCGTTTTGGTGAACCGCTCGTGAAGAATACGCCCAGTCTGGATGGTTTGGTGATTCCGGCCTCATTGCCGCAGGACCCCGCGCTTCGTGATCAGGTGCTCTCGCTCGCGGAAAGTATTTTTCAGCCAGAGACCGGAGCATGGCGCGAAGCGGTCCTCCAGCAGGATTTTCGACCGGGCGAGGCGCTTATTATCCGCCAGGATATTTCTCAGGAACAAGCAATCATCTACTACAGCCAGGCGAATGCTCTTCCCGGAATTGGGCTTCAGAAATCAGCGCGCCGTGAGTATATCAACGGCCCGATGTTCGCGCACGTGCTCGGATACGAAGGTAAAATCAGGAAGGAGGAGCTTGATGAGAATCCGGACTATCTTTTTACTGATTCGATCGGTAAACAGGGAGTAGAGCGTTCGTACGAATCACTGCTCCGCGGAACACATGGGCGCGAGATAGTCGAAGTGGATTCGCTCGGAAGAATCCAGAAGGAGCTCGGCATTGTTCCGCCGAAACCGGGTCAGGATATCTCGCTCACTCTCGACAAGGGTCTTTCAGAAAAGATTTACACGACGCTCGCTGACTGGTTTGTGGCAAATGATCTGAAGGCGGGGGCTGCAATCGCGCTTGATCCGCGCTCAGGCGCAATCCGGGCACTCATCTCCTATCCGAGCTACGATAATAATCTCTTTTCAGGCGGCATCGAGCAGTCGGCCTACGCGAAGCTTATCACTGACGAGAAAAGACCGCTCTTCAATCGGGCGATCGGGGGCGAGTATCCGCCTGGGTCGACTATCAAGCCGGTATTGGCTGCCGCCGCGCTCGCCGAGGGAGTGGTAACACCGGAGACAGTCATCGAGAGCCGGGGTGGAATCAGTGTCGGCCAATCATTCTTCGGCGACTGGAAAGCGCATGGCTTCACTGATCTGCGCCGGGCAATCGCGGTCTCGAGTGATGTCTACTTTTACTCGATTGGCGGCGGTTATGGCGGGATTCGAGGACTTGGTATGGAGCGGATGAAACGTTATGAAGAATACTTCGGTTATGGGCGGAAAACTGGCATCGATCTGCCGAGCGAAGCGGACGGTCTCTTGCCGGATCCGGAATGGAAGCGTCAGAAAATCGGTGAGCGTTGGTATATCGGTGACGACTATAATGCTTCAATCGGGCAGGGATACGTCACCGCAACACCGCTCCAGATCCTGAATTCGATTGCGACAATCGCCAATGGCGGGACACGCTACACGCCTCATGTCCGAGCGTCATCTGATACGAGCGATCCGGACTTCCCGAAAGAAAGTGTTGCTGTCCCCGCAGATATCCTTCGCGTCGTCCGGGAAGGGATGCGTGAAACAGTGACCGAAGGGACAGCTCAGTCGCTTCAATCTCTGCCGGTCGCGGTAGCTGGAAAGACGGGGACGGCACAGTACGGTGGTAAAGAAAATACGCATGGCTGGTTCGTCTCCTTCGCGCCCTATGAGAACCCGGAGCTGGCGCTCATTGTTCTTGTCGAGGGTCAGGAAAAAGACAGTACCTATCATGCAGTCCCGATTACGCAGGCGATCTATGAGTGGTACTTCAATCGTGAAAAAAAGCTTTAGCTAAGCCAGAAAATCAAGAGTTGACAGTGGCTGATAGCTGTAGTAGGATGGGTGGCATCGTGTGACTCTGAAAGAAATAAAAAGTCCAATCCACTAGAAGTTTGAAACTATGTCCCGAATATTCACTGAAGAAGGTCTGAAGAAGCTTGAGCAAGAACTTGAAGACCGTAAGACACGTGTCCGTCAGGAGATCGCGCATTCGATTAAAGAAGCTAAAGAACAGGGCGACCTCTCGGAGAACGCCGAGTACACTGAGGCGAAGCGTCACCAGAATGAGAATGAGACTCGGATTGCCGAGGTTGAAGCCTTGATCAAGGAATCGGTGGTCGCTGTCCCGCACAAGAAATCATCCAAAGTCCAGGTCGGCTCGAAGGTTTCAGTGAAGGTGCAGAGCAAGGAGATGGAGTTCGAGATTGTCGGCGCGAACGAGGTTGACCCGTCGAACGGAAAGATTTCGAGCGAGTCGCCGCTTGGCAAGGAATTCATGGGCAAAGAGAAGGGCGAGACCGTGACGGTCGCTGCTCCGGCTGGACACATCAAATACGAGATTCTCTCGGTGAAATAATCAAGGTTGTCCTTGTCTCTTCTTCCGCCCGAAAGGGCGGTTTTTCTTTCTTTGACGCTTGCTTTGAGCCAAAAAAATGGGTAGAGTGGACTATATGCGCGAAGATATTCTTGCTGTAAAACATGAGAAATTAGCCAAGCTGGTTTCAGCGGCCGGCACCGCTTACCCTGAAAAAGCATTCCGGACTCATACGAACCAGGAAGTACTTGAACGTTTCGACGAATTCAATGGTACCGCCACACAGGTTTCTGTGGTTGGTCGCTTGCGATCACTCCGAACGATGGGTAAGATTGCTTTTTGTCATGTCGAGGACGGGAGTGGAAAAATACAGGGATTTTTCTCGCAGGAAATGCTTGCCCCGGTTGATGTGCCACAAGATAAGGACACATTTACCCTTTTTAAAGAAACCGTGGAACTCGGAGATTTCATCTCAATGACGGGCACGGTGTTTCTGACGAAACAGAACGAGAAAAGCATCCGTGTCGAGAATTGGCAGATGCTTTCGAAATCGCTCCTTCCGCTCCCGACCGAGTTCTATGGCCTGAAGGATGAAGAGGAGCTGCTTCGTCGACGTTATCTGGATCTGGTGATGAATCCGGAGATCCGCGAGCTTTTTGTGAAGAAAAACGCGTTCTGGCAGACGGTGCGTGGCTTTCTCGCGAAGCGGAATTTCCTCGAAGTGCAGACACCGGTGCTTGAACATGTACCGGGTGGAGCGGAGGCGGAACCGTTCATTACGCATCATCATGCCCTTGATCAGGATTTCTACCTGCGCATCTCGCTCGAACTCCCGCTGAAGCGGCTCCTCGTGGGTGGTTATGAACGCGTGTTCGAAATCGGCCGTGTTTTCCGAAACGAAGGTATCGACCGTGAACATCTCCAGGAATTTGACCACATTGAGTTCTACAGCGCCTACACCGATTTTGAGACCGGCTGTGCCATGGTCGAGGAGCTCTATCGAGAAATCGTCCGAGCGGTGGCTGGAGACGGACTGACAACGACCCATGAAGGCGAGACACTCGATTGGTCCAAGCCGTTTCCGCGCGTCGATTACTTCGAAGCGTTCCAGAAAGAAACCGGACTCGATCTGTCGGAAGATATTTCGGTCGAGATACTTCGCGCCAAAGCGGACGAGCTCCATATCAAATATGAGGAATCAGCCGGTAAAGGCCGGCTCATCGACACCATCTACAAGAAGACGGTTCGTCAGAAATTGATTCAGCCCTGCATCCTAGTCGGCCACCCAGTCGAGGTATCGCCCTTGGCGAAGCTTGATCCGGCGAATTCTCGCCGTACGCTTCGTATGCAGCCGATTGCAGGGCGAAGTGAACTGGGTAATGGTTTCGCCGAGCTCAATGATCCGATTGACCAACGATCTCGTTTTGAGGCGCAAATGAAGCTGCGTGAGGCGGGTGACGGTGAAGCCCAGATGCTTGATGAAGATTTTCTCGAGGCGCTCGAGTATGGGATGCCGCCAGCCTTCGGCTTTGGAATGAGCGAACGACTCTTTGCCGTGCTCATGAACAAAAGCGTTCGGGAGACGGTCATCTTCCCACCAATGAAGGAAAAAGGGTAGACAGCTGCTCGGGAAAACGCTAGATTGAGAGCGGTCCGGTGCTTTCTGGCGGAGGGAGACGAAAATTTGGTCGCATAGTTCAGTTGGTTAGAACGTTCGATTCACATTCGAAAGGTCCCTGGTTCGAGTCCAGGTGCGACCACCAAATATATTTCTTGAGTATGCTCGACATCGGATTCATTCGGGACAACGAAGCGGCCATTCGTTCGGCAATCATGAACAAGAATCTCTCGCTGGATCTTGACCATCTGATTGCTGTAGACAAAGAGCGGCGCGAGCTCCTCCAAAAGATGGAGGAGTTGAAGTCGCTCAAGAATGACATCAATACTCTCATCCAATCAGCTGCCTCGCCGGAGGAACGGGCGGAAGTGATCGCGAAAGGGAAGGAGATTAAAGCTGCGCTCGAGGTGGTGGAGCCGGACTGGCGGCGAGTCAAGGCGGAATTCGATGTCCTCATGGCGGCAGTGCCCAATATCGTCTCTCCGGATACGCCGATTGGCAAAAGCGATGCGGAAAACAAGGAGGTGCTCGTTTCAGGTAATAAGCCGTCTTTTCCGTTCGCTCCGAAAACACATATCGAAATCGGCCATGACCTGGACATCCTTGACCTTGAGCGGGGTGCGAAGGTTGGCGGCTACAGAGGTTATTATGTGAAGAATGAGGGCGTTCTTCTCGTCATGGGACTCATGATGTATGCACTCCAGAAGCTTGCCGCCAGAGGCTATCAGCCGATGATTCCACCGACTCTGGTCAAAGGGTTTCCACTTTTCGGCTCCGGCTATTTCAAGGGTCTCGACTACGATCAGTCAATCGATGAAGTCTATGAAGTGGCGTCCGCTGACAAAGAGAGTGACGGCAGCATCTCGAAAGAACAGAAGTTCCTTGTTGGTACTGCCGAACCATCGCTTCTTGCCTACTATAGCGACGAGGTGCTCGACGAGTCTGTCCTCCCGCTCCGGCTGGCGGGTTTCAGTCAGTGCTACCGTAGTGAGATTGGCTCTTATGGCAAGGATACCAAGGGGATGTACCGCGTCCATGAATTCATGAAGGTGGAGCAGGTTGTCATCGCGCCGGCCGATATCGCGCTCGCCGATTCACTCCAGGAAGAGATGATCGGCCTGTCCGAAGAGATGCATCAAGAGCTTGGGTTACCATATCGCAAGATCCAGATCTGCACTGGCGATATGAGCGCGGGGAAATATCGTGCGTTCGATCTGGAGGCGTGGATGCCGGGAATGAACCGCTATGGTGAAACTGGCTCAGCCTCGAACTTCCTTGATTGGCAGGCCCGTCGGCTCAATGTGAAGTATACTGAGGGAAGAACAGGTGAGAAGCGCTACGTGTATATGCTCAACAATACAGCACTTCCGACGCCGCGTGTCCTTATTGCCATTCTTGAAAATAATCAGGAGAGCGATGGGAGTGTTCGGGTACCGGAAGTTTTGCGGCCATTCGTGGGCAAGGATCGGATTCAGAAAAAAGGATAGGTGGCATTGACCGGAAGGGTGGTTTTGGTACAATGCCTAAAGTTTTGATTTTGCCGGAAAAATTTGGGTGCGTAGCTCAGTCGGTAGAGCAGTGGCCTTTTAAGCCAACGGTCGAGGGTTCGATTCCCCCCGCACCCACAAAACGAAAAGTCCCCGCTCGGGGATTTTTGTTTTGGGTAGGAGGAAGCCAACTGATTGGCTTCCGGGGGGTGGGGGGGCAGAAATCTGGCCACGTCGGTGGATAGATTATCTGTGACCGATTCCCACTGCCCCTACCAAAGAATGTTTTAGAAACGCCCCCCTCGGGCGTTTTCTGTTTTTCAGGTCATGGTATAATCAGGGAGAAATCTTTCCACCTATGTTGCGAAAAATAACGCACCTTACCTTGCTTCCCGCTACTCTTCTCATGCTCTCGGGCTGCAGTCTGAAACCACCGATTGTTGGAAATACCCCAGCGAATCCCGATCAAGATCCCAATGCCTTTAGTGCTACGGTTGAACCGGGGAGTATCTGGCGCTCCGATGATGGCGGTAAGTCATTCGCCCCAAAGGTATATGTCGATGAGAAGCGCAAGGTAACGAAGGCAGACGTTCTCAATATCTCCTTTCTTCTTCGGGAGGATGAAGAAACGCGAACTCAGACGGCCGAAATCCGTCGCGTCCCGGACATCTATGTCGGTACGATTGATGACATGATTTTCAAGACAGTTGATGGTGCCGAAGTCTGGGAGCCAGTCAACTTTCCTCCGCAAAAAGTCTATAGCTTTGTCGCCTCCAAGCGGAGCGTCGATCGGATGTATGCAACCGGAGCGGTTGCGGGAAGAGGAAAAATATTTCGCACCATTGACGGTGGCGAGACATGGAAGGATGTTTACAGCGAACCAGGGGCTGGTACAACTATCGTCTCGTTGGCAGAGCATCCGATGGACATCAATCTCCTCTACGCTGGAACGAGTGCTGGGACGGTGGTCCTGAGTCGTGACGGCGGAGAAACCTGGAAGAATGTCGGAACAGCAGTAAACGGACCGATTACCGGTATTGTCTTCGATGCCAAAGAAAAGAACATAGTGTACCTCCTTGCCTTCAATTCGAAGATCTACACGACGTCAGACGCCGGTGATACCTGGAAAGACCTCGATACGCTGCGGACCGAAGAGAAGAAAAAAAATCCTGATTCTGCAGCGAAACCAGTTGTCGCGATGCAGGCCATCAATATCCTCGTCGCTGATCCCTATATCTCAGGCACGATTTATGCTGGCACGAAAACGGGAATCTTCCGAAGCCGCGATTTCGGGATCAACTTTGAAAGGATGAATATCATCGAGAGCGCGGAGAAGTTCCCCATTCGGGCGCTCGCCATCAATCCGAAGAATTCGAATGAAATCGTTTTTGTTGCTGGCCGGACATTTTATAAGTCCATGAATGGCGGAGATACCTGGTCGGTTGAGCTCCTCTCTGTCGACCGAGAAGTCTCCGTCCTCACCTATGATCCGCTCTATCCAGAAGTACTGTATCTCGGACTCCGTAAACTGAAATAATCTCTCCTAAAAGTCATATGACCAAAGACATCATTGAAAGCAAGAAAGAGTCCTTCCTGAAAGCGGTCACTCATTTCACCGAGGAAGCGGGGACGCTTCGGACCGGTCGGGCGAACCCGGGCATTGTCGAAGGGCTGCTCGTTGACTACTACAATGCAAAGACTCCACTCATTCAGATGGCGAGTATTTCCGTGCCGGAACCGCGCCAGATCGTTATCTCTCCCTGGGACAAGGGTGTGCTTTCTCAAATTGAGGCAGCTGTCCGCGAATCCGACCTCGGCCTCAATCCGGTGAACGATGGCTCGGTGGTTCGGATCACCCTGCCAGCCTTGACGGAAGAGCGGCGCCGGGAGTTGGTGAAGACACTCAATAGTCGGGCGGAAGAAGCTCGAATTTCCATTCGCACGATTCGAGAAGAAGCCTGGAAAGAGATTCAGGAGGCCGAAAAGGAGGGGCTCATCAGCGAGGATGATAGATTTCGCGGCAAGGATGAGCTTCAGAAAGTGATTGATGAATATAACGGACAACTGGAGACAATCCGAGAGAAAAAAGAGGCGGAAATAATGACGGTATAAATAAACACATCGCTTGATCGCTTATGCTCACGATTCTCATTTTCGTTTTGGTCCTGGGAGTACTCGTCTTTGTTCACGAGCTCGGTCACTTTGCCGTCGCTCGCTTTCACGGCATCAAGGCGGATGAATTCGGTTTCGGCTTTCCGCCCCGGATTTTCGGTGTCGTCAAAGACGAAACGACCGGAAAGTATCATTTCGTGAGAGGGAATGCTGATGTCGCGAGCGAGAATACGGTCTACTCGCTCAACTGGATACCGCTCGGCGGCTTCGTCAAAATCAAAGGCGAGGACCGGAATGCGGCGGCCGGCGCTGACAGCTTTGCGGAACGCAGCGCTTGGACGAGGATCAAGGTGCTCGGGGCTGGTGTTTTCATGAATTTCCTCCTGGCCTGGCTCCTTTTCTCGGTCGTGCTCATGCTTGGATTCCCAGAGCAGGTCGATCCGGAGAGGAGTGGACAGTACGGACCGACGAGCATCCAGATTCTCCAGGTTCAGCCGGAGACTCCAGCGGATGAAATGGGTCTCAAGGCCGGAGATGTGCTGCTTCAGCTTGACCGTACGCCGGTCGTCACCCTTGATGGCGTTTCGAGCTACATTCGCGAACATCGCGGACAATCGATTGCGATCGAAGTACGGCGTGGCGACGAGATCGTGACGCTTTCCGCGACGCCGCGAGTGTCTGCACCCGAAGGCGAGGGTGCACTCGGCATCAGCTTCTCCGAGACGGCCATCGTCAGCTATCCGTGGTACCAGGCGATCCGACTCGGCTTCGAGCAGACCTATGTGAAGACGGCGGAGATCCTTGGTGCGCTCGGCGGTATGGTGGCGAGTGTCTTCACCGGAGCGAAAACCCAGGTTGATATCGCCGGACCGGTCGGCATCGTTAACCTGACGAAAGACATGAGTGACCTCGGAATCACCTATCTCCTCTATTTCGCCGCCATCCTCTCGATCAACCTCGGCATCATCAATATCCTCCCGATCCCGGCGCTCGACGGCGGGCGCATCCTCTTTGTTCTGATCGAGAAAATCAAGGGTTCGCCGGTCTCGACGAGAGTGGAAGGATATGTGCACCAGATCGGATTCATCCTCCTCATTATCCTCATGGTTCTGGTTACCTTGAATGACATTATCCGGCTCGATTTTTGGAGCCGCTTTACCAGCTGAAAACCGCTTCGACGTGGGATGATTGCTCCAGGTGGAGGCAGAGAAGAGCCCTATTGACCCCGTTAGAGATAACGTGGGTTTTTCATGCGAAACGCCCTGCCGATAATGCCTGAGATGAAGCGTTTTCGATGCCTAATAACCGAATCTCTAACGGGGTTGACAAAAAGCTCTTTTTTTGCTAGTATTCAACGTTACTTCATTATTACTCAAAGGCTATGCCGATGAACAATGTTTTGGCTCTACTGTGGGGAAAAAAGGGGAGTGTCTTCCTTTTTGGTGTCTTCGTGTCCGCTGCGGTCTTCTTCGTTGAGACAGCGGTATCGCCGCGTTACGCTGTGCGAACCGACTTCATGGTGGTACAATCATCTGGCTCTCAGGACTTCTATACGCTTTTCAAATCGTCCGAATACCTGAGCAAGGTCCTTTCCGAATCGCTCTATAGCGAGCGCTTCATCAACGCCGTCATTGAGACGGGCAAGGTGAGCGCACAGGGATTCTTGCCGACCAATAAGAAAGACCGGCTCACTGCTTGGCGCTCGATGGTCGCGGTCGAAAAGAATATCGAACTCGGCATGCTTGCCGTGACCGTGAAGTCCGATACCGAGAAAGAGGCGTCGAAGACGATGGACGCGATTTCGGATGTTCTCATTAACCGCAACAAAGAATTCCGCGGCGGCGATGAGAAGGCGATCGAGATCCGCATCCTCTCCGGTCCGATCAGCGACCGTAATCCGAACCCGAAAGACCTACTTGTACTCGCTCTCGCAGGGTTCATCGCCGGCGCTTTCATCCGCTCCGCCTGGATCGCGGTGAAAGTCATCGATACTTCAGCGAAACGAGGATAATATTTCTGGAGAAAGAGGGGGCTCTCGCCTCCTCTGGACCATCTCTCTCGAGAACGAGGGGGTTGTTCCAGAGGATAGCGTCGAAAAAGTTCGTTCAAAACTTACTGCTTACAATCAATCAACACAAGGAGTCTTAGCATGCGATTCACATCGCTCGCTCTCATGTCAGTCCTGACGGTGCTCGTTGGCTGTTCGTCACTTCCCCGCGATAGCGGCTTCGAAGTGCGGACGGTTGAAGCGACCGGCCGCCAGGAGCCGTGGCAGAACCGCGCGCTCAACCGCAGCGTGTTCGCCAAGAACGGCATCGCAGTGGTCTACGTCGCACTGCCGCAGCCGCTCCCGGAAAAGTGGAAGAAAGAATTCGTCGACACCGCCCGAACCTACGAGGTCCGGGAGGGACGGCGGAAAGTCTCGAAGTCGCTGGTCCGGGAAGTATTTCGCGCCGTCGCGACCTATGGTCCGAACGAGGTATCGATCTATGACGCCGTCGTCGATCGGGACAAGGGCTTCATGGTCCTCATCCCGGTTTCCGATCGGCGCCGGATTGAAGGGAAGTCCCTCCATATCTTGTCTTCGGACGGGAAGTGGGGGATGACGACCCTCGGTGTCATGCTCGAGTTCGAGAAGGGGTTCGCCCCGGACCGGATTCTCGCCACACCGAGCTCGCTCGTGACCCAAGTGATCCATCTTGATCCGGAAGGCGACGAGAATGCGAGGCGCATGCTTGATCGTCTGGTCAAGTCTTTCCCCGAGCCGTTCTGGTTCCGGGGCAAGGCCGAAGCCTACATCGGCAAAAGCGATGTGGTCACCGTCATCGCCGAATTCACTTCGGTCGACAGTGCAGCCGATCGGCTGATCTCGTGTACGAGCCTCAAGCTCGGACCGAATACCGTCGCGGCACTCCCTCTCGTCGCGACACTCTATGCCTACCAGGCCGTGAGCGCGCTGACCAAGGAAGACTGCTACCAACCGATCCGTCTCCCGGATGCCCCGACATAAGGGCAGCCGGATCCGAGTCGGAGCGATCTGTAAAGAAAGGAGCTCATCCGTGAGCGACCCATCCGTTTTGAAACCGTCCAGGGATCAAGCGTGGGTCGCTCATATCGACCCACCTTTGTTCCTGGGTTTACCAAATGAACCTATGGCTGAAGGAGGCCGAAATCATGACTGACTCTGTCCAATCCGGCGCTCCTAAAAGCGTCCAAACCCACGCGACGAGCGATCGTCCGTGGTACTTCCATCCTGTCGCAATCATCATCACTGCCGTCCTCATCGCCATCGTGGCAAGCTTCCTCACCTTCACCCCTCAGGGTGCGGCGTGGATGAAGTCCCTCCGGGCTTCGGGTACGGCTGTTCCGATGGCTGTGGCTCCCGCTGCTTCGGCTGCCGAGACGGCTGCCAGCGCTGCTGCCCAGGCTGAACCGCAACCGGCGGCAGCTGACGCAGCGACCGAACCCAAGACCTACACGGTCGAAAAGGACGACTGGCTCTCGCTGGTTTTCCCGAACGACTGGAAGTCTGTCTGCGAACTGAACCGCGACATCCTGAAGAAGGGTTGCGGTCACATCGTCGAGGGCCAGGTGCTGAAGCTCCCCGAAGGCGTCCAAGCCACGGAAAAGAGCGCCCGCGCCAGGAAGCCCCAAGGCAAAAAGGTCGTCAAGACCGAAAAGCCCCAGGCTTCGCGTGCGGTTCTGCCGAAGACAAACGCTGCAGGCGAAATCCTGTACGCGAGAGTCGGCGCGGCACCCCTGAACGGCTGCGGCAAGCGCGACATCGCTGATATCAGCAAGGAAGCATGGAATGTGCTCGGCCTGTCGGAAGACGACCAAGCTTACCTCGTGCTGAATGCTGACCTGAAGTACGGTCCGCGCATCAATGCCACGGCCCATTCCGGCATCGTGCAGCTCGTGCCCGACATGCGTCTCGATCAGGTCACCTTCTGCCGCAAGGGCAAGGTGGTCGCGATCGGTCCCATGCGCACGGCCTGGAATCAGGATACGGCGGTCTACGGCGAACGGTTCGTGCTTCCTTCCGGCAAGTTGCTGGTGTGGATGCGCAACTGCTTCAATTGGGTCATCCTCCCCGAGGAGAAGAAGGCACTTCCTGTGCCCCCTCCTCTCCCCGAGGAGCCCCCGATCGAGCCGCTGCCGCCCGAACTACCTGTCTCAGTGCCACTGCCTGTGGTCCCGCCGCCGACCGTCGCCGAAGCCCCCAAAGGCCTGTGCGATTGGATCGACATGGCTGGCGCCCTCGGCCAGCACCATGTCCCTCGTCAGAACGGGGACAAGGCAAGCTCTGACTTCCTCACCTTCGTCTTGGACTGCCAACAGCGCCTCGAAAGCAATGATGGTTCCTGGGGCATCGGTGGGAAGGCTGAATACTCTGCCTGGCATGGGACTGCCAACCGTGGTGTCGGCAAGTACGAAGGCTGGAACTACAAGGCGATGGTTTCGTACCGCCAGATTATGGACGAAGGGTACGACTGGGGTGTGGCCGCCGGCGTCGGGCATCAGCGCGAGCGCTACCATCAGGACAAGTACGCTTCTCGAAGCGACTATGACCTGGTGACCGTCTCGCTGGTCCATAACGACTACCGTCGCCGCATGGCCGGTGAGACCTGGGACGTGGAACGCCAGTATTACGGCGGCATCACGATCCCGATCGCATCGGAGCTCAGCCACACGTGGAACGGCGAGAAGATCGCCGACACGTCCGGTATGGGTCGCCTCAAGTTCGGCGTCCAAGCTGGCGCCCGCTGGTGGTTCTACGAGTCCCAAGATCTGCCGTTCCTGCCGTATCTCGAAGGCGGACTGTTCGTCCAGCATCCGACGAGCGCGTCGGGCAATGCCATGATCGGTATCGCTGATCCGGCCCGCATCTGTGGCATCGGCATCGGCATCGACCAGGACTTCCAGAACGGCGGCAACCCCGTCGGTGCCTGGGGATGGAACTGCGACCCCTTCCAGGGTGCTCGTGTCGTCCGCTCCAAGTACCGCAAGCATCAGGTCATTACCGATGCAGCGAGGAGGGGCGTCACGATCGAGGAGAAGGACGGGTATATCCAGAGCATCCGCTTTGGACCAGAATGGCTCAAGACGCAAGGTCTGACCATCGTGCCCGCTCCCGATTCGAGTAAGCAGTAAGTCCACAAGTCGGGGGAGTTCCCTCGTAGGGGCGGCGTCGATCACACTCGATGCCGCCCTTTTTCTTTTTCCGTCGCAGTAAGGTGGACAAGAGTAAAAAAAGCCGATTGCAGCAGTCATTTTGAGGCTCATGAAAGCCATTTTTTTATACTGATACGGGCTTGACAAAAGCCAGTTTTTGCTCTAGTATGTAGGGTCATCTTCCTTGTCCGGCATTTCCCGGATGGGAAATGGCGAACCTCTTTACCAACCAGCCTTGAAAGGGCGTACACCATGAAGACCTCCGTCTCCATCCTGATGGCTTTCGCCATCGCCATCCTGCCGGGTCTCGCGCTCGCGCAGGCCAAGCCCACCGTCGCCGTCGATGGCAACACCGATGCCGTGGGCAAGCTGCTTCCGACCGGTGGCACCAGCATGACCGCCACCTCCGACGGCAAGACCACGACCCTGACCTTGCGCCAGCTGTACGCCTTCGGCGAAGCCGGCCTCGGCAAGGGCGAGAACGGCGCCAAGAAGAAGCTCGACATGGAGCAGGGCACCGCGTACATGCTGCGGGCCAATTCCCGCGACTGGCGCGGCGGCCGGACCGCGGCAAGCGTCAAGCTCGACGACGACAAGGGTGCGGTCATCCTGGCCAAGGGTGTGATCACCGACAACACGGTGACGTTCACGTTCCCGAGCGGCCGCGCGAAGCCGGGCGATCCGTTCGACTGCAAGAGCACCAATTTCCTGGTGCAGCCCAAGAGCGGCAACCGTGCCGATCGTGCCTGGCTCGGCCACCCCGGCTGGGCCGCCGCCAACACGGCGCCGAACATCGGCGACTACATGGTCCTCGCGGGTGACGATGCCCGTTTCCCGGCGACCGCGCTCTGCTATGACGCGAACGGCAAGCTGGTGCCGCTGACCCCGGCCATGCGCGCCGAGCTCTCGAAGATCATCAACAAGCCCGAAGGCGCCGACAAGGCGACCCGGGTGGCCGCGGACAACTGACCTGCAAGCCTGCCGCAAGCCCGAAGGGCTCCCAACCGAACGCAACACGTTCACCGGGAGCCCTTTTTCATACCTAAAAATAGCGTTTTCATTCATTGACAAGAAAGACTTTTTATAGTATCATGGGGAGTCAATTCCGGGCTTGAATAAAGCCTGGCATTGGCAGGTTTTTCAAGTCCCTTCCCATCTAGTCTGATTTATTTTCAGGCCACAACTCAGGAGTTTGCCATGCAAGCCACACGTCCCTTTTTCTCGTTCCGCATCGCCTGCGCCGTACTGCTTCTCATCGGCGTCGCGTTCCTTGCGAACCCGGCCCGTGCGGAGACCGTCAAGGTCGAAGGCAATGCGCCCACCCCGACCATCGTGAGCATCGTGGCCAAGGGTGCCGGCCAAGGTGAAGTCACCATCACCGGTGTCCAGTTGAAGTCCAGCCTGTCCTACTGCCTCATCGGCGTGGGGCGCGGCAACTGGTACGGCACTGCGACCAAGGTCCAGCTCGAGAAGATCGGCTGCGCCAAGGCCGTCAGCGGTTCGGTAACCGTGCCGATCCGTCTCGATGCCAAGCGCTACGAAGCGAACGGCAGCGTCATCGGCTACATCCCGATCGTGACCGACGCGAACGGCGTCATCATCGATTGGCCGCAGAAGCCCGTCGGTGCTCTCACGTTCGAGCGCACGAGCGGCAAGCCGGATGAGGCCATCGCCGTCTTCTGGGCGACGAACGGCCAACCAAAGCTCGCCACGGCCGAACAAGCCATGACCATCAACGACTAAGGAGAACGCATGTTCCATCGACTCATCGGAGCGCTCCTTGCGCTCCTTGTCTCGGGCTTCGTCTGGTCCGCGCCCTGTGCACCGGGCTTGCCTGAGCGCCTCATCCCAGAGGCGGGGAAGGAGGGCACCGCCTTCTTTGCGAGCGAGACCATCAAGGACGAGTACCAGAATCCGGCCTGGATGGCCAGGCAGAAGTTCGACCGTCTGGTTGGCATGTGGAACGCCGTGACGGTGTACCCCTGCGACCGCGGCCGGCCGGCGACGATCGAGTTCCACTCGTTCGAGATCGTCCGGCTCGACAAGACGACTGGCCGTCTCGTGCCCGAGCTCACCCTCGTGTTCGATGGTTCCACTGGCTCGTCGTTCGACGACATCAGCCAATGGAAACGCGCCCCCGAATGGTGGGTGAACGGCCGGGCTGATCGCGAGCCTTCGGTCGTCAGCGTGAAAAGCGGCGTGTTCCGGGTCGACCTGAAGTCGGTGCCCGACAACATCGTCCACATGTGGACGAGCCGCATCGCTGCCAAAGCTGGCGAGATCTACGGTATCCGGGCGAAGGTCCGGATCGCCGGCGATGCCCGCTTGCAGGTCGCCATGGATTACTGGAAGGGCTTCGAAAGCCCCGAAGGAAGGCCCTGGAAGCCGGCTTGTGAAGGCATGGCCAACTGCGAAGCTTGGCTCGGCGACTGGTACGGCGATACCGGTGGCAAGTTCGTCACTGTCGTCTCGCCGCGGTCACTCCTCGGCAAGTCCTACTAGCAGCAATGCTGCTCTCTCGGCCCCAATGGATTTACAATCCGGCGGGGCCTGTTTTTTTATCCGCTCATACCCTTGACAAAATATAAAATAAGGAGCATTATATAAAGTCATTTTCCAGACACTTCCGTTTGGAAGTGACGCCCTTTCAGCCCCTTACCAATAGGAGTTCCGCCATGAAGGCAATCTGGAAATCATTTTTCGCTTTCGTTTTCGTCCTGTCCGGCCTGAGCCCGGCCATGTCCCAGACCCTGTCTGGCGTCTGCCCAGCACCGGTGCCGACCGCGAGTCCGACCATCCCGCAAGGCGTGGCGACTGGCGACACGGCCTTCTTCGCGACCGAGACGATCGCGCCGGAGTATCAGCCGCCCTCGAACATGTACAACCAGGGCTTCAACTACCTGGTGGGCATGCTGAATGCGGTGACGGTCTATCCGTGCGATCGCGGCAAGGCAGCCAAGATCGAACTGAACAGCCTGCGCGTCATCCAGCGTGATTTCGTTGGCGTCGAAACGGTGGTGCAGCACGTCACCTTCGGCCGCGGCTGGCAGAAGCCCAACAGTCTGGTCTACAAGACCTTTTACCGCGAACCGGGCTGGTTCACGAGCGGTGCGCCCGAAGCGCAGCCGACGCTCGCCTCGATCGCGCAGCAGACCTACGCCGTCGACCTGCGGTCCATCCCGAAGGGTATCTTCCATGCCTGGACGAATCCGCGGACGCCGGCCATACCCGGCTATGCCTATTTCGTCGAAGTGGTGGTCCGGGTGACGGGTGATGCGCGCCTGCAGCTCGGCATGGACTACTGGCGCGGCAGCGACTCGGACTACACCGGCTGGACGCCCGGCTGCACCGGTTCGAACAACTGCCAAGCGTGGCTGTCGAACTGGCTCGGCGACACGAAAGGCAAGTTCGTGACCTGGCGGGCGCCGTCGATGGCCTTCTGACGACTCCTGCGAGATTCCATTCTCGCGTACTCGCCTGATGACAAGCCTCACTTTTCGCAACCACGAAGGGTGAGGCTGTTTTATTTCTAGTAAGAATCCTGCAGCTCGCGGGGGAGCGAGTGATGGAAGAGGGCGAGGAAACCGCCGACGACGATCGCGAGGATCCACTGGACCGGGGTATTCTTGAAGACATTGTCGGAGAGGCTTGCGATGACGAGGGTCGCGAGGAGGAGTAGGAGAAGGACTGCCATGTTCTTCAGGCTGTGGCTCGGGGAAAGGCGCTTCACCTGGATGATCGGAAAGGCGAAAGTGACGAGATAGAGCACAAGGACACCGAGACCGACCAGGCCGCCTTCGACATAGAACTTCACGAAATCGTTGTGGGACTCGTTCGAGCCGAAACGTTCGCCCCGCAGCTGCTCGGAGGAGATGCGAAAGGTGTCGAGGCCGCTGCCGTAGCGGACTCGCTCTTCAAGTTGGGTCTTCAAGATCATGTCGTGCCAGAGGTTTTGCCGCCAGACGATCGATGAGTCGGCCGTCGGATTGAGCGCTTCGACGACGCGCTCCTTCACGGCCGGAACGAAAGCGGTGAGCACGATCGGGAGCAGGATGAGCGGCAGGAGGAGAAAACGAAAGCGCCAAAGCGCGAGGAGGAGTAGGAAGACAAAGAGCGCGACCCACGCGATGCGCGCGAACGTGAGGAGGAGCGTGAAGAGGACGAGGCTGATATAGAGGAGCGTGAGGAGTCGCGCACCGTCTTTCCGGGCGTAGACGATCCCGTAGATGGTCGCGACGGCGGCCACGGTGAAGAGGTAGAGACTGAAGACATTCGGATGGCTGAAGGTGCCGAAGATGCGGAGAGCGGAAACGTTCTCGTCGGAGAGTCCGATGCCGAAGGCGAACTGGTAGAGTCCGAAGGTAATCGGGATGAGACTTGAAATGAAGATCGCCATGAGAAGCCGCCGGTAATCGCGGTAGCGCTCCACACTCGCATAGGCGATGAAGCCGACGACGAAGAGGTCGAAGATGCGAAGCGCTTCCTGAGCCGTGCTCGACGGTGAGATCGAATAGACGAGGGTGCCGAGACCCCAGGTGATGACGAGGCCGTAGGGGACGACGAGCGCATAGCGGGTGAGCGCGCGGGCGTGGAGGAGGATGAAGACGATGCCGAAGCCGGCGATGCCGAGGCCGAGGAGCTGGGAAAGCGAGAGCGACAGTCCGAAGAGATCGAGCGCGAGGTATTGGGACGAATAATCGAGCGACATGCGGACCACGATGAGCGTCATGAGGAGCGCGAGCGGATTCCGGAAGAGCGCGACAATCCCGGCGATGCCCGCCATGAGCGCGACCGGGAGGAGAAGTGAGACTTTGGCGAAAACCGCGAGGAGTGCGAAAAGCGAGAATAAGGCGAGTGAAACGAGATAGGCGCGCGGGTCGGCCCAGATCGGTGTCTCTTTCAGCGCGGAAAGCTCGGGATTCATGATGGTTTTTTCCAGACAAGCGTATACGTCATCGCGAGCCCGAAAAAGCGGTTTGGGATGAGCTTGAAGTTGTCGATACCGGCTTCTTTGGCGAGGGCGGAGAGTTCCGGACCGGTGAGGAGTCTCATATAGTCGCCGGCAGCCCAGCCTTTGCCGAGCCTCGTCGCGACCCAGTCGAAACCAGCTTTCGGAAGCAGGATGTGAAGGAGTGGAATCCGGGTGTGGATCTCGATCGGGAAATGCCGGTTCGGCATGGTGAGATAACCGCGCTTTCCCACGCGGTAGAGCTCAGTAACGAAAGCAAGCTGCTGGTCGCGTTCGCCGACGTGCTCGATGACGGCGTTCGAGTAGGCGATGTCAAACTGATTATCGGTGAACGGTAGTTTTGTCCCGTCGGCCGAAACTGCCGTGACCGACGGGTAGCGATCCTGGAATGCACTGAGATCAGATTCGATCGCGACGGCGGTGATATTTTCCGGATGCGTGTAGTGTTGCTCAAGGTAGTTATCGGACGGCGAGTATTCGGTGACGTTCACGCCAACATCGACAATCCGGTCATCTGGGCCCGGAGTCATGAGAGCGAGAAATTGAGCCCATTTCTTGGTGCGGCTTTTTTCCGAGACGGATGCGGCGAGCGCTTCGATCAATGGGAGGGGCATAGGGTAGGAAGAATCAAAAGGATTCAGTATACTGCATGATATGCGCGTGCTTCTCATCAACAAGTTCCACTACCTGAAAGGCGGGGCGGAACGGGCATATTTCGACACTGCCCATATTTTAACAGAAAACGGCCATGAGGTCGCTTTCTTTGCCATGAAGCATCCGGAGAATCTCACGACCCCGTGGCAGCGGTTTTTTGTCTCGCAGGTTGACTACCATGACGAGCGCGCGGGACTCTGGACCAAACTCCGAGCTGCGGCGCATATCATTTGGAACTTCGAAGCGGCCCGGAATCTCGAAGCACTCATTCTCGAGTGGAAGCCCGATGTCGCCCATCTGCACAATATCTATCATCAGCTCTCACCCTCGATTCTCTGGACGCTGCGGAAGCATAAGGTGCGGGTCGTCATGACGCTTCACGACTACAAGCTCATCTCGCCGAACTATAGTCTTCTGGTGCGCGGCAAGGTCTGGGATTCGACGAGTGGTGTCTGGGCGATTTTCGATCAGGCGGTCCAGAATTCGACGTTGAAAAGCGCGATTTGCGCTTTCGAAAAATGGATTCACGGGTTTCTTCGAAGCTACAGTAAGGTTGACATGTATCTCGCGCCGAGCCGTTTCCTCATCGAGCGTTTCCGCCAGGCGGGCTTTCATCATCCGATTAAGCATATCGTCCAGCCGATCCGCCCCTTTCCACCAGAGCCGGAGTATCAGGAGGGCGGCTACTTTCTCTATTTAGGACGCCTCGCCGAAGAGAAAGGCGTAGCGACGCTTATTGAAGCTGCGTGGGAGCTTCAGAATGAGGTGAAGATAAAAATCGTCGGGAACGGCCCGGATGAGGCGAAGCTGCGGGCTTTAGCTAAAGGACTCGGTAATATCGAGTTCCTCGGCTACAAGACTGGAGAGGAGTGGGAAGCGGTGCTCCGTGGCGCCCGCGCCCTTGTCTTACCCTCACTTTGGTATGAGAACATGCCCTATGTCATCCTCGAGGCACTGTCGCGCGGCAAGCCCGTCATCGCCTCGCGCATGGGCGGCATCCCGGAGCGGGTTATCGAGGGCGTGAGCGGCTGGCTTTTCGAAGCGGGCAATTCCAACGATCTCGTCCGGGCGATACGGAAGCTGATGCTGTTTCCGTCGCCGGAGAAACTTTCCGAGACGTGCTATAAAAGTGTTTCGGATGCTCGGCCGGAGAGCTATTATGAAGAATTGATGAAAGTCTACTCGGGTCCGCGCATTGATCCGCCCCTGTAAGGGTCACTTATCGACCCTTGCAATTTTCTATAATTCGTGCTATACTTTTAGACGTGTCAAATTTTTGTTCCTTAGGAGTTGATTTTGAGTGAAAAAAGGCATTACCGTAACCGGTATCCTGAGCTTGAGGCGGATGCAAAACACCGCCGTTCGTTGCGTCGCATCAGCTGGGGCGCAGCAATCATCTGCGTCGCGCTCGTTGGTGCGTGCATCTGGATTGTCCTCGCAGCCCAGAGTGAATCAATCACCGTCGAGGATCCCTTTCCAACCGGGAATGTGTGGAGCAGATAAGTCTGCAAAGAGTAGGGCCCGAATGCAAACGCGTTCGGGCCCTCAAAATTTTTTATACGAAGGAGTGGCGGGACTTCAATTCTCCGCGATACGAAGGCGCGAATCGAGAATGCGGAAATCATTGCGGTCGGGGAAGGCAAGGAGCGGATTGATGTCGAGTTCTTCAATCTCCGGAAACTCGATGGCAATTTGCGAGAGACGGGCGATGTATTCTTTGAGCCGTTCCAGATCGATCGGGTCGCTGCCGCGCGCACCGAGGAGAAGTGGTAAGCTTTTGAGCTCACCGAGCATCTCATCGATGTCCGACGGCAGAAGCGGTGCGAAACGCATCGCGACATCCTTGAAAGTTTCGACGTAAATGCCGCCGAGGCCAACGACGACGAGCGTGCCGAGGCCCGGCTCCTTCTTCAATCCGAGGAGGAGCTCTCGCCCTCCGGTCTTGGCCATCTCAGCGATGGTTGCCCCCTCAATGCGAGCGTCGGGAACATTGGCCTGTACGGTCGCGATGAGGTGTTCGAAGGCTTGATCGGCTTCATCCGGATCGATACCGAGGAGTACGCCACCGACGTCAGATTTGTGGATGATATCGGGCGATGCGATCTTCAGGACCACCGGAGTACCGAGGGATTCGGCGAAATGCCGCGCCTCTTCGGCGGTTGTCACGAGCGCGCTTTTCAAGAAGGGGAAATCGGCGCATTTGAGGAATTCGGCCGCCTGGTATTCGCCGAGCGAGAATTGTTTTTTTGACCGGACCTCAGTCAGGATCGCCTTTGCTTTTTCAATCTCCATCGGAAAGCTGGTAGGCGACTCGCTTTTCGCTTCGCGTTTCATCCGGGCGAAACGAGCGAGAGTCCCGAGCGCCCGCGCACCGCTTTCGGGATAGAGTAGGTTCGGAATCCGACCTTGTTGGAGGATCCGCTGGCCCTTGCCGACGAGCCGGTCGCCGGAAAACACAGTCACGATCGGGAGCGCGGGGTATTTCTTCCGGAGCCGCAGAATCGCTTCGGCTGTTTTTTCCGCCTCGGTCATGGTCTGCGGCGTGAGGACAACGAGGATCATGTCGACCGAATCGTCACTGGCAACAACGCCAAGCGCCTGTTCGTAGCGCGCGGCGAGCGCATCGCCGAGGACATCGATCGGATTCAGGGTATTGGCGGCCGGAGGGAGGATCGCTTTGAGTGCTTCGACCGTCGCCGGATCAAGCGAGGCGAGCGTGAGACCGCTCTCGATCGCGGCATCCGTCGCGAGGACGCCGAAGCCGCCCGCGTTCGTCACGATAGCCACTCGGTCGCCTTTCGGGAGCGGGTTCTGGTCCAAGACGAGGAGGAGCTCCATGAGCTCCTGGAAATTTCCGGCCCGGAACATCTTCGCCTGGCGGAACAGCGCATCATAGGCTGCATCGCTCCCGGCCACTGCACCGGTGTGCGAGCTCGAGGCATGGGTTCCCGCTTCGGTCGTGCCGCTTTTCAAGGCGACGATTGGCTTCGATTTCTTTGCGCTGATATTGCTTCGGCCGAGCGTGATGAAGCCGGCGGCATCCAGGATGTTCTCGGTATACATGCCGATCGTCCGCGTATCCTCATCCTTGAAAAGATGCTCGAGGAGGCGCTTCTCATCAAGTACCGCTTTGTTGCCGATCGAGGCGAAGAGCGAGAAACCGAGTTTGTCCTGCGTGAGGTCGAGGAAAGCGCTCGTCAAAGCGCCGCTCTGCGAGAAGAACGCGATGCTGCCGGTTGCCGGAATCGACGAGGCGAAGGAGGCGTTGAGGTATTGGCTCGGATGGATGAAGCCGAGACAGTTCGGACCGAGGACGGAAATATTGAACTCTTCGGCGATTGATTGGATCTCGGCTTCGAGCGCCGCGCCGGCCGCGCCGCTTTCCTTGAAACCGGCCGAGATGATGACGGCCGCGCGGACCATATGTTCGCCCGCCTCGCGGAGCACGGAGGGGACGATCTTGGCGGGGACGATGATGATCGCGAGCTCAGCCTTGCCCGGAATGGCATCGAGGGACGGATAGCATGGCCGATCGAAGAGCTCATCGGTTTTCGGATTGATGAGAAAAACCTCGCCGGTGTAGTCGCTTTTAACGAGGTTCTTGGTGACGTCGTTGCCGACGGATCCCGGCGTCGTAGAGGCACCGATCACCGCGACCGAGCGGGGAGAGAAAAGGCTATGGAGAGACATTTTTTGTGTTGGTTCACTTCCTAGTTTACCTGAGGCGGAGGCAATTGACAAAAGCACCGCTCCCTGGTAGTATCGTCAATCACGGTCAAACCGTTTAATGCTCAGAACACGTATGAAAGAAACGCTCCTCCACCAGTGGAATACCTGGAAAAACGGCCTGCTCGCGCTCGGTCTTGTTCTCGCTGTCCTCGGTCCGGTTGTCGCTTTCGGCGGCTCGAAGGCGATCTATGTCGATAAGGATAATGACGGTTCGGAAGACGGTTCGCGCAACCACCCGTACCAGAGTATCGACAAGGCACTCCGCAAAGCCAAGAAATCGACCACCGTGTATGTCGCCAAAGGGACCTACAAGGAGAACATCACCATCCCCAAAGATGTGAAGGTCGTCGGCGGCAAGCGTATCGACGATGTCGTCATCAAGGGTGACAATGATGAGCCGACGGTCTCCATGAAGGAAGATACTGAGATCAACAACATCACGATCTCGGGCGGTCGCCACGGTGTGCGGGTCCTCGAGGGGGCCGAGGCGAAAATCGTCAAAGTCGTCATCAAGAACAGCCTGCGGGATGGCATCCATATCGACAAGGGATCGCGTGACAAGAACGACGAGGTCCTCATCGATGCCTCGGTCATCAAGGGGAGCCGCATGGCGGGCATCTTTTCCGACAAGCGCAGCCTCATCGTGACCAACACGGATATCTTCGGCAACGCGGACGGCGTCGACCTGGTCGGCGGCATCAAAGCTTGGTTCGCCGACAACCGCATCCAGGACAACCGCGGCTCAGGCTTCAAGCTCGTCATGGATGGCACTGATTTCTGGAGCAAGAAGAACTCCGTCCGGCGCAATGGCCGCGAAGGCGCCGAGATCAATTCCTACGGTGGCGTGGGCAATATCGGCTTCAAGAAAGCGACGTTTATTGACAATGGTCGCTACGGCATCGCGCGAGTCATCCGTGGAACGAAAGGAAATTTTGCCGGTCTGCTTCTCGAGGAAAACCGCTCAGAAGGCAACAAGCTGGGCAATCTCTCGAGCCAGCTCCGGATCAAATAAAGACCCGATCCTTCCAGGAGAATCTAAAAAACTGGCAAAAAAGTGTCAGTTTTTTGCTTATATAAGCCAAATTATACCATTGACCCTGTGAGAATAAGCGACTATACTGCAGGGCTATTTCTCCCAATAACCGGATATTCTCACGGGGTTGACAGAAAGCTGATAATTTGCTACTATACAACGTTAATTCATTGGCCAGATACGAACGTATGAAAATCGCTTTCATCGGTCAGAAAGGTATCCCGACCCAGTCCGGCGGCGTCGAAAAGCATGTCGAAAAGCTTTCCGTCCGTTTGACCGCGCTCGGCCATGAAGTGACGGTCTATACCCGTCCCCATTACACGCCGAAAACACTTGCTACGTTCCGCGGCGTCCGTTTGGTTTCCTTGCCGTCGATCGCGACTAAGCATCTCGATGCGATCACGCACACGTTCGTCGCGACGCTTCATGCGCTCTTTCAGGATTACGATGTGATCCATTACCACTCGATCGGACCGTCGATCCTCTCGATCATTCCGCGCATCCTGAAACCGAAAGCGCGTGTCATCTCGACCTTTCACAGCCGCGACTACTTCCACAAGAAATGGAGCGTGTTTGCGAAAAGCTGCCTGAAGGCAGCTGAGTTCTTCACCTGCAAGGTGCCGGAACGGACGATTACGGTGAGTCAGGAGCTCGCTCGTTACGCCAAGGATTTCTACGGCTGCGATGCGGTCTATATCCCGAACGGTGCGGAAATCGAGGCCTCTCCCTCGGCCGAACTCTTGTCTCAGTGGGGACTCCGTCCTGGTCGCTACGCCTTGTCCGTATCGCGTCTCGTCGCTCATAAAGGCATCCACTACCTCATCAAGGCCTTCATGGAGCTTGAGGATACCAACAAGCTGCCGAATAACTATAAGCTCGTGATTGTCGGCGCGCCGGCGAATACCGCTGAATACGAAGCGTATCTCCATGCGATGGCTGCCGATCGTTCGAATATCCTCTTTCTCGGCGAGCAGCAGGGGAGGAATCTCGCAACCCTCTTCACTCATGCCGGCATCTTCGTGCAGCCTTCGGAAAACGAAGGGATGTCGATGGCCCTCCTTGAGGCGATGGCCTACAGTCTCCCGGTGATCGTTTCCGATATCGCTCCGAACATCGAAGTGGTGAAGGGCGGCTACGGTGCGGTGTTCCCCGTGAAGGACGTCGAAGCCTTGAAGCAGGAGCTTGCCTATTACATCAATCGTCCCGATGAGGCCAAGCGCCTCGGGGAGCTCGCCAAGGGCCGTATCGAGGATGCTTTCAGCTGGGATGCGATTGCGCGTCGGACGGCCGAAGTGTACCAAGAGACGATCGATGATCGGGCGCATCAGTATCAGTGGAATACGAATAAACATGTCGCTTAATTTCTCCCGACAAACATTCTTCGCCGTTTTTGTCCCGCTCACCCTCGTGGCGGGACTTTTCTGGCTGTCCGAGATCCGTGGCTACGAGGCCCGGATGTCACTGCTTGTCCTCCCCAAGACCGAGTTTGCGAAAGGCGCAGCCGATAATCTCGCGGCTCTCTCTCGTGAGCTTCCGTTCGCGGTAGCCGTCTATGAGTCTGAGACGACGCTTGCGAATCCGCTCCTCGGGAAAACCGTCGCGGAAAAGAGCGCGCTCTGGCGCGAGACCGTCACGGTCGCGACCAGCGGGAAAAGCGACCTCATCCGGCTTTCAGTCAGCGGCGCTGACCAGGATGAAGCGCTCACCCTTCTCGAAGCCGTCGCGTCGGAACTCGTCCGGACCGCCAGTCGCTATTACAACCAGAAGACGGATATCGATATCCGGGTGATTGAGGAGCCGGCGACCATCCCGAGCTTCAGCGAGTGGCCGCGCTTCCTCTTCCTCGCTTTCGGTACCGCCCTTTTCTTCACGGTAATTTTTTTCCTCGTCTATACCTTGATCGATCGTCTTTTCCCGAAAAAGCCGAAAGCAGGCACCGGCGAATATACGATCTCGCCTGAGACCTTCAAGCCGCGCGTCCCGACCTACTGGCAGCAGGGCGAGTCCGCACCGATTGAGCCCGCCTTCTCTTCGTCTGCCATTTCCGCTGCCGCCGAGAGGCTCGCCGAAGAAACCGTCGTGCGAGATGAGTACGACGAGCGCACCGAAGAGCCACAAGAACCGGAAGCATCGGCCGAACCGGAGGAGTTCGAAGAATCACCGGTCGAAGAAATAATCGAAGAACCGCTGACAGCCGCTCTGGAACCAGCTGAAGTCGACACACTGCCTGTCGCCGAAGGGGTCCTGACCGAGACTCCGTCTTCACCGGAAATCTTCGAGGTACCGGAAACGGTGGCTGCTCCAGATGAGCCGGTACGATATGTCGAACATGCGGCCGCTCCGGACAATCTGCCGGTTTTCGATGGGCCGCTTTCGCCGCTCCAGGGTGCACAGGCTAGACTGCTGAAGCTCGATATCGATGCGACGGCCGAAGCGCTTGCGGCGGATGCCTCGATTGAAGAGATCGACCATACGCCGAAGACTCATGAGCCGACACCTGAAGACTACAAGCGCCGCCTGAATGACCTCCTTTCTGGTAAGATGTAAGGAGCGTTTGCATCCTTTTTTATCGCATCCATGAAAACTTTTCTCATCGCGCTCACCGTGGCCATTCTCATCGCGCTCGCGGGCGGGTACTACTGGATGACGCGCTATGCTGACAATCTGTCTGACGGTGCTCTCTTCTCCAATGAATTTTCTGGCGACCTCGCGACCCTGACCAAGCTCGCTGGTGCGTTCATGAATACGAAGGGGGAGGAGAAAGTTTTCCTCGTTCTGTTTCAGAATAATATGGAGCTCCGACCGGGCGGCGGCTTCATTGGCTCCTTCGGTATCGTTCGGGTGAAGGACGGGGCCGTGACGGAATTCACGTCTCATGACGTGATTAATTTCGACGGCCGGATTCCGGATACTGTGCCGGCGCCCTATCCGATGCTCGAAACGCTCGGCGTGAAGGCCTTGAAACTGCGCGACTCGAACGTCTCGCCGGACTGGTCCGTGAATGCCAAGGCGGCCGAGGATTTCTACAAGATGGGTCGGGGCGAAGAGAATTTCGACGGAGTGATTGGTATCACGACGAATGTGCTAACCTCATTCCTTTCAGTCGTCGGGCCGGTCGAAGTGCCAGGGTATCCGGGCGAGTACGATGCTGAGACGGGGGTGCTTGATCTCGAGTACCAGGTGGAGCAGGCGTTCTACAAGCAGGGGATCACACGCGGCGAGCGCAAATCGATCATGAATCTCCTCGGCAATATTATCCTCGAGAAAGCGAAGGCGCTTCCCTTCACAGGCAAGTATGACCTCTTTCGGGTCGTGCTCGACGATCTCCATAAGAAAGACATCCAGATCTCCTTCAAAGACGAAGAGCTTCAGCAAATCGTCCGTGAAGCCGGCTGGAGCGGAGAGATTGACCGTGACTGGGAAACTGACTATCTTCTCGCGGTCGACTCCAACATGAATTCGTTCAAGACCGACTACCGCATGCGCCGCTCGATGAACTACACTGTCGATTTCCAGGGAGAGATACCGAAAGCCGTCCTGGCCGTGACCTACGAGCATACGGCCAAGGAAAAGGACTATATGACGAAAGACTACCAGTCATTCTCGCGGATTTTTGTCCCGGAAGGGAGCTGGCTCGAGAGCGTTTCCGGTAATGCTAAGCCCGCCGTATTCGGAAGCGAGCTCGGTAAGAAGTACTTCGGCGCGATCATCCAAATCCCGCTCGGCGCCACCCGGACGGTCACGTGGAAGTACAATCTCCCCAAAGATTTTTCACTCGAGAGTTATGATCTTCTCATCGAGAAACAACCGGGCCTGAATGACGTGCCGGTCACGGTGACCGTCGTCGACAAGACCGGAGAGAAAACGGAAAAGAGTTTCATCCTTAATCGTCCGGCGACTTGGAGTGCGCTCGAATGAAAGAGTTTCGTCCAGAAGCGGGCGGCTTCCGGGCAGTGAAAGAGAGATATGGCCGCGTTGTGCCCGTCCCATATCTCTCTTTCACTGCTCAACTTGAGTAGTCTGGTTCCTTTCACTTTGTTCGTACAAGGAGTGTTTCCATGAGTCTACCGGTTTTTTTGCTGATCACGGGTCTGTGGTCTGTGTTCACGTGGTTCTTCATCTCCGAAATGAACCGCCGTGGGTTCAGTCGGCACGAGCTCGACGAATTCCTGAGACAATACGCGGAGCGGAGCAAGTCTCTCGTCGGACAGGCGGCCCAACCGCCCGCCATTGTCCGTCGGAGCCTCTCTTTCTGGCAGCCGTATCTGGAAGGGGTCGGTATTGTTGCCGTCAACATCGCTCTTCCGCTGGCGCTGTTTTCTTCGCTCGAGGTTCTGCCGGCTTACTTGCTCTTTATGGGATTTGTTTTCCTCGAGTCCACCGGCACGATTTTCGTGCGTCTTGATTGGACGCCACGTTATCGGGCTGACTTCGAACGGTACCTCGTTTTGACGGCGCCGGAGAATCAATGCATCGAGGGCGAGCTCATCGATGCTGACCCGGAAGTGGACTGTCCCGCTGGAGGGCGATTTCTTTCCGGCGGCAAGATCATCACTCTCGCCCCTCTGGATGGCGTGGTAAGCGAGAAAGAATTTCCCCTTTTCTGCCCGCAGTCGCTCAACACATTTCCTCAAGATGTTCCGATTCGTATCTTCTATCGTCCCTCGGAGGGACCAATCGAGGGCCGAGCGGTTGTGGGAGCGCTCGTCGGATGGCAACCGGTTCCGGATCTGGACGATTCCTTCGAAGACTCTGAACTGATGCGGGATGAGTTCGAGCGTCGCCTCATCGAAAACTAGCCGGATTCCGGCTCCCTCGAGGCCGCCCATGCGCACTAATTGCGGGTGGGCGGTTTTTCTTTTTCCTCAAAAAACAGCCGTGATAGTATAGGGGAGCACAGATGCGCTCCTTTTCGCTATGCGTTTTGACCTCCTCTCCATTTTTCCCGAGTCATTCGAGAGCTATTTTTCAGCTTCGATTCTTCGTCGTGCCCGAGATGCTGGACTGATCGAGATTGTGACACATGATTTACGCTCTTTCACGACGGACAAACATCAGAAGACCGATGATACGCCCTATGGTGGCGGAGCAGGAATGGTGATGAAGGTCGAACCGATTGATCGGGCACTCCAAGCGATTTCCGCGGAGCGTGGCACGTCGGGAACGCGCATTATCCTCCTTTCGGCGAAGGGGCCGCGCTTCGATCAGGCCAAGGCACGCGAGCTCGGTCGCTGCGAGCGGTTAGTACTCATCTCGGGCCGCTACGAGGGTGTCGATGAGCGGGTCGCCGAGCACCTCATCGATGAAGAGCTCTCAATCGGCGATTTCGTTTTGACTGGCGGCGAGCTTGGGAGCATGGTCGTCGTCGATGCCGTCGCGCGGCTTTTGCCGGGTGTGCTCGGGAACGTTGCGAGTGCGGTCGGTGAATCGTTCGCCGACGGCGATACGGTAGAGTTCCCTCAGTATACGAAGCCGGAGAGCTATCGTAATTGGTCGGTGCCGCCCATCCTGCTGTCTGGCAATCACGCCGAAATCGACACTTGGCGCAGAGAACGCTCACAGGAAAATACACAGAAACGAAATGGCCAAAAACAATCTTTTCCGACGGATTCTCGCTAGTCAGGGCGAGAGTGACCGCTGGCTCAAGCTTTCGGTCTTCGCGCTCATTGGCATCGGTCTCGTGGGCATCGCCTCGGCCGGCGTTTCCTATGGCAATATTCGCTTCGGCGACCCATACTATTTCTTCAAGGAGCAGCTTGTCGGCCTTGCGGTCGGGGTGATACTCCTTCTTTTTGCCGAACGCGTACCGTATCAGCTGTGGCGGCGTTTCGTCGTCCCGCTGTTCGTCGTGGCGCTCATTTTCCTTGTGCTCGTCTTCGTCCCGGGCTTTGGGACGACCGTCTACGGCGCAGCGCGCTGGGTCGACCTTGGACTCTTTTCTTTCCAGCCGTCAGAGATCATGAAGATCGCCATTATTTTCTATCTCGCGGCCTGGCTGTCGCGGCGCGGCGCGCAGACGGCCGGTGACTTCTACGAAGGCTTCGTTCCGTTCCTCGTCATTCTTTCTCTGGTCGGTTTCCTCATCATCAAACAACCGGACACCGGAACGCTCGGTCTCATCTTCTGTATCTCACTTTCCATCTTCTTCGCTTCGGGCGCGAGTCTTCGGCATATCGCCGGCCTTATCGGTCTCGCTTTTGCGGCGCTCTTCATTCTCATCAAGATTGCACCATACCGGATGCAGCGCTTCCTGGTCTTCCTCAATCCCGAGCATGATCCGCTTGGCGCCGGCTATCAGATGACCCAGGCTTTTCTGGCGATCGGCACGGGCGGCCTCTTCGGTGTCGGGCTTGGTCACAGCCGGCAGAAGTTCAATTATCTGCCGGAACCGGTGACCGACTCGATCTTCGCCGTGCTCGCCGAAGAGACGGGTCTGCTCGGGGGCGCGGTCATCATCTCACTCTTTCTCTTCTTCCTCTGGCGGGGGATACGGGTCGCGCGGCTCGCCCCGGACAAGTTCGGCGAGCTTCTCGCCGTTGGTATCGTCGCTTGGATCGTCTGTCAGGCCTTCATCAATATCGCAGCGATCACCGGCCTCATCCCGCTGACTGGTATTCCGCTGCCGTTTATCAGCTTCGGCGGCACTTCGCTCGCGGTTCTCATGGCGGCGGTCGGCGTCTTGCTCAATATATCCCGCCACTCTACACTGAAGGCATAGGCCACCCATACATATGGCAAAACGTATCGTGCTCACCGGCGGCCTCTCGGGCGGCCACACATTCCCTTTGATTGCCGTCGCCCGGGCGCTCTCAGCCGAGGCCGAGGGCGACGCTGATTTTCTCTTCCTCGGCAGCCGGGGCCAATTCGAGGAGCGCGCGATGCAGGAGGCCGGGATACCCTGTAAATTCATCGTCACCGCCAAGTGGCGCCGCTATTTCTCGTTCCAGAACTTCATCGACCTCTTCAAGCTCCCGTTCGCCTTCCTCCAGGCGCTCTGGTATCTCCTCTGGTACATGCCGGATGCAGTCTTTTCCAAGGGCGGCGCGGCGTCGGTGCCGATCGCGGTCGCCGCCTGGATTTATCGGATCCCGATCCTTCTCCATGATTCTGATGCGGTCGCCGGTAAGGCAAATCGTTTCGTCGCGCGCTTCGCTGACCGGATCGCGATCGCCTACGAGAATGCTCGGCAGTACTTTCCGGCCAACAAGATTGCACTGACCGGTAATCCGGTCCGCGAGTCGATCCTCAAAGGGGATGCCGCGCGCGGCCGGGAAAGCTTCGGATTCAATGCCGAGCACCCGATCCTCCTCGTCATCGGCGGCAGCCTCGGCGCCGAACGGCTCAACAAGGCGACGGTCCGAATGATACCTGATCTCCTTGCCGCCGGGTACCAAGTTATCCATCTCACCGGTGAAACTCATCTCGCCATCGTTCAGGAAGAAGCGGTCAGTCTCGACATCAAGCCGGCATCCGGTTATGTCGCGATTCCGTTTCTCTCAGCCGAAGAATTGGCGGATGCCTACGCCGCCGCGACCGTCGTCATCTCGCGCGCCGGCGCCGGTACGATCGCCGAACTCGCTGCGCTCGCCAAGACCGCGATTCTCGTCCCTTTGCCGACGGCCGCTAACGATGAGCAGCGCAAGAATGCTTACGAGATCGAGCAACACGGCGGGGCCATCGTCGTCGAAGAGCGCAATATGGGCAGTCATCTCCTGATGAATATCATCAAGGACATCATCGATCATCCGGATCAATCCAGAGTGATGGGCGAAACGTTCCGGAAATATTTCTCCCATCCCGATGCGGCGGTCATGATCGCCCGCGGCCTCATTTCGCTCTACTAGTTTCTGCTTTTCCTTATGCGTATCGAAGACTATCGGTCCTGGCATTTCATCGGTATCAAGGGGGCGGGGATGACCGCTCTGGCCGAGCTTCTGACCGGTCTCGGAAAATCCGTCACTGGTTCCGATACGGCCGAGGTGTTCTATACGGACGCGATTCTCGCGCGCCTCGGAATTACCGTCTGGTCGCCTTTTGATGCAGCCCATATCACCGGGCGTTCCGAAGCCTTCGTCTATTCGACTGCCTACACGCCAGAGAACAATCCCGAACTCGCGGCGGCGAAAGCGACGGGCAAACCGGTGTTTTCCTACCCAGAAGCGCTCGGTCTCCTGACCGCAGAAAAGATGACGCTTGCCGTCTGCGGCACCCATGGCAAGACAACGACCTCCGCCCTCCTCGCTGAAACACTCCGGAGCGCCGGCGCCGATCCCTCGGCCATCATCGGGAGCGAGATCCGGAGCTGGGGCGGGAGCGCCCTTTCCGGCAGGGGTCCGCATTTCGTGATCGAAGCCGACGAGTATCAGAACAAGCTCGCGTTCTATCAGCCGTTCGGCGTCATCCTGACGAGCGTCGATTGGGATCACCCGGATTTTTTCCCGACCGTCGAATCCTATGAACAGGTGTTCGTTGACTTTCTCGCCCGCGTCCCGCGCCATGGCTTTGCGGTCGTCTGTGCCGACCATGCCCGAGCGGAATTCCTCACGCGCTCTCTGCCAAATCGCATTACCTACGGCCTCCTCGCTGGTGCTGACTTCCGCGCGGTCGATGTGCGTGTTCTCCCGGAAGACGAACGACAGGATGGTACCCTTCAGGAGTTCTTCGTGGAAGAGGGAGGTGTCCGGACTGGTCCGTACCGCATCCGGCTCGCGGGCCGGCACAATGTGGAAAATACGCTCGCGGTGATCGCGACCGGCGCCACATTGAAGCTTGATCCGGAAAAAGTTCAGGCGGGGATCGCGGCCTTCACCGGGACGAAGCGCCGCTTCGAATTCATCGGCGAAAAGAAGGGTGCGCTCGTCTATGACGACTACGCCCATCATCCGGCCGAGATCAAAACGACACTCGCCGCGTTCCATGAACTTTATCCCAAACGCCGCCTCTTCGTCATCTTCCATCCGCATACCTTCACCCGGACTAAAGCGCTTCTCGAGGATTTCGCCGAGAGTTTCGGCGTGGCCGAGGGCGTCGTTATCTTGGATATCTACGGCAGTGCGCGAGAAGTCCAGGGCGGTGTCTCATCCCAGGACTTGGTCGACCGGATCAATCGCTTCACGCCCGGCAAGGCAGCCTACGCGAGCGACCGCGCGGCGCTCGCCACCGAGATTGCTACTTCCATGTCGGCCGACGATCTCATCGTCACGATGGGTGCGGGCGATGTCTGGCAGCTCGCCGAAACCATTCTGAAGCGGTAAAATACTTCTGCAGCAAATAAAAACCTGATTCGATTTTCCGTATGCTCGCTATCCGTCGTGATGTACCGCTCGCTCCGTTCTCAACCTTCAAGATCGGCGGTCCAGCCGATTTTTTCGCTGGCGTGACGACGGCATCTGAGCTTATCGAGGCGCTCGAATACGCCGAGAAAAACGATCTGAAGACCTTCGTCTTTTCGGGCGGGAGTAACCTCCTTATCGCGGATCGCGGTTTTCGCGGTCTCGTCATCCGGATTGCCAGCCAGTCGATGCGGGTCGCTGATCTCGACCTCTACGCTGACGCCGGTGCGAACCTCCTCGATGTGGTCCAGCTCGCGAATAGCCGCGGCCTCGCTGGGATGGAGCGGCTCGCCGGGATCCCGGGCTCGCTCGGTGGCGCGATCCGGGGCAATGCGGGTGCCTTCGGTGCCGAGATGAAAGACATCGTCCAGAGCGTGAAGGTCTATGATCGCAAGTCAGGAAAGCCGCGCGAATTCGCAAACCGCGACTGCACCTTCAGCTACCGGAGCAGCTTTTTCAAATCCCATCCTGAGCTCGTCATCCTTTCCGCTGTGCTCCGCTTCACCGAGGGCAGAGTAGCCGATCTCGTCCGTATCGCTGATGCGACTATGGCCGAACGCGAGGCGAGGCATCCGCAGAGCGCACTTTGTGCGGGATCATTCTTTATGAATCCGGAAGTCAAAGACGAGACGCTCCGGTCCGAATTCGCCAAGGACACGGGCAAGGTGCCGAAGGATGACAAGCTGCCGGCTGGCTGGCTCATCGATCATGCCGGCCTCCGGGGGAAGAAGATTGGCGGCGCCCAGGTCAGTCCGATGCACCCGAATTACCTGGTGAACACCGGCACCGCGACCGCTGATGAGGTCGTCATCCTCGCTTCGGTCGTGAAGCAGCGGGTCCGGACCGCGCTCGATGTCGAGCTCCGCGAAGAAGTACAGATGGTGGGGTTCTGAAGAGAATATGAAAATCGCATCCCGAAAAGGATGCGATTTTTATTTTTTCAGACGGTTAGCGTTTTTTCGAGAGGAAGCACGCGAAGAGAGCGGCGGCCGGACAGTATCCGGTGAGCGCGAAGAAGACGAACATGCCGCCAACGAAGAGGGCGCCGTAGGCGAAGTCTGGATGGAGGGCGAGCGCGAGGAGAGCGAAGAGGGCGGTCAGGCTACCACCGAAGGCGAAGACCGCGCGTTCGACCGACCATCGGGAAATATCCATTCGGTACATAGTGAGTTGATGATGAGGGATGTTATTCTTTTAGCCTTTGCGCATCCGACCAGTGCTTCCGCTCGAAGACGTAGTACGCCAGGGGAAAGACCAGGAGTGTGAGGACCGTCGAGGCCGTGAGCCCGAAGATGATCGACCAGCCGAGCCCTTCCCAGACGGGGTCGCTGACGATCGTGAGGGAGCCGAGGATGGCGGCGAGCGAAGTGAGGACGATCGGGAGCAGTCGGATTCTTCCGGTCTCCACGAGTGCCTCCTCAAGCGAGCGGCCGGAGCGTTTGAGCGGCTCCAGATACTCGAGATAGATCACGGCGTTTTTCACGGCGAGGCCCGAGAGGGCGATGACGCCGATCATCGATGTCGCGTTGAAGAAGGTTCCTTTCACGAGCTGCAGCACGGCGAATCCTGGCAGGACACCGATGAGCGAGAGCGGGATGCTGACCATGATGAGGAGCGGGACGAAAAGTGATTCGGTCTTAGCGGCGAGGACGAAGTAGATGAGGAAGATCGCGAGCGCCATGGCGATGCCGAGGTCACGGAAGACCTCGAGCGTGAGTTCCCATTCGCCACCGAGCTCAATCCGATAGCGCTCCTTCGTCTCGGTATCCTCGTAGGTTGCGCCGAGGAGCGACCAGGAGACGAGCTGGCCCGTACCGTCAGGGAGCGTGTAGCCGAGGAGTGTCGGAAAGAGCTCGATCACGGCATAGATGATGCTCCGACCTTCCATTTCGCCCGAGAGGTAAGTGGTCTCCTCTCGGCCGTCCGAGAGGATGGCCGTGTCGATGGTCGCCTCTGTTTTTTCGAGCACCTCCGTCAGTGGGATGCTTTCGCCGCTCTTCGCGGTGAGCCGGATGAGCGTGAGATCGTTCTCACTGTTTCGGTGTTCGGCGGCGAAGCGGACCATGATACGTTCGGCTTCGGGCGTTCGCTGACCGTCTGCCATGCTCGCATGATACAGGCCGACGGATGCTCCGGAGAGCGCCGTATGGACAGCGCTCGCGATCGACTGGGGCGCGAGGCCGAGGAGGTTGGCCTTTTCGCGGTTCACGCGGTAGTGCTGGTTCAGACCGCGCTCGGGGAGCGACGTATCAATATCGACGATGCCGTCGATGGCGCGAGCCTCTTTTTCCATATCGGCGGCAATCCGCTCGCGGAGATGACTGTCGCCACCTTTCACTTTGAGGAGGAATGTCGAGAGGACCGGTGGCCCCGGCGGATCCTCGGCAATCTGAAACGAGAGATCGGGGTGCTCCGTGGTGAGACGCTCGAGGGTTTTGCGGAGGGCGGAGGCGACCGTCTCTGACGGTTCGTCTCGTTCGCTATGGGGCGACAGGTGGATTTTCAGGGTCGCCTGATGACTGAGCGCTCGGCCGCTGCTTCCCTTAAAGAGACCATTGAAGTCCGTGACCGGCGCCTGGCCGACGAAACTCTCCACACTTTCGACCCCGGCCTCGCGGAGCGCGAGCATCTCCGCTTCCCGGGCGAGCGCATCCGTTCTTTCGATATTCGTCCCGTTCGGCAGGTCGAGATACACCGAGAACTGATCCTTATCAGCTTTCGGGAGCATGCGGAACGGTACGAGGGGTGAGAGGGGAAGGATGAGCGCAATGATGAGGATGACGAAGACACTGCCGAGAAACCGTCGCCGGCGTTTCTCATCTGCGAGGAGTGAGGCGAGGAAATCGCCGTACCGCACTTCGATCCGTTTCATGAGCCGGTAGAAGAATCTAGATTCATAGGTGCGGCCGGCCTGCTCTTGCTCGGCTGTCTTCGGTGCGAAGAGGAGTGCGAGAAAGGGATTGATCGTGACGGCGAAGAGAAGCGAGGCGAAGAGTGCGACCGGTACGAAGAACGGAATCGGTCCCATGTATGGTCCCATCATGCCGGTGACGAACGCCATTGGGATGAAAGCGAGCGCCATGGTGAAGGTCGAGAGGGCGAGTGCCCCGCCGACTTCGTCGACGGCTCGGATGATGAGCGATACTCGGTCCTCGCCAGGAAACAGCCGGAAGTAGCGCGCGATATTTTCGACGACGACGATCGCATCATCGACGAGGAGGCCGAGTGCGAGAATGAGTGCGAAGAGCGTGATACGGTTGACGGTCTCGCCGAAGAGAAAGCCGGTCCCGAAGACCGCGAGGAGAACGAGAGGAATGGAAATAGCGGTGATGAGTGCATTCCGTGTTCCGAGGAAGACCGCGAGGAGGAGTCCGACGATCGCGATAGATTTCACCAGGTCAAAGGTGAGCTTGCTGATTTCCTCGCTCGCGGTCTTACCCTCATCATTGAGCACCATGACCTCGACACCGTCCGGAACGAGGCGCACCTCGAGCGTTTCCAGACGTTCGAGGACGGCGCTGGAAACCGTGGTCGAATTGGTCCCTTTCAATTTTGAGAGGGCGATATGGACCGTCGGCACGGGGGTGCCGTCTTGGCCGGTCCGGCGGACATAGTCGGTGATCTCGCCAGGTCCGTAGACGACACTTGCGAACTCTCCGAGTCGGACGAGGCTGCCGTTCTTTTCGCGGATGACGATGCCCGCCAGGTCTTCGGCATCGGTGATGTTTCCCGTGATGTTCACGATCGGATCATGTCCGCCGGTCTTGAGCGCGTCGAGGGTATAAACGCCGTTTTCTTGGGCGATCTTCGCCGTTACCTCATCGAGTGAGAGGTTGAGCGCGGCGAGTTTCGCGCCGTCGAGCCTAACTTCCAGCTGATTGGTCCGGCCGCCCTTCACTTCGGCTTTGGATACGCCTGGGGCGAGCTTCAAGTCATCAGCCAGGTCGAATGCGAGTTTTCGAAGCGAACTTTCCGATACGGCTGCCGAGACGAGACCGATATCGAGGATCGGCACATCATCCGGATCGATCGACTGAATGATCGGGTCGCTTACCTCGGGTGGTTTGTCGGCGATATCGTCGCGGAGTTTCTGATTCAGGGCGATTTTGGCGTCTTCCCGATCGGAGCCGATAAAGAATTTGACCGTGACGATGCTTCTTCCACCTGGGAGGCTCTGCGAAGACACTTCATCCACATCACGAAGCTCGAAGACCTTGTCCTCGATCCGTCGTGTCACGAGCTCAGAGACTTCTTCGGCCGAGGCACCTGGGAACTCCGTTGTAATGGCGAAGGCTGGTGCAACGATCTCGGGATTGTACTGCTTCGGCATGAGGATGAATGACAGGATGCCCCAGGCCGCGAGGATGATGATGGAGAGGATGGAGAGCTCGGTATTCTTCAGAAATACCCGGACGATGCGACCGGCGAGACCGAGTCGCTCGGGCTCGTGGTTAGCGGTCGGCATAGGTTTCACTTACCGGTTGATTATCCGAGAGAGTGTGTTGTCCGGCGATGACGATATGCTCTCCCGCTCGGATGCCGGAGAGGATTTCGCGCTGTCCTCCAGTATCGGATTTTCCGAGCGTGACGGCCGCGCGTTTTGCGACACCGGCCTCGACTCGATAGACGAAGGTATCATCATATGCTGACACGATGGCGGATTCCGGGACGAGGAGCGCGGTGCGTTCACTCCCGATCGGGAAGATGACACGGACGTGAGCGCCAAGACGGAACGTGGCGGCGTCGGCGGCTGCCGTAAATCGGATGCGCGCGGTCGATCGTTGAGACGCCATATCGGCAGCTGAGACGATTGAGTAGACTGAGCCTTCGGTGGTGCCAGCATCACTCGAAACGCGAACGGTCGCTCCTTTCGTGATGCCGGCCGCGATGGACGCCGGGAGTGAGACCGCGATTTCGACCGCTTCCGGTGAGGCGATCGTGTAGAGCGGCATGCCGGCCGCGACGAAAGCCCCGAGGGTGGCATCTTTCCGGATGACGATACCGGCGAACGGGGCGCGGACGGTTAGATTGCGGACACTCGCTTCAGAGACGATGACCGCACCTTCCAGGGTGGCGCGCTGCGACTGGAGCGAAGCGAGTTCGGCATCCCGGAGTCGCTTGGCGCTTTTCAGGGCTTCTTCGGCCGCCGTGCGTTCGTTCTCCGAGGCGTCATCACGCGCGGTCTTTGCTTCATCGACTTTCTGATCATAGTAACGCTCACTCTCTTTGATCGCTCTGCCAAATGCTTCGAGCGAGAGAAGGGCACTTTTTTGGACGCTCGAGAGCTCCGCGCCGTCGAGGATGGCGATGACCTCGCCCGAGCGGACGGCTTCCCCTTCTTCCTTCAGGAGCTTCACGACGTATCCGCTTGTCTTGGGGGCGATATCGGCCTGTCGGACGCCTCGGACAAAGCCGGAGAATTCAGCGGTTTCTTGGAAGGGGAGGGCGGCGATGGTCGCCGTCCGTACGGGTGTTTCCACAGTGGCCTCTCCCTGCGAGGGAGTGCCCGAGAAAAGGAAGAACAATGCACCGCCTACGACGGCAGCGGTAGAGAGGACAGCAAAAAAAGACTTCGGTTTCATAGAAAGATGGAGAAGTGGATTACTTGCTCTGCGATGTTTTCACGATGCGCAGGATTTCGGCCTGTAGTGTCTTCAGGGCCTTGGCTTCAGCACCGGTCGCCTGGTGTCCCAGTGTGCGGTTCATATGGCTTTCGAGCATGAGGAGATTGACCGAGCGGAGGAGTCCGATGACGGCGAGGTTCTGCTGGATGACAGGAAAACACGCGGTCTCCGTGCCCTCGACCTGAGCGAGGATTTTCTCGAGGCTGGTCTTCGCTTTGCGCAGCGCGATGGCGACTTTTTTCTTCTGTTCCATAGGGGAGCTTTAAAGAGTTATATATATTATATTTAACTACCTATACCATAGGTACAGGTATATAGTAGCATCCGGAAACAGACTGTCAAGCCAAAGACGGCTAGTGGGTTCGCCCGAGTTCCTTTGGGCGGTGTAGAATAGGAGCAATGAGTGCTTATTTTTTTAATGATGCCATTTATGAAAATCACCGTTGAAGCCGTTGTCGCGGCACCCCTCGACACGACCTGGCGCGCCTGGACGGAGCCGGAGCATATCACACAGTGGAACGCGGCTTCGGACGACTGGTGTTCGCCGCGCGCCACCAATGATCTCCGGGTCGGCGGACAGTTCAGTGCTCGGATGGAAGCGAAAGACGGGAGTGCCGGTTTTGATTTCGAAGGGACCTATACCCTCGTTGAGGAAGGGAAGCGGATCGAGTACGTGATGACTGACGGTCGCACGGTACAAATCGTTTTTACTGAAGAGGGGAATCAGGTCCGGGTCACCGAGACGTTTGATACGGAGAACGAGAACTCGGCTGAGCTGCAGCGCGCCGGTTGGCAAGCAATTATGGACAACTTCAAACGGTACACAGAAAGTCTGGCGCAATAATCGAGCGAAGAAGAAAGCGGCTCGCAGGAGTCGCTTTTTTTATTGACACATCAGAAAATATGTGTTATTTTGTGATGTCAAAGAAAACAGTCTTCTGACAGAGGCAGCCTCCTCTTAGCAATCGACTCTTGTCGCAGGCCTGGCGATGAGGGGGAGAGTTCGAATGTTCCAACCTGCTTTGGTCTTCGATTCCGCACGGCCGTCGCCCTTTGTGGCACGGGGACTGCGGATGGGTTTTCGTCTGGTGGATATCCGCGACCCCAAAGCGCGGGTCCGCGACAACACCTTTCCCATCCTGATCATCTGGGACTGCCATGTGAATCGCCGCGTGCTCCGGGACATTCCGGATGGTGAGCGGCGTTTCTACTGGCCGCTTTCCTATGTCGGCGAGATGTGGCTCGAGCGGGAACGGCGGGGGACACTGCGTCACTTCCAGGATCCGATCGGCTTCCTCGCCTACTGCTACGACACCGGTATCGAACAGGTTCGGTATCATGCGCCTACCGGCGGCTTCACTGTCCGACAACCAGGGGAGAGCGAGCATGAATAAGTCCGATGAATCCATCCTGATCAAGACGGCTGCTCTCCAGGCAGCCATCGAAGGCGCGGACGTGTCGGCCGAGTTCCGGACGGCCTTCCTGGCTGGTCTCACCGAGGCTCACGTTTTCCTCCGCAGTGAGACCATCGAGTGGTCCGAGCTCCAACGGGTCATCATGGGGCTCCTCACCGAAAAACGGGTCAGTCTCGACGCCGACTTCGGCACGATGATGGGCATCATCGCCCTCTTGCGCCGGCAGCCTGGCGCCTATCGGGAACGGGTCCTCATCAGTGTCGCTCTGCTCAGGATCACCATCGAGGAGACAGCAGTATCGATGGAGTTCATGCTCGACTTCATCGTCGGGCTGACCGAGGCCGGTGTCTTCGCCGGTGAAACCATCGACTCGATCGAGCTCGGTATGGCGATTGGTCGCCTCGTCCCAGATGGCAAGGTCTCGGACGGCGCTGACTTTGCGGTCATGACGGCCGCGATTGCTGAACTCGATCCGGACATCGTGATCCAGTAGACGCCTAGGCCGAAACTACGGCCCCCACCCGACCGTCGGACAACTCTCTGTCTGGCGGTTTTTCTTTTGTCTCGGAAAATGGTTTGACAGAATCTCGAATTTTTCCCGGAGAAGAGTAGAATGGAGGCATCGTACCTTACCAAACGAGGTGTACCATGTACGATGAAAGTCGTTATCTCTCTTGCTGCCAGTGCTTCGCGGTGGTTCTCCGCGATGACGCTGTCCGCACGCCGGAACTCCACGGCGCGTTCTGCACGGAAGCCTGCGCGCTGCTCTGCTTTCGGATCAACAATCCGCCGCGCGACCGGAACCTTCAGTTCCAGGCCGGGGACAAGGAAGCCGGACCGACGCAAGGGGATGACCTCGCTGTTTGGCCGACCACAGGGGAGCAGCAGATATGAGCACCAGAACCACGGGGGACTCGAACTATTTCGGGCCCCTCTTTTCTTTTAAAAATGAAAAAACTCATGAATTGACTTTATCTCATCGAGGTATATTCTGAACGTGAAGAAGTTATCGGTTTTCTCTGTTCGGAAAAAATGCTCCGAAGAGAAAAAATAAAAACAAACATACAACAAGTGTCTCTTTTGGGGCTTGTTGTTTATTTTTACTCAAGAGAAGCATCGCAAGATGCAGGTTCATGTAGTTGTCGGTGCCAGAGAGTCCTTTTCATTCATTCGGTCTTTCTTTCGCTTAAGCTGATTTCTGATGTTCTGAAACAGCGCGAGAAAACTATACAAACCGCTATATGCTCTCTTAAGGCGTGTAGCGGCTGGTCGATGTCATAGTAAAGTCTGAATCATGAAAGGGACAGGTAATTTCTAAGTTAGACCTATGGGAAAAATTGTAGCCAGCAGTCTCGTGGTACTCGCCGTCGCGGTTGCGGTGGGGAATGCTACGTACTCGTTCTTTTCAGATTCAGAAACATCGAACAATAACACGTTCACGGCAGGATCAATTGATCTTTCCATCAGTTCGCAATTCAGCTCCAATGGTAATGCGAATACGTCGCCGATATCTCTCGCGCCGTCGAGCGATAATAATGGCCGCGCACTGTATACTTTCACCGACCTGAAGCCGGGTGATTTTGGCCGCGGTTCGTTTGGTTTGAATGTAACTTCCAATGAATCGTATGCCTGTGCCAGAACGATCATTGATGCGACTCCGGATAACGGTATCGTTGATCCAGAAGGCGACGCGGGGGACGCCACGGATGGTACAAATGCTGGGGAACTTCAGAATTTTCTCCAATTCGCGACCTTTGCTGACCTCAATGGAAACGGCCAATATGATGGCGGCGAACCGCTCAATGTGAATCAGTACAATGGTGGCGACAGCAATGGATTTACGGTAACTGAAATGGAAGCAGCTGGCTGGGTTCCAGTGGCTGATACGAGCAGTCCGAATACATGGCTGACCATCGGAAGCTTGGCCCCTGGGCCGGTTTACCATGCCGGATTCATGTACTGTTTCGGCAATTTCGATACCAATGGAGTTTGCAGCATGACCATGTCATCAAATGACAACATTGCTCAGACAGACGGTATTAGCGGGAGTCTCGAGTTTCAGGCCGTTCAGACCCGGAATAATGAAGGCTTCCTCTGTTCGGATCAGCCGATCACGATGACGGTTGGTGCGAATGACCTTGAGACAACCGATCGACCTACGGCTAAGGCGAACGGCAAATGGTTCTTCTACAATGACAGTAATGATACGGTCATGACGATCAACCAGTTTGTTGGTGGTGTCAATAACATTGTCGCTGGCCCCGGTGCGGAGGGAGCGGCGCAAATGACGTTGCATGATGCTGCAGGGCGATACAATATCGCGACCTACAAGTACAATGATGTGAAGTTGAGTGATATCAATTCCCTCAAGTACCGCATCTACGATGCTTCTGCTTCCGCTGAAACACCGTACTTGCACTTCAATGTCGACTTCAACAACAGCAATGTTTGGCAGAGCCGTCTCGTACAGGTCCCGACTGGTGTAGTCGCTAACACCTGGACGACGGTGGACGCTATCAATGGTGGGGCGACTCTTTGGACGTGGTCACGGTTTGCCAAGGGACCGGACAACATCGCCTCTACATCAGATGATGGTACTTGGCCAGATGGAAACCTTAATGAATATCGAACATGGAGTGACATAATTACTGCGTTTCCTAATGCAGAAACACTCTCAACGGATTCTTGGTTTGGTGTCCGCGTTGGACATCCTGGACCGATCGGCGAAGACAGCTTCGTTGACTGGATCGAATTCGACGGCGAAACAACCGACTTCGAGAACTAGTCTCGCGGATTCTTCACTCGGCATCATCTGGCGTAATGCTTGGATGGTGCTGGGGAATGAAGCCGGATAATACAGTCCTGTGTATGTGGCAAATAGGAAAAAGCATCTTTGTGATACTGCTCATGGCGACCATCGCTGGGCGGGGAACTTACGCTGTTTTTTCTGACCGTGAAACATCGACAGGAAACCTGTTTACGGCCGGCAGTATCGATCTTCGTGTCGACAACACCACCCATTACAATGGATTAGTCTGTGAGGAGGGCGAATGGGTCTGCCATCCGTGGGCGGATGCAGTCGTGTCTGAAGATCAAAAAAAGCGTAAAGATGGTTCAGCCGTTCTTTCAGAACGCAGTGATGTAGGGGTCGCGCTGGGCGCTGCCGAAACAAGCGGGGCATCATCTGATTCACCCGTTGTTATCGGGTCTTTTTACTCTCTTGGTTTCGGCGGATCCGTCATACTGCGCTTTCATAATCTTATTCTGAATCAGCCGGGTGACGATTTGCGGGTCTATGAAGTGACGGGTGGAACCTATCCTGATGAAAAAGCGACCGTTGAAGCGAGTCAGGATGGGGTAAGCTGGACACTGCTCGGAACAGCCACGCGCGATGGTGACTTTGACCTTGGACCGCTCAGCTGGGCAGGGTATGTCCGTATCACGGATACAAGCTCCTCGGGTGCGTTTGAACCGACAGCGGACGGCTTTGATCTTGACGCGGTGAAGGCGCTCCACTGTGGTTCGGACCCAGATCTTTCAGGCGAGTCATGTGATGGCCTGAGTTGGTCTGAGACAAACTTGGAAAATGGTGTCCATCGTTTCTTCGACTTCGATGATATCAAGCCTGGTGATCGTGGTGAGGACACGGTATCGCTTCATGTCTATGATAATGATGCCTGGGGCCGGATAGTGATCGATGTGACCAAGGATACGGATAATACCTGCACGAGCTCTGAGGAATTGGCTGAGGAAAATGCTTGCATCGCGCCGAATGGCCCTGGGGAGCTTCGCGAAAACATTAATTTTATCGCTTGGTTGGATGAGGGTATTAAGCCTGGCTTCCAAGGAAAGCAGAATGATATCGGAGAGGGAGATAATTTGAAACAAGAGAATGAGGCTGGGCTGATTGCTGCCGGCACGATTGCTGCTGAGGGAGAAATTCATAATATTTGGCAAGGATTGGCAGCGGCTTACCTGGCTCATGGCTGTACTGATTCTGATGGGGCGACGAATTATGGGCTTTGTCATGGACTTGCTGCCGACGGACGAATGGTAGCATCGACGACATACTACTTCGGCATTGCTTGGGATTTGCCTATCGATACGGGGAATGAGGCACAGACTGATATTTTTTCGAGTGACATCACTTTTGAAGTCGAGCAGTATCGAAATAACCCCGTTCCGTTTGCATTATGATATTTTCTCAGAGTATTAAAATCCTTCAAGGAATCATGGTCGCTACCGGTGTTGTGTTTGTATTCCTCATGTCCCTTCCGTTCCTTCCCTTTGCTGGAGCGGTTGAGCTTTTCTCGGTGCGTTCTGGCTCGATGGAACCGGCTCTTCCTACGGGGAGTCTCATCTTCGTTCGTCCAGCAAGCGAGTATGTCGTTGGGGATATCATCACTGTTCAGACAACGGATGAAAAGACGGTCACCCATCGTATCGTTGAAGTTCTCAGTACGGATATGGGTGTCGCCTTCCGGACAAAGGGTGATAATAATGAGGAGCCTGATCCAGTAGATGTGATGCCGGTAGATGTCATTGGAAAAACTCTAGTGACTATTCCCTTCATCGGTTATCCGGTGGCCTATGCTCAGACTCAAAACGGATTTCTTATCCTGATTGTTCTTCCTGCCATCCTTATCATCATGAGCGAAATTTTCAGCATAAGCCGGGAAGTACGGCGGTTGTGGCGGAAACGAAGTATGATGAGACCTGCGGACAGCGCAATAGCACAGAATGTTACTTTTGCGCCGATGAGAACATCGCTACACTCCTCGTCCAGCCCGCGCATGATAGTACCGCCTCCACTAAGAAAGAGAATTGTTTAATGTTTTCATGATGCAGATTCGCTCCCAATACAAACTATTTCTTCTTACTTGGATTTTTATTTTTGCTTTAGTATTAGGCTCGGTGAGTGTTCGGGGTACATGGGCGACATATTCATCGCAGGAGGTTTCGGGCAAGAATAGTCTCCGCGGCGGTAGCATCGAACTATCAGCATCGTCAATTGAGTCTGATACGGTTGAGCGAGGATTTGTTTATGAATTCAAGATAAAGAATGATGGCTATAATTCTCTGCGTTACCAAATGGTATTGAGCGAGAACGATGATGATTTTTGTGAATCGCTTCAGCTCATTGCTCAAAGAGGAGAGGTGACAGTTTACGATGGCGAGTTATCAAACTTCTCTTATATAACTACAGAGGCTTTAGATCGAGATGAAAATGATTTTTGGAAATTTTCAATAACTCTTTTTGAAGATATAAGCATACCTGGTAATACGTCACCATCTTGTGCGATTACTCTCCGCCTGGAAGCGTGGCAAGATCGATTTCTGCCATTAGGCATGGGTTGGTATGACGAGCGAGAAATCATGCTCCCTTCAATGAGGTTTGAATCAGCTGATAGTGAAGACGAGAAAGTGGTTAATCAAGAAGTACCTAGCCAGCTTGATGATACTGAGGTGATTGAAGGAAATATCTCCCAGGAGGCTGAAATCGAATCAGCGAGTGATACTTTACCGATAACAGAAGTCGATGCCGGAGACGCAGGTGGGGAAACATCTGCTGCTGTCCAGGATAGGGAAGCACTGCCTGTTGAATAATGAACCACGAAAAATAGTCTTAATGAGGCTCTATTGAGCCTCTTTTTACTATTGCCAGGGGAGGGAATATATGCTATAATGGCTTTTGTCGTTAATTTTACAATTTCTTCCACCACCGAGCCTTTGGCTCAAACTCTCGTGAGGTTCCCATGACCACTGTCACCATTCGTGAACTGCCCCGCCGCGGCCAGGTCTATCGTCTCCCTGTGGGAGACGAAGAGGTCGAGGTGACGTCGGTCACTTTCGATTCCGAGGGCGAAGATGCTCTCATCACTCTCCGTCGGCTCCATGAGAGCCGCACCGAGCCGGTGATGCTGCGTTCCTTCCTCGACCAGCAGCCGGAGCTCGTGCTCCACTGATTCGCGGCATCCCGTTTCCCCACCACCCTGAGCTTCGGCTCATTCTCACCGGAGGTTTCTCTCATGGCCCTGTCCTTCGTCCAACGCGCCGACGTGCTCCGTCCCGAGCCCTCGCTCGAAGAACTGCTGCAAGTGATCGCTGTCGACCACCAGGTCGGCACGCCGGCGGATCCGACGATCCGCTTCCGCCCGATCTACGGCGGCGCCGGGAAGTCGCTGAGTCTCAGCCAGTTCAACGCTCAGTATCCGAAGGCGAAGATCGCCTTCCGCGACGACGCGGCCAACCGGCTGCAGTAGCTCCGCGCACTGCGCGGCCTGCCACCCTCGAGGTTGCCCCCAGGCAACCTCTTTTTCTTTGACAGAAAAGAGGGATGGGAATAGGATGTGGCTTAATCGTTGTTTGAAAGCTTTCCCACCGAGCCGTTGGCTCATCAGAAAGGAGACCGTCCCATGAGTTCCGCTTCCACCGCTTCGCCCTTGGTGCCGGGCCAACCCTACCAGTCGCGCGACGGCCGCCACCACGTCATCCTGTCGGTGCGCGACGATGAACAGACCGGGGCACCGCTCTTCTTCCTTCGCGATGAACGGACCGGCCAGCCGCGCGTCGAGACAGAGCCGCCGGCCTTCTTGACACAGGAGTCCCGGCCGCTCTACCCCTAGGCCCCGTGCCACGCACGGCCCGCCATTCCCCGAGGTTGCCCATCCAGGTGACCTCTTTTCTTTTTGTCTGAAATGAGCGGGCGAGTGGTATACTAGAGCCATATGGATACCGAAACTTCCGTCGCGCTCAAGGCCCTCGACGAAAAAATCTCCGCCATTCAGGATGCGGTGAACAAGACCCGGAAATACATGTTCTGGAGCCTGGTGATTCAGCTTGCCGTCGTGCTTCTCCCTATCCTTCTCCTCATGTTTTCGGTGCCGTTTCTCCTCTCGAGCCTGTCGAACCTGTCCGGTATGTACCAGGGGCTGTAAACATCCATCGTCGATTTTCGAGAAGCATCCTCCCTCAAGAGGTTTTTTTATATGTAAAGTAGACTTGACATACCATATGAGGGCGATACAATGAGTATGTAAAGTCTGCTGTACATCGCCTATGGAAGGAACTGTCGAAAATACGATCGAGCGTCTCCGGCGGGAGCGGGGACTGACGCAGGAAGATGTGGCCGCTGCCGTCGGCGTCACCCGTCAGACCGTCATCGCGCTCGAGAAAGGGAACTATGTGCCATCGGTACTTTTGGCGCTTCGCATTGCGCGGTTTTTTGCGTGCCCGGTAGAAAAAATTTTTAAAGTAAAACTATGAAGTTTTTCTCGAAACTGTTCTCGGAGACGTTCGTCGCGGCGGCACTCGTCGTGGTCCTCACATGCTTTATCAATCCTTTTGACTTTTGGATGCCGGACGCGATTCATATGTCGCTCCTCGGGGTGAGCGTCGCCCTCTTTGCGGTGTTTGCGATGTTTCTCTGGAGAGAAAACGCGGCGGACGAACGCGAGGAGATGCATCGCTCTATCGCCACTCGTTTTGCGTATGCCGCCGGTGGAGCGGTTCTCCTTGTCGGTATCATCGTCCAAGCATTCGCGCATGCCGTCGATCCGTGGATACCGCTCGCCCTCGTTGTCATGGTGCTGGCGAAAATTGTCGGGCGCTGGTACGCCGCCCGGCGCTACTAACGGTCAAGATCTCAGTCTAAAAAGAAAACAGAAAGGAGGTGAATGAATTATGAATAATACAATAATTGGGGCAGGAGTCATTCTCATCGTTATTGTGCTCGGTGGATGGTGGTTCACTTCATCACAATCTTCACAGGAAGACATGGCCATGAAGGAGGATAAAACAATGGTGGTGGAGAAAGAGGCGGTGATGCCAAAAAAGGATGACGCCATGATGGCCGCCAAATCCGAGGAGGCAATGGCAAAACCTGAAGACAGCATGATGAAGAAAGATGACGCCATGATGGCCAAGCCGATGGAATCCATGATGATGGGCGGCCAGTACGCCATGTATGACGCTTCGAAAGTGGCGTTCGCCAAAGAGGGGAAAGTCGTTCTCTTTTTCCGCGCTTCATGGTGCCCGACCTGCCGTGCGCTCGACGCCGACATCAAAGCGAATCTCGCGATGATTCCGAAGGATGTGCTCATCCTCGATGTCGACTATGACCAAGCGGCGGCATTGAAGAAACAGTACGGTATCACCACTCAGCATACGCTGGTCCAGGTGGATGCCGAAGGGAAGCAGCTCGCGAAGTGGTCCGGGAGCGCCGGGCTCAAGGAACTCCTCATGCAGGTTAAATAAGCGTCTGTAAGTAGTCCGAAGCCGGGGCAGTTTTCCGGGAACTGCTCCCCTTGAGCCTATTTATCCGTAGTATCGCATCATGACAACACTGATCATCTTTGCCTTTCTCTCCGGCGTCGTGACGATTTTTGCGCCGTGCATCTGGCCGATTCTCCCGATCGTCCTCTCGAGTGGTGCTTCAGGCGGGCATCGCCGGCCGCTCGGCCTTGTCGTCGGGCTCTCTACGAGTTTCCTCATCGCGACGCTCGTCCTTGCTTCGCTCATCCAGGTGATACCGTTTGATCCGGAAGCGCTCCGTACTTTCTCAGTAGCCGTGATCGCGTTCCTCGGACTGACACTCATCGTCCCGGCAATCGGGGCGAAGCTCGAAGGTATGGTCAGTCGTTTCGCTTCTTTCGGCGGACGCTTCACCCACGTGTCTGGATCTGGCTTTGGCGGTGGTTTCGTGACCGGTTTTGCTCTCGGGCTCGTTTGGTCACCGTGCGCCGGGCCAATCCTGGCGGCGGTCGCGACGCTCGCCGCGAACCAAGCAGTCAGTATCGCGGTGGTCGCTGTCGCCCTCGCCTTCGCTTTTGGCGTCTCTATCCCGCTCTTTATGCTGGCGCTCGCGAGCCGATCGGTACTGACGAAGACACGATTTTTTTCCCGCTACACCCGGAGTATCCAGGCCGTGTTTGGTGTCGTGATGCTTTTGGCGGCGCTCGCGCTGTACACCGGTTTCGATAAAACGCTCCAGACCAGGATACTGGATGCCTTCCCTAGTTATGAGCGATTCCTGAATCGTCTCGAGAGTCAGCCGGCGGTGACGGACGAGATCGATGCCCTGAAAGCAGCGGGTGAAAAAGCGGAGATCACAGAAACTCGGCAGGTGAGCATGCCTGAAAAAAGTATTGAAAAGTATCGAGTCGCTCCGGAATTTGCTGGTCTCGGCCAGTGGTTCAATACCGATTCGAGCCTGACTCTCGAGGTGCTCCGAGGAAAGGTGGTCCTGGTTCATTTCTGGACCACTGGCTGCATTAATTGCATCCGGACGCTCCCTTACGTAACAAGTTGGTACGATGAGTATCGCGAAGAGGGATTGGTTGTCATCGGAATCCATACGCCGGAATTCGCTTTCGAGCACAAGGCAGAGACCGTTCAGGCAGCCATCAAGAAGTATAAAATCCACTATCCAGTCGCGCAGGATAATAGTTTTGCCACCTGGCAGGCTTATGAGAATCGCTCTTGGCCAGCACTCTACCTCATCGATGTCGAAGGGTTCGTCCGGCGCGAGCATTTCGGCGAGGGCGAATACCAGGAGACAGAGGCGGCGATTCGAAGCCTTCTCCAGGAGATAAAAAGTCATTCGCTCGGTATATGATCGTGGTGTAGTATGGAGGCATAAGAGCATAATCCTTTAATCCAAAACCTATGACCAGGTTTCTTTCGAAGGGTGTAGAGATCGATGAACGGACGACGGAATATATCGATAAGCGACTCGCTCGAATCGAGAAGCTCGTTGACCCAGCGACTCAGCTCGAAGTCGAGATCATCCGGGATAAGAAGGGGATGTTTCGCGTTGAGGTGATGGTGAAGACACCACATAACCTGTACCGGGCCGAAGAGACGACCATGAGCATCGAGGGGTCAATTGATGTCGCGATCGATGAACTCGAGGCACAACTCGCCAAGAATCGCGGCAAGGCGCGCGACCTGAAGCGTCGCGGTGCCCGCTCGATCAAGAAAAAACTCGTCGTCGACGAAGCCGCCCGTTTCTAGATTCCTCTAACGTATGCCGAAGTTTCTGCTCGCCTCACTCGTCACTTTTTCGGCGCTTTTCCCGAGCGCGGCCTTGGCTTGTATGCCGACGAATCCGTACTTCTACCTCGTGAGGGGAGCCTACCTTCTCGTCTCGCTCGGAGTGGTCCTCGCGATCGCCTTCGAGCTTTTCCGGTATGCCGTTGAGACGGCTCAGGCTCGCCAGATCCTCCGTCGCGGCGCGCTCGTCGCCCTCCTCTTTGCCATTGTCATGGCTGTCGTCGCCTTCGCTTATGGTGCACTCGAGACCGCCTGGGAAACTGACTATGGCACCGTCCCAGCGGGGGTTTCCGGGCAGCGTTGCTAATAAATCGCTAATAGTCTTTGTATTATATGATGATGAGCCAATCACCTGAGAGGAGCGTCTTTGCTTTCGGCCCGCCGGTTCTTCCCTTTTTGTTTCCATCGGCAGTAATGACATGCGGGAATTGGGATACGTTTTTACTCGTCCAATATGCCGTCTATGCCGTCCTCCTTGGGCTGCTCTTTTTTGCTACCTTCGTTGCCATCAAGCGTCTCGCCCTACGATTTGGCGGGGTGGGAGTAACGTCGCGACCATGGGTTCCGAATCTCATCAGTGCCTCAATCGCGACCGTCGTTACGCTGATTATGGCCCTGTACCTTTTCTTCTTTCAGGTGGCCTTCCCAGCCTGTTTTTAGGGTATTGTTCGGGCTTTGACCCTCGCCTTCGGTTCTGATAAAATGGCTCTATTCAAGCCATTTTTCTTTTTTCCTCGCCTATGTCTTTCTTCCAGAAACTCTTTGGTTCCAATGACCGTGAAATCGCCAAGATTCGCCCGATCGTCGACGCGATCAATAGCCACGATGCCGCGACTGCCGTGCTTACCGATGAGGCGCTTCAGGCGAAGACCGCGGAATTCCGCAAACGCCTCGAGGACGGGGCGACGCTCGACGATATCCTCCCTGAAGCCTATGCGGTCGTCCGCGAAGCAGCGAACCGTGCCATCCACGAGCGCCACTATGATGTGCAGCTCATCGGCGGCGTCGTGCTCCACCGTGGGACCATCGCCGAGATGAAGACCGGCGAAGGCAAGACATTGACCTCGACTTTGCCAATCTATCTGAACGCGCTGTCCGGCAAGGGCGTGCATGTGGTGACCGTGAACGACTACCTGGCGAAACGCGATGCGAACTGGATGGGCCGTGTCTACCGCTTCCTCGGACTTTCGACTGCCTGCATTCTCGGCCAGGGTGCTTCGTACCGTTTCGAGCCGAAGACTGATGACTCGGATGCGGTCTCGGTCGAGATGGAGAATCTCTTGCCGATCACACGCCGCGAAGCCTATGCCTGTGACATCACTTATGGAACGAACAATGAATTCGGCTTCGACTACCTCCGTGACAACATGGTGGCGACACTCGAGGACAAGGTCCAGCGCGAGCTGAACTTCGCCATCGTCGACGAAGTGGACTCCATCCTCATCGATGAGGCCCGGACGCCGCTCATCATTTCCGCTCCTGATACCGAATCGACCAAGCTCTATGAACGCTTCGCGGGAATCGTACCGCGACTCAAACCCGAAGAGGACTATGCCGTCGATGAGAAGATGAAAGTCGTGACCCTCACCGATGCCGGTGTCGAACACGTCGAGAAGCTCCTCGGGATGGAGAATATCTACGCGACCGGCAATGTCCAGTATGTGCATCACCTGGAGCAGTCACTCAAAGCCGAGATCATCTTCAAGCTCGACCGCGACTATGTCGTGAAGGATGGCGAAGTGATTATCGTTGATGACTTCACCGGTCGTCTCATGCCGGGACGCCGCTACAGTGATGGGCTCCACCAGGCGATCGAAGCGAAGGAAGGCGTCGCCGTTCAGCGCGAGAGCCGAACTCTGGCGACTATCACCTTTCAGAACTACTTCCGTTTGTACAACAAGCTCGCTGGTATGACTGGTACCGCTTCGACCTCGGCCGAGGAATTCGCCAAGGTGTACAAGATTGACGTGACCGAGATCCCGACCCATCGGCCGCTCGTAAGGAAAGATCTGCCCGATGTGATCTACAAGACCGAAGTCGCCAAATTCAATGCCATCGCCGAGCGGGTGAAGGAAGTCCATGCGACGGGTCAGCCGGTCCTCATCGGCACAATCGCGATCGAGAAGTCCGAATACCTCGCTGCGCTCCTCGCCCGCGAGGGTGTGCCGCATCAGGTCTTGAATGCCAAGAACCATGAAGGAGAAGCGCAGATTGTCGCGAGCGCCGGACAGCGAGGCTCAGTCACGATCGCGACCAACATGGCCGGTCGGGGGACCGACATCAAGCTCGGGGACGGCGTGAAGGAGCTCGGCGGACTGATGATTATCGGCAGCGAGCGGCATGAAGCGCGGCGCATCGACAATCAGCTCCGTGGTCGCGCGGGACGCCAGGGCGATCCGGGTGTATCGCAATTCTTCGTTTCGCTCGAGGACGAATTGATGCGGCGTTTCGGCGGTGACCGGATGAAGAGCATGATGACGTCCCTCGGCCTCCCGGACGACGAAGCGATCGAGAACGGCCTTGTCTCGAAGACAATCGAGTCTGCTCAGTCGAAAATTGAGGGCTACAACTTTGACCTCCGCAAACACGTCCTCGACTATGACGACGTGATGAACAAACAGCGCGAGGTAATCTACAAGAAGCGCGCCGACTGGCTCCGTTCGACCGAGTATCGTGATACGACGCTCGACTTGGTCGCGGACGAATTCGAACGGATGGTTGGCTTCCATACGGCGGCCGAAGAAGGCGAGTGGAACCTGGCCGATATCGTCGGCGAAGCAAACAATCTCTTCACCGCGCTCGATGAGAAAGCCGCCCTGACCAAGCTCGAGGGTATCCGCGATGACCGCTCCAAGACTGAACCCGAGAAGCAATCCGCGATCAATGAGTATCTTATCGGCGAAGCGAAGCGTGCCTTTGCGGCCAAAGAAGCCGCGATTGGCAAAGAAGACTGGAATAAACTGCAGAAATTGCTCCTCCTCCAGTCGCTCGATACGCTCTGGATGAATCATCTCGACGAGATCGATTATCTCCGCCAGGGGATTGGGCTGCGCGGGTACGGCCAGCGCGATCCTTTGATCGAGTACAAGCGTGAAGCCTATGATCTCTTCGTGGGTCTCATGGACACGGTCCGGAAGACGTATCTCGTTTCCCTCTTCAAAATCACCCCAACCCATCCGGCGGTGACCTCGTCCGTGCCTCGGGCGGTCGAGTACAAAGGTGCGTCAGACACGACTCCACAATTCGCAGGTATCAGCCCAGAAGGACAGGAGCGAAATGTGAAGCCGTCCGAAAACCAATCGCCAATCCATAACACCGAACTTATCGGTCGCAACGACCCTTGTCACTGCGGTTCCGGAAAAAAGTTTAAGAAGTGCCACGGGAAATAAAATCGGCTGGCTGTGTGAATACTGAGGCAATAAAAAAGAAGAGGTTCTGGGCGGGAGCGGTCTTGTACCATCCCGAGAAGCGGATGATTCTCATGCAACATCGCGATGCCACCGCTCCGACGAATCCCGATACCTGGGCCTTGTTTGGTGGTGTCGGAGAGAATGGGGAAAGTGCAGAGGTCTGTTTGAAGCGCGAACTCAGCGAAGAGCTCGGATTTGATTTTTCCTCTATCCCCTTTGTGCCTCTCCATGACTATCTCATTGAACATCTAGGGATGTGGCGCTTTGTCTATTGGGCCAATGTCAGCCTAGAAAAGGAACTCTTTATCCTTGGTGAAGGAGCCGGTTTTGATTGGGTTCCGCTCGAGCAGGCGCGCAATCTTAATCTCGCTGGTTTGGCGACGCGCCGAGATATCGAAGCTTTCTCTCAGGTGTTGGAAAGTCAATAAAGAATCGTCATGAAAAAATCTTTTGATCTTCGCAAGGGAGTGGACTTCATCGGCGTGACGTGCGCTTTCTACTGCCATGACGGCCAGGGGAATATCCTCATGCATAAGCGGAGCCGGAAGTGCCGTGACGAACAGGGCCATTGGGATGGCGGGGCCGGTTCGATGGAATTCGGTGAGACGTTCGAGGAGACGGTGCGCCGCGAAATCCGCGAGGAATACGGCGTCGCCGTAAAGAAGCTCGAGCAGATTGGTGCGTTCAATGTGCTTCGGAAGAACGGTGGAAAGGATACTCATTGGGTGAAGGTGCTCTTCATCGCGCTCGTGAATCCCAAGGGCGTAAAGATCGGTGAGCCAGAAAAGATGGACGAAATAGGCTGGTTTCCGGTTGTGAAACTGCCGAAGCCGCTCCATTCGAACACTCGGAAAGACATGGCCATCCTGAAGAAGCTCGGGATAAAATTCTAAATGATCTATATGCAGATACCGAAACATCCACTTTTCGAAACGTTGAGAGGACTTGCTCTGCCAGCGGAAGACTTTGCTGTTTTCGGCAGCGGACCGATGTGGGTGCGCGGTATCCGGGAATCGAAGGATCTCGATCTCGTCGCCCGCGGAAAGGCCTGGGAATGGGCTCGGGAGCATGGAGAGAAGAAGATTAACCCTGTCTCAGGGCTGGAGTGCCGGTATTTTGCCGAGGGATCAATCGAGATCTATGCTGGCTGGTATCCAGGCGATTGGAATATCGATGCGCTTATCGATACGGCCGATGTCGTCGATGGGATTCGTTTCGTCCAGCTCGGTTCAGTGATCGAATGGAAACAGCGGATGGGCCGGGAAAAGGACTTGAAGGACCTGGTTCTCTTGGGGGAGTATCATTTACAATATCCAGAACAGCTATGATCATCACCATCTGCGGCAGTATCGCCCATCTTGACCGGATGATCGAGTGTCAGGGGGCGCTGGAAACGGGCGGCCATGAAGTCCATATTCCGGCTTTCGTTTCTCGGGATCAAGATGGCAATCCGATGGATTCGAAAGAATTTTATCGGATCCGGAAGAGCGGTGAGATGGAGCTCTCCTGGTTCGAAGGAGAAAAGTCCCGGGCGATGCAGCAGCACTTCGACCTCATCGCGAAAAGTGATGCGGTTCTCGTCGTGAACGAAGAGAAGAACGATTCGGCCGGATATGTCGGCGGCAATACGCTCATGGAGATGGGTCTCGCCTTCTATCTCAAAAAGAAAATCTATCTCCTGAATCCGATACCGGAGATCTCATACAAGGAAGAGATCATCGGGATGACGCCCGTCATTTTGAATGGGGACCTGGCTCGTATTCAATAAAAAACCTATGAATTTTTGGGAACAATTTTGGCCACAGTTTGCTGGTGGTATCGCATCCGGCGTCGTTTTGGCCGCTCTCGGTTATGCCATCGGCTACCTTACTCGCAATCGCATCGCCCGGGCGATCCATCGGTCGCTGCGAAAGATCGATAACGCTGACAATGAATAGTCTATGGTATTGCTTCTGACGATACTCGCTGGCGCTGTTTCCTATGCTTCCGTCCAGTTCCTTTGGTATGCGCCGTTCGTGTTCGGGCCGACATACCTCTCCGGGACAGCCCAAAGCGAGGATGACGTGGTCAAAGTGGTAGCGAAGCCAGGTTCCAAAGCGCCGTTTATCTTCGGCATCATCATCCCGGCGCTCCTCACGAGCGCCGCACTCGTTGCACTCAAGACGGTTACGGATCGGATGCTTTTGGCGAATGGCGGATTTCTCCTCTTCGCCCTCGCTCTCTCGCTCTCGCTCAGTCTGCCGAAATATCTCGTTGCTTTCTTTTCGGGCCGGCGGCCGGAACGTCTTGTCCTCATTCAAGACGGGGCGCTTCTTTTCGGGCTCCTGGGCGCGGCATTTGCTATAGTAGGGAGTACGATTCAATAAACCCATTTTTCCTCCATGATCCGACGCTCGCTTTCTATTCTCTTCTGGACCATATTCTTCTTTTTTCTCGCTGCTCTCGTCGGCGGCTTCGGACTTTTCGAATCGTGGCGGAACGAACGGGTGACGGCAATGATCGAAAACGATGACCTCTCCGGTCCACGCGATTCCCTCGTCATCGATTTTTCGCGCGCCATTCGCTCGGAGAGTCTGGCGGGAAAGATTACACTTGTCCCAGCGTTGGCATTTCGGACGGAGTGGCAGGATTTCGGCAAACGGCTCATCATCACGCCCGAAGAAAATTGGGCGCTCGATGCCTCTTATCGGCTCTCAATCGGCCAGGGGAAAACGTCGTGGTTCATCCCGACCCCGGTCTTTTCCTTTTCCATTCTCTCGCCGCGGTTGCCAAAACTCGTCTCAATCACGCCCGCCGATGGTGCGGCGGATGTTCTCCTTGGGGTCGAAGACCCGATCAAAGTCGAGTTTGACCGCTCCGTGAAGGATTTTTACATCGATTTCCAGTTCGATCCACTAGTCGAAGTGGTCTATCAAAATAATCCGGAGAAAACTGTTTTCGAGATCCTGCCAAAGGACCCGCTTCCTGCCGGAAAAGAGTATCAGCTCCGTATCCGTTCCCGTTTCCGAAGCGCTACCGACGACCAGTATCAGTCGATCGCGGCGACCACATTCACGACCTTGCCGCCGAAGCCAGTAGCAGTGAGTCGCGACTACGCCACCCGGATCGAAGAGGCGAAGCGCTTTACGCGTGCGAGGAAGTCGGAAGGGAAATACATTGATGTGAATACGGCTGCCCAGGTTATGACGCTTTTTGAGAATGGTCGCGCTGTCGATGCCTATATGATTTCCTCCGGCAAGCCGGGGATGGATACCCCGAAGGGTGAATTTGCTATTCACAATCAGGCCCTCCGGCCTTGGTCGAAGAAATACAGTCTCTATATGCCGCATTGGCAGGCCATCACACCGGACGGGCTGTACGGCATCCATGAGTTACCGGAATGGCCGGGCGGTTACAAGGAGGGCGCGAATCATCTCGGCACGCCGGTTTCGCACGGCTGTATCCGGCTTGGTGTCGGATCGGCGAAGCGCGTGTACGAATGGTCGACCGTCGGTACACCGGTGGTGATATACTAGGGCCAAAGAAAAGACCTATGCAACGGAAACTCTTCACGCTCGTGTTCATCGTCAAAGGAAAAAATATTCTCCTCGGGATGAAGAAGCGCGGCTTCGGTGCTGGTCGCTGGAACGGCTTCGGCGGCAAAGTCGAGCCAGGCGAATCGATCGATGAAGCGGCGAGGCGCGAAACGAAAGAAGAATGCGGCGTCGGAATTACAGCGATGGAAGAGGTGGGTATCCATGAATTCAGATTCGCCGCGAAGCCTGATGAGGTGCTCGAAGTACATGTCTTTCGTGTCAGTGAGTATAAATGGGAGCCGGTTGAGACGGAAGAGATGCGGCCGCAGTGGTTTTCGGTTACCGAGATTCCGTACGACAACATGTGGCCGGATGACCGGTTGTGGATTCCTACGTTCCTCGCTGGAAAGAAGTTTCGGACGAGTTTCCTTTTTGGCGAAGAGGACACAGTTCTCGAACAAGAGATCCGGATCCTGGAAACGTTGTAGTAAAGAAAAAAGCGCGGCCGAGATACTCGGCGCGCTTGAGGCTGGTCAAAGAACGGCGGAAAAAATCAGTGCTGGTGTCGGCAGTGGTGTTTTGCTGTTTTTGCCTCACGCCCGAAGGCTTGGTGGGCACCGTATGCCATCCGCCACCAGATGATCGCTACGATTGTGATTGCCGCCCAGGCATCAGCCAGGGGGAGGCCGAAGAAGGCAGCGGCAGCTGTCCCGGTGATTGCAGCGACACTCCCGGCGACATCGGTCACGATATGGAGCATCTGTCCCCAGTGGGTAAGGTTGCGGTGTTCTTCGGGCGCGCCGAAGTGGATACGGAGCTGCCAAAGGTTCATGAGTAGCGAAAAAGCTGCGACCGCGACCGTCCAGCCGAAGAGGCCGGGAGCCTCCTGACCGAGTATTTTTCGGATGGCTTCATACCCCATGAAAGCGGTCGAGAGGCCGATGAGGACGAGACTCGCCGCGAACCCAGCCTTGCGGATCCGCTCTGGGTGAGGAAGGAGTCGAGCTCGGTCGGATACGAAGGCATTGAGCAGATTTTCGAACACATCGAGCAGCGTATGGATGGCGTCTGTGATGAGGGCGAGACTGCCAGTAAAAATGCCAGCGGCGAGCTCGACGACACAGGTGATGAGGGAAAGCGGGGCGAGTCGGAGATAGCGATTCCGTTCGCTCGTATCGTGCGAATGAGGATGCATGTGGTACTCCCAGGGTTGTCAAAGAAGAATGGCCCGAGTATGACCCAAGCGATGCGGCGTGTCAAACAAAAAACCGGCTTTCAGCCGGTTTCGTGAGAATGTTAGAGTTTCTCAATCTCTTTCAGGTCCTTATCTGGAAAATAGAGGATGGCGAGGCCGAGGATGACGCCCGGGAGCGCCGTCCAGAAGTGGTTGCCTGCGAAAAAAAGCATGTCGACACCATCGAGAAGGAGCCAGATACCGCGCCAGACGAGAACGAGGCCGACGACCGTCGCGATATTCTTAGCGAGATAACGGGGAGTAATCTTGTGCATATAAACTTATTGAGGTGGCCAATTCAACATCTGCAGTATAGCTATTTTGGTCTGATCTGGGAAGGTAAACCGGCTTTACGAGCCGTTCAAAATCTGATATTCTGGGTTCCCCGAGGAATGGTCCGAAGGGGAAAACAGGAGAGATTCCCATGCAACAAAAGGCCGTGCAAGTCGGTGTGTTCGTCGCTGTGCTGAGCGCTGCTCCGCTCGCGTACACCGCCCCTCCGCCTCCGCCGCCGGCACCACCACCGATTGCGATGGTGACGGATCCGGCGCCAGCGCCTTTCGTCGAAAGTCAGCGCACCTCGTCTGACACCAACGCCTGACCCCGTCAGGTACGCGCTTCAGTCTTTCTGGCTGAGTGCTCCCCGTAGGCGCCAACGTGTGCCTACGGGGTTTTCTTTTTATCTGACTGGATGCTTGAAATCAGGACGAAAGCTTGCTATCCTACAAACCGTTATTCGTGCTGGGCCTGTAGTAAAGTGGTATTACGCGGCATTCGCATTGCCGAGTCGGGAGTTCGATTCTCCCCAGGTCCACAGAAATGATTTCTCATTGGGCGGGTTGTTGAGTCGGGAGTTCTCGTCTGCTGCGGCCGAGGATGCTTCTCTCCAGGTCTACACATTACTTCTGGACGTTAATCGTCAGATTGCTATGCTCAAAACTCTCCGGGCCTGGCGCGCCGCGCCGCGCTTCCAAGCATTCATCGGATCGAAGCCGATTCTACTCGCTCTTTCCTCGATTGCTTGGCCGAGGAAGATTATTCGCCGATTGTACGGCTGGGTCGTCGGCTGGGCGGAAACGAAGCGCGCCGAGCAAGCACTCGCTGGTATCGCGTTTGCGGAAAGCTCATTCTTCCCGATTCCGCCGGATCCGCTCCTTATCGCTATGGTGATGGCAAAACCAGCGAGTTTTCTTCGTCATGCGGCGATCTGCACGATCGCGAGCGCGCTCGGAGGTGCGCTCGGTTACTTGATCGGCCTCGCTCTCTTCAGTACGGTCGGCATGTGGATCGTGAATACCTACGGGTTGCAGGAAGAATTCGTGCATATCGGAACGCGGTATGAGGAGAATGCTTTCTTGACCGTCTTCACCGCAGCCTTTACGCCGATCCCGTACAAACTCATTACCGTCGCCGCTGGCGTCTTCCGGATCGATTTTGTCATGTTCATGTTCGCATCGCTCATCGGCCGGGGTATGCGTTTCTTTCTCGTGGCCTTTCTTATGCACCATCTCGGCAGTCGCTACAAGGACTCGATTGAGAAATATATCGATCTTCTTTCAATCGCTTTCGTCGTTCTCCTTGTTCTCGGATTCCTTGCGCTCAAATACGTGTAATCCGTACTTTGGCGTGCTGCCTGCATTGTTTTGGACCGCGGTCTATCGTCCGGTATGGAAGTCAGCGGGTGGCACTTCGAAAATCGTATAATACGGCGACCCCCAGACCACTCGGAGGTTATGACCGACAAAATCAGTGAAGGCTTCGATTTTCGCATTGAAAGTGGGACGAGTACCTTGTTCGAGTTCCTCATTGTAGCCGCGTGCGTAGAGTACATAGCGAATGTCGAAATCACGCAGTCTTGAGAGTGTAAGGGCGTCATTACGTTCGCGGTGGATGCAGTTGAACGAATCGAGATGGGGGTCCATCACCGCCCGGCGGTCATTATCGGTAATGCCGTACCAGAGTTGAGAACTGGTGAGGAGAATGCGGCTTTCCGGGTCCTGATTCAGGATTTTGATAGCTCCGCCGTAACCGGCAATTGATTGATCGAGGAATTCATCAGCTGAGAGTTCATTTCCAGCAAAGAGGACTTGCGCCCGTTCGCCTTTCAGCTTCATCTGGACCAGAGTATTTCCGATGAGGCCGAGCGCGAGCACAACACAGAAATATATAAACAGGATACGGGAAAAGCGGACTTTTTCGCGAAGCCCGACGACAAGCAGGATGAGGAGTGCCAGCCCCGGGTAGGCGTACCAGAAGACTCCTTCACCGAGTACGGCCCAGAGCGAAAAATAGCCGAAGGCAAACAGCGCGATCAGTGGTCCTGGTTGCTCGTGCCATGGCGGCTTCGGAGAAATAGCTCCATTTTGACGGATGGCGAAGTACCAAGGAAGTAGTGCGAGAAAAAGAAAGCCAATTTCAGTCGCGAACGATCCAATATGAACGTTCATAGTCGTGTCCCAAGGAAGTTTGAGCCAGCGTTCGATTGGGCCGCGTGCTGGAACAAAGCGCGAGAAATCCTCGGCGGCCCCGGTGGCTAAGCAGGAATTTCTCCAAACGTAAGTAGTGACTTCGTTCCGGAGCTTTTGATATTCGTCAGTTGACTCACTTGAAATGAGGGCCTCGAACGAATTAATCGCCGAAGAGACCGGATGTGTCGTAAGTCCGTAGCTGATCCAAGGGAGTAGTGGTATCAGGCCAATAATAATCATCATGATGAGCGATCGCCACGTAATGTCGAAAGCCCTTCGTTGATGAGCGATGAGGGTAGCCGTGATAGCGAGCGGGGCGATCAGGAAGAGAGCGGTGAGCTTGATGATGACGGCGAAAGAAAATAATCCGAGTGCGCTGTGCCAGAAAATCAACTTTTTCTCAGCGACCGAGCGGATGAGCGACCATAACACCATCGCCGAGACGGCAAAGAGGAGGGGGTCAGGCTTTACCTCACGAATGGCGAGTGCTGCTCCGATCGGGAGCGAGAGAAGGATGATGGCGGAAAGGGCGCCGGTGCGACGGCTAAAGACGGCTTGTCCGAAGCCGTAGAGAATGAACATACCGAAAAAGAGACAGTAGGTACCAAGACTCATCGCGAGGAGGAGGGTGTCATCACCAGATGCGATTCTAATCGTGGCGGCGAGAATCTCGAACGGGTAAGGACGTCCGCCGGCGATGATCTCGCCGCGCTCTGATACGATATGCACCCGGTCCATGTAATGGGTCATGTCGTCATAACCGGTTGGGTGCGGCTTGATCGATTGTGTCAGTACGAAGGCGACAAGGAAGCATCCGAGCGCAAGAAGGTATGGTTCCGCTGACCGGAAGTGCGGCTGCCACTTACCGGTTACGTCGAACATTTGGCGAAAAAGTGCCGTCACTGCCCGGTGCTCCCAGATGACTAGGAGAGAGAAGGTAATCCAGATTATCCAGCCAGGAAGACCACCGAGCATTCCGAGTCCGAGGAGGAGGGTGCTCCAGAGAAACATTCCCGCGATAATCCTTAGTGCTATGCCATAGACCGAATGTTGGTCTTGGATCGGGTGGCGCAAGACGGTTCGGAACAAGAGATTGCCAGCACCGAAGAAAGCGATAGTCAGGAAAACATACGTCAGAATGACGGATCCAAATTTTGCAGCAAAGGAGAGATTGGCTGATGCCCACGATGCGAGTGGGATGAGTGGACCGTCGGCGAAGATGAGTCCGCGGAGGAAAGCCTGGGTATTGAAGATAGTAGCGCTCAAGATAAAGACAACGGGGAGAATGAAGACTGGTCTGAAGTGAAAACTCAAAGAGGGATGCTTCCGGGAGTACTGGAAGCAGAAAAAGAGCACCAGGGCGACGAGGCTGCTGGCGAGGAAAAAAGGAAGGCCAATCGAGAGTTGATTGTCCGGCAGCATGACGAAATGATGCCTGAACCAGACCGCGATGACCGCGCCCGAAAAACCGAGGAGGAGAATATGAAGAATGGGCATAAGAGCAGTGTTTCTATAGTATCGGACCGGGACCGGAAGCGGAAGTTGACTTTTGAGCCGTTTTTCCCTACTGTACAGCCACCAAAGGCGCGCTTTCAGGCGGGCTTTTCTGGCGCTCAACCGAGCTTTTGAACCTTCCCAATCAACCCCAACTCCTCATGAAAGGGGAACACACCATGATCGCTTTCCGAGATGCGCTGATGGCGGCTCAAGCCAAGAACAATTCCTGCCTCTGCGTCGGTTTCGATCCGGAACCGAGCAAATTCCCCGGCTTCCTCGAAGGGGATCCGGCCCGCATCTACGACTTCTGCACCAGCGTCCTGGATGCGACGAGGGACCTCGTCTGCTGCTACAAGCCGCAGATCGCGTACTTCGCGGCCAATCGCGCCGAAGATCAGCTCGAGCGCTTGATCGCCCGCATTCACGAGACCGCGCCGGGCATCCCGGTCATCCTCGATGCGAAGCGCGGGGACATCGGTGAGACGGCCAAGCAGTATGCCCGCGAAGCGTTCGAACGGTACCGGGCTGATGCGTTGACGCTCTCGCCGTACATGGGTTTCGACTCGATCGAACCCTATTTGAGCTGGGATGGCAAGGGACTCTTTCTCCTGGACCGGACCTCCAATCCGGGCGGTGCCGAGACGCAGCAGTGCGTCATGACGACAAGTCAGGAGTTCTACGCCGAAATCATGCGCGGCCGCCCGGCAGACGAAGAACTGTCGTTCTCGATGTCTATGCAGATTCCCTACTACCAGTACCTCGCGCACCTGGCGACCAATGGGCGGAAGTGGAACGCTTCCGGGCGCATCGGTCTCGTCGTCGGTGCCACGCATCCCGAAGAGCTGCGCCAGGTCCGAGGGATCGCTCCGCATGCCCCGCTGCTCATCCCGGGTGTCGGAGCGCAGGGGGCAACCGAGCGCGATGCGATGTCGGCCTGGTCGCCGCATGCCCCGGTCGTCGTGAACTCGTCTCGGGCCGTGCTGTACCCGAAGCTCTTGCCGAGCGAGGACTACATGGTGGCCGTGCGCCGAGTAGCGCTCGCCACGCGTGATGGACTCAACGCTGCCCGTTCCCTGTCATCTTGATTCCCCAACCCACGTCATCAATGCCTGAACAAGGCAGCAGGAGAGTGTCATGAAAAGGAAACCCGCGATCATCCGCGACGATCATGCCGAGACGCTGATCAATTGCGGTGGCTTCTACCTGGCTCCGCCGACCGGTCCCTTGGTCGGCTATGCTGGTAGCTACGAACCCGGCAAGCACTACGTCGGCTTCGGCTACTTCAACGTCGCGATGGCCGAGGAGTGGCCGGACGTGATGGACCACTTCGCCGGCTGCCTCGGTGATCAGCTCCACAACGACGGACATCGTCCGGACGTCATCCTGGGGGCACCCATGGGCGGCATCGTCTTTGGGCAGAACCTTGCCCGGTCGCTTCGCTGCCGCTTCATCTTCGCCGAGAAGATCCAGAAGACAGCTGGCGTCGATGGCCAACGCGGCAAGGAAGAGCTCGTACTCGCTCGCCACGAAATCCATCCCGGCGAGCTGGTGGGCATCGCGGAAGACATCGCGAACAACTTCACCACGACGCTCGAGCTCATGAAGCTCATCGTGTCCGCCGGTGGTGTTCCGGTTTTCCTCGCCTGCGTGGTGAATCGATCAGACCGTACGGTATATTCAACCGATGGCATCGGCCCGCTGCCGGTCGCCAGTCTCATCCATCGACCGACACCACAGTACCGCCAGGACGATTCCGTCGTGGCGGAGTTGGTTCGATCCGGCCGGGTCGTCTGGAAGCCGAAGCACCATTGGCCGGAACTGAAGGCGGCGATGGATGCTGCGGCAGTATCAGCCTGAACAGGCACCGTTTCGACAGGGTTTTCGGCGCATGCATCGCATGCGCCGCCGACCCTGTTTTTTCTTTGCTATACTTACCCCTATGAAATTCTCCGACCTCGACCAGTACGACTACGGGCTTCCGCCCGAACTTATCCGCCGGGAGCCACTCGAGCCGCGCGATAGCGCCCGCCTCTTTATCTATGATACGGCGACCGATACGGTCCGCTTCAATACGTTCCGGAATCTCGCTGCATACCTGCCTGAGAAGGCACTCATGGTGCTGAATGATACGCGCGTTCGACCGGCACGGCTTTGGCTTCGGAAACCGACTGGCGGCAAGATCGAGGTTTTTGTTCTGGTGAATGAGTGGGATAGCAAAAATCTTATTCCGGCGCTGGTGGACCGCAAGGTTTCCGTCGGGGACCGGCTGAGCTTTCCGAATGGCGATGGGCTCATCGTGGAACGTCAGGAGGAAGCGAAATTCTTTTTCCGTCTAGAAAGCGAACAGGCGCTTTTTGAATTGCTCGATCAGTATGGTGAAACGCCCGTGCCACATTATCTCGAGTCCGATGAGCAAAATGAGGTGAAACTTCGCGAGCGTTATCAGACTATCTTTGCCTCGAGTGGTCAGTCGGTAGCGGCGCCGACGGCTTCGCTGCATTTTACCGATGCTGTCTTCGCTTCGCTCAAAGCGAAAAGAATTGATCAGACGCATATCACGCTCGATGTTGGGATGGGAACCTTTTCTCCATTGTCTGAAATCAGTTTTGAAACCGGAAAGCTCCATCAGGAATTTGTCACGGTTTCCATGGAGTCGGCAGAACAATTGGAAAGGGCGAAAGCGACGAATCAGTCCATCATCGCCGTCGGTACGACTGTGACTCGGACACTCGAAACAATTGGGCAGAACCGGCCGGTTCAAGCGTTTGCGGGACCGATTGATACCTTTATTTATCCACCGCATCAGTTCCAAACCGTCGATATCCTCATCACGAATTTTCACTTACCAAAAACCTCGCTCATGCTCCTCGTCGATGCTTTTCTCCAGAGCAAGAAGGCGAAGCGAAATATAAACGGGCTCTACCGGATTGCGATCAAAGAACGATTCTCCTTCTATTCTTTCGGTGACAGCATGCTCATCTTGTAGCGTTTTCCGTTGACAAAACAGCTCAGGAATGGTAAGAATCAGCTATTGTTCCTTCCGTTCTTTTTCGTCTCTATTACGTGCACCGCGTCTCGGTGTTTGCTCTGTTTTGTCGCAGGAGTTGCCTCATGAATCAAGTGAGTACGGCCATCCCATCCCCTCGGAGGCGCTGGGGTTTCAATCTCGCTTCTCTGATTCCTGGTCGATCCTCTGTTGCTCCGCCGGCCGTGGTGGAGCAGCCTCTCACCAAGATTGGTGACGCTGATGGTCAAGATCAGACCGATGCGCCAGAAGTTGCTCCGGAAGCTGTGTCAGCCAAGATAGGCGTGGCTCAACTGTCGACCGATGGAGCAGTCGCTCTTCAGTCGACCACCCCATCGTTTCCGGCCGCCACCCCTGAGGCACCGTCACCCCTGTCAGTTCCTCCGTCTGTGCCTCCTGAATCGAGTCGCCGGCGGCGTGGTCAAATTGCTGCCATCCCTGATTCGGCGGCTGAAGAGATACAGGCGCGCTTGTTCGCCCTTCTCGGCGATGCCAGCCTGAAGTCTGGTGGTTTCGACACTGATGCCGTGCTTCACAAGCTGTGCTTGCATCCACCGCATGTCGATGATCTCTGCCGCCTTCTCGCCGCCCCCTTCATGGATGGAGGCAAGAAGATTGCTGCGGTTATCGGCCTCGGTGGCTACGGCGCCGTACTCGCTTTCGGGGTGGCGCGAATCTTGCCGCCGTTTCCGTTCGGCGAGGGAGAGTTTCGGCCGGTGTCCTTTCTCTCGGTTGACCAGGGCGTCAGCGAAAAGGGTGCTGTCTGGCGGTTAGCTTCACCGAAGGATGCAGCGACAGTACTTCGCAATAAGCGCATCCTCATCGTTGCTCCGGTGCTGACCAAGGAGACCTGCACCCACATCCAGGCGTGTGTCAGACTCATCGAAGAGCCAACCGGCGAGGGGCTCGGTGTCAACGCGACCGTGGTTGGCGTTTCGACGCTGTTTCAACTTCAGTGCAGCGGCAACCTGCCCAAAGGCCGCGTGAAGGGTTTCGAGACCCGATCGGTACTGCGACTGGACTTCCAGACGCACTCCGCCAAAGCGGTCTGACCTGCTGCCCCCGCGCTCATCCGAGTGCTGGGGGCGCTTCTTTTTCTCCCCAGCTGGCGGCTTGTCAAAAGCGGTGAAAAAGGCTAGGATAGAACATAAGTTTTGATGCATTGAATGCTATGAAAGTGATCCTCGTTGTCGATGTCCCGCGCGTCGGGAAAGCTGGTGAAATTAAAGAAGTCAAAAAAGGCTTCGCTTTCAACTATCTTCTTCCAGAAGGCTTCGCGGAGCTCGCGACGGCCGGGATGGTGAAGTCCGTCGAGAAGTCACTCGTCAAGCGAACAGCCGAGAAAGAGGCGAAGATTGCCGAACTGGCGACCTCGATGAAAAAGCTCGACGGAATGAGGTTCACGATTGCTGCCAAAGCCGAGGACGGCAAACTCTTCGGCTCAATCAGTGCCGCCGATATCGTTGCGGCTGCCAAGGCGAGTGATGTCGAAATCGTCGACGACATGGTGGTACTTGAGCGCCCGATCAAGACGGTCGGTGAGCACGCCGTGACGCTCGCAGCGGGAAAGTCGAAAGCGACCGTGACCGTGTCTGTTGTCGCTGAGTAATCATCAGATTCTTTGAAAAGGAGCCGTTCTTCACCCCCGAAGGCGGCTCTTTCTCTCTAAATAAAAAAATCTTATGGCTGCAGAGAAAAAACAGGGACGGTCGCGGAAATACATCTTCGTCGTGGGCGGGGTGATGAGCGGGGTCGGCAAGGGCGTGGCCGCTTCCTCGATCGGGAAAATTCTTCAGGCGAGGGGACAGGAGGTGACGGCGATCAAGATCGATCCATATATCAATGTCGATGCTGGGACGATGAATCCGACCGAGCATGGCGAGGTGTTCGTTTTGGCCGATGGCTACGAGACCGATCAGGATATGGGGAATTACGAGCGCTTCATGGGCCTCAAGCTTTCGCGCGATAATTACATGACGACCGGCTCCGTCTATCAGCGGGTGATCGAGCGGGAACGCAATCTGGAATACCACGGCAAATGCGTCGAGGTGGTGCCACATATTCCGCTCGAGGTCATCGGGACTATCCGCCGGGCGGCGGACAAAGCTGATGCTGACGTGACGATCATCGAGATTGGCGGGACGATCGGGGAGTATCAGAACATCCTCTTCCTCGAGGCGGCTCGGATGCTGAAAAATGAGCAACCAGACGATGTTCTTTTCGTCCTCGTCTCGTACCTCCCGATCCCGAACAAGATCGGCGAAATGAAGACGAAGCCGACCCAGTATGCCTCTCGAACGCTCAATGGCGCCGGCATCCAGGCTGATTTCATCGTCGCTCGGGCCGAGCGGCCGCTTGATGACCGGCGCAAGGAAAAAATCGCCGTCTCCTGCAGCATGCGGCCGGAATCCGTCATCAGTGCGCCGGACGTCGAGAGTATCTACGATGTACCAGTCAATTTCGAAAAAGACTATCTTTCAGATGCGATTCTCGAGCGGTTGAAACTGAAGCCGAAAAAGTCTGATCTGACAGTCTGGAAAGGTAAAGTTTCCGTTATTCATCGGCTGAAGAAGGAGGTACGGATCGCTGTGGTTGGGAAATACTTCAAGACGGGGGACTACGTCCTCTCGGACGCCTATATCAGTGTCATCGAGTCACTGAAGCATGCGGCGTACGCAAATAAACGCTTGCCTAAGCTCGTTTGGATCGATTCGACCGAGTATGAAAAAGATCCGAAGAAGCTCCGGGAACTTTCCGGTTTCGACGGTGTGCTCATTCCGGGCGGTTTCGGCGCACGGGGGGTTGAGGGGAAAATCCTCGCGATCGAATTCTGCCGAAAAAAAGGAATTCCGTATTTCGGTATCTGTTATGGCATGCAGCTCGCGGTCATCGAGTATGCCCGGCATATCGCGGGCCTCGCAGGGGCGAACACGGCGGAAGTTGATCCGAAGTCGCTACACCTTGTGATCGATGTGATGCCCGAACAGAAAGCCAAGATCGCGAGGAAAGAATATGGCGGCACGATGCGACTCGGTGAGTACCCAGCTATTCTGAAGAAGGGTACGCTCGCTGAAAAAGCTTATGCGGCTAAAAAGATCATTGAGCGTCATCGACACCGCTATGAAGTAAACCCGGAATACATCGACCGGCTCGCTGAAGCGGGAATGGTGTTCTCCGGTACTTCTCCAGATGGCGTCCTCATGGAAATCGCCGAACTGCCGAAGTCGGTCCACCCCTTCTTCGTCGGTGTGCAGTTTCATCCCGAATTCCAGTCGTCTATCCTCGCGCCCCACCCAATCTTTAGCGCCTTCATCAAAGCGGCGATCAAGCATCGGAAGAAGTAGTCTATGAACTTTGAACAACCTCAGGAGGATAAGGTTGTGTCCCGGATAAACTGGGTGAAGCCGGACATTGACTATGAATATGGTGAAATTGAAAGGGTTGCTGAGCATTTTGGAAAAACCACTCAAGAAAAATTGAGAATTCGAGAAGAGCTTTCTCGGGGCGCTCAGCAGGCAGAAATGATTGATTTGACAGAAGACTTGTGGCAAGAGCTTGAGAATACCGATTCGTTCGATGTCGCACTCGATGACTATACATCTATTCGTGATTGTGTAGAGGCGTGTAATCGAAATTACCAAGCACGTGTTGTTCCGCAGATTAAAAAGATCAATAGCGGGGGTAATATAAGCGCCCCTATAATTGCTCGGTATGGAGGTGTGCTGCACCTTGTAGCAGGCAATACACGTCTCATGCTCGCTCGTGCGGCCGGGCAGACACCGAAAGTTGTTATTGTTCAGTTGACTCAATAAAACTCAGGAGTATACGCCTCTTGCCTAGAATAAAAAAACCTCCCGATCGGGAGGTTTTTGCTTCAGAAGAAAACTCTTTAGGCGGCTTCGGCGGGGATGACATGGACGAACATCCGCTTTTCGAGCTTGCCGGTAAAAGCCTCGACTTTACGCTCTTCGAATTTCACCATGCCGTCAACGAGAGCGAAAAGGGTGTCGTCAGCACCACGTGAAACGTTTTTTCCGGCGTGATACTTGGTGCCGCGCTGGCGAACGATGATGTTGCCTTCCATAGCGATTTGGTCGCCATAAATCTTGACGCCGAGGCGCTTCGAGATTGAGTCACGACCAAGAGCGGTTGATCCACCTGCTTTTCTGGTTGCCATATTCGAGATTGTGGCCTACAATGGGCCTTCAAAAGATGTATGGGGACAGTATAGCGATTTACTGGTCAGGTGTCAATATGAGTATGCATACGGAGCGCATAAAGGAATACTTTGGACAGCTTTCGGGCTACTTTTCAAAAATTTGGCTTGGTATAGCTTTTTTTCTGGTGGCAGCCCTTTCTTTTGAAGCGGGGGTGCTCCAAAAGAGCCTCGAGGAGCCCTTGCCGATTATTATCGCCGCTCCGAATGTGCTTCCTTCGTCGGCCGTGCCGGAGCGGATTCCTACTGATTCAAATGCGTCGGCCAAATCAGTCGATGCCACTCCGCCCGCTAGTTTGGATAAAGTGGAGTGCAGTTTCGTCGGAAGTAAAAACTCAAACAAGTATCATGTTCCAACAACGCGTTGCGCCAAACAGATTAAACCGGAGAATCGGGTCTGCTTTGCCTCGGTGGATGCCGCGAAGGCGAAAGGGTATCTGCCTGGCTGCCTGGAGTAGCGAAGGGCGAGAGTGTGGCATAATGAATGCATGCTTGAAGAAGAGAAACAAAAAAACAAAGAAGTTTTCGACCGCAGAAAAGTCCGACTGATTTCTTTCATCTCGTTCACTCTCGGATTTCTTGACGCCTTTCTCATCTATATCCTTTCTTCATACTTCTCTGTTATTTCAGGTGAAGGCATGGTCGGTGGATTCTACTTCGTCGCGTTCGTCATCGTCTTGTGGCTGCTCATGCATCTCCAGCCGCTCGTCCACGGAGTCGGGTCGGTCCGTCTGCTTGCACTGCTCCTTTCCGGTCTGATTGCCTCGAGCTTCTACCTCAGTCTCGGCAATCCGTCCTGGGTGGGTGCGGCCGTGCTTCTCGCCTATATGATCTGCGGTAATCTTGCCTGGTCAGTACTTGATGTGCTGCTTGAAGACTTCTCCACCGACCAGGTCTCGGGCCGAGTGCGCGGCTTCTATCTCACTATCCTGAACCTGGGAGTAATTTTGGCACCAATCCTGTCGACGAAAACACTTTCTCTGGCGGGGTATTCGGGCATCTTCACGACGCTTGCTTTCGGTTACGGACTCGTGCTTCTCGTTACCCTTATCGGCTTACGGGGACATGTGACAGCCCGTCTCCCGCGGATCGTCTTTGGGGAAACGCTTCGGAAGGTGGTCAAGCAAAAAAACCTTCTCCTTATTTATGCGGTTTCATGGACGCTCGAGTTTTTCTACGCTGTCATGATCGTCTACGCGCCGATCCTGCTCCTGTCCCAGGGCTTCGAGTGGAGTGCGATTGGTATCATCTTCACCGTTATGCTTATCCCGTTCGTCGTACTCCAGTACCCGCTGGGTATTCTCGCGGACAAGCGCTTCGGTGAAAAGGAACTACTCTTTGTCGCACTTGTCACCATGGGTATAGCGACTACCATCGTCGGTTTCACCCGTTCGACCGATATTATGTTTTGGGCCGCGCTTCTCTTCATGACTCGACTCGGTGCGGCAGCAATCGAGGTTCTCCGCGACTCGTATTTTTACAAGCAGATCGGGCCCGGCGATACCGACATTGTCGCTTTTTTCCGAACCGCCCGCCCGACCGCGAATATCTTCGGCGCCGGTGCTTCGCTTTTCTTCCTCGCCTTCTTCAGCGTCCATAGTCTGTTCTACCTGGTTGGCGCCATCGCTCTCGGAGTTTGTTTCGCGGTACTTCGGCTCGATGACACAAAAAGCGAACGTGAGCAGGGGGCATGACTATTTTGAGAACCGCAGAAAGCTGCTTTTTCGCCTAGCCTAAAGGGAAATCTGCGTGCTATCATAGGCATGAAACCTATGGCATACGCAGTGCGTCTGGAGCAGTTCGAGGGGCCGCTCGAGCTTCTCTTGCAGCTTATCGAAAAGGAAAAGCTCGATGTCACGCGGGTTTCTTTGGCGAGTGTCGCGGATCAGTTCCTCGAATACATCGGGCGGCAGGGGGATGTGCCGCTTTCACATCTTGCTTCATTCCTTTCGGTCGCTTCTCGTCTCCTTCTTCTGAAATCGCGGGCGCTTCTGCCGCTTCTCGAATTCACCGAAGAGGAAGAACAATCCATCGAGGATCTCGAGTGGCAGCTCCGTGAGTATGCACGTTTCCGGGATGCGAGCACCGCGCTCGGACTCCTGTTCGCCAAGAATGACCGGGCGCATGCCCGCGAAAGTTTTCTTGGGGCGAGCGCTGTCTTTTATCCGCCGAAAACGCTGACGACAAACGTCCTCGCCGAAGCCTTCCGCTCGGTGCTTGGCGAGATACCACTCCTCGAAAAACTTGAAGAAGAGTCAATCCGCGAAGTCGTATCATTGGAGGAAAAGATGCTCGAGCTTCGGGCCACACTTTCGAGCCGGATGCAGATGTCTTTCCAGCAGATGACGGCGGACGTTGAAGGGAAAATCGAGGTGATCGTTGCTTTCCTCGCGGTACTTGAGCTCGTCAAACAACGTTTTGTTCGAGCCGAACAATCCGGATCGTTTCATGATATCGCCTTGCATCACGAACAAACATAAGTGAAATTTTGGATACTTTATGAGTGAACTTTCTCAGCAAGCCGGAATTGAAGCGCTTCTCTTCATCAGTGGAGAGCCGGTTTCGCATGCGCGTCTTATGACACTTCTCGGGCTCGATAAATCGGGCTTAGAAAGAGAAATAGCCACGCTCCGTGAGCGGTATGTGACCAGTCCTGACACAGGACTCATGCTCATCGAACACGAGAGCAAGATTGAACTGGCGACGAAGCCAGCGGCCGCAAGACTGGTCGAAGCATTGACGAAGTCGACCCTCCAAGAATCGCTTTCTAAGGCGGCACTCGAAGTCCTCTCCATCATCGCCTACCGTAGCCCGATCGCTCGTGCAGAAATCGAAGCTATCCGGGGAGTGAACTGCAGCTACACGCTTCGAGCGCTTCTCTTGCGCGGTCTCATTGAACGTCAGGGGAATCCGGATGATGCGCGGGGCTACGTCTATCGGCCGACCTTCACCTTTCTCGAACATCTCGGCGTGGCAGGGGTTGAGGATCTACCTGATTTCGCCAGCCTCTCTCTTGATCCACGGATGAATATCGTTGGAACAGAAGAACCGGTAAATACCGAAACACCCAAAGCATCATGATACTTCGCGCCATCCTCACTCTTGCAATCATCGCGGCCGTGGGACTCTTTACTCTCAAGGAACGACCCGAGCTTCTCTATAGCTTTCTCATGAGCGAATCGGTTACCGGACTCTTCTCATCTGAAGAAGAGATGATTCCGGCTGAACCGACACCCGGCCTTTCGATGCCCTCAATTCCCTTCCTCCCGGAAAGCCGCTCGCTGTCGGCTACTTTTCAGCCGATAATTCGCGACTATGCGGCTCGACTCTCCGTCCCAACCGCGCATGCTTCCGTTATTATGGATGCCAACTCTGGCAAGGTACTCTATGACCGCAACGCTGAAGACCGGCGGCAGATTGCATCATTGACGAAGCTCTTTACGGCACTTATCGTCGTGGAAAGAGTGCCTGACCTTTCGGCACTTGTGACGATTGATGAAGAGGCGGTATATACGATAGGAACGCGTATCGGCTGTCCGCGTTCGGGGTACTGTCCGGGTGTGCGGTTTGCGGTTGGGGAACAGCTCACAGTACACGATCTACTCAAAGCGGCGCTTATGCAGAGTGCGAACGACGCCGCGATTGCACTCGGGAAGCATGTCGGCGGGACTCAGGATGGATTCGCAGCGGTGATGAATGCACGCGCTCAAGAGCTTGGCCTGACGGATTCGCTCTTTTGTACGCCATCCGGGCTTGAAATCGACGGAGCCGAAAATCGTTGCTATTCTTCAGCTCGCGACATTGCCATTATTGCGAGTGAGGCTCTAAAGCACCCGATTCTCTGGGAAATCATGAAGATTGAAAAGACGGATATCGTTTCGGCTGATGGAAAACTGACCCACGAAGTGTTCAATACGGATCAGTTCATCGGCAGTATGCCGAACCTGGTCGGTACCAAGACTGGCTTCACGCCTCTCGCTGGATACTCGCTTCTGGCGGTTGCTACCGATCCGTCGGGCGAGCATCCAGTTATTGCGGTTGTACTGAATGATCCGTACCGCTGGGACAGTATCCGGTCGATGTTCGATTGGAGTTTCGAATCGTTTGACTGGATATAGTTAATATTTTCTCCGTATGGACGCTCTCGCTTTCGCTCAGATCCAATCGCTTCCGATCGTCATGAATGTGATGAAAGTCCTCATCACAGGACTACTCGCTTTCGTTCTCGCTTTTCTCCTGACCCCGCTCTGGACCCATATCCTGTACAAGTACAAGATCGGCATCAAGATCAAGGAGACGGGCGTTTCGGGTGATAAGCTGAATTTTGTTTCGAGCCTGCATGCCTGGAAAGCAGGGACGCCGACGATGGGTGGCGTGATTATTTGGGCGACTGTCTTTCTCCTAGCCTTCATGTCGGAGTGGGTCTTTCCGCTCATCGCTCTGCTCTTCGATACGAACTTTATCGCCCGTCTCGATTTCTTGAAGCGTTCTCAGACCTGGCTGCCGCTCTTCACGCTGGTGACGGCCGGAGCTCTCGGGCTCATCGATGATTACATGAGCGTTCGAGGAATTGGAACAAATAAGGGTGGAGGAATGCGTTTCCTTGCTCGCTTCTGGTGGCTCATCGCCATCGCCGGACTCGGTGCTTGGTGGTTCTATTCCAAGCTCGGCTGGGACATGATCCATGTACCGGCAGTCGGTGACTTTTCGATTGGTTGGTGGTATATCCCGCTCTTCATCTTCGTCATCCTCTTCGCGTCGATCTCTTCGAATGAGACCGATGGTCTCGATGGGCTGAACGGCGGTGTGTTGCTCATCGCATTCAGCTCCTTCTCTTTCATCGCTTTCATGCATAACAAAGTCGACCTCGCGAGCTTCTGCGCCGCGGTCGCCGGAGCGCTGCTTGCTTTCCTCTGGTTCAACATCTATCCGGCTCGTTTCTTCATGGGCGATACCGGCGCGATTGCTCTCGGTACAACGCTTGGCGTTGTCGCGATGCTGACCAATTCAGCTCTCGTGCTTTTTGTTATCGTCTTCATCTATGTCCTTGAGTCCGGAAGCGCGGCGATTCAGATGTTCTCAAAGCGTTTTCGGGGCAAGAAAGTCTTTCTGGCTGCACCGCTGCATCATCATTTCGAAGCCAAGGGATGGCCTGAGCCAAAAGTCGTGATGCGGGCCTGGATTTTCACCGCGCTTACCGCGCTTGTGGGGGTCGTCATCGGTGTGCTCGGTATGGGAAGCTAATTGAGATAAAAAACGTATATACATACATATGCAGCTCAAAGGCATTACAACACTGGACTTCAAAGGAAAAAATGTCCTCATGCGCGTCGATTTTAATGTCGAACTCAATGATCTCGCTCATGTCCAGGAGGGATTCAAGCTCGAAGTGGCACGAAAGACGATCGACTCCGTTCTTGCTTCCGGCGCTCGAAGCATCGCGCTTTTGACCCATTTCGGCCGGCCCGAAGGAGCTCCAGACCCCCAGTTCTCAGTCGAACGTTTAGCGGGCGAAGTGATGCGCGTTCTCGGGCGGCCGGTCCGGTTCATTCCGAGTTGTCAGGGGCCAGTAGTCGCGGCGGCGGTTACGGAGGTAGTCAATGGCGAAATTCTTCTCCTTGAAAATGTACGTTTCGAACCCGGAGAGATGACGAATGATGCCGTGTTCGCAGCAGCGCTCGCGGAGCCGTTTGACCTTTATATCAATGAGGCTTTCGGAGTTTCTCATCGAAAGCACGCCTCAGTTGTTGCGGTGACCGCGCAGCTGCCATCGGCGGCGGGCCATCATCTCATGGAGGAAACTGAGCGGCTGGATGCGGTTCGCTTCAATCCAGCTCGGCCGGCAATCGCGATTATCGGTGGGGCCAAGATAGAGACAAAACTGCCGCTCATCCGGGCGCTGGAAGCGACCTACGACTGCGTTTTGGTCGGGGGGAAAATCGCGAATGAGGCGCTCGACCAGAAGATCCAGTTCTCGGAAAAAGTTCTTCTTCCACAGGATTTCGATTCGTCAGCGCGGCTCGATATCGGCAAGACGACGGCATCCTACTATGCGGCCATCATCAAGAAGGCAAAGACTGTCGTTTGGAACGGACCGATGGGAAAGTTCGAGGAGAAGCCGTACGACTTCGGTACGCAGGTCGTGCTCGATGCGATTCTCGAAAGCGAGGCCTACGTGATCATCGGCGGCGGCGAATCGCTTGCGGTACTCGAAAAGGCGGGCGTTTTCAACCGGATTGGCTTCGTGTCGAGCGGCGGCGGGGCGATGCTCGAGTACATGGCCGGAAATGACTTACCTGGTCTCCAGCCGCTCAAGGCCGCATGATAGAATTTGAATACAGAAACTGTTAAAACACTCAATGTTATGGCACGAATTACTGAAGTGATCGCGCGCGAGATTCTCGATTCGCGGGGTAATCCTACCGTGGAAGTAATGGTAGCGCTCGATGATGGGGCAACGGCCCGTTTTGGTGTGCCATCCGGTGCTTCGACGGGTGCCTTCGAAGCAGTGGAGCTCCGGGATAACGATCCGAACCGCTATGGAGGCTTGGGCGTGCAGAATGCCGTCTCGCATGTGAATGGTGAGCTCCGTGACGCGGTCATCGGTATGGATGCGAGTGATCAGAAGGCGCTTGATGAGAAGATGATTATGCTTGATGGCACCGAGAATAAAGCGCGCTTCGGAGCCAATGCTATCCTTGGTATCTCGGCGGCGGCTTGTCGTGCATCGGCTAAGTCGGCAGGGAAGCCACTCTATGAATATATCAACAGTTTGTATGGAGAAAGGAGGAATTCGAAGTATCCAGTGCCGATGTTCAATATTTTGAATGGTGGCAAGCATAGTGATTCCGGGCTTTCTGTTCAAGAATTCAAGCTTATCCCGTATGGTATCGAGGCGTATCCTGATCAGTATCGTGCCGGGAGCGAGATTTTTCATGCCCTGAAGAAACTTTTGGAGAAAGAGGGCTTCGCAGTCGGAGTCGGTGACGAAGGTGGCTTCGCGCCGCATCTCGAGAGTCACGCGCAGGCGCTCGAAATAATCGGAAAGGCTATCGCTGAGGCCGGATACCGCTTGGGTGAGCAGGTCTTTATCGGACTGGATATCGCTGCCAACTCTTTCTACGAATCAGCTGAGGATCAGTATGCGCTCAAGCCCGAGGGTGTGTCGCTTTCCCGCGAGAGTTTGATCAATGTCTATCGTGAGTGGATACAGAAGTATGCTGTTGTTTCCATTGAAGACGGCCTGCATGAGGAGGATTGGTCCGGTTGGGCTGTCATGAAAGAGAGACTTGATAAGGAAACGGCGGCCTGGAAAAAACATGTGCTCAATATCGGTGACGACCTTCTCGTGACCAATGTGAAACGGGTGGAGAAAGCTATCGCAGAGAAATCCTGCAATACCGTACTTATCAAGCTTAATCAGATTGGCTCGGTGACGGAAACCATCGCGTGCATGCAACTGGCCGAAAAGAATGGTTTGGAGCGAATGATTTCGCATCGTTCTGGTGAGACCATTGATGACTTCATTGCGGATCTCGCTGTCGGTACGGGGGCGGAATTCATCAAGACCGGATCTCTCTCTCGTGGTGAACGGATCGCAAAATACAATCGGTTGCTCGCTATCTACGCCGACCGCACAGCTCCAAAAAAATAAAAAATCTATGCAACGAATTCTCTGCATCGGGTCTTCATCCAAAGATGTTTTTTTTCCGACTGAGGAAGGAGTAATCATTGAGACGCCGGAGGATCTCCGCGCTCAGACGAAAGTCGCCTTCGAGCTTGGCGGAAAGATTAGCTGCAAAGAGCGTGCGGAATCGGTCGGTGGTGTGGCGGCGAATGTCGCACAGGGTATCGCTCGAATGGGCCATGCCGTCGGCGTTTACAGCCAGATTGGGAGTGATGAGGTGGGATCCTGGATTAAAAAAACGCTTTCCAGTGCCGGAGTCGAAACAGAATCCCTTATTGTCGATCCGGCGGTCGGGACGGATCTCTCTGCGATTGTCGTCATCCGTCAGACCGGCGACCGAGTGATTTTCCATAATCGGGATGCGAATGAAAAACTGAAAGTCGAGAGTGCCCGGCTGCAGGGCTATCATTGGTTCTATGTCAGCTCGCTCAATGGAGACTGGAAAGAGAATTGGCGGATGATTTTTCAGGCAGCGGAAAAGAATAAGACGAAGATCGCACTCAATCCCGGGCAGCATAACCTCAAGGATGACCCGCGGCTTATGCTGGAGTCATTGCCTCATGTTTCGGCGCTCTTTTTGAATAAGGATGAAGCCTTGGAGCTGCTCTTGGTCGGCGGAGTCGTGAACGACCCAGAGAAACTGAATGATGAGCTGTATCTCATTCAGGCATTGCACGGATTCGGTCCCGAAGTCGTTTGTTTGACAGACGGAAAACGAGGAGCATGGGTCTATGATGGCCGTGAACTTTGGCGCGCGGATATCTATGAGCCGAACGGGTTGGTTGATACGACTGGAGCTGGAGATGCTTTCGGATCAGGCTTCTTCTCAGCGTATCTCCATCATTATCCGCTTGAGAAGTGTCTTCGTTACGGTATCGCCAATGGAGGGAACGTTGTGGGCTCATACGGCGCGAGCGCTGGTCTGCTTGACCAGGCTTCGGCCGAAACGTTTGCGCCGAACGTACATGCCACACTTTTGGCTGACCGATGATATAATAGAGAAAAAGACTGTTCGTTATGGGACTTTTCTCGCGCTTACCCTGGAAAAATCAAGAAGAGCTCTTCTTGGCTCTTGATATTGGGACAGAAATCGTCAAAGCGCTCATCTTCCGGGTTGACCACGAAGCACGGCGCGGTACGGTCATTGGTGTCGGCCGGGCCCGCCAGAAATCAGGCAATATGCAGAGCGGGGCCGTCTCGGATATCCGCGGTGTCATCGGTTCGGCTCGAGAAGCGATCGATCGTGCCAAGGAAAAATCGGGAGTGAAGCGGATTGAGAAAAGTATTATTGGTATTGCTGGCGAACTCGTCAAGGGAACAACCACGACGGTTCATTATGAGCGAGTGAATTCCGAGATTAAGATCGGCATGCCCGAGCTCAAAATGATCATCGACAAGGTCCAAGAGAAGGCTCTTGAGCGCATCAAGAAACAGCTCGTCTGGGAGACCGGCCAAGAGATTGAGATCAAGCTTATCAATGCGGCCATCGTCGATGTGCGGATTGATGGCTACCGCGTCCTGAACCCGCTCAATTTTCAGGGCCGCGAAGTCTCGATGAGCGTCTTCAACGCCTATGCACCACTGACCCATCTCGGTGCGATTGAAACGATTTCCGATGAGCTCGACCTCGATCTTTTATCGATTGTAGCCGAACCATATGCGGTCGCGCGGTCGGTCGAAGTCGAAGACATGCTCGATTTCAGTGCCATCTTCATCGATATTGGTGGAGGAACGACGGATATCGCCGTGGTCCGCAACGGTGGCCTGGAAGGAACGAAGATGTTCGCACTTGGCGGGCGAGCCTTCACCAAGCGGCTGGCTCAAGAGTTTCAAATCAATCTCGAGACAGCTGAGCAGATGAAAATCGACTTTTCGAACGGCCGTCTCAAGCCCGAAGATATGCAACGGATCAACGCACTCTATACCGATGATTGCCGGGTCTGGCTCGCGGGCGTTGAACTTTCGCTGGTCGAATTCGCCGAGACTGATTTCCTCCCATCGAAGATATTTCTCTGTGGAGGAGGGTCTGGTCTACCGGGCATCAAACAAGCACTCTCGCTCCCGGAATGGTCGAAGGGTCTGCCTTTTGCGAAACCACCCCAGATCGGATTTCTTCAGCCACATGATATCAGCCGGATTTCTGATGCGACTGGTGAGCTTAATAATCCCCAAGATATCACTCCGATGGGACTGGCCCACCTTGCACTCCTGAATGCGCTCGATGAAGAGCCGATCCTGACAGGAATCCTCCAACGCAGCATGGAGTCGTTCGAGAAAAATTAAAATGATTCCGCGAGGAGTATGGCCGAAACACACTACATAGAAATAGACGAGGAAATCATCGGCGCGGTCGGCCGTCTTCGCAAGTCGAGCGCGACTGAGAATATTTTTGTTTTCCCGAAGCGAGCCCTCATCCTCCAGAGCATTATCAACCTCAAGCTCTTGGGGCGAGAAGCGGAAAAGCTGGGAAAGTCGATTACGGTCATGAGTCAGGATGAGCAGGGGATGCGGCTGGCTGAGAAAGCGGGACTTCGGATCGAGGAATATCATGACGCTGTCTTGCGGGAGCACCGCCAAGAATCCGATGTCCGCTTCACAGTCAAGCACGGAGAAAATATCCCAATGCCGGAAAAGTCGGCCAGCGAAGGCTTGCGGCGATCGACAGAGATTGGTTCATCGAGTTTTTATGCGCATCAAGCCAGTGCAGTGCCGCTTCCGGAAAAAAGAGAAGAAGTACCGCTGGCAGTTTCTCAGTCAGTTGCTCCGGTCCTGCCGCAGCAGTCCGACTTACGTTCACTCCGGGTTCGAAATATGTCCCCGCCCCCCCAGACAGCGCTCAATTCGAAGCGCGATTTCAGGCCGCTACCGGCCAATCCGAGTCCACTGCCAAATCGGATGGATACGGTCGCTCCGAGCGCGGTCTCAGATGTTCGGAAGGAAAAGCTCCGCCGCCTCTTCCAGCAGCCAGCCGAACCGAGCGCAGTATCGCCACGCCCGTTGCCATCTCGGTCACCCGAACCCTCCTCTTCACAGTCTCGTTCTCACGAATCTTCATCTCAGGGAAGGTCATGGGTCTGGGCCGTTGTGAGTCTTTCTATCGTCGCGGCAGTGGTTCTGGGTGGCTATTTTTTCCTGCGTCCCGAAGCGATCGTATCAGTCGAGTCTCAGGCCGCTTCGCAGATGGTCAGACTCTCGCTTTTTGGGACGGCTGATCAGAATAATGGTGAGGAATCCGTATCGGTGCGCTTCATAAATGAAGAAAAGACCATCCGTCTGACTCGTCCGGCGACCGGAAAAGACCTCGGCAATGCCGCCAAGGCCAGCGGAATGATAACGATTATCAATAACCATAGTGATGCCGCACAGTCGCTCGTTGCCACGACCCGTTTCGAGACAAGTGATGGGAAAATCTACCGGCTCGTCGAGGGTGTGACGGTGCCAGGAATAAAGAATGAGGGCGGAAAGAAAGTTCCTGGAAAAACAGACGCTCGTGTAATCGCTGATGCGACCGGAATGAGCTTCAATATCGCTTCCGGAACATTCAAGATCCCAGGTTTCAAGGGCGGTCCTAAATACGACTCGATTACGGCTGAGGTCAAGTCGGCCTTTATCGGCGGCGGTGATGGTACCGGCGGAAATGCGCTGTCGATCGCGGCAGCCGATCTCGATTCGGCGAAGGAGGCAGCCGCCGAGGAGGCGAAACAAGCAGTCTTTTCTAGTCTCCGTTCTAATCTCGCGTCCGGAGAAGCGATACTGGAAAAATCATTCCAGACGGCTGTCGTCGGGACGCCGGTGGCCCCCCCGATCGGAACCGTGGTACAGGCCGGTTTCGAGTATGAAGCCCGTTTCCAAGTCAGAGGATTCGTCATTTCGGAGGCTGGGCTGCGGGGCATTCTCGATCAAGAAACCATCGAATCGGCTGGGGTTGTTCTGAAGCCGCATAGCTATGAAATCGGTTATGGTACGGTGCTTTCTAACTTCGAGACGAAACGCGTTGACTTCACGGTTGAAAGTAAAGTATTCTTCCAGGCGCCACTGGACGAAGAAGAACTGAAGAAAGAGCTGCTCGGTCTGGATGAAGAGGGTATCCGGAATTTCCTTGGCACCCATCCGGAGATTAAGCGTCTTCAGGTAGAATTCAAGCCGAAGGTATTTATTGCCACTATCCCTGAAGACCCAAATCGAGTCGTAGTCCAATTCCGTCCTCCAGAAAGCGAGTAAGAGAGATAATTGAGAGAGTAATTCTGTATGTCTGGGATAACGTATGACGGCGGAGGGAATGATGAGGATCCAGTCCGAGCTCAGCACCTGAAGCGCCGGAAGCTTGATAGCGAGATGTTCATTCTCCAATCCGACCGTTCGAAGTTCGAACGTCAGTCGAATGAGCTCGATGCCGAAATCCGGGCGCTCGAAAAGCAACTCACGGAAAAAGAGATAGAAATCGATACACTGAAGGGGAAGCGTAAACATCTCATTCAGAAAATGCAGGATGCCGACGCAGAGATTCTTCGTTTGAAGCGCTCGGTCTACAAGAAATAATGCTCTGTCTATGAAAACCGACACTTTCGTCAAATTAGTCGTTCCAGAGATCCTGCGGAGTCCGGATGTGACTGATACGAGTTTTCTCCGCTCAAATATCCGAGCCATCGGTCGGAAGTTCGAATCGGGAGACATTGATGGGCAGGGAGTCATGGCTGAAATTGAGCGCCTGTTGCCTTGGCAGCTCGGTCGTGATATTAAGAAGAGCATTGAAAAAATCCTCCGTTAGCCCCGAAAAAACTATGCAGACCAGTCAGATCCGGGCGAAGTATCTCGCCTATTTCCAATCCCAGAAACACACAGTGGTACCTTCAGCGCCACTTGTCCCTGAAAACGACCCAACAACCCTCTTCACCGGTTCGGGGATGCAGCCTATCGTGCCGTACCTCCTCGGTGCGCCGCATCCACTCGGTACTCGGATCGCTGATTCGCAGAAATGTTTCCGAAGCCAGGATATCGAGGAAGTCGGGGATAACCGCCATACCACGTTTTTTGAGATGCTCGGCAACTGGTCGTTCGGCGACTACTTCAAGACCGAACAAATTGATTGGATGTGGGAATTCCTGACAGCTGAGCTTGGACTTGATCCGAAGCGGCTTTACTTCACCTGTTTCCGCGGGAATGATACGCTCGGTATCCCGAAGGATACGAGCTCGGCCGAACGTTGGCAGGCGCTGTTCAAGGCGGCCGGTATCGATGCAAAAATCGGTGAAGATTCTGAGAAAGACGGCATGCAGCCGGGAGAGAGGATTTTTTACTACTCTGAAAAAAAGAACTGGTGGAGCCGGGCGGGCGTACCGGGCAATATGCCGGTCGGGGAGCCGGGCGGGCCGGATACCGAGATGTTCTGGGATTTCGACCCGACCAATGAGATGGAGATGCACGAGTCTTCTGTGTGGAAGAATGAGCCATGCCATGTGAACTGCGACTGCGGCCGTTTCATGGAGATCGGCAACAATGTCTTCATGCAGTACAAGAAGGCCGAAACCGGCTTCGAGAAGCTCGCGCAGCAGAATGTAGACTTCGGCGGCGGACTTGAGCGCATGGCAGCCGCGCTCGCTGATGATCCGGATGTTTTCAAACTCGATCTTTTTACTGAGGCCAAAACAACACTTGAAACCCTTTCCGGAAAACCATATGGTGAGTCAGCGGAAACGACGCATGCGTTCCGTGTTATCCTCGACCATATCCGCGCCGCGGTCTTTCTTATTGGTGACGGGGTCCTGCCATCAAATAAGGATCAGGGGTATTTCGTCCGTCGTCTTATCCGTCGTGCGGTTCGCTACGGCAAGAAACTCGGCATCCAAGATGTCTTCACTGTCCCTATCGCGACACCATTCATCGCAACCTACCGACTACAGTATCCAAACCTCGATGAAAAACAGCAAACTATCCTTTCAGCTCTCGCCGAAGAGGAAAAGAAATTCCGGACAACGCTGGAAAAAGGCCTTCAGGAAGTGGAAAAGCGGATTTCTCTTGGAACGCTGACCGGCAAGGACGCATTTGAACTTTTTTCGACGTATGGTTTTCCGCTTGAGATGACGGAGGAGATTGCGATCGAGCGCGGGGCTAGCGTTAACCGTGAGGAATTCCAGAGAGAATTTCAACAGCACCAAGACCTGTCCCGGACAGCGTCAGCGGGGAAATTCAAAGGCGGATTGGCTGACCACAGCGCGAAAGTGACGGCACTTCACACCTCGACGCACCTCATGCTTGCCGCGCTCCGCAAAGAGCTCGGGCCGGATGTCCATCAGGCAGGATCGAATATTACTGAGGAGCGGACCCGTTTTGACTTCACCTATCCGGAAAAGGTGCCACGGGAAGTACTCGACCGGGTTGAAGCGTACGTGAATACCGCACTCCAGGCCGAGGCGACGGTCGGGACGAAAATAATGGAGAAAGAAGCTGCCAAAGCGGCTGGGGTCGAGGGGAGTTTTTGGGAGAAATATCCTGAAAAAGTGACCGTATATCAGGTCGTGGGACAGGACGGTACTGTGTATTCCCAGGAGCTCTGCGGTGGCCCGCACGTGGCAAAAACAGCTGATATTGGGGCTTTCGGGCGGTTCCGCATCACGAAGGAGGAGGCGTCATCCGCTGGCGTCCGGCGAGTGAAGGCGGTCCTGGAATAGACCCTCTTCTCACGATTGACAATTCCGTCCGCTCGGGCTATACTCAGACAGTATCAATTTTTCGAGACCTTTATGATCGCCGTTATCCATACCGGAGGAAAGCAGTACAAAGTCGCCGTCGGCGATGTTGTTAAAGTTGAAAAACTCGAAGCCGAGCCGGGCAATGTCATCAAATTCGAAACCTACTTCGTGGGCGATGAGAACACTGTGACGATCGGCGCGCCGGCCGTAAAGAATCATGTCGAAGGTAAAGTGGTCGCTCATGGTCGCCACGCCAAAGTGACCGGCATCCGGCATAAGGCGAAGAAACGCGAAATGACTCGTTACGGGCATCGCCAGGACTATACCGCTGTTGAAATCACCAAGATTGCTGCCTAAGAAAGAAAAGACCGCCCAGTAGGGGCGGTTTTACTTTGTCTCGCGAATCTCCCTGCGACAGCTATTTCAGGGATTTCCGATTCTCGAGCGAAGAAGAGAGGGTGAGCTCATCCGCATATTCGATATCGCCGCCGGTTGCGAGTCCGCGCGCAATCCGAGTGATGACGGCTCCTGTATCGGCGAGTTTGGATTTCACGAAGTACGCCGTCATATCGCCTTCGGTCGTCGGATTGGTCGCGAGGATGACCTCTTTGACGCCCGATTTCTGGATCCGTTGTTTCAATTCGGCGACCCGGAGCGTCTCATCGTCTTTGCCGGAGTCGAGCACGCCGCCGAGGACATGGTAGAGTCCGCAGAAGCTTCCGGTGCGCTCGATCGCAATGACGTCGAGCGGTTCTTCGACGACGCAGATAGTGGTACGGTCACGCGAAGCATCGCTGCAGAAAGCACAGAGCTCTGATTCGGAGATATAGAAGCAGTCCTGGCAGCTTGAGAGATGTTTCAGGCCTTCGAGGCTTTCAGCAAAGGCGAGGAGCTTTTCTTCGTCTTGCTTGAAGAGATAGAGGACGAGGCGCTCAGCCATTTTCGGCCCGATGGATGGTAGGCTCGAAAAATGTGTGATGAGGGATTCGAAGGGTTTAGGGTAGCGCATATACTATTCAGCATACAGCATACTGGAAGGTCTCTCTAGTCTTAGTGGTGCTGCGGCTGCGGAAGCGCCTCGTTGTGGGCGCGCTCGAGCGACTTGAAGCTGGTCGCGTTGTCTTCGAAGTAGAGCGAGATCTGGCCGACCGGGCCATTACGGTGCTTGGCGATAATGACATCGACGATGTTCTTGTTCGGGGTGTCGGGCCGGACGCGGTCTTCACGATAGAGGAACATGACGACGTCGGCATCCTGTTCGATGGAACCGGATTCCCGGAGGTCAGAGAGCTTCGGACGCTGATCAGGACGGGATTCGATACCGCGAGAGAGCTGGGAGAGGGCAATGACCGGGATATTGAGCTCGCGGGCGAGCTGCTTGAGGCCGCGCGAGATTTCGGAAATCTCCTGGACGCGGTTGTCGCTCTTGTTTGAGCGACCTTCCATCAGCTGGAGATAGTCGATGATGATGAGCCCGAGGTTGTGCTCGGCCTGGAGTCGACGCGCCATAGTCCGCATCTCGAGGATATTCAAGCTGCCGGAATCATCAATGAAGATCGGTGCTTCGGACAAAACCCCCATGGCTTCCGAGATTTTTTCGAAATCGTTGCCCGGACCCTCGCTGACGAGCTTGCCGGTCCGGATGCGCCAGAGGTCGACGCCGGCCTGAGCTGCGAGCATACGGTCGATGAGTTGGTCGGCACCCATTTCGAGCGAGAAGATACCGACTGGAACCTTGGCGTAGACGCCGACCTGGCGGGCGATATCGAGTGCGAACGAAGTCTTTCCGATCGCCGGACGCGCCGCGAGGATGATGAGGTCGGATTTCTGGAGCCCGGCGAGCATGTTATCAAGGTCGGGGAAATGCGTCGGGACGCCGCGCATCGTCTGGTCGTTCTTGTGGAGCTCGTCGATGCGGTCGAATGCTGCTTCGAGGATAGTCTTGATCGGGATGAAATCCTGCTTGATGTATTTCTGGGAGATGGCGAAGAGCCGTTGTTCAGCTTCGTCGAGTACTTTCTGGACGTCTTCGGCATCGTCATACCCCATCTCGACGATTTCCGATGCGGCGCCGATGAGCCGGCGGAGGAGCGCTTTCTTCTGGACGACCTTGGCGTAGTGGACGATGTTCGAGGCCGAGGGGACGGAGTTCACGAGCGAAGCGAGATAGCCGGAGCCGCCGATCGCTTCGAGCGTTTTCTTTTCCTCGAGCCGGTTCGCGAGCGAGAGGACGTCGATCGGCTCGCGCTCCTCGTAGAGATCGAGCATCGCCTGATAGATGCGGTTGTGGTCGTCCTTATAGAAATCACCCACTTTGGCAATGTCTGCCACTTTGATGATGGCGTCCTTGTCGAGCATGAGCGAGCCCAAGACCGATTGTTCGGCCTCGATGTTATGCGGGGGGATGCGGACGTGGTCGGCTTTGGAACTGGATTGAGCCATAGCGGTGGGACGAGAGAGTCAGGAGATCAGGACTTCATTCTACCGGGTATCGCGAGCGGGTTCAATGTAGACAGATTGTTCATATCTTTTCCCTGTCCTAACCCTTGACAAAATCATAAAACCGTTCTATTTTGCAGTCATCACTTTACCAACCGAGGTTTTGTATGAATATGCCACAAGAGGGGTTCCTCCGTGGCATATTGCCTGGAGAACTTTCCCTACAGCCCATCGGGCCCGAGCGTCTCAGGGCGCGTATCGTGCTTTTTGAGTACGATCGGCGCGAAGTATCGCCGGAACCGATCAGCGAGCAGCTTCGCCAGTTTCGGCGAGAAAACCGACTCCCGCCCTTTGCTGGGTACAGCCAGCCGGTCGAGTTTCCCGATGCTCCGAAAGTCCAAGTGTTCGCTTGGACGGCCGAGAACATCCTTTTTCGCCCAGGGCACCAGCGGCCGCATCAGTTCATCTCCATGGACGACTACCGGCGTTGGGCTGCCTGCGAACCGCTCGGCAAGCCGAGAACGTTCTACACGAACTGCTACGACCGGGTCGGGAACCAGCTCCCTAGCACCTTCATCGTCGTCGCCTGACGGCCGCCGCTCATCCGAGTGTCGGCCGTTTCTTATTTCTTACGAACAACTTGTCCATTCGGACCGTCTTCGACGATATAACCGAGTACCATAATCTCATCGCGCAGCGCATCGGAGCGGGTGAAGTCTTTATTCTCCCGAGCAGTTTTTCTTTCCTCGATAAGAATCTTTACTGACTCTGGAAGCTCAATTGTCTCAAATCTTAATCCAAAAACAAACAATATATGCTCAAAAACCTTTTGGATACTTTCGGCATCAATTGGCTGGGTCTCATCGAGAAGCCGATTCATTTTTTTAATAAAATCGAGAGTCACCGCGAGAGCACCGGGTGTATTCAAATCATCATGTAAAATATTTTCGAATCCTTCAAGTAGTTCTTTTCCACCCAGGGTTTTAAGCGTCCCCACTGAGTGTGGTTCTTCTAACCGCCGTATGGCCTGAAAAATAGCTTCTTTATTCTTTTTAGCCTGTTCTAGCGCCTCCCAGGTGAAATTCATCTGGCTCCTATAGTGCGCGCTGAGGAACAGCATGCGGAGGTCCATCGCCGAAAAGCCGCGTTCGAGAATGTCTTCGAGCCGGTAGAAATTACCTTTCGACTTTGACATTTTCTGCCCATCGACAAGGAGGTGGCGGCCATGGACCCAGTAGCGGGAAAATTTTTTCTCATTGCCGCATTCGCTTTGTGCGATTTCCGCTTCGTGGTGAGGGAAGATATTGTCCTCGCCGCCGGTATGGATGTCGATGGTGGCGCCGAGTGTGGCCAAATTCATCGCACTGCATTCGATATGCCAGCCGGGGTAGCCGACGCTCCAGGGCGAATCCCAATGCATCAGGTGTCCCTCTGGCGCTTTCAGCCAGAGCGCGAAGTCCCAGGGATTCTTCTTGTCCGGATGCTCTTCGAGACGAGCACCGACTTTGAGTTTGTCGAGCGTATTGCCGGAGAGTTTGCCATACTCCGTGAAGGTGGTGACATCGAAAAAAACATTGCCGTTTACCGCGTAGGCGTGACCCTGCTTGATGAGACTCTCGATGAAAGTAATCATCTCGGCGATGTAATCAGTCGCCTTCGGCTGCTCATGCGGCGGCAGGATATTCAGCGCAGCCTCAGCCTGGCGGTAGTAGTCGGTATAGAAAGCGGCGATCTCTTCCGGAGCCTTGTGCTCCGCGGCGGCCTTTTTCGCGATCTTGTCTTCACCGCTGTCTCCCTGAGCGATGTCATCCGCGGTCAGATGACCGACGTTGGTGATGTTTTTCACGTGCTTGACCTCGAGTCCTGAAGCTTCAAGGACCCGTCGCAAGGTATCTGCCATCACATAGGAGCGCAGATTGCCGATATGGACGTAGTCGTAGACGGTCGGACCGCAGGTGTACATCTTTACTGGGCCATCCTTCGGCGCTTCGAATGGCTGCTTTTCTTTGGCGAGGGTGTTGTAGAGGGAAAGCATAGGCGTATGACTTCTAGGGTACAGGGAGGAAGAAACAAAAACAAGGCGTTCAAGCCCTGTTATCACATCCTTTTCACGACTTTTCTTTGCCTAGATCCAACGCCTCATCCGAAAGACGACGATGGTGAGGGCAGAGAGGAAGACCATCATGGCGAAATGGATCCAAAAGCCGCCTGCTGCTCCCTCAAAGGGAAGGTGAGTTGTATTCATCGACATCGCGTTCGAGTAGACCGTCAGTGGGAGGATGACCGCCGAAAAAATCGTGAGGACTTTCATCGTCTGCTCGAGCTTATTCGAGAGAAGCGAGTTATTGGTCGCTTCGAGCGCCTCGATCGTCTCTTTGTTGCTCTCGAGCATGTTCCAGAGTCGGACATTGGTGCCAATCAGATCTTGGAAATAGGCAGTAAGGTCGGGCGGGATGAATGGATGCTTGGTCGCGAGTAGGCTCTCGATGAGCGACCGCTGTGGTTTGAGCGTGCGGCGGAAATTGAGGATGTCTCGTTTCACGAGGGAAATCTCGAAGACCATTTCTTTCTCGTGGCCAGCGAAGACTTCGGTCTCGATCCGATCGATTTTTTCCGAAATGTGGTAGAGCTTGGGGAAGCAAGAGTTGAGGAGAAGCTCGAGGAGGTGGTAGACGAGATGGGTCGGGGAGTCCTCGAGGTGAAGTCGCCGCTTTCCTTCACTCGCTTCCAGTTCGGCGAAGAATTTCCCAATCTGGTAGATGGGAAAGCGGTGCGCTGTGATGAGGTGGTCCTTGGTGAGGATAATGTCGAGTTCCCCGGCGTAGGTGGTGCGCTCCTTCACATCGAAGAGCGGGATGTGGATGGAGAAAAACAAACACTGGTCATAGCGCAAGACCCGCGGCTGATACGTCGGTGTAATCAGCTCTTCGAGGACGAGGGGGTGGATGTCAAAATTCTCGTGGAGGTACAGGATGTCGTCCTTGGTCGGCGACTCGAAATCGATCCACGTGACATTCTTATGGGTGAGCGTGTGCATGTTTCTGTTGGTGTTTTTTCCAGTATAGCAGGCGTTTTCACCTTGACAAAGGCATTTGGTCGGGGTTATGCTCATCCCATGCTCAAAACGGTTTTTTTGAAGCTGATTCGGCTCTATCAGGCGACTTTTTCCCTGAATCACGGCCTCCTGGGGCTCATCATCGCCGAACGGTACTGCCGTTTTCATCCGACCTGCTCAGAGTACGCCTACGAAGCGATTTCCCGCTTTGGTGTATTCCGAGGAGGGTGGATGGGGTGCAAACGCATCCTACGCTGCCAGCCATGGTCCGAAGGCGGGTATGACCCAGTCATGCCACCGAAGGAAAAGCAAACTGAACGTTAACAAGTGAATCGGAGAACAAACTTGCAGATCGTACAAGTCGAACGTCTCGCCCACGTCCGTGGCCGCCTCATCGGCGACCGCATCGAGGGCCGCAGTGTGCTCGAACCGGAACTGATCCGGCAAAAGGGCAGTTCCACAACGGCAGTTCCTGCCGCGAATGATGCCGGCAAGACGGCAGTCCGTTGCCGCCAGATCATCCGTGGCGGCCGGCCGAAGACCGTTCCGCTCACCCGGGCGAAGACCAAGTTCCAGTCCCACGAGCGCAAGTGCCAGTGCTGCAATCATCGCCTGGCCTGCGCGACCGCATGACGTGAAGTCCAACCACTCAACGTTTCAAGGAGAACTCTATGCTGTTCCAGAGGTCTGCGTTGGCGCCGGATGACCCGAAGCGTCGTCATGAGCCGGTGGTGATCTGCCAGGGCTACACGACGGAGGGCAATCAGCCTCAGCGCGTGCCCCTCTCCACGGCCCATGTGCGGGCCATGCGATGTCCGGAGCGCTGCGTCGGCTGCCTGAGCCAGGGGCAGTGCAACCCGCCGCTTCGCCACTGACGTTTCGCCACCCAGGCGCCGTAAGTCGTCTTTCAACCACGAGGGGATAGCCAACGCGCTGTCCCCTCGAATCATATCCAGGAGAAAGCCATGCTTGGATTGCGCATTGAAGCAGCCCTGGTGTTCGAAGTGATTGCCCTTATCGAATATCGTTCAGATTTCCCGCCCAACCCCGTCCTCCACACGTCCAATCTACATACATCGCCGCAACTGCTGCTTGGGAATCCGTTCGAGGATTCACTCTTCGAATCAGCTGATGTGGCGGCTGATGTCCAGCGCTTTCGGCTCGGCCGCATCCGCTTGCCACTCGTTCCCGAGAGGCGCTACGGTCCGCCGTCCTATCGGCGCTGGCCTTCCGCATCAACCAATCGTCGCGAGCGAGGGAACCGTTGCCAGCGCTGAGCATCGCCCCTGTACGTCGCATTCCGTTTGCGCTAGGATAGGGCTGTTTCAGAAGTCCTGCTCATTCCCAAAACAAGATTTTCTCGGAGACATATCACCCCGCAACTACCGGAGTCATCCATGAATGCCGAACTTTCGGTGTCCACCCATCCCATCTTCCCAGGCACCCGCGTACCTTGTCCCTCAGCAGGGAATCACCTCCTGCTCAGTGCTGCCGCCCTGCGCGAGCGCTCGGCCGCCTGTGTTACCTGCGGCGTTCGGGGACCGTGCCGGACGCTGTATGCGCCCGAAGCTGCCGCTCCCGACTCGTGCTGGATCGCCATGGCAGTGACGCGTGACCAGTCCAGGTGTGCTGACTGCTCCGTCCGCGAACCGTGCCATGACCTCGTCGCCGAGCTTGCGGCTATCGCCCGCCGCGCGGGGCATTGAACCCCGGTGCGAAAGAAACTCGCGTCCGCCCAAAGGAACGCTTTCCTGAGGGCTTTTTTCATACCCAAATTAGAGTTAGCACTCACACTTGACGAGTGCTAAAACTGGATTTATACTGGAGACACAGAACGGTGAAATCGTTATGAACATGAATGAACGACAACGCGAAGTGCTCTCGGCTGTGGTCGAGCTGTACACGAAAACGGCGCTCCCGGTCGGCTCCGAAGCCCTGCTCGAACGGCATCATTTTCCGGTGAGCTCGGCGACACTCAGGAACGACATGCTCGCCCTCGAGGAAATGGGCTATCTCTATCAGCCCCATACTTCCGCGGGGCGCATCCCAACTGATGCCGGCTACCGTTTCTATGTCGAGGAGATGATGGGCGACAAGCCGCTCTCGAAGAAAGACCAGCTTCACCTTCAAGAAGAGTTTTTGAAGCTCCAAGCGAAGCATAACCGCACCGTCCGCACCACCGCCCGTCTTCTCTCGGCCCTCTCGGGCAATCTGGGGGTTTCGGGAATGGTCGGCAAAGATGAAATCTATGATTTCGGGATGAAGTCCCTCATGGAGAGCCCGGAATTCCGCGAAATGGATGATCTCTGTCGGCTTGTTGAGACCCTCGATACGCTCGATGAGAAGATTGATGTCCTCGTCGCTGGACTGAAAGATGGTGAGACACGCATCTTCATCGGCGAAGAGAATCCGGTCCGCGGTATCGAGAACTGTGCGATGGTGGTGTCACCCTACCGCGATGAGAATGGGGATCGCGGCATGCTCGCCATCATCGGTCCGAAGCGGATGGAATACGCCAAGAACAAGTCGCTCATCGAATCGATGCGCCGCCTCCTCGGATCGTCCCTCGTCATCGTGATCGTCACTCAGGCACCGTTATGGTAACGATGGCATCAGAGCCGGAACAGGAAGCCGGTGAGCCGGAAGAAACCATTGATGATAGCCGGCCGCTCACCGAAGAAGAACGTCAGAAACTCTTCGAAGCCGCCAAAAGCGCCATGACCCGAACCTCATAATAAAAAACCCTATGACCCAAGAAAAACAATCGAGCCTGGTCAAGTACGAGCAGTTCCAGCTTAGCCAGAAGGCGGTAATCTATTCGAAGACGACGAAGAAGTTCCTTCTCTTGAAGGATGCTGAGCCGGAGTCCGAATACGTCGCGAAGTATGGTCTCTGGGACTTGCCGGGCGGGCGGCTCGAGAAGGGCGAAGCGCTGCCATCCTCCTTCGAGCGTGAGCTTCGCGAGGAGATTGGTGATTTAAAATACGAGCTTCGCGATATCGTGTACGCCACGACAGTCTCAATTCCCTTGGACGATCCAGAGAGCCCGAACCGCGTTCGCCTCATCTCTCTCGCGACGACCGAAGACGATACCGTCACGCTTTCCGACGAGCACACCGAAGCCGCCTGGAAGACGTTCGAAGAAATCGACGCGGATGCCGATTGCGGCGAGTGGCTGAAGCGAGCGGTCACGGCAGCACTGACGACGCTTCGGGCAGAGGAGGGTGCCAATGACACCCTTCGCATCCTCGCTGACTTCGAGAACTACAAGAAGCGAGTGAAGAACGATGAACGCGAGCTCTACGGTCACCTGACGGCCCAAATCGTCAATGAGCTCATCCCAGTCCTCGACAATTTCCACGCCGCGACGGGTCATGTCCCGGCCGATGCGGCGGGCAGCCCCTGGGTCACCGGCATCACCTATATCGAGAAGCAGTTCGAGGATGTACTCGCCAATTACGGGGTAACGCCGCTCGACGTCAAACCCGGCGATGCCTTCGACCCGACTCGCCACGAAGCCCTCGATCACAAGGCCGCAGCAATGAAAGAAGGAGAGCTGGAGGGGGAGAAAAAACTCGTTATCGAGAAAGTCGTCCAGAAAGGCTATCTCATCAAAGACAAGCTCGTCCGCCCCGCCAAAGTGATCGTGACCGAAGCTTAAAAACGTGTATGTACCAGATCCGAATCCAAAACCAGAAAGGAGGTGAGAACCATATGACACGCCATCTTATTCCGTTCCCGACGAATGATCTCAGTCGTTTCTTCGACCCTGAGCTCTTCGCTTCGGGCGAATTCTTCCCGGCACTCGACATCTATCAGGACAAGGATAATGTCGTCGCTGAGCTCGCGCTCCCGGGTATCGATCCGGCCAAGGTCGACATCACCATCGAAAATGATGTCCTGACCGTCTCCGGGTCCACCGAGAGCAAGGAGGAAGTGAAGCGCGAGGACTACTACCGCAAGGAGGTCCGCACCGGCAGCTTCTCCCGCTCCGTCGTCCTCCCGATGGCCGTGAAGGGGAATGACACCCAAGCCGAGTATGACAAGGGTGTTCTCACCATCACGATGCCGAAGGAGGAATCCGTGAAGCCGAAGAAGATCGCCGTCCAGATTAAGGACGCGAAGTAACCGGGCTCCGCGCTCGGCCGCCTCAGAAGTCTGGGGCGGCTCATGAGCGGAGTTCGCTCGAGACAAAACGTTCCATTCGTAATTAATGTAAGTTGAATAATCGTATGTCAAAGATACTCGGTATTGACCTCGGGACGACCAACTCGGCGATGTCTATCGTCGAAGGCGGCAGCCCTAGCGTCATCGAAAACAAGGAAGGCAATCGCACCACGCCCTCGATGGTCGCGATGTCGAAGACCAATGAGCGCCTCGTCGGCCTCCTCGCCAAACGTCAGTCCGTCACCAACCCGGAGAACACGCTCTTTTCCGTGAAGCGCCTCATCGGGCGCCGGTTCGAGGACGACGAGGTGCAGCGTGATATGAAGACGCTGCCCTACAAAGTCGTGAAGAGCGGCGAGGGGACGAAAGTCATCATGGGCGGCAAGGAATACACCCCGCAGGAAATTTCTGCCATGGTGCTCCAGAAACTGAAAGCCGATGCCGAAGAGAAGCTCGGCGAGAAGATCACCGATGCGGTCATCACCGTCCCAGCCTACTTCGACGATGCCCAGCGCAAGGCGACGATGGAAGCCGGTGCGATCGCGGGCCTCAATGTCCGCCGCATCATCAATGAGCCGACCGCGGCGGCCCTCGCCTATGGTTTCAACAAGAAGAAAGACGAAAAGATCGCGGTCTATGACCTCGGCGGCGGTACGTTCGACATCTCCATCCTGGAAGTCTCCGAAGACACGGTCGAAGTGAAGTCGACCAATGGCGATACGCATCTCGGCGGCGACGACTTCGACCAGCGCGTCATCCACTGGATCCTCGACGAGTTCAAGAAGCAGGAAGGCCTCGACCTCTCCAAGGATCCGCTCGCGCTCCAGCGCATCAAGGAAGCGGCAGAGAAGGCGAAGATCGAGCTCTCGACTGCTCAGGAATCCGAAATCAATCAGCCGTTCATCACGAGCGGAGCGGACGGTCCGAAGCACCTCGTCATGAAGCTCACCCGCGCCAAATTGGAAGAGCTCGTCGGTGACCTCGTCACAGGAACGCTCGAGCCGGTGAAGAAGGCGCTCGCCGATGCGAAGCTCTCCGTCTCTGACATCAATGAAGTCGTCTTGGTCGGAGGAATGACGCGCATGCCGCTCGTCCTCGCGACCGTCGAGAAATTCTTCGGCAAGAAACCAAATATCAGCGTGAACCCGGATGAGGTCGTCGCGATCGGCGCGGCCATCCAGGGTGGTGTGCTCGAGGGGAGCGTGAAAGACGTTCTGCTTCTCGATGTGACGCCGCTCACCTTCGGGATCGAAACGCTCGGTGGTGTCCGCACCCCGCTCATCGACCGCAACACGACTGTCCCAGTCTCAAAGAGTCAGACCTTCTCGACCGCCGCTGACAATCAGCCACAAGTCGAAATCCATGTGCTCCAGGGCGAGCGTGAGATGGCTGCTGACAACAAGTCGCTCGGCCGCTTCGTCCTCGATGGTATCCCACCAGCGCCGCGCGGCATCCCGCAAATCGAAGTCAATTTCGACATCGATGCGTCGGGTATCCTCTCGGTGACGGCCAAGGACAAGGCGTCCGGCAAGACCCAGAGTATCCGCATCGAATCGTCCACCGGACTTTCCAAGGACGAGATCGAGCGCATGAAGAAAGATGCCGAGCTCCACGCCGAGGAAGACAAGCGCAAGAAAGAGCTCATCGAAGCGCGCAATATGGCCGACACGCTTTCCTACACGACCGAGAAAGCGATGAAGGACGCGGGCGACAAGCTCACGGCCGAAGAGAAGAAGCCGGTCGAGGAAGCCATCGCCCAATTGGCCAATGTGAAGAATGGCGACGACCTCGAACAGATCAAGCAGAAAACCGAAGCGCTCTCGCAGGCTGCGCAGAAGATCGGCGAGAAGCTCTACAAGGCCGCCCAAGAAGCGCAGGCTGCCGCTCAGCCAGCCGCAGGTGCCCAGTCTGGTACCGAAGCTCAAACGGGCTCAACTGCTGAAGCTCCCAAGGATGCAGAGGTAGAAGAAGCGCCGAAAGCCGCAGGTACTGAGCCTGTCGAAGGTGACAAGAAGTAAGGAGTAGAATAGGAGCAGGGTTTCGGCCCTGCTTCTCTTCTTATCCAGTATCCACACGCTTATGCTCGAACGTATCAAAACCATCTTCTACCGGCCGGAGTTCTTCCGGGACCAGCGCTTCACGACGAATCAGGCGCTCAGCTTCTACTCGTTCGTCATCCTCGCCTACGTCATCCTCACGCTCTTCACGATGCTGCCGGGAGCGGCGGCTGCCCTCCAGTCGATGCGTTCGGGCGAGTGGCAGACGCAAAAGGGGATCGTCGCCAGCCTGTATCCCGAGAATCTGCAGGTCACCGTGAGCCAAGGTGCGGTCTCGACCAATCAGGCCGGTCCGAGCGTCATCGCCGTCCCGTCGGCCTGGAAGCTCGCGGCCCATCCCGAGCCGGCCTTTCCGATCGACAATCTCGTCGTGATCGATACGAGCCGGCCGGTGACGCCGGCGACGCTCGAAGACGCGAAGACCGTCGTCCAGATCGGTCAGCACGAAATTGGTTTCCGCAATCCGGAACGCGGCGAGACGCGTATCTTCAACCTGAAGGAAGCGAAATTCGACCGGAGTTTCACCCTGACCGCACCGATGTTCCGGGAGGGGATTGAGAAGGGGTTCAAAGCGCTCCAGATCGGTTTCTTCGCGCTCCTGTTTGTCGTCCCGGCAGTGCTCTACGTTGCCCTCTGGATCGGCTACCTCCTCTATAGCCTCTTCGGCGCGCTCGTCGTCTGGGTCGCGGCCAATGTCCGGGGGCAGACACTCCGCTACGGTCAGGCCTACCGCTCGGCGCTCTACCTCCTCGCCGGCCCACTCGCGCTCAGCTTCCTCATGTCGCTCGGCAATGTCCACATCCCGTTTGTGTTCACCCTCGTCCTCTTCGGCATGGCGTTCCTGAATTTCTCAGGAGTTCAGACGAAAGACTCTGAGCCCGTCGATGAGCCAAAAGTAGAAAAGCTCCCCGAACCGGTAAAGATTGCTACTGCAGAAGCTCCTAAGGTTGCGGAAAAGCCGGTTGAATCGAATGAAAGTAAGTAAACAGGCGGGCCCTTTCGGGCCCGCTTTGTTACCGAGTGTAGTATGAATATATCCTTCTTAGAAAAAATTCCTTATAGAAAAGAGGTATTTTTACTTACCTACGGGTTTATTCTTACTGGTATTATTGGCGCGATCATAACGTTCGGACTACAGTCTGCATCGTGGAGATATCAAAATAATTCTGCAAAGCTAGAGAAAGAGCTTAATGTAGCCTCTGATGTTTTTGAACAAATTAGTACAGTAACCGACAAGCGCATCTATAGAATGGATAAGCTTGACCGTTGGCTGGTAGATGGAACAGACGATGTAATGATTAATAATCTGATGCGGGAGTATAGGGATGTTCTTTACGAATGGAATGACTCATACAATAAAAATAAGGCTCTCGTAAATTTATACTTTGGTACTGAAGTGTCTGCCCGTTTCGACTACATTCATTTCTTCTTTAAACAAGTAGGAAAAGACTTAGAGACCCAATATTACCTATCTTCAGAGAATCGTAATCAAGAACAGTTAGTTCAAATTGGAAATAGAATTGGTGATTTGAATAACATCGCACTTGAAATCAACGAGGGGATGATAAAGAAAATCCAAGCGCAGTCAGTCGGATCTTTTCAAAAATAAAAGTATAGCTGTAAACGCATACAATCACCACTACTCAGAAAAATATATGTATCAAATTCGTATCCTCGCTGATGATGGGTTAATAAAAAAGGAATATCGGACTGAACTTGAAGATATATTTCGGAAATCAGGATTGAATTTTGAGTATGTAGAATGTGATACACACGCAAAGGGTGGTGTAATTTGGTTTGCAACTGGATTAATAATTGCAGCTGTTGGAATGACTGCTCAAGGATTTTTCTCCGCTGTGGGTGAAGATCTTTATAAAAAACTCAAAGAGTTAATTAAGGACTCTTTAAAAAATCCACCGGAAAATACTCCGGGCATTGGAGTAGCTTATATATCCTTTATAAACGACGGTATTGAATTCTATTTTGAGTTTAGTGAGTTCATGATGGATAACTACGACGAGGCATCTTCTAGAATACTTGCAGATAATGATAGAATCGCGTCTGAGTTTAGGATAATTTCAAAGAAAGAGTTAGAGAACATACACGGGGAATTCACGAGTGTTACTTTAAGGTTCGATGAAAATAGTCGGCGATGGATTGTAGCGCACTACAATTTATAAGTAAGCATATGAAATTCATCATCATCTACATCACTCATGCGGATATGAGGGCGGCGAAGAAGGTCGTGGAGGCATTGCTCCGCGATAAGCTCATCGCTTGCGCGAATTATTTCCCTATCGAGAGCGCGTATTGGTGGAAAGGGGAAATCACAAATGCCAAGGAAATCGTCTCGATCGTGAAGACCAAGAAATCAAACTGGACGAAAGTAAAGAAGGCGGTCGAGGTCATCCATCCCTACGACACTCCGTGCATCATGAAATTCGAAGTCGAATCCAACAAATCCTACGCCGACTGGATCCACACCGAAACAAAATAAAAAAATAGTTCAATGGAGTTAACCAATTGAACTATTTGGGGTGGGTTGGCCTTGGGCCAGTCTGGCGGGCGGCGGCCGCGCCAGCGTGCCGACCAGTGGTCGCTTTCCATGACGGTCTCCTTACTTGCTGACTTCGTAACCCTTCAGACCGCCGAGGGTCTTCAGGACTGTATCAAGATTGAGTCCGTAGACTCGGATCTCCTGCTTGCCGAGCTTGGTCAAGACGGTCAGGAGAATGCTGCTGCCATCGTTCGCCGCCTTCACCCGCTTGCCGGCGTAGCGAATCGGCTTGCCGCTCGCGGTGATGTAGCCGGGGGAGCAAGTGCCGCCCGCTTTGGTGACGGCGTTGACGATGGGTATGGCCGCTTCGGTCACGCTATCGTGGCGACCGACGAGGCCGGATGTATCTAACTTCATGTGTTGCTCCAAAAGGACGTGATTCGGCTGCAGCCGACCCTGGTTAGTGAAGATTCACCAACATAATATCATAGCACTTTTTAATGATAAAATCAAGTGCCAGGTAGTATTTTAAGACAAATGAAAAACGGCAGGTCGGATGACACTGCCGTCTTGGATGCTAGCGTGGCAAACACGGATGAGTGGTTCACTCGGCAGCCTTCCATTCGAAGTGCAGCCAGTGGAAATGGCGCCCATTGCGCGGCACCAGGTTGGGGAGGGTGATGGCCTTCGATCGGCTCGGAGTACCTTCGACGATAAACCGATCGGCGCGTTCGGCGCCGCGGATGAGTGCTTCGCGGAGTTGGGCAGCCGAGAGTTCGTACTGGTGGTGCAAGACGATCTCGGCCATGATGCGAAGGATGACCGATTCGTATTCGCTGGCGATTAGCCAGTCGCCATTTTCAAATTCGAGTGCCGTGAGCCGGAGCGGCGGAAGCGCTGCTTCCGTCAAGAGGGCGATGGCGAAGCCCTCAGCGGCTTCTTCGATGGCGGAGCGGTAAATCGCGGCTTCGAGGCGGCGGATAGCTTCGTTTCGAGTGACCACGAGGAATCTCCTGGTTGGCAAAGAATACTTTGAAACTACCGTATCCCTCTCTTGCCGTCAAAAATGAAAAACGGCAGAACTTTCGAGGTCCTGCCGTCTTGTTGTGCCAGCGGTTGCCGGCGAGTGCTTCAGGCAGCGAGACGTTCTTCACCATGGATGGGATGCCAGGCACGGAAGGCGCGGAGCGGTTCATTCGCCCGGACCGCCTCGATCACTTCCTGCGCCGGCGGTTGGTACAGGTAGAGCGTGACCGGGAGGAAGCTCTCGGCCATCGCTGAAAGGATCTCTGCGTGATCCGCCCGGTCGCGCTTGCCTATGCGGCCGGTGCCGATCCGGACGCTGGAGTAACGCCGGCTACCTTCCGTCTGCCACAGGTAATCGAGCCCGAAACGGACGTAGCGATGAGCACCCTTCCAGCCATGCTCGCCGAGCGAGTGGCAGATGAGCATGTGAACCTGGCGGTCCGAGTTGAACTGGAAGCTGAGCACGCTGCCGAGGACGATCGGGTAGGCGACCGAAATCTTCTTGACGAAGGGGAGACCGATGCCGGTCACGTCCGAGAGTTCGCTGTTCATGCCGATGATGATGTCGGCTCGGTTGTCCGGGCTGGTGATATCGCCTTGGACGATGTCTTTGATCACGGTTGTCTCCAAAGAGCTTGCCGGTTGCGGGATGCATCCGGACATGGGAGTACCTTAGCAGAAAAAGAGGCACTGTCAAGAGTCTCCAGTCACCTGAGAAAATGAAAAACGGCAGGTCGGTTGACTTGCCGTTCGTGTGTGCCGATGGTGAGGCTGGTGGTGCTGCTGCGGGCGTCTAGGCGATGACCAGGGCGTCAACGAGTTCGGGCTTGCCCGTTGGCCCGACGCCGTCGAATTCGGCCACGACACCGCCGGCGGGGAGCTGAATCTCCTTGCCGTCGATCCGGAGGAGATGGATGTGGAGCCGGCCGCCGAAGGCGCCGTTCCTTTCCTCGGGATAGAAACGGGCCTCGATGCGGGTACGGCGGTCGTTCGGCTGTACCGGGCAATCCTTGATGGCGAGGTTCGGTCCGTCGACGTCGATGACTTCGCTGACGTCGAGGCTCAGGCTGTTGGCATCGAGACCGTAGCCGAGGAAAAGGGTGAAACGAAGCGCTTGGCGGGCGTAGTCAGCAGGCATTTGATCCATGATGTCTCCGAAAGAACGGGGTTGGTCGGCCGGGCGATTCCTGGCCGAATGAGATAAATCTGCTACAAAAATCGATTTTCGTCAAGGGAAAATGGAAAATGGCAGAGCTTTGGGGCGCTGCTGTTGAGAAGGTGTACAATAGGGGTGTTGAACGTCTTTTAATCAGTAAGCGGCCGGCTTATGGATAAAGTAAAAATTGAGAATCACAGTTTCACGGGGTTCTCCTGGTTTGCGGGGTGGCTCTTCACCATCGGATTCCTCGGTCTCTCATTTGGAAAGGGGTTGCTCGCCGTTCTCCTCTGGCCGTACTATATCGGCCAGTACGTGAGCGGTATCGTCGGGAGCTAGAAGTAAATATCGTGCTGGTCAAAGAGTCAGCCGATAAGCTGAGAGATTTTTTAAAGCCGTAAATATATGACCAAACCAGAGCAACAAATCCAGATAAAGGCGACGGATGAAGTTTTGAAAGGAGTCTATTCCAATATGGCTCATATCTCGCATACGGGAGAGGAATTTATCCTCGATTTTCTCTCAGTCTATCCGCCGACTGGGAGTCTGAACGCTCGTGTCATCATCAGCCCGAGCCATATGAAACGTATGGTAGCTGCTCTCGCGGACAATCTGGCCAAGTACGAAAAGCAATTCGGTTTGATCAAGGCGAGCGACGCGCCAACCACGGCACCGATTGGGTTTTCAGAAAAATAAGCTGCCTCTCAGTATGCTGCACTATGTTCTTTTTGGTCTCCTCTTCATGGTTGTCGGGGAGTTCTTGGTGAATGTCGTCTTCAAAGAGACGCTCGCCGGCTTCTTCGGTACGCTCATCCTGTATGCAGTCATGCTCACGCTCGCGTATCCGGTCACGCGGCTCGGCAAAAAACTGCTCAAGATGTCAGGCTATTTTCTGACCTCGATGATCATTCTCTTCGGCAGCTTGGGACTTTTCGTCATGGAATGGGTAATCATTGGTAACTCTCCGTGGGGGAATCCTGACGCAAGCCAGATTGCGATGTTCATCTGGTGGGCGGGTGTGTTCGTTTTTCCGCTTCTCTGGGGCGAAGCGCTGCCCGTCCTTCAATTGATTCGCCGCCGGTCTTTGCAATACCATGCCGTGTATATGGGGACGCTCGTTGCTATGATGCTGCTCATCCCATTCATCCCGATGATGAAACCGCTCTCGCTGTTCGTCTTCACTTACGGACTTTTTCCTTACGGGTATTTTTTGGGCGCCTCTGTCTGGCTCGTGAGAAAATCACCGTCTGAATGAAAGAAAAAGCCCGGGCGGAGTGCCTAGGCTTCGTGCGGCGATTGCATCGCCAAAGAACTACTTGTTGTCGCTTGTGCCGCTGCCCCACTCGGCTTCGTCTCTCGCCGTCCAGACCATCCTGGACCCCGTTCCTTTCTTCGCCCGCGGAGGGTGCACAGCCACCTTGGCTCGCTTCCGGCGAAAACGGATTCGCTTGGGTATGAGCGCGAGGATACTTGTCATGAGCATGAGAACGAGCAAATTATGCCCTGTCTTCACGGAGTCTCCTTGTGGTGATTTTGAGAGTCAGTAACCAGCCTATGAAATAGGTAACAGAGATAATAACACATTACCTCTTTTCGGTCAATGTTAAAGCGGTTCTATCAAGAGAGCGGGTCAATGAAAAACGGCAGAACTTTGTGGGGTTCTGCCGTTCGTGTTTGCCGACGGTTTTCGGCGTATGCGGCTGGCCTTCTCAATGCGATACCTGTCCGAGTTCGAAGCGGTAGACGTTGGCGCTCTCTTCATCACCCGGGAGAGCCGGCTGGATCAGCCGGAATCCGAGTTTCTCGAACAGCCGATTGGCTTCGACTCGCTTCGCTTTTGATCGAAGCTCGACGTGGGGGAGATGCCGACCCTTCGCCTCTTGCAGGGCCGCTTTGACGAGGATCTGTCCGATGCCGCGTCGCCGGCAATCGCCTTTCACGACGAGGTCATGGATTTCTCCGTGCCGCTCGACGCCGGGCGTAACGACCAGCCTCGCGATCCCGAGCATCTTGCCGTTGTCAGACAAGTCGACAGCAAGAAGGCAATCACTCCCTCTCGCCAGCGCCTGAATGGCCTCGAATGTGACCTTGTCCCTTGGATAGGGGGACAGTTCGCAGTAAAGATCAACGAGATGGGCTTTTCCGTCGCCAGTGAACCGCCACGGTTCAAACCCGGCGTCGTGCTCGACACTTACGTGATGGTGCATGGACAACTCCAGTGTGTGAGGGGACAAAAATAGCTTCCGTTGAAGCCGATAGTTCCATTCTTACTCTCGCCGGGCTCGTTGGTCAAGATTCTTATGACACGGAAGGGAAGCAGCCTCTCTTCCGAGAAAAGACCCGATCAACATGGTGTTCGGGCCTAAGAGATTGGCGTAGAGTGTCCTCTTACTGTGGATTTCTTTTCATCGTCCGCGAGAGTCCGACGAGTGCGAGACTCCCGAGAGCGAGAAAGACCGTACCGCTCGTGAGGAGTGCCACTTGGAGTGAAACCGCATCGTGGATCCATCCCATGATCGGACCGAGAGCCGAAAAGAGCAGTCGTGCCAAGAGATTCTTCACCGAGAGTACGGTCGCCCGGATTTCTGAATCAATCAGGCCGTTGATGTAGTCCGAGAGGATCGGACCGTGGACACCGCGTGTGATGTAGAAGAGTGCGATGATGGCGGCCGCCGCAAGTGACCCGGCCATCCCGAGGAAGAGATATCCGGTAGCAGGAAGCATGATGAGGGCGATGAGCGACCCGCGTTTTCCGAGTCGCTCTTCAATCGCGTGCGCGTGCCAAGAGCACGATGCTCCGACGAGCTGGAACGTGGCCCAGACGATGCCGAAGTAAGTGAGTGGTAGCCCGGCCTGCTGGAGGTAGGGCTGGGTGAACCAGACCATAGTGAGCGTCGATGCGCCCACAGTAGCGGAGTAGAGGCAGAGCCACTTGATTTCGCTATGGTCATGAAGCGCGTACTTGGCGAGACGCAACATGTCACGGAAGGCGCTTCCCTTCGAGATGAGCTGTTGCCGTTTCGGTTCGACGATTGAGAGAGCGAGCGGGATGAGTGCCAGCATGATGATGGCCTCACAGTAGAGCGGAAAGCGCAGACTGATGAGAGCTAGCGCCCCGCCGAGAATGCTCGCGATGCTTTCCGAGACCATGGCGAGGCTCGTGTTGCGCCCTTCGATGCGCTTGTGCTCGTCGGTCCGACCCATTTCTCGGAGCGAATCGTAGAGGAGGGCGGATTCGGTCCCAGATAGGAAACTCGCGCCGAACCCGAGGAGAATTTCTGCGAGGAGGAATCCCCAGAACCCAGTCCCGATCGCATAGACGCCGTGTCCAATGACGCCGAGTGTGCAGCCGATGATGATCGAGGTCCGGCGACCGAAGCGATCCGAGAGATAGCCGGTCGGAACTTCGAAAGCGATCACCGCGATTGAGAAGAGCGATTGAAGGAGGAACACCTGCGAGAGAGTCAGCCCGTTCTCCTGGAAGAAGAGCACAATGACCGGGATGATGAGCATGAAGCTCCGGATTGACCGGATGACAGCGATCTTCCAGAGATTATCGGAAACGCGTCCGTTTGGCATGGCAGCCCTTTCGAGTTGATTGAGTTGTGAAGGAACGTGCTAAAAAAAGCGCTCGGCTTCTGTTCAGCCGAGCGTATCCGAGGAGGGGATTGGACGTATCGTTTAGGCGGAGGGGTGAAAAAATTCCGATACGCGCTGCTGAACAGAAGAGGTGGCTCCGAGAATCGGAGACGCGAAGACAGAGCCGTCGCGCTGGGCGGTCATGTTCCACTTGTTCAGATGGCACGTATGGTTTTTCATAACAGTGATTTATTGGTATCACGAGAATTCGTGTTTGTCAAGGAGGGTATTCAGTTCGGAAAAATGAAAAACGGCAGGTCGATTGCGACTCTGCCGTCGGTGTTTGGTGCAGCGCGGTTCCCGCTTTAGCGGCCGGGGAGTGCTACGCGCTCCTGGGCCAGCTTCTTGCCTTGAGCGATCTTCTTGCGCTTGCCAGCCTTCTTGCCGGCATCCTTCTTCGGATTGCCAGCCTTGTAGCAGGTGTAGCCCGGTGCGTGGCCGTGGCTTTTGCCGCGGTTGGTATTAGCCATCAGTTGCCTCCATCGGCCGAAATGAACATGGGGATATGATGGCAAAAGGGTGGCTATCCGTCAACCGGAACGTTGTCTTGATGGATTTTACAAACACGAGCATTGTTGCTAGTCTATGGCCGGATCAAGGCCGCCAAGGGGGCAGCTGTACGCAATCGTATCCGATCCGTTTTTGTGAAGAAGTGTTTTTGAAACCGTAGTACCTGTAAGTGTGCGTGTGTGAACCCCTCGTCATCGATGTGGCGGGGAGGGAGGCTGGAATATGCCTTCCGTTAGTGGTCCCTTGTGCGTGGTTCCCGTTCGATCGGCGTGGGGATGTTCTCCTCCTCGGCGGTCGTTCGTGGAGCATCGAGAGGGCTGTCCATGGCGAATCCAGGCAGCTCGCACCGGGTTCCGTACGGCGATAGTTGTTGTGCCTGATAGATTGCGGCCCCCTTGGCCAACCGTACGGGAAAGAGCTCCTTCACAAATATTGTTCATCAACTCCAGGAGTAAGACATGAGAGAAATGATCTTGCGCCCGGAGCTTGTCGGGCAGGGCTTTGGCGGTCATCCGATGATCCGCTTCGAAGAACGCGAAGTACGCGGCAAGAAGCGCCTTATCGGCGTGCCGAATCGATCGATGCGTTCGCTCCATCGGCGACTAGACACATTCCTCCATGATTTGGTCATGGCCACGGATAGCGCCGGCTATGGGGTGCGCAAACTTCCCTCGGCCACCGGCTGTGTCAGTGGCTCCAATCCGCAAAAGAACGCCTTGGCGCATCGGAAAGGGAAGTGCTTCTATATCACCGACCTCGTCAATGCCTACGCCAATGTGTCGCTTCCGCGGCTGGCACTTTTCATCACCTTCCTCATGCGGTATGAGGACTATGTCGACGAGGTTTCGCTCAGCTGGTTCGCTTTAGACGAGCGAACCGAAGTCCTCGCCGAAGACTGGGCGTACCGGCCGGTATTGAGTTTCCTTCGCGCCCACTTCGCTGGCCAGTTCGGCCGGGGACTCGCGATCGGCGGACCGCTGTCGCCGTACCTCATGAACCTGTATTGCGAGGTCTTTCTCGACATGCCGCTGCGGAAACTGTGCGAGAAGCGAGAGATCACATACACGCGGTATGTCGATGATCTGGTATTCTCGGCGACGTTCTTCATCGGACAAGAGACGAGGCGCCGGCTCCGAGCAATCATCGAAGAGAGCAGTTTCTCAGTGAACCACAAGAAGTCCCGCCTCCAGCTCCAGAGTATGGGGCCGGTAGCGATTACCCAGACCGTGCTCGAGCGACCATTCGACCTTGAGCTTTTCCGGGGACATCGACCGCCCACACCTGAGAACATGCAACGAGCAAGCAGCGCAGCCAGTCCGCTCCTCGTCTTCCCTCAGAAGAAACGCCGCAAGCTCCATGGCCTCATCCATAGCTACCTCACGTTCGAGATGGACTGGCCAGAGAAGGTGAGCGGCTATGTCGCTGAGTTCTTGCATTACTACAAGCATGTCGGTACCAAAACAGCGACCGACAAGAAGACGTTCGCCTTGTGCCGACAGTTCCAAGCCGAATGGCAGCGACACGGCGGTCCGAAACCGCGCCGACGTCGCCGTACCTGATGCCGAGTGAAGCCACTGCTTCGCCCGGCGTTTTTCTTTTTATACGCATGCTACCGCGTCTATTCGATTCCCCTGAAGACGGTGTACACTGGAGGTATCATGATGAAATCAATCGTTCGATCGCAAGTGGTCCTGGTCCTGTGGGTGGCGCTCCCGTTCTTTTTTGCCGCGATAAGTTCAATCTGGCTCGAACCGAACAATATCTGGGTGAACAATAGCGGGGCGGGCCTCCCGAGCACGTCAGTCGTACTGGGTGTCCCGATTTTCTTTCTCTTCAATGTCTACTACCTCATCTTGAAGCCGTTTGTCGCGATCGAATCCGGTGGGTCGGGTGCCTGGCTGCAGATCGTTCCTGATACCAATCCGTTCGGTACCATCCTCATCGGCAGCCTGATTCTTCTCACTCTCGCGGCCTTCGCTTTCTTCATCGGCCGGGCGGTGAAGGATCGAACCTGGGAAAAATACGTCTTTTACGGCTTCACCCTTTTCATCCTCTTTGATGTCGGTAATTATGCTTATCAGGCGCGTTCGGCCGTACAGGCAAAGCCCGTCCTCGATTCGCGCGCCGAGACGATCAAAATCTGTAACGGCACAGCGCCGGAATATACTGCCTGCCAAACGCGTTGCAGTACGGAATGGTCAGCGCTCGCCGCTGAATCAGCCGAAAAGCGGAATGCTTTCTGGACGACCTGCACGGCGAAATGCGATCCGCTTCAGGCCGAGTTCCAGACAAAATGCTTGCGGGAAAGCGGACTCCCAGAATACCAGGACTTTCCGGCACAATAATTTTTTTTGAGCACTTGGGCAAGTCCGGCGGTTGCGGCCGGGCTTTTTTTGTCCGTTATCAGCCTTATTTTTATTGACAAAAATGAAAAAACTTGTATAATTAGTCCGCTGTAATTTCCCAACCAACCGTTACCAACCTTTCCAAACTCTGAGGAGAGATCCATGAGAAACGTCATCACCGTCATTCTGGCCGGAGGCGTCGGTTCGCGCCTCGCTCCGCTGACTGATCCCTGCACGAAGCCGGCAGTCGAAGCCGCCGCGAAGTACCGAATCATTGATTTCATGATGTCGAACTGCCTGAACTCCGGGCTGGACCACATCCTGGTGGCGACCCAGTACCGGTCGCATGAGTTGAACAAACACCTCGCGGACAACTATCCATCGAATGCGATGCATGGGTTCTATGTCCGTACGGTCCCGGCTCAGCAGCTTCATGGCGAGATGTGGTATCAGGGGACGGCCAATGCCGTCTATCAGAACCTGGGCATCATCAAGAACGAGGGTGATTTCGGGACCATCGCCATCCTGTCGGGTGACCACATCCTGGCGATGGATTTCAGCCAGATGTACGCCTACCATCAGGCGAGACAGTCGGTCTTTACCGTTTGCGCCATGCCGGTGCCGACGGCCGAGGCCACTCGTTTCGGTGTGCTCGAGATCGACTCGGACTGGCGCATCGTCGGCTTCGAAGAGAAGCCCGCCAAGCCCAAGGAGATTCCTGGTCGGCCGGGGTACAGCCTCGCCTCGATGGGGAACTACTTCGCCGAGCTCGCTCACCTGTCGGAATGGTTGGCGCAGGATGCGTCTCGGCCCGACACATCGCATGACTTCGGCAAGGACATCATCCCCGGGATGCTCGCGGCGGGCGTTTCGCTCTGCGCGTACAACTTCCTCGACAATGAGATTCCCGGCCAGAGCGAACACTACTGGCGCGATGTCGGGACGATCGAAGCGCTCCATGCTGCGAATCTCGACTTGGTCGAGATCAAGCCGGAGCTCAATCTCTACAACAAGGCCTGGCCGATCCGTTCCGCGCAGGACAACCTGCCGCCCGCCAAGTTCAACCAGACGGCGAGCGGCGACTTCCGGCCGACGAATTCGGTCGTGAGCGGCGGCTGCATCATCGAGGACTCTTCACTCATCCGATCTGTCCTTGGCCGCGAGGTTCGGGTTTTCGCTTCGGTCATCGAAGAATCGGTGCTCTTCACCGGCGTCCGCATCAAGCACGGCTGCCGGCTGCGCCGTGTCATCGTCGACAAGGAAGTGCGCATCCCGGCTGGCACGAGCATCGGGTTCGACCATGAGGCGGACCGCGCCCGAGGTCTGACCATTGACGAGAGCGGCATCGTCGTCGTTCCCCGTGGGTTCCAGTTCTGAGACGGACCGTTTTTGCTAGCCACGCCTAGCTTTCCGAGACGCTCGGTACATTCGTGTACCTGGCGTCTTTTCTTTTTATACCAGGTAATCAATTCTTGGATTACCATAATGAAAAAGCCCGTCCGGTGTTGCCGGTAGGGCTTTCTGCAAAGAGTGATGGGATGTCATGGCATCGGGCGTTCGGCATTTTGCTGCCGCTCGCGTTCGATCTCAAGCCTGGCGCGATAGTGCTGAAGTGCCGCCGCAAGTGCTGCCACGAGCGCCTCAGGGTCTGCCGGAAGCATCGCTGTCCCATGCTCGGCGAGAAAAGTGCGGCCGGTGAGTCGGTCATCCATCCTCTCGAGAAAGGTGAGGAGGGGCCTGTTTTCACTGCTTCGCTGTAACCCTTCGGCCTCATGGTAGACAAGCGTGAGGGCGGTGTAGAGATCGTGGAGCGCTCGGCCAAGCGCCGGTGAATCAGTGATATTTTCCATTGGTGGCGCCTCTCGGTCGATGAAGGAACGATGGTGGCATCCTCTCAGAAACTGAAAAGGCCTGTCAATGGCTGAGGGTAAAGATATTTCCACCGGAAAAAATCTGATGGAGCGGGAAGGGTTCCACGAATCCTGTTCGAGCGTAGAATTTCTGCTCTTTCTTCCCGTTCTCAAAATAGATGAGTGAGAGGAGCGCAAGCCCGGTCGTGTGAGCATTGGATTCGTCATGTCCCGCGTCCCGCCAGCCGGGCTCATCGGTCAGGCTCGAGTGCACTTTTTCGATCCACTCCCTCTTTACGCGGTCACCAAACCCTGCCCAGTACAGGAGGACAATACGTTCGGCGAAGAGGTCACTGAATACCTCGTCCGTCTCAGCCGCGCGGATGATATGTGGCACGACTGATCTGATCTCGGCCGCAATCTCCGGCTCATCGAAACAGCCGTTTTCACGCAGGATGAGGAGTCCCCAGAGGTAATGCGTATCGGCGTAGTCGCCCGTCTCTGATTGGATTGATTTCAAGATGGCGAAATCGGCAGCGTCGTAATGACCGAGGTCGCAATAGAGCGTCTTGAAGAGAATGTCGTCGTATGGATCGCGCAGGTATTCTTCGTACGGCGGATTGACGAGGTATGAATTGTTATCGATGAAGGGGAGGATGCGGTACGGATAGGCGCGACGATAGAACATGATATCGGGAACCGGTTCTTTGGGCTCGATGAGGCGCCAAAATGGATCCCTGGCAAGCGAGGGAGTCGCTTCGGGAATCGACAGCGATAATGAGAGGGTCGGTAGTGATCGCTTGACCAGTCCGAGCAAGAAAGCGTCGTCGATACGAACGGTTGCCATATTTTCCGGCGTGTAGTATCCGAGGCCTTTTTCGATGGCGGCAGTGAGGAGTGGATCCGAACCGTTCCGTAAAAAAAGAACAGCAAAAAGGAATGCCAGCCCGAGTGCGAGCGAAGTTTTGAGAGTCGGTTTCTTCATAAACACCAGCCATTGTACCTTTGAATGCGTCCGCTGACCAACCGGTTTCCTCTGGGTTGAGTAAAAAAAATCCGGGAGAGAGCGTGGCTCTTTGCCCGGGCGGTTGAGGAATCCTCGTCAAAGCTCGAAGCGGCGCAGACTGCGAGCGACGAGAGCGAGGACGATGGCGATGAGACCGAGGAGAAGTCCCCACTCGAACAGACTCTGATTATTTCGGATGAGGCCGATGAAACCGTTCGCCATCGCGCCGAGACCAGCAAGAGCGGCGAAGAGGCGGGCGAATTCGTAGAGGATACCGGCAAAGAACTGAAGCATGACACCTCTTGAAGTAACGAGTTGGATGAGGAAAGAGCATTCGGAACATAGCGTAAAAATCACTTTCAGTCAATTCGGTAGAACCTTGCTCGAACAGCTGAATTCTGCGAGGATAAGATACTGAAATACTTATGGAAATTCGTTCAGCAGTCTTCGTCAAAGGTGTCATCGGCTCAGAAGGGCTGCCGGTGCCGAGTCGTCCGACCGTCGCTTTTTTCGGTCGTTCCAATGTTGGGAAATCGAGTGTCATCAACGCGCTTACCCGACAAAAAGACCTCGCTCATGCCAATAAGCGCGCCGGTCGTACGACCGAGATTAATTATTTCCTCATCAATAACACCTGGTACCTGGCTGACTTGCCAGGCTATGGCTACGCGCATGTCCCGGGACCGCTCCGGAAAAAAATGGCCGGCTACATCTCCTGGTTTGCCGCCGACATGACGATCGATATCCGTCAGGCTGTCCTCATCGTCGATGCTGAAATCGGAGCGAAGGATTCCGATCGGGAGACGTTCAAACTCCTCAGGGAATACGGCCGGTCCGTCATCGTGCTCGCCAATAAATGCGACAAGGGCCGCCGGCTCGATATTGAAAAGAACATTGCCGCGATCACGAAAGAATTCGCTCCGGCCAGAGTTATCCGTCATTCGGCCAAGACTGGAGAGGGTCGACCTGAGCTCTTACGTGCTCTCTTTGAAGAAGAATAAAAAAATATGAAAAAGACCATCATCGGTGTCATTGTCATCATCGTCTTGGGAGTCGGCTGGTATGCTTTGTCGCCACGCTTCATGAACAAAGTTGTCGATGAGCCGGTTCCATCGGGTGGAGGGTCCGGCGGCATGATACCGCGATCAGGCGTGGTCACTGCTCCAGAAAAGACTGAGTCAGTTATGACGAACCGTATCCCGGTCGTCGCGACACCGGCCCACCCAGCTTCTGGTTTTGTCCGGGTCGTGAAAGACGGTACCGCTCGTTACCTGCGTTATGAGGACTACAAAACGATCAACGGGCCTGACGTTCGTGTCTACCTCGCTGCCGATCTGGAGGCAAAGGATTTTATCGATCTTGGGCCACTGAAAGGAACGGAAGGGAATATCAATTATGAAATCCCAGCCGGGACGGACCTCGGTAAATACCGCTACGCACTGACGTGGTGTGAGGATTTTTCGGTTCTCTTTAACTCGGCGGAGCTTTCTTTCTAAAAAATGAAAGCGCCCGGAATGCATTGCATCGGGCGCCTAACGGCGAGGTCTCTTTTTCGCTCCTTCGCGAAGCTTTTCGTACTGGATGACTGCCTCAGGGTTATCGCAAAGATCACCGAATTCATTGATTGCGATTCGCTGCTTCCGGCCGCGTATCGTCACCTCAACAAGGTCTCCGCGAGCGATGAAATAGCCGTTGTGGGCGTTTCCGTCCGGATAGAAAAACCGTTCGGCAAGGTGGAAGTCGCCGCCGATGACCCGAAAAAAGAGCGGCGGACGAAATATCGCGCGGATATAAATGATTTGCCTGGTAGCTGACATGGGAAGTCCTGAGTTGGTAAGTGACAGTGTCTTCTGTATCCCATGCTGCTACCTGAGCGTCAAGCGTGATCCGGATAAAAAAATCCCTGAAGGGCGCGCGGGCGCTCTCCAGGGGTGGGCGAATATCAGACGAGATGCAATGTCTCGCGGAGCGTCATGACACTTGGGCTTACCGTCCGCAAGTCCATCCGAAAGAGGGTCGTGATTGATCCGTCAGGGTGCTGGATACCGGTCGCATACGGCAGGTAACCAGCAGCGGTCAGCAGGCGATGCTGTACGGGGAGAGCTGCGGGCACGGTGATGCATCCGAGCTCGAGGTGATAGCCGATGGCGGCAATCGTTTCGAACATGAACGGCAGACAGCCGGTTCTCTCGCCTCCGATCACTTCGACCACGTGCCCTGACCGCCAGAGCGCCTTGTGCGGGTCGCGCGCTCTCGCGAAGGGATCGTAGTAAAGCGAGAGCGTGAACATCGCTTCGATCACCCCTCTTTCGAGAAAGAAGATGCGGTAGCAGAGCATGCCGCGCTCATGGATATGGAGACGCTGGTCGGCATCGGGAAACGAGTGTTTCTCGAGCCATTCACTGAGCTGCGTCAGTAGTCTGTCGTCGTAGGTACCGGGCCTGTTGAGCCCAGGGACGACGACGGTCGGATTGAAAAGTGCGATTTCCATGTGGTCACTCCGAAAAAGCGAACGGGGGCGGCTAGGCCGCGTCTTGTTCTTGCGCCAAAAGGATGGCGAGATTCTCCGGCGTGTAGGGCTGGCCAGGATACATGGGCTGATAGGAGCTGCCCTGCATCAGCTTGAGAAGCGCGTTCATCGCAACCTTGAAAACGAGCACGTCTTCCGTCGCATTCAAAAGTCCGATGAGCTCGTTGGCGGCCACAGCTCGCACCTCATCGCCCCGGTCCGGTGTGACAAGGGGAAACGGAGTGGCGAGCCGCTGTCTCTCAAGCGCCGACCAAGGAATATCCCTCCGCTCGAGCATGGTCGATCCGGCGCGATGTCGCGCGAGCGAAATCTCTGCGTAGAAAACCTCGATGGGGTTTCCGTACATTCTGAGTTCGGTTGTCATGGTGAAGCTCCGGCTGATGTTGTTAAAGAGAGTGACAGAAATTGTCTTGACCAATTTACTATAATATGTCATATTTGTCAATTAGAAACACCTCCTATGGTCATTGCTCTCCGCGTCGGACTTATCGTTATCGCCCTCGTCACCGTCGTTGTCACCAACGCGGAGTATTTCGTTCCGAAAAGCGTCGATTGTCGCAAGCCAGTTTCCTGGGAAGAGACGGCACCGCATGGCGCGATTTGGAAGGCAGAGACAATCCATTGGCAGTCGGTTCCCGAGAATTACTCGGCCCTCGTCGGATGGATCAATGCGGCGACAGCTGTTCCATGTGCTGATTCAGAAACTCCACGGCCATCAATTGAGATTCGAAAACTTTCAATCATCGCGATTGCTCCTGACGGCACAGAAACCGTGATCGAAACCGTTGACCCCCGCGACCAGGGACGCTTTATCGGTCGGCTTTTCCCGCGAGTTCCGCGTTGGTTCGGCGAAACCGAGGGCCGGAATGAACTGGAGATCACGAGCGGTAATGAGGATGGTCTACTGATCGGGCTCGAAGCGGTGCCGCTCCGGGTGTATCATGCCTGGACGGAGCCACGCATCAGGATTGACCCAGCAAATCGGTACGCTCTGGAAGTTGAAGCGCGCATTTCAGAAACCGCCCGATTCCAATTCGGAATCGACTACTGGCGTGATATGGCCGCCGATTATGCTGGTTGGGATCCGGAGTGTACGAGATCTAATAATTGCGAGGGATTGGTGAGCAATTGGCAGGGTGGTACGAACGGAGAATTCCAGACATTTCGTGCCCCAGAGCGCCCTTTTTCTCACCCAAAAGAAACCCTATCAGAGGCGGTGTCTGAATAGCTTGTCAGCGGGGCACGAGACGTGCTAACCTTGGTCCTTATGGAAAATGAACTCAAACAGCAGCTTACCCGCATCCGCCTGGCGACTATCGCCCTCCGGCATAACGTTCGCCATGCCTTCGATGAATTCCGAGAGCGTTTCGCCTCTTGGCGACCGACAGAGACTACACTGCCTCCTCTCTCTTCTTTAGAGCCGGAAGCCAAAAAGTTACTCCTGCCGATTCTTTCCTTCGACCGCCGCTTGGTTTTGCGCTGGGCTTTTACGACCCTCTTTTTCGGTCTGAGTGTCATTCTTGGTGTCATGCTCAAATCTTCGGCCGACGAGCGTTTCACGATTGGTCATGAGGACTACCGACTTACTCCGGCTGAACAGCTCTACGACTTGAACGAGCTCCGTGAGAGAGCTTTGGCCAATGGTGCGCCACTCACGATGGACCCGAAACCGACCTATCCGGTCTGTACTGATGATATTGATGTTTCCGTGGACGAAGCCGCTCTCTAAATTGATGATACGAAGCCTTATGGATTGGAAAACCCTGTTCGCGAATCTTCAGAAAGACACTCAGACCCTCTGGTCGGTGGTGATTATCCTCTGCGGTCTTTTCATCGGCAGCCTCTTTGTCGATCTCGGCCAGCTCATAACGGGCAGTGGTTTTTCGGGCCAGGCGATCAAATCGCATGATGTGCTCGTGACCGGCGGCAAGACATGGGTCGCCTATACCGAGCCAAAGGTGGCTTTGCAGATTGTTTCTGATGAACAATGCATTGAATGCGATCCGAGCGATGCGCTGCTTTGGTTGCGTCGCATTGTTCCGACCCTGGAGGCGGAGCGGATTGATATCGCGAGCGAAAAAGGGAAATCACTCGCTGAAGCTTTCGATCTCGTCACATTGCCGGCGTTCATCTTCGATCAGTCGGTCAAGGAGACCGAGTTCTATGTCCAGGCTGAGCCGCTCTTCCGGACGGATGAGGCGACCGGACGGTCCATTTTTGACATGAACAAGATCGGCCTCCCGGTCGGTCGCTATCTGGCCGCGCCGGAAACGGGTGATGCCGATATTGTCCTCGGCTCGAAGGATGCGGCCGTTACCCTCGTTGTCTTTTCTGATTTCCAGTGCGAATATTGTCGCGACTACCATGCAGCCTACAAGCAGGTTCTCGCTGAGTATCCGGACCGAGTTCGTCTCGTCTGGAAGCATCTCCCGCTCTCAATCCATCCGGAGGCACCGCTCGCAGCGGAAGCCGCCCAGTGCGCTGCTGACCAAGGACAATTTCTTCCGTATGCGGATTTGCTCTTCAGCCGCCAGGCAGAGTGGGGGAAAGCCGGTGGCGAACGACGGCTGAAGGAATACGCCTGGCGAGTGAAGGGCCTGGATGCGCGTGTCTTTGCTGATTGCTTTGATGGACACAGACACGCAGAGAAGGTAGTTGCTGATACCGACCTCGCTGCCCGCTTCAACCTCGAATCGGCTCCGGCGACTTTCATCAACCGTGAATTCGTTTCTGGCGCTTTGCCGTACGCTGATTTGAAGACGCTCATTGAGGCGGCATTGGCCGAGTGACTGAACAGCGTTGAGACAGAGAAAAAGAGGCCCTGAAGAGCCTCTTTCTCATTTTTCCACGTGATACCTCTATGAGCCGATGACCAGGATTGAACTGGTGACCTACGCGTTACGAGTGCGTCGCTCTACCAACTGAGCTACATCGGCTTTTCTCCCCGAAGGATAACGCCCTCTATCCTAGCAAATCTAAAGGAAGAATCAAGGGGAGTGATGTGTTAGGATAGGGGAATAAGTAAAAACTTCCTATGGAAGAGCTGAAACGTCGTCTGAATCAGATCGAAACCGCGTACGCCCGCTTGCGGGACTATCTTTGACTGGGAAGGAAAGCGACGAGACATCGCCCGCCTGACAGGAGAGAGCGAAAGACCTGGCTTTTGGGACGCTCCGGAAACGGCGGCAGTCGCGATGCAAGCGCTCGATAGCTTGAAAAAAGAGATTGCCGATTTTGAGGCGCTTGAACGTTCAATCATCGATTCGAAAGAACTCGTCCTTCTGGCAGATCTCGATGCGACAGACATCGCCTCTCTCGACCGTGAACTTGCTGCAATCGAAAGTGCGATCCATGGCTGGGAATTCCAGCTTCTCCTCGGGGGCGAGTACGATAGTGCTGACGCTATTTTAACGCTGCGGAGCGGGGCGGGCGGCACAGAGGCTCAAGACTGGACCGAGATGCTTCTCCGAATGTATCTGCGCTATGCCGAACGACACAGTTATCAAACAACAGTACTCGACGAAACACGCGGTAATGAGGCTGGACTGAAGAGTGTGACCATCGAGGTGAAGGGTCGCTACGCTTATGGGTATCTCCGGGGCGAAATGGGGGTGCATCGATTAGTCCGGCTCTCACCCTTCAATGCGAACAATCTGCGCCAGACATCTTTCGCTTCGGCTGAAGCGATGCCGGTGTTGCCGGATACGGATCGGTCGATTGAGGTTAAGACGGAAGACCTCCGGGTCGATACGCTCCGTGCTTCCGGTGCCGGTGGCCAGCACGTGAACAAGACGGAATCAGCGGTCCGACTGACCCATCTGCCGACTGGTATCGTTGTCGCTTGTCAGAGCGAGCGGTCGCAGCTCCAAAACCGCGAACAAGCGATGAAGCTGCTGAAGTCGAAGCTTCTCCAGCGTCGACTCCTCGAAGAAGAGGAGAAAAAGGCAGCAATCCGAGGAGAATTCAAATCTGCCGGATTCGGCAATCAGATCCGCTCTTACGTGCTCCATCCGTACAATCTCGTGAAAGATCATCGGACCGAAACCGAGACGAGCGATACGCAGGGAGTACTCGACGGCGACTTGGACAGGTTCATCGAAAGTGAGCTACAATATGAGCAAAGACAGAAAAAATAACCCTCATGACGGAAGCGAAACCACAGCCGATTGTCGTGTTTGATAATGTAACCAAGGAGTATCCAGGCGGCGCGAACGCGCTGTATGATGTTTCCTTTTCCGTTTTTCCGGGCGAGTTCATCTCGCTCGTTGGAGCCAGCGGTGCGGGCAAATCGACGCTGCTGAAGCTTATCTATGCCGAAGAGATTCCGACGGAGGGTATTGTGTACTTCCGAGGGCGGCCTATCCGCGATATCAAGCGGAAAGTTCTTCCATTCTATCGGCGCGCCATCGGCACCGTTTTCCAGGACTACAAGCTTTTGCCGCAGAAAACGGCTTTTGAAAACATCGCCTATGCCCTCGAAGTCGACGGTCGTCCCGCGAAAGAGATTCGCGAAGAAGTGACCGAGCTCCTCGATATCGTCGGACTCGGAAAAAAGGGCCACAAGTTTCCCCGAGAGCTTTCCGGCGGTGAGCAGCAGCGTGTCGCAATCGCCCGCGCTCTCATCCATCATCCACAAATCATCTGTGCCGACGAACCGACCGGCAATCTCGACCCGGTGTCAACGAAAGAAATCACTGACCTCCTTCTAGAGATCAATTCGTATGGGACAACAGTAATCGTCGCGACGCATAAGAACGAAGTGGTAGACCAGTTGAACAAGCGCGTCATCACGCTCGTCGACGGCCGGCTCGCTCATGATGAGGCGCGGGGTAAATACATCATCAAATCCTAACGCTATGCAACGGACGCTCAAACTCTGGCGCACCTTCCGGGAAGGGATGGTCAACTTCCGGCGTAACGGTTGGCTCTCCTTCGCGACGATCACCATCCTCTCACTCTCGCTTTTCATTATTAGCTTCGCTGGCCTTATTACGATCGGGACACGGCTCATCGTGAGCAATCTCGAGGATCGGATTAGCGTCACTATTTCTTTCAATCCAGATATCGATGAGAACCGTATTCTTGTGATGAAGGAAGATCTCAAGCGTTTCCGCGAGATCGAATCAGTTGAGTACGTATCACGCGAGCAGGCACTCGACGATTTCCTCAAGAGTAACGGAGATGACCCGATTATCCGCCAGGCCATCGACGAGATTGGAGAGAATCCGCTCCTTGCTTCCCTCGTGATCCGTGCAAAAAAACAGTCCGATTATGAGAAGATCGCGACCGTCCTCAAAGCCTCAGAGTATCAGACCTATATTAGTCGGATTAACTTCGAGAAGAACCGAAAGATTTTCGAACGACTCAACTCGATCAGTGAGGCAGCGCGGAAATTCGGCCTTTTCCTCGGCGCAGCTTTCGGTTTAATCGCCATTCTGATTACCTTCAATACGATCCGCATCACTATCTACTCGCATCGCCAGGAGTTCGAGATCATGCGTCTCGTGGGTGCTTCGAACCTCTATGTCCGGATGCCGTACATCTTCGAAGGGATTCTCTATGGACTCTTTGCCGGAGTGACTGCGATCGCGCTGGTAGCACTTGGCTCATATGGCCTTTCAGGTTTCACTGAAGGTGCTTTTCCACAAGGGAATCTCTTTCGAGTTTTCATGGATTATCTTCCGATGATCTCCGTCCTGACCATCCTGCTCGGCATCTTGCTTGGGGTCATATCGAGCTTCATTGCTATCCATCGCTACCTCAAGGCTTAGAGAAGACGTATATTCCGCCGGACGATTTATCGGCGGTTCTTGGATGCGGTGGCGAGTCTCCAAGACTTGATTCGGAAGCATTTTTCAGCTAGGATAGGGGAGTATTTTTTGGGGAGTAGCCAAGCGGTAAGGCAGTGGGTTCTGGTCCCACCATGCGAAGGTTCGATCCCTTCCTCCCCAGCAATGAAAAAGCGTCGCAGGTGCGTGCGACGCGGAAATGGGATGTTTCTCCCTAGAGATCCTCGGGTGAGGTAATGATCACATGCATCATGCACGATCTGAGGAAGGTACTACCGTGATCCTTCGGCTTTCGCTTGATGGAAAAAACATCGGTGAGCGCCTGACGGAGGAACTGCGTCGCCCCCGGGCTTCGGACGAACCAACGTTTTTCCGGATCCATGCCCGAAAGAACCATGATATCTTCGTCGAACTGACCGACCAGCTTCTCTTTCGAATAGCCGTTGTCCCTCGACATGGCAGCGTGCTCGATGAATTCGCTCGCCTCATGACATTCCTTCGCGGTAGGCAGGAAATTGCGCGCCGAAGCGGCGTACGGGAGCCCGGCGCAGAGCGCCAGCAGTACGAATTTTTGCAGTCTCTGCATGTCTGTCTCCTTGTCGTTGTGGACCGTACCAGTATTCTCTGCCGAGTCGCCCCGTCTGTCAAAATGACATGGTTGATGGTGATTTCGCTGCTTTGGACGGATAATAGGCGGTAGGGGGTGAGTTTGCTACTTCGAGTTATGGACTTAGATCCTCAAAAGCTTTATCTGCTGATACTGGGCGCGACATCACTGGTATGTTCAAAGTTGTTCTTTTTCTTGCTCGACGATCCGGAAGGCCCTAATCTACTCATCATCACTTGGTTAGCGGTCATCCTATATCTTCCATCTCTGGCAGTGTATGCCGCCCTTGGTTTCGAAAATTCCAAAAAGCTTCTATCGGTAGTCCTTCTTCAGCTGACGGTGATCACTTGCCTCTACTTTGGCTTGAAATAGACTGGCCATCGCTCATGGCAGAAAATGGTTTTTTCTGCCATTCTAGAATAGTAGCAGAAACCCAGATGACAGAATTCGGAATATTGTATGAACAATACGTATAAAGCGATTGTGTTCGATTTTGGCGGGGTTATAGAAATCGCGCCTGATGGCAACCCGCTTCAAAAAGTAGCCGCTCTTGTCGGTTTATCGATTGACGACTTTCACCAGGAGTACTTCAAACATAATCATCTAAGCAATGTCGATGGTCTGCCTTGGGAGGAAACCGTGGTCGTAGTCGTGAGCCATCTTACGGATTCAGAGGACATAATTCAGCAATCACGGCAGATTATTCTTGACCATATAGCGAGTCGAAGGATAAACAGGGAGCTTGTTGATTTTTTCTCGATTCTTCGTCAGCAGAATTACAAAGTCGCTATTTTCAGCAATAACACCGCCAGCTTGAGACAGCGGCTGATTGATAAAAAAATCATTAATCTCGTTGATGAGGCCGTGATTTCCGGAGAAATTGGTTTTCAAAAGCCGAGCAAAGAAGCGTTTAATGTTCTCTTCCAAAAACTTAGTCTTCGACCGGAGGAAATCATCTTTATCGATGATGCACCAAAAAGCCTAGAGAAGGCGGATGAAATCGGCTACACACCGGTGCTGTACCAGGGAAATGAAAAGTTGGTAGAAGATCTCAAGAACCTTGGAATAAATCTGAGCTAAAAGTACCGGGCACGCTTTGTTATCTTATGGACTACGGAAAGGAACTAGAAATTGCTAAAAGTATCGCGAGAGAAGCGGGTGAAATAATGCTCCGATATTTTGACGGCGACCAGGCAATCGAGATTAAGAGCGATGGTTCACAGGTCACTATTGCTGATAAGCTCATCAACACACTCGTCATTGAGCGTTTAGCGAGCGCCTTTCCGGAAGATGGTGTCATCGGGGAAGAGGAGAGTACGAGTGAGTACGGATTCGGCCGGAAATGGTTCTGTGATCCGATCGATGGGACAGCTGCCTATGTCTGGGGTGTTCCGACAGCGATGTTCTCCCTGGCGCTCATTATCGATGGAAATCCAGTCATCGGTATTGCCTATGATCCATTCCTCGACAGGATGTACACGGGGTCGGTGGGTGAAAAAAGCACCTGCAATGGCAAACTGATAGTAGTGTCCCATCTTGATTTTAAATCGGGCATATTCGCTGCCTCGAGCAGTATAAAGTCCTTGCCAAAAACCAAGTACTTCCAAAGAATGGCTGCGGACGGGGTCCGGCTCGCTACTTTTAGCGGCGCCGTGTACAAATCGTGCCTAGTAGCCAGAGGTCGATTCATCGGGTATGCAGAGCACGGGGTGAATGCGCACGATATGGCCGCAGTACACGTAATCATCGAAGGTGCGGGCGGAAGGATAACCTCGCTCGAGGGGAAACGACTAGACTATTCTCGGCCTTTCAAAGGAGCAATCGTCTCGAATGGCACGATCCACGACGAGACTATCCAGTACTGTGCCGAGTAAGGAGCTCGTTTTTGATGTAAAATAAAAGGGAAATAAATTACGGTTTTTCTCATGAACCTTCCCTTCCGATCCTTTGCTGCCGCTTCTCTTCTTGTCTTCAGTCTCGTCTTTTACTTTTGGGATCATGTTTCAAGCATGTTCACTGCGACCAAGACCTGGGAGCAGGATGGTGATAACAAGAGAGCTGATTCAATCCGTCGCTACAAAAATCTGGTTCGTGTACCTGGAATCCCCCCGGAAAAGATCTGTGACATTCGTGATTACGGCGCGATTCCAAATACGGAAAGTAAATCCACTCAAGCGATTAGCGCTGCTATTGATGACTGTTCTGAAAGTGGCGGCGGAACCGTTGTTATCCCCGCTGGGCACTGGAACACCGGTGGAATCAGACTTGCTAGCCGTATCAATCTTTTTCTTGAAGAGGATGCGGAGGTTTCATTCAGTACTGATGTCCGGGATTATCTCCCGGTTGTTTTTAGTCGTTTCCAGGGCATAGAATTCTATAATTTTGCTCCGCTCATCTATGTCCGAGATGCTGAGAACATCGCTATCACGGGTCAGGGAAAACTGATGGGGAATGGCGAGTTCCGGACTGCTTGGAATGGCGGGGGTGAATTCGGTTCGGCTCGCGAAACACTCTTCGCGATGGTTCTGAAGGGAGTCCTGCCGGAAGAGCGAGTTTTTGGTGATCAGATGCCAGGCCTTCGCCCGTCGTTCGTTCAGTTCGTAAACTGCCGAAATGTCCTTCTCGACGGTTTTACCGTTGAGAACGGACCATTCTGGACCATCCATCCCGTCTATACGGATAATTTCATCGCTCGCAATCTTCACATCAATACGTGGAGCGGGAATACCGATGGGATTGTCCTCGACTCAACCACAAATGCTGTCATCGAGGATAGTTTCTTTTCGACAGGGGATGATGCTATCGTCATCAAATCGGGGCTCGACGAAGATGGCTGGCGCGTCGCAAAGCCGTCAGAGAATATCCAGATTCGAAATGTTCATGTCACCAAGGGTAACAGTGGCGTTTCGATCGGAAGCGAAATGTCGGGCGGAGTCAGGAATATCAGTATCGAAAACAGTACTTTCGAGAATACCCGGCACGGATTCCGAATCAAATCAACCCAGAGCCGGGGCGGATTCATCGAGGATGTGAAGGTGGAAAACATCACAATGGACAATGTCTCAAGCGATGTGATTACGATTGATTTTGCCTATAACTCAGCTCTGATGACGAGCGCGAAGAAAGAACCCAGTCTTCGGAATATCCTCCTGAGGAATATCAGCGGAAGCGGAGTGGGCAATTCGTCGGCCGACTCCATCATCAATATTGACGGTCTTTCCGGCGCTATCATGGAGAACGTCCACTTTGAACGCATCTCGTTCACCTCAACAGCGAGCGCCGTCCACCTCAAGGATGCCAAGAATATCACTCTCACCGGTATCGATATCCAGACACCAAATAGCCCGATTTATGAGTTTGATCACGGTGAAAATATTCAAGTCACACAGTCGACGTGTCAAAACGGTCTTAAACCATGTTTTCAGATCAAGGGCAAGGACACGAAAGCTATCAGAATCAGTGAGACTGATTTTGCTGAAGTTCCTGGGGCAGTAGAAATTTCTGAACGAATATCGAAAGAGCAAGTCAGGATTGACTGAGTTAGTTGGGTAAAACTCTCAGACTCCGGTTTTCGCCGCTGCGGTTCCAGCGACAGAGCCGGTCGTCCAACAGAGCTGGAGACTGTAGCCGCCCGATGGCCGGTCGATATCGAGCATATCGCCCACGATATAGAGATTTGGAACAAGGCGCGACCGCATGTATTTACAATCGACTTCGTCGAGTGAAACGCCACCGCTTGTAACGATTGCTTTATCAGTTCCTAAAAGGCCCGTTACCGTAAGCGATAGGCTCTTCAAGAGTTTCGCTACAACCCGTCGCTCTGGACGTGTCACACTGTGTACCGGCTTCTCTGGAGCGATACCGGCCAATCTGAGCAATACAGGAACGAGAAGCGGTGGAACAATGAGTGGCAAAACGTTCTGAACCTGCTTGTTTTTGTGCCCATCGAAGATACCCTGAATGTCGCGGTCGAGCTCGCCTTGATTCCGCGAGGGATGGAAATCGACTTCAGCCGTCACGTTGCCATAGGGGAGAAGTTCACTTATTGATCGACTCATATTGAGAATAAGCGGACCGCTAAGGCCAGTGTGGGTGAAGAGGAGCTTGCCGCTCCGTGAAGATCGTTTTTCGCCGTTCTGGAAGACGGTTACTTTCACTTCGGGAAAGCTGAGTCCGGCGAGTGATTTCACCCAGGGCTCCCTCGTTCTGAGCGGAACAAGTGACGGCCGTGGCTCACGGACGGTATGTCCCAACTTTCGGAGCCAGCCGAAACCGTCGCCCGTCGAGCCTGTTTCTGGGCGTGATTTCCCTCCGGTCGCGAGGATGAATGACTGAGCAAGCAGTTCTTCTCCGGTACCGAGAATAACGCTCCGAATCGATCCCTCAGAGCACTGAAACGAAATGACCTCAGTACCGGTCCGGACGGTGACTCCAGACTGCTTGAGGTACTTTTTTAAAGCTTCATGCACGGAAACTGCGCTGTCACTTTGCGGAAAGACACGTTTCTCCGCTTCGATTTTGGTCGGCATGCCGAGCGTTTCAAAAAAAGCAAGCGTTTCCGAGGTACCGAACGCTGAGAGCGGGGAGTGGAGATATTTTTCAGCACTACCAAACCTAGCTAAAAAGACCTGGCGATCAAACTCAGCATTCGTGATATTTGACCGCCCACCCCCGGTGATGAGGAGTTTCTTGCCGGTATCAGGATTTTTCTCAAGGAGAAGTACTCGGGCGCCGTATTCCGCTGCCCGCCCAGCTGCCATCATGCCGGCCGGACCGCCGCCTATCACTATGACATCGTAGGGCATAAAAAGAGGATCGATACACTGTCTATTCGACTATTTCGCTTTCGTCAAAATTTTCTCTGGTTGCCTTCACACTGAGACTGATACTCTCTTTTTTCTCACGAAAGCTTTCGGCCTGCTTCCGTACCGTTTCCGGCAGAGCTGCGAGAACCGTCTTCAACGCGACACCATCAACCTTCACAACATTCTCCCATTCACCGATAGGAGTGAGGAGTTCGCGGAGTTTTGCTTCATCATAGGAATACGAGGTACGAACCGATTTGCCGATGATGCCGGTCGACCCAAAAACGCGCTCGATCTCCTCCTGTTCCATGTAGCTCATGATTTCTTCCTGGAGGAGCGCAAGTCGTTTCTTATCGGCACTCATCTCACTCCGGAGCGCAAGAAATTCTTCAGCCGCCTGTTCGGCCCGACTTTTCTCAATCGGTAGGGGAGCTTCGGCTTTGAACTTGTGTTTCCACAAGGGGCAAATCTTTTGGAAACTGCACCAATCACAGAGCGGAGAAAGCGTCGGTGAGAATTCTTTGTTTTCGATAGCGCGGATAACCGAGAGGAATGTTTCGTCAAGGAGCTCCAGCTGCTCCTTTGTCCGAGTTGAAGAAAGTTTCACGCCATGCTTCAGGAAATAGAGGCTGACAGTAATTTTATCCAATCGTTCCCATTCTTTCGGGTAACGCTCGAGGAAGGCCCGCAGATAGATAGAAAGCTGCAAATCATTATCGACTTTGTCCTGACTCGGCATCTTTTTCGTCGTCTTGTAATCGATAATCTCGTAGCCATCCCGTGTCCGGTCAATGCGATCGATAACACCAGCGATGATGTGCTTGCCGGTTTGATCAGTACCAATTTCAATCGAGAAGCGGCTTTCCAGCGCAAGGGGATTCGACTCGGCTATCGTATTTGACTCATAGTAGCGCTGAATCATCTCGACGCCTTGAACGAAGGCAGCTCGCTCTTCGAGCTCATTTTCAAACAAGTCACCTTTCCAGTGCTTGCCGAAAAAATCAATCGCCTGTTCGACGGTCGGCGGGAGGAGTGCTGGCTCATGGATGAATTTCATCACCGAGTGGATGAGCGTTCCGAAGACAGCCTCCTTTGATTTCTCTTCAGGAATTTTGTCGATCTCCCGGTATTTGTATTTCAGGGAGCAAGTCTGATAGGTATCCAGACTGGAATAAGAGAGTCTCATATGGCTCTATTGTAGCTGATTTACCACTTCCCCGCTTCTATTGACTTTTTACATGTTTCATGCTATCTTGTAGAGTCCCTTCCCAACTCAACCACAACGAAAGGCCATCATGGACTCTCCCGTTCGCTTTTTGGTTTTCTCCTGGATCCAGTATCTCCGGACGCGTCGGAGCATCATCCGTTCCTTGAACCGAGCACTCGGGGAACTCTCGACCGAATTTGAGCGGTCACGGAGCGAGGCCATCACACTCGCCTCGCGTGTCGTCGAGCAAAACGGCACAATCACCAAGCTCCAAGGCGAACTCACGAATACCCAAGGTGTTCTCGCCCGACTGCTGGCCAATGAAGGGCCTGGGGCGCGTCTGCTTGCGAGCGATGTCATCACATTGACCGGTAAGGTCGAGCAACTTACCAAAGAGTCGCTCCATGACCCCCTGACCGGACTCTTCAACCGCCGCGCCGTGGAAGCCATCGTTCACCCCGAAATTCACCTGCTGCAGCGCTCGGCCGCTACCGATGTCAATATCTCGGTCGTCACGTTCGATCTCGACCACTTCAAGCGCGTGAACGATTCCTGTGGTCATGCCGCGGGCGACATCGTCCTCCAGCGCGTCGCCGAGTTGGCGCGCAGCGTGTTCCGACGGGATGTCGATCATCTTTTCCGTTTCGGCGGCGAGGAGTTTGTCATCATCTCGCTCCACACGTCACCGAGTATGGCCGGGAAGCTGGCCGAGACGCTCCGGCTACGCATTGCTTCCGATGCAATGCTGCGGCTCGAAAGCGTTGGCCAGGTGACGGCCAGTTTCGGTATCAGTACATTGAACCTGAACGAGCAGGTCGTCGCAGAGACATCTGTCAATGCTGCGTGCGCCCGCGCCGATCAAGCCCTGTATGCGGCTAAGGCTGGCGGCCGAAATGTCGTCATGATCGAGTAAGTCGTAGATTCGAACTTCGTTGTGATCAGTACTCGAAGCCGCGTTCCATGCACACCTGTGTGGTTCGCGGCCTTTTTCTTTACCCCCATTTCTGAATCTCATTATATCTGGCAGGGGACCTTCGTTTTTTAGTCTTTGAACCCCTGGTTTTTTAAGAGATATTTTTTTCTGAAAAATATTTTTTAGAGTACCCGACAGTAAAGAATATATTTTCCGGTTCATCTTTCCTTTAAGGTTTTTTACGACGCGTAAGTGGACAGGCAAGCGCTGCAATGCGGCCAATAACAAAGTGTGCAGTGGAGCCATTTCGAAATATTCTATATGTCGCCTTATGTAACTTATGAGACATTATATAAGGAAAAATTCGGGAAGGACACTACGTCATGCATCCATATATACAACCCTTGTTTTGCTCTTTTTAAAGACTTAATCGAATGCATTTCAATCAACCAAGGATCTATTTTTGATACCCCCCCTCCGTAGAGCAAGTAGAAATTCTGATGACTTACTCTCGCTGCTATTCCATCCTCTTTATCGCTGGTTTTTATATGTGCACTGGTACATCTATGTACCCTCGCCCAAGTCTCTTTTTCAGACCATTGATCACTCCCCCATTTTTTCAAAAAAAGTCGCAGGGGAGTCAACTCAAAAAAAAATCATGACACAAAACCCGGGGACCGATGATAGAAAAACTCCAGCTCTGAGTGAGCGGAGTTTGTATGCCTCAAGATTTTTTACGCGTTGATTATGGAAGATAGACCGCCGGATTGACCGCGGCGCCAATCGGAATCTTTTTTCCGGGAGCCGACTTCGACTCGACCACTTCATAGGAATCGGCCGCGTACACTGTGAAATGAAGATGGGCAGCGGTCGAATCCCCCGTATTTCCCATCTCGCCGATCTTCTGCTCGCGGCTTACCTTTTGACCCTTACTCGTGCTGATCTTGCTCAGGTGGCCATAGAGCGTTACGAGGCCGTTATCATGATCGATGGCAACCCATTTACCATATGCAACGCGGCCCATATCGCCTGTCCCAATCACTTTTCCAGATGCGGCGGCCATGACCGTGTCACCAGACTTACCCTTGGTCTTGGCACCGAAGTCGATGCCGTTGTGCCGGCCCGAAACATAGTGATTCGAATACGAGGTCTTGCCATAGCCCTGAGTGATCCGAACTGATTTCACCGGATAAGCGAGCAAGCCGCGGCTATAGCTCGGGATACCATCGAGTTCGTCGATCTTGCCAGCCTCCAAGTCCTCGATTTCGCTTTCCAATGCTTCACGCTCGGCCTGAAGACTATCAACCAACGTGTCGTATTTCTGCACCTCCGACTGCGTCTTAGTGAGGAGGCGCGCTTTCTCTGCACGATTCGCATCGAGATAGGAGTTTCGCTCTTCGAGCTGGGCCTGGAGAGAATCCGCTTCTTTCTTCTTTGTGATGAGTGACGCATGCTCGGTGACCAGGCTTTCCCGCAATGTCTTCACTGAACCGAGGAGGTCAGAGATCTTGCTACCGGTTTCCGCGGTCCAATCGCTTTGCTGAAGTGGATTCGCCAGCTGCGACGCATTGACAATAAATTCACTCGGAATCAAAGCTGAACGGTCGGCATAGTAGCCACGCATAATTTCAGAAAGCAGAGCCTTCTGACTGAAAATAAGATCTTCTTTCTGCTTGATGCGCTCGCTGAGGATGCGGGTCTCTGTTGCAAGCCGTTCGAGATCGCGCTCATTCAGGAGGATCTGTTCTTCCAGATTCTTCACCTGCGCCTCGAGCGAAGAAAGCTGGTCGCCGAGGGCAGCGCCTTGTCGCTGCTTGAGCTTAATGATTTCATTGTAGGCCTTGATTTTCGCCTTTAGCTCGTCGTCTTTTTCTTCGAGCTCTTCCCGGAGCTCATCGATGCTCGGGTCTTCGGCATACGCGGGATATGCTGCATAAGTGAGCGCTAATAAAAAGAAAGAAAACAGTACGGTACCGAGCCGCAATCGTCCGAATGTACTTTTTTCGTTTTTTTCTTTGTTGGTCATGCTATTTTTCTTTGCTTTTCCTGCAGTGGATTTCCACATTATATCGTATCACTCAGTCAAGTTTTTTGAGTGCGAACTCAAGGCGCTTGAGAGATCGGTTTTTCCCGAGTATCCAGAGAATATCCATCGGGGAGGGAGAACGTTCCAAACCAGAGAGAGCAAAGCGGAGCGGCCAGAGGAAGTCTCCCCGTTTCTCCCCTGCTGCCGCGAGAAATTTTTCTGTCAGTCCCTCGCGCGTCCACTCAGTTTCGCTGATTGATTCCGCCAGTGCCTTTGCCTGTTCGAGTGCGGATCGCGTCGTTTCGATCGGGTTCGTTTTCCACGCCAAGAGTTTTGCATCATACGAAAGCTCGTCAGCGAAGAGAAATTGGTTCTCATCGCCAAGCGTCGCCAGAGTTTTCAGCCGATCTTTTTCGATAGCAATAACCTTGAGGAGGTACTCATCCGTCTTGTAGGCGTCAGCAATTTTTGCATACCAGTCTTTCTTTTCCAGAAATCCACCCTGTCGGATCAGTACCAAAACATCGGCATCGGATTTTCGGGCGATGTACTCGTGATTCATCCATTCAAGCTTCGTCCGATCGAAGACGGCGCCTGCTTTATTGAGGTGCTCGAGCGAGAATGCTTTGACCAGCTCGTCGAGGGTGAAAATTTCCTGCGTACTCCCCTGGCCCGGATTCCAGCCAAGGAGGGCAACGAAGTTGAGCAGTGCTTCACGGAGATAGCCCGCCTCGACAAACGAGTCGACAGAGACATCTCCTTCGCGTTTGGAAAGCTTCTTCTTACCGTCTTTACCAAGGATGATTGAGAGATGAGCAAACTCCGGCGCTACCCAACCGAACGCTTCGTAAAGGAGGATATGCTTCGGCAGGCTGGGCAACCACTCGACCGCGCGCATCACGTGTGTGATCTCCATGAAGTGATCGTCGACGATGTTGGCCAAATGATAGGTCGGAAAACCATCCGACTTCAGAATGACAAAATCATCAATCGTCGCCGTATCAGCATCGATGACGCCACGGAGCGTATCAGTCACCGTAAACTTTCCTTTTTCGGGAATTTTGAAGCGAATAACGCTCGACTCACCGCGCTCACGCCTTTCCTTCACTTCGGCGGCCGGTAGTTTCAAACATTCCCGATCATAGCGCGGCGGAAGCTTGGCTGTTTCTTGGCGTTCACGGAGCGCCGTCAGACGTTCTTCGGTGCAGAAGCAATGATAGGCGGTACCTTTCGCAATCAGTTCTTCAGCGTACTTCTGATAGAGATCGAGCCGCTCGGACTGGATATAGGGCGCTTTGTTGCCCAGCTCATAAATGCCCGGATAGCGGCTCGAGAGCATACCCGCACTATCATGCTCAGTATCCTTGTCGGCAAGGAGAATCGGACCTTCGTCATAGCGGAGGCCAAATTCTTTCAGGAAAGAAACCGTATTCTCGAGCGCGCCTTCAACGAAACGCTTCTGATCCGTGTCCTCGATACGCAGGATAAACTGGCCGCCAAGCTGACGGGCGTACAGGTAGTTATAGAGGGCGGTTCGCAGTCCCCCGATATGCTGGAGACCGGTTGGTGAGGGTGCATAGCGCACCCGGACGGGTTTTCGTTCGGGCTCATTCATGGCTTGATTATACCCTTTCTTAAAGCCTTTTTCTACATTGACTTTATAGTAAAAATATGCTAATATACTGATTCGGCACACCGTGTCGAAAAGTTCTTTCACCCCCGGCCATTTTGGCCATCACACCAGGAGACTCAGATGCTCAACCGTATCGCGAACGTGGTCACGTTCCTCACTTTTGGCCTCCTCACCGCCATCCTTGGGCTCAGCGCCGTGGCCATCCACGACTTCAACCACCGTGGAAACAACATCTTCGTCCGTGAGTGGGAACAACACGCCAATTACACGATTGGTGAGATCGGGGGCGAATTGATCGGCTACCAGGTGCACTACAGAGCCTGCGGCCAAGAAGGTCGCGAGAGTCTCAAGATTCTTCAGCCCAATCTCATGGCTGGAGAAGTAATTGCAGATGCCGAATTCCCCTCGCTGGTTTACGGTCGAATCGAGAAGCGGGAACACATCCCCTTCTGGACCTACCACCCCATCTCAGACGAAGACATCCAGAGACTCGATCTCAGAAGTCTCGACAAGGACCTGAGTCGTCCTGACTTCGAGTGGGGGCGTAGCACGCGCCGCGTCTGCCAAGTGAATCCGGCCGGCACCTGGAACGCGACACGTTCGCTCTTCCGCTCACTGACCTGACAGCTGCAAATCAGCCGTCACCCATAAAGGAAAGCCGCACACCGAGTAACCATTCACCGTGCGGCTTTTGAATTTTTATAAACCTTTCGACGAGCTCATGGCGATCCTTCAAAATAAGTTTCGGATCATTTCTGGCAGAGCACTTTCACCGGAAACACAACCACTGCATTCCAGATTCGCTTCCACCTTTTTGGCTGCCGCAAGAGTCGCCACAGCCATTCGAGACCGATGGTTCGAAAGGATTTCGGGGCTCGCGGCACTTTTCCGGTGAGAAAGTCGAAGGCCCCGCCGACCCCTATCGCGAGCCGAATACTTCCCGGAGAGGATTTCAGTCCAGCCAGCACGATTTCCTGGAGTGGTGCGCCATAATTGCAAAAGACGACATGATAGGGGGCTGGGATTTTACCGAGGAGGCATTCCGGTGCAAATTTCTCGACTTTCAGATTCGGATAGCTTGTGGCGAGAACCGCCTGGATCTCTTCATATTTCGATAAACCGCCTGGATCAAGCATGAGTCCGACGGTAAGTCGCTTCTCATTCGCCTTATCAAGGATTTCGGGCAAAAGATCGGCGCCTGGAATACGCTCGATCAAAGTCTCTCCGGCAAGGAAGAATGGGAGATGGAGTCCGAATCCATCAGCGACACGGAGATCGCTCGAGAGGAGTGCTCCTCGGAACGCTGTATTCTTTTCTGAAAGCAAAAGAAACTCTGGATTGACCGTCGCTATCCGATGGAAACTGGAGTGGCTGAGCCAATCATCGATTTGCTTCAAGACATCAGCCCGGGAAAGATTGTCGATGCCGATGTGGAAGATTTTCATAGTATCCTCTACACCTTGCTTTCACCACCAAAAGGGAATTCGGCGAGCGGAAGAAAGACGCGCTTGCCATTCTCTGTCGTACTCTCGAAAAGCGTAATGGTATCGACCGGCTCAATCACATGGAGCGTCTTCGTGAAATCTGGTTTCTCTTCAAGGGCCTCGTACTTGCCGCGGCGAATCTTGGCCAGGGTCACATGCGGCCGAAAGCTCTTCGATGCTGGAGTGAGGTATTTGAGCGCGTCAGCAACGATATTCCGGAGATCGGTCAACTCGACTGAGTCTTCGCCATTGAATCGAATCGAGGTCGGGTGATCATTATTCGGCTCAGCTTGGATTTCGGACAAATCGATCTCGAACGGTTCAATATCAATCACCGCGTCTTCCAAAGATTCAATGATGCGCGGAATCTCCTCTTCCATGATGAAGCCGAGAAAAAGCAGGGAAACATGGAAATTTCCCTTCCGAGTCGGGATAATCGGGAAATCCTTGAAACGGGAAATCTCCGATTCCAGACGTTTCTGGAGCCGGTCAGAGAGCGGGATAGCGACAAAAAGGCGGCGGGTGATGAGCATAGGAGTTAAGCGAGTATACTGAATTTTTTCCATTCCGGCAAGGGCCGCGAAGCGTTTTTCTCCTGTACAATAAGAGTACTCACTTATGGCCGATTCAAGCCCTCTTTATCGTATCGAAGTCGTTCCACTCACGCCGCTTTTCGGCAAACGGAACCCTCGTTTCAGCTATGCTTCGACTGACCCTGTCGTGGCTGGTTCTCTTGTCGCAATTTCTTTCGGCAAGCAGAATATCACTGGTATCACGTTCGACTGTGCCCCCCTGCCGGGTCGGGTGCCCGAGTGGATGAAATATGTCGGACCGACGCTCCTCCCCGATTTTCTTACCGCCGACCAAATCACGCTTGCCGAACGGATGAGCGAAGTACTTTTCGTCCAGCTCGGCCTCGTCCTAAAGCTCTTCCTCCCGGTTGAAAAGAAACCGCGCGAAAAGAAATCTGATTTAGTGGTGGATAAATCAACTGAGAAAAGATTGAGGAGCACAAAAAAGACCAGAGTGGCCGCCAAAAAGCAGGAGTTTAGATCCGAAGGTATTACCAATGAACAGGAACTTTTTGAACGACTGATCAAAATTGGAAGAGAGACGAAAGGCGAAAGGAAAACGTTTCTCATCCTCATCCCCGAAGTACTCGCCGCTGAAGTTCTCTCGGCAAAACTCTCCTCAGCGCTCCCGGAACACCGAATCGGAACGCTTTCAAGCGCTCGAACACCGAGAGAAACATACTTTCTCTACGAAGCGATTCGGTCTGGACAGCTCGATATTGTCGTCGGTACGCGCCAAGCGGTCTTCGCGCCCTTTGAGTACCTCGGTCACATCGCCGTCATCGATCCAGAAAAGCGACTTTCCTATGTGCAGTGGGAGCGAGCACCTCGGTATGATGCTGTTGAAATTGCTGCTTGGATTGCTCTCGCCAAGCATATCCCCTGCTCCCAACTTTCAATCGCTCCTGGTCTGGAATATTATGCCGGGAAGAAGCGAGCTATTGGGAAGTCTTTCCGCTTCTCGGAAGAACACGACCTCGCTATCGTCGACATGCGGCCCGGCTACCAGTCGCGGCAACGAGGAAATCACGCGCTCTCATTCGAGCTGGTTCAGGCGATTCGAAAGGTCTCCAAAGAAAACGGGTCGGTTCTTATTCTCGTGAAGCAACGAGGATTAGCTCGTTTTTCGCTCTGCGCCAAATGTCAGACTGTGCTCCGCTGTCCCGAGTGTGAGACCGCTCTGACCGAGGTCAAAAGTGGAACCTACCATTGTCTCAACTGCCGTTATCATGCACCGCTGTTTCCGGCCTGCGCGAATTGCCATGAAATGACTTTCCGGAGTTTTGGTGCTGGAACCGAGGCCGTGGCAAGAGAGGTATCCCGCGAGTTTCAGGGTGAATCTATCGTGATTGACCGCGATACCCAGACCAAGGAACACCAATTCCGGGCGCTTACCGAAAAACTCAGTGATCCGTCGGCTCCGCGCTGCATCATCTCGACCTACGAGTCCGCTGAAAGCTTGCTGCTTGGATCATTCAGTCTCATTGCTATGGTTGAGCCGGATCAGGGCCTCTTTTTCCCGGATTATCAGTCAGAGGAACGGCTCTGGCGATCACTGCACCGTTTTGGCGGCAAACTTGGCCGAGGCGGAAAACTCTACGTCCAAACCTTTGAACCTGAGTCGAAACACTGGACGACTTGGGTACGAGAACCGCTCGCGATAACGGCTGAGGCTTTTCTGGAAGAGCGGAAACTGCTCCACTACCCCCCATATTACCGTTTCATCCAGCTCGAATGCCGAGCAAGCGAGAAAATAACGTCGCTGGCTGTTGCCGAAAAAACCGAGACTGCTATCCGATTACTGGGGCTTGAAACAATCGAGGTCCTCCCTCGTTACCTCCCCTTCAGTCGAAAAAACGACTATCATATCCTTATCCGCCTAAAGGCTGGAGAAGAAGTCCCCGACCGCCTCAGAATCTTTCTCTCCACTCTTGACCAATCAGTCAAAATCACGCATAATCCAGTATCATTGCACTAATCGAGCGCGCCTATGTACAGTATCGTCACCGGTGCCGAAAACGATATCCTCCACGCCAAGAACGAGAATGTGAAAGATCCGCTTTCGCCGGAAATCCAATCACTGCTTCCAGAAATGCTGGTCGCTATGCGGAAAGCAGACGGCATCGGATTGGCAGCGCCCCAGATTGGCAAGAATATTCGCGTCTGTGTCGTTGAGATTGAAGGTGTCATCCGGAACTTTATCAACCCGAAGATTGCGAGCTTCTCGCGCGAAAAGATCATTTTCGAAGAAGGCTGCCTCAGCCTTCCTGGCGAGCTCTTTCCGATCGAACGTTCAGAGACCATCACAATCCGCTACCTGGATGAAACCGGAGCAAACCGGAAGCTGAAACTGCGCGGGCTCTGGGCGATCTGTCTCCAGCATGAGCTCGACCATCTCGACGGTATCCTTATCTGCGATCGATACAAAAACCAAAAAAATAAACATGTCTATGCCCTCTGAAAAAGATTCCGAAGCACTCGCCGCAACCTTCAAGGCTCCGCAAGTATCCGTCGTCTTCATGGGAACGCCCGAGTTCGCAGCCACAGCTCTGAAAGCACTCATCGCTGAACACTACAATATTGTCGGTATTGTCACCCAGCCGGACCGGAAAACTGGGCGCAAACAGGAATTGACCGCCCCGCCGGTAAAAACGGTCGCGGTCGAACATAAATTACCCCTTCTCCAACCGGAAAAGCTCGATGCCGAAACAATCGATACGCTCTCCTCTTGGAAGCCAGATGTCATTGTCGTCGCTGCCTACGGAAAAATCTTACCGGAGAGCATCCTCTCTCTCCCCGGTTTCGGCTGCATCAATATCCATGCCTCGCTCCTCCCTCGCTGGCGAGGCGCTTCGCCCGTCGCGAACGCGCTCATGGCTGGTGACGAAGAGACCGGTGTCACGCTTATGGAGCTCGACCGAGGAATGGATACCGGGGCAATTATCGCAACCGAGAAGACTCTCATCGGCCCTGATGAACGTGCGCCAGAACTTCTCGATCGCCTGTCGGAGATAGGAGCAAAGCTGCTCGTCGCGACACTCCCACTTTGGATCAAACGAAAGATCACCGCCGCGTCGCAACCAGAAGACGGCATCACTCTCTGCCAGCTCATTGATCGAGAAGATGGCCATATTTTCTGGACGATGGAAGCGACCGCTATCTATAATCACTACCGTGGACTCTATCCCTGGCCAGGACTGTTCACGTACTGGCGGCGCGGTGAAGACGATGTGGTCCGGATTAAGCTCCACGAAATAAGCCTGCAAAAAACTCCTCCCGCCATCGCTCAGCCAGCTGGGAGTGTCGTCGAAATCGGCGAAAAGGTCGGGGTAGTCACCGGTGCCGGAGTCATCTTTCTGCTCAAACTCCAGCTCGAAGGCAAGGAGACAGTTTCAATCACCGAATTTATCAAAGGATATCCAGAGTTTGTCGGCTCCGTACTCATGTAAGTCATTTCTGAATTTCCTATGCCTAGGCAGAACCGAAGTGAGGGAAAAATACTGGTCATACTCGCCGTGCTAATGCTCGGCGGCGCCGCGTTCATGCTGGGTAAGGCCTGGTACCTTCATTCTCAGGAAAAAAAGGTGGCGGAGGAAATCACCGATGGCCTCACCGCACTACGCTACATGAGCCCGAAGAATATCCTTGACCGCATCGCGAAGAATGAAGAGCTCCAGTTCATCGACGTCCGTCCTCGTGAAGCATTCGACCGCGACCATATCATCGATTCGGACTGGCTCGGTCTCGCCGAAATTGCATACTACAATGCACCGGCCGGAAAACTTGTCATCATCGTCTACGGTGAAGAGAATTCAAATGATCAGTTGCGGGAAATCAATGCACTGTATACGAAGAAGGGACTCTCTTTCGCCTTTCTCGAAGGTGGCATACGGAATTGGGTAGCTGAGGGCGGAGGCCTCGTGAGCGAGGCCGACCCTGCATCTTTTCTAGACCGGACGAAGATCATCCCAATCGAACCGGAAAATGTCATCACCCTCCAGGAATCCCTCGTCCGCAGTACTATTCTGGATGTCCGAACCGATCGAGAATTCGCGGCCGGACATATCCCAGGCGCAATCAATATCCCCTTGTCGCGGCTCGAAAAAGAGCGAGGAACCATTCCTTCGATTGGCTCACTCTTCGTATATGGTGACACCGAGACAGATAGTTTCCAGGCGGGCGCCAAACTTTTTGATATGGGTTACATCGGCTTACGCGTTATCACCGGCGGCTACACCGCCTGGAAAGAGAAGGGGTTGCCTGTTGAAAAGAAATAAAAAAATCAGGTTGTTAACCTGATTTTTTTATCGGATAGGAGAAACGGAAGACTGTTAGCCCTCGACAATCGCCAAAACATCTTTGAAATTCAAGATGACATACTCCTCATTGGCAATTTTCACTTCCTCACTCGAGCCATAACGCTTAAAAATAACCGTATCACCCTTTTTGACGGCAATCTCTTTATGAGACCCGACTGCGACTACTGTACCCTGCTGACCCCGTTCGCCTGAAGCGCTTTCAGGGAGGTAGAGGCCCGACTGCGTTCTACTTTCTTTTGTTTCGATTTTTACGAGAACATTCTCGCCAAGCGGCTGGATACGAACTTTTGGCATACTGGAAAAATTAAGCAGATTAGCTTCTTCTTTACCCACATTGTACCGTCCGTTAGCAGACTGGTCAAGAGAGTGCTAATGTCGGCTACTTGCAAATAGGTGATCCAACTCGATCACTGCCTTCGCCGGATTGGTATCAAAAAGCTGGAGAAAGTAGTCTTTTCGGCTTTGTTTTCCAGGCTCTGGCGGATAAGAATACTCCATAATTTCATTCCGAAACCATACACCAAGCTCGATCATCCAGTCCATCTTCACTTCATCATAACTATCATCAGGCAAAACAAACTGCTTCCCCTTCATGTCAACCCATGCTTTCTGTAAACAGTTTGATTGAAATCTTTCTAAGTCCTCCCTGTTTTTGTGATCATCCTTTGCTTCCTGATAGAGGGAAACCGTTTCTTCTATCGATTGCAAAACGCTTATTTCAGGTTTTTCTCTAGCTGCTTCAGGCGTGCTTCCGGGAACCGCTTCAGATTGAATGGGAAATTCTTTCATAAACAGTACTTTGTTAGTTCAGTTTTTCTTGAAGCAACACTAATGCTCGGTCGAACTGAGGGTCGCGATCAGCCTCGATATCCTCGCGTGTCAGCTTCACTGTCTCATCAGGATCGATTCCGACCTTGTTAATCTGATTTCCCTTCGGCGTCAGCCACCGAGCAATAGTTATTTTCACGGAGGTATTACTCGAAGTCGGGATAAGCTCTTGAACAGAACCCTTGCCGTAGGACTTCCCGCCGACCAAAAGTGTATCCGAGCGATTCTCGCGGATGCCCGCTGCCAAAATTTCTGACGCGCTTGCGCTGCCTTCATTAATGAGAATGACAACTGGTAGGGAGCCGAAAACATTGTCGCCGCGCGTTCTCAGTTCTTTGCGTTCTTTCTTTGCATCTTCCTCCATCACCACTACCGATCCCGCTGGCAAAAAGTATCCTCCGAGCTCAACTGCGGCATCGAGAAATCCACCAGGATTATTCCGCACATCCAAGAGGATGCCCTTGGCTCCCTGGCGTTTGATATCGCTTGCTGCTTGAGCGAACTCATCTGTCGTATCTTCACCGAAGCGGGTCACTCTGATTACGGCGATGTCCTCACGCATTTCAACAATGATGCTCTTCACGACGATCACGTCACGGCGAACAGAAACTTCGCGGAGCTCATCCTCTTCCGGGTGAAAGAGGGAAAGGGTGACCTCTGTTCCACGCGGACCGCGGATGCGATCGACTGCTTCCTGCAAATCCAAGTTCTCCGTCGATTCCCCATTGATTTTGAGCACCTTGTCGCCCGCGCGGATGCCCGCCTTCTCTGCCGGTGAGCCGTCGAGCGGAGCGACAACAGTTAGAATGCCGTCTTTGATCTGCATTTCGGCGCCGATACCGTCGAACGACTGGGCGAGCTCTTCTTTAAATTCTTTGTTCTCTTTCGGATCAAAGAAGGTCGTGTACGGATCACCGGTCGCCGCAAGCATGCCGTCGATCGCGCCATAGAAGAGGGTCTTTGCGTCGAGCGCGTCGTGTTCGACATATCTCTCGCCAAGAAGATTCCAAACCTTCCAGAAAAGAGAGAAGTCGATGCTCGCATCCTGTCCCTCGGTCGTACCACGAAAAACCGCTTCGTTCACCGCAATCGGTGCGTCGGTCATAGCCGGCCCGAATTTTCCTTTCTGGTAGCCAGCATAGAAGGCGAAGATGACAAGTCCGATAATGGCGCCCGCGACAATCAAGCGCCGACTCTTCTCTGGCTGACTGGGTGAAACCTGTTCGTTCTGATCCATATGTTTATTGATGCTCTGGCAATGATTTACCCCGGTACTTGAGAAAATACCGGATGGCGCTCTCGATGTGATACCAGGTGAGCCGATTCATGAAGAGCGAACGAAAGAACCCACCACGAGCGCTCCCCTTCGCATGATAGTGATAGACAACCGCCGATGGAGTATAGACGACGCGATAGCCTTTTTCCCAGAAGCGCCGACACCAATCAACATCTTCCATATACATAAAGAACTGCCTATCCATCGCGCCCACGGCTTCTACCGCGCTCCGCGGAGCAAAGAGCGCCGAACCCATGATCCAGTCCACTTCCCGTTCATAGCTATGATCAAAATCTTTCATCGTGAACCATTCGAGGTGTCGGCGTCCGAACGATAGCCGGGAAAGCCAGGTCCGGCGGAAGAGTATCGTCCACGGCCGGTAGAAACGCAGACAGGTCGCTTGAAGCGAACCGTTAAAATTAAGCTGCTTGGGACCGACTAAGCCGACATCCGGATGTGCCTTGACATAGGCGAGGAGATTTGGAATAGTCTCCGGCTGGATAATGATGTCAGCATTAATGAAGAAGATGTATTCGCCAGATGACTCCTTAATCGAATCGTTGATGAGACGGCCAAAGCCGACATTTTCCGGATGTGGAAAAAAACGCACCTCGGGGAATTCTTCCCGCAAAATAAGCTCTGTGTCTTCTTCAGTAGCGCTATCAACGACGAGTACTTCGTAGGTAAAATCTGCCTTATCCCGGAGCTCCCGGCGGATAGCCTCAAGGCAGAGCCTGAGGAGTTCAGGGCTTCGATAACTGTTGACGGCGATCGAAACCAGTGGGGTCATGGGTGTTACGGAAGAGTCTGAAACAGAGCGCGGATACGGTCATAGTTGTCTCCGCGTGGCAGAAGGATATAGCCAGCACCATTGGTAGCCGGTGGGGCATAGAGGAGGCCCTCTTCAGAATTCTCAAGCACAAACTGCTTCAGAGATGCATCTTGACTCTCTTGGTAAAGTTCGAGGAAACGCTTCGCCTCCCAAGCCTCAGCTTTGAGCTGCATATTCTCGCCGAGGCTCTCCAGGAGCGCATTGATCTTTCCGAAGTCGGTTAACGTCCCAGCCGAAAGTGCCTTCTCTTTGATCGCCTGGATTACCTGCTGCTGGCGCCGGGCGCGCTCGAAATCGTTCGACGTTGCGCGGGATCGAGCATAGCAGAGTGCTGTTTCGCCGTTGAGCTGATTCGCTCCGGCAGCAAGTTTGAAATTTCCACCGCACTCAAGCGTTTCGGGTTTGATTTTGGCATAGCAGAGCGGGTAGCGTTTCGGATTGTCATAATACTCCCCGTTTTTCCGCTGGATGCGCTTTTCTTCATAGTTACCCGAGGGAATTGTATAGGTGATACCGTCACAGCGTTGCTCAAGCCCCAGGAATTGGACGCTTTCTTGAAACGGCTGGTCGAGCGTGATGGTGATACCGCCGAGCGCATCAATGAGCTCCTTGAAGCCTTCGAAGTTAATTACCGCTGCATAAGGAATCGTGAGCCCGGTCACTTCTCCCACAATAGTCTGCATATCCTCCAACCCGCCGCCAGCACCGCGTTCTTCACCAAGCGCATACACCGCGTTAATCTTGCGATTCTCTTGCCGGCCGGGCACCTTCACGTAAAGATCTCGCGGGATAGAGACGAGCGAAGCCCGAGCCGTATCACCCTCTTTTGTCCCATCCTTCGGATGAAGCGAGAGTACCATGATCGTATCGGCCAGAAGCCCACCGCCGGGAACATTCTTGCCGCGCATGCCGAGGATGAGCACATTGACGCGACCATCCTTTTCTCCCTTAAGCTCATCCTTCGTCCCAGGAAGCGTCTTGACGAGATTCTTGAATATCCCGTCTTCACCGAGCGAAATTTTGTTCAGGATAAAACCGGCCTTGATACTGAAGGCGATGCCAGCAATGAGAGCGAGCACAACAAAAAAAACTCCGATCCGGACAATTCGCTTCTTTTTCGCCGAAGACGGCAAAGCGGCTTCTGGAGCCGCATTCTTGTTCAAGAATGACATGATAACCAAGAGATTATGGCTTATGCCGGACGTGAATCGTCTGATACAGATGGAAGAGCTTTTCAGCACTTTTTTTCCATGAATACAGGCTTTCCTTCTCTTCACGCTCTCCGGCGCCGACCGCTTTTCCAATCCCATTTTCCGGGTCAGCAATAGAGAAAGTATACAAAGTTTCTGCCGTCTGAGCAAGACTATGAGGATCAAAATAGACTATCCGGTCCCGCCCAACTTCTCGGAACGCCGGGATATCCGAAGCGAGCACTGGGACGCTCAAAGCGAGTGCTTCCTCGATGGGAATGCCGAATCCTTCGTAGAGAGAGGGGAAAATAAAGGCCCGAGAACCGGCGACAAGCGCCCGGAGCTCCGCATCACTCACATAGCCGGTGAATACGATGCTGCCCGGACGCGTACCAGCAGCAACGGTCTGATCGACATTATGTCCTGCCCTGTCGCCTGTCAAAACAAGCCTAAAATTGAAGGATTCTTTCTCCAAAGCTAATCCGAAAGCCTCGATAAGAAAGGCGATATTCTTCCGGGGCTGCATGGTGCCTGACGAGAGGAAGTATTTTTTCTTCTCAAGACCAAATTTTTCCAGCACTGCGCGAATTTCGTTTTCAGAAATTTCCGCAAACCATTCTTCTGCCGCCGCGTTTTCGATAACCCGGACCTTCCCCTCCGCCTTCGGGTAGCGGGTGAGAATCTCACTTCGGGTGAATTCAGAAACCGCAACAATCGCATCTGAACGGGAAATCGTCCGCGGGATGAGAAGTGAGAGAAAGAAAAGATCGCGCTTCGGAATCCATTCCGGATGAGCCACAAAAGAGACATCATGGATATGTGTGACGACCTTTAATTTCCGCGGGAGCCACAGCGGAAGAATATACTGGGTATGAAAAACATCGACCGGATTGTGGAGGAGTCGCCACGGCAGCACGAAGGCGTTCCAGCTAAAGCGGTTCTTCGCAGAGAGTGGGACGATCTCGACGTCTATTCGGCCGAGACACTCGAGCTTCACCTGGAGCGCAGCGAGTTTCTCATCGCGCCGTTCGTCGGTATAGAGCTCATAGCGCACGCCAACATCCTTCCGTCGGATGAGCTCCCGAACGAGTTGGAAGAAGACAACTTCATCTCCGGTCCGGTTCTTGCCGATGAGCCGAATATCGATACCGATAGCAAGTGGTTCTGTCATATATCTAAGCTCTTTTCACGATTCGGGCTGGAAAAATAATGGGCAGAGCGGCGAAAAAGATCCAGACGAACCCGATAAGAAGTCCGGCATTAAAAAGATTGAAGGTAAGGAAGGTAATAAGCAACGCGCCAGCTAGAACGGCCGAATCCATCACTGGCCGCTTTTCCCGGTCGAGCACTCGTTTCCCTATTTCAAAAGCGACCCAACCGAAGAATCCGAGAAGTGAAAGAAGGCCGATGAGGCCCGCGCCGAGCCAGGTCTCGAGCCAGAGATTGCTCGTATTGTAGGCCGCTCCGTTCTCATCTTCACCGAGTATCACCCCGATATTACCCCAGCCGATCCCGACGATCGGATGAGCTTTGATCTCAGTCCAGGTCTTTTCATAGATTGCGCTTCTGATCTCGACGTTCGGATCGAGACGTTTCGTCGTAGCAATACTGTAGCCCGCCCCCTCGAGTGTCGAACGTTCCTCAAGGTCAACATGGCGGCAGCCGAGCGGCGTGAGCTCCGAAAGCGTCGCGATCTGTTCCGGCAAGACAGTCGGCTGTTCGCAGGCGACCGTGATTTCCTGGAGGCCCGTTGCGGTACTCTCAGCTCGGTTCATGAGATCGAAGCGTGTGAGCGGTATTTCCACCACAATAATGAGCGCGATAATGAGTGCGATAACGGAAAGCTCAGCCGCCTGAAAAACCGAGCGCACTGTCGAGCGTCTGGCAGAGAGCAGCGTCACGCCGAACCAGACAGCAAGCCCGATACCGGCGCCAAGCCAAGCACTCCGGCTGACCGAGATGACGAGGACAGCGCTCACCGGCACGAGGAGAAGCGTCTCAAAAAAGGCTGATGGAAAGAAGGTTTTTCCGCCGTCCTGAATTGCTTGAATTGAGTGGGCCAGTTTCGCGATTCCGAGAATAAGAAGCAGTGCAGCAAAGAACCCAAGCCAGTCGGGTTCCGCAAACGTGGCATTCGGCCGCCCAGGCATCACCGATGAGAGTGTTCCTCCGTATTCGAAAGAAATATTCTGGGCGATTCCATACAAGAGCACCGGGAAACCGGCCGCTACAAAAGTAGCGAGACCAAGCCGCACATCGTTCAGCGTCTTGAAGAAGACACGAGCGAGAAAATAAAGCGCATAAAATGACGCTACGATAATCCCAAGCCGCATCCCCTCCCCGCCAGCAATCATCCCTGACAAGAGTGCACCGATCGGAAGCAGGCCGAGAAAAAGGTCGAGCGGATGGAGTGTAAGGAGCGGCCATGCCGACCGCTTGGTCCCGACCCGAATAGCGAGGGCAATGGCAAGAAGGAGAAAGAGCCACTGATACGGCCGCAGACTCGTGCCAAAGGCTTCCGGCAAGAGATTCAGCATTTCGAAAGGGAGGAGTGCGAGGAGAAGCAAAAAGCACCAGTTAGGCCGGTACAGGCAGGCAAGTCCCATGAGGATGCTCCAAAAAACCAGATTCACCGAATCAAACGGAAAAAGATTCTGAGCAAGCAGGCCGAGACCGGAAACCAAAACAGCGAGTGTCGGAAAGACGACATTCGGATTCTTCAACCAACGGTGGTATCGGGTAAAAAAGGATTCCATATGCTCTGGTGACGCGACTATTAACGCTATGGTAGCAGAGCGCGGAAGACTGCAGAAGCAAACGCGTCCCAATGGTACTGCTTCGCTCGCTCGCGGCCGAGTGCACTCAGCCGGTCCCGTTCGGCCGGATCTGCTAGGAGTTTGCTGATCGCTTCGACTAAGTTCTCAACGCTATCGGTAACGACGAGATGAGCCGCACCACCCGCGAGCTCGCTGAGCGAGCCGGCGGCAGTCGTGATAACCGGCGTCCCAGAAGCGAAGGCTTCGAGGACCGGCAGCCCGAAACCCTCATAGCGTGAAGGAAAAACGAAAATCAAAGCACTCTGATAGATTGCCGACAGATCAGCATCCGGAACGAAACCGATAAGCTGCACCGTTTCGCCGAGCCCGTATTCGTCGATGAGCGAGCGGACCGGCGTGGCCATCGGATTCGATTCATCGTGGACCGTACCGCTGATAACAAGCTTCGGTACACTCTCGGGTGCCGAACCTCGGACGAGCTTACGATAGGCTTCGAGCAGCACCTGCGTATTTTTCCGTCGCTCAAGCCCTCCGCCGTGATAGATATATCCCGTTGCGAGTCCATACCGTTCCAGCACCGCTCGTCTCTCTTCAATCGGAACCGAAACATCGAAGCGTTCATCAATTCCGAGATTCGCCACGGCGATCCGACGACCCGGCACTTCGAGGAGTGTTTCGAGATCTTTTTTCGTCGCTTCCGAAGGAGTAATGAGGAGCGGCGCTTTGCGGATCGCTTTCAGTATCGCCCGATAATGGAAGCGCTGACGAAAATTCCGGAGATACTCAGGGAAACGGTACGGGATCAGATCGTGGACGAGCATCGTATGCCGCACCGAGGGTGGGAGGATGGTGGCAGCCTGATAGGGACTGAAAAAGACTTCGCAACTGTCCGTTTTGACCGCTTTCGGAAGTGAGAAACGCTCCCAGAAAAAACGATGCGGGATGTCGTCACGCTGCCAGAAAGTCGTCACGTGTCGAAATCGCCAATTCGTTGGCCAATTTCCTGCCGGTACTTCGCCTTCGTAGTACCAGATCCACTCATGCACCGACTGTTCCGGAAGCCTGGCGAGCGAACGCATGAACTGAAGCGTGACGACACCGATACCGGTCGCCGGCTTCTGAAAATAATTCGCATTGATACCGATTCTCATAGGTTCCGTTCCGGCTTTGGACCAGATGAACGCGCCGTACGGGCGACTTCCTGCAAGTCTTTCAGGACTTTGTTCATTTCTTCAACAAGTGGATGTTTCAAACGCTCGCTGATCACACGGTCTGCCTCGGTATAGAACCAGTCGAGGTCCTCGGCACTCCGCCGAAATTTGTGCCAGACTTCGTCGCCGTAGACCTGGTATTCATCGATGAGTCCCCGCATGTTGTGAATCTTATCCGCCGCCGCAACCAAGAGTGCTTCGGGTGTGTCGTTCTTCAAATTGTCGAGGTACCGTTCCTTCCGTGTCCGCCATGAGCCGTTGTCCCCGCGGAGGAGGTGATTCAGCTTTTCCGCCTGCGTGTAGTCCTCAGTCACCTCTTTGACGATTTGGAAAACACGCTCGCCGAACTCATCTTTGAGCATCGCTTCGGTGTATTCCGGCGTATCCTCGAGCACATCATGAAGGAGTCCTGCGATGATCACATCCTCATCGTCGACGTAGTGCGCCAAGAGAAAAGCGACGGAGTACGGATGAACGATGTACGGCACCCCGCTCACTTTCCGTTTCTGGAAATGATGAAGCACCGTCGCACGGACGATCGCCTGTTCGATTCTTTGAGTGAGAAACATAGTATTCTCATTGTATTCTTTTCTCTGTTTCAAGCCAAACCGCCGCATTTTTACCTTGCCGGAGCGAGAGATATTCCGTACAATACGGCTAGTTTCCCGCAATCATTTTTATCCCCTGAATCCCTTATGTCCAAGCCAAAAGTCGTCGCTGTCATCGGTCTCGGTTATGTCGGATTGCCCTTGGCACTCCGGGCGAGCGAACGTGGATATATGACTATCGGTTTTGATACGAGCGAGAAAAAAATCGCACTTCTCAAGAAAGGCGTCTCCCCGATCGAGGATCCCTTTCTGAAAGAAAATGTCGGCCGCTACAAGATCGAAGCGACGAGTGATGCCAAAGCGCTCAAGAAAGCGGATATCTTTCTCATCTGCGTCCCGACACCGGTCGATGATTCCTACTATCCTGACTTGACGCCGGTCAAGAACGCGGCCGAGCTCGTCGCGACGCATGCCAAAAAGGGCGCGCTCGTCGTCCTTGAATCGACCGTGAACCCGGGCGTCTCCGAGGAAGTGGTGAAGCCGATTTTCGAAGCACGCAAGAAAATGGTCGGCCGGGATGTCTATCTCGCCCACTGTCCCGAGCGCATCAATCCCGGCGATGCCAAGTGGAACGTGACGAATATCCCCCGCGTCGTCGGTTCCTTCGATGCGGAAGGTCTTGCCTTGGCGCTCGATTTCTACCAGTCGATTGTCGATGCCGAAATCCGGCCGATGAAATCTATCCGCGAAGCCGAAGCAGTGAAGATCGTCGAGAACTCCTTCCGGGACATCAACATCGCCTTCGTCAACGAGCTCGCCCGCTCTTTCGATGTGCTTGGTATCGATACCAAAGACGTGATTGACGGCGCGGCGACCAAACCGTTCGCCTTCATGGCGCATTATCCGTCCTGCGGTGTCGGCGGCCATTGCATCCCGGTCGACCCCTATTACCTCATCGAGCGGGCCAAACAGTCCGGCTTCGACCACCGTTTCCTGAAAATCGCCCGCGAGATCAACAACAGCATGCCCGAATACACGGTCGAGCTGATGCAGGACGCACTCAACGAGGAGAAACTCCCGCTCCATGGCACGACGGTCGGTGTGCTCGGTGTCGCCTACAAGGCGAACATCGATGACCTCCGTGAATCGCCCGCGCTGAAAATCATCGAGTCCTTAAAGCGCCACAAAGCGAAGGTCATCACCTATGATCCGCATGTCCCGGCACACTCAACCGAGAAAACGCTCGCCGGCTTCTTGAAGAAGGCTGATGCCATCATCCTTGCTACCGACCATCGCGAGTTCAAAGAGAAGGTAACTCCTGCACTCCTCAAGGAAAACGGGGTCAAGGTCTTCATCGACGGCAAGAACGCGTTCGCCAAGGCCGATTTCGCCAAGGCCGGCGTCCATTATCACGGCATCGGCCGCGCCTAACCCGCTATGATTTTCGGACTCATTCGAATCGTCATCTGGCTCGCCGGCGTCGCGGTCATCGCCTATTTCCTCCTCCCCTTTGTTGGGTATCGATTCAACTGGGACTATTTCCAGGACCGGAAAGTGCAGTGCGAAAAAATCATCCGCCAGTGCCAGAGCGATCTGGTGAAGACCGGCATCGAAGGAGCGAGAGAGAACTGCCCCTGGAAATGTGTCGATCCGAAACTCCTCATAAAAAAAGACTCGTCCGAAGAGAATCAACCGGCTAATTAAAACACTATGCGACTCATCATCAATATCCCAGCCTATAACGAAGAGTCCGTCATCGGCAAGACGATTTCAGCAATGCCCCGCCACTTCGATGGCATCGATGAAGTGCTTGTTCAGGTCGTCGACGACGGCTCGTCCGACAGCACCGCCCGGGTCGCCAAGGAGGCCGGCGCGGATTTCGTCCTCCGGCACGGTATCAATCGCCGGCTCGGGGTGATGTTTGCGACCGCGACCGAGAACGCACTCAAAGAGGGTGCCGATATCATGGTGAACATCGACGCTGACGGACAATTCGATTCCGGCGAAATCCAAAAGCTCATCGATCCGATTCTCCGCTTCGAGGCTGACATGGTTGTCGGCGACCGTTTCTCGGAGTCTTCCGCCAAGAACATCCCCTGGATCAAAGACGCACTCAATCGTCTGGGCGCCTCGCTCGTCGGCTCCTTCCTCAATGTGAAGACGGTTGACCTTACTTGCGGCTTCCGTGCCCATAGCCGCGAGACCTTGCTCCGACTCAATAACCCGACTGGTTTTACTTATACCCAGGAGACCATCATCGATGCCATCGGTAAGAACCTTCGTGTCGTCTGGCTCCCGGTCCAGGTCACCTATTTCGCCGATCGCAAGTCGAAAATCGTGAAGAGTGTCTGGAGCTTCGTGAATAACAGCGCCCGCATCATCCTCAAAGCCGTCCGCGATGTCCGTCCGATGAAATTCTTCGGCATCCCCGGACTTGTCCTCATCGCTCTCTCACTCATCGGCTTCATCGGCTTCTTCATCCAATATCTGTCGCATGACTTCAAGGTAACACCGTACCTCAACTATCTCCTCTTCGCGAGCGTCACCTCGCTCGTCGGTATTCAGCTCCTCGTTTTCGCTTTCATCGCCGACATGATCAAATCGAGCCGCAAGCTGACCGAAGATCTCGCCTACTTCATCAAGAAGGAAAAGTATCAGAAGTAATAGTTAGAGTAGCCCACCCGCTATGGAAGTACCATCATTCTATAAAAGACCAGAACTGAAAGTCGTTGGTGGTGCTTCATCCGAGAAAAAAGCCGCTGTTGCACATGAAATCCAGGATCACTTTTCGAACAACCGAGACAAAGTGAGGGCGGATGCATTGGAAAAACTCAAGATGATTGAGTACCCAAAAAAAGACTTCGAGAGGGCTGCGATTAAGGATATCAATGCTGTACTCAACGATATTTTGGTTGAAGTTGGTGCTGAGCCATTCGATATACCCGAAGAAAATATCTATATCCTGCCAGAATCAGCCTATCAAGAAATGGGCGGGAACAAGCGCGAAAGTGGACATGTAGGTCATGATAAACAATATATCGCTATCAATGGCGAGACGACCGATCATCCTTATAGTCGGATATCCGTCACGCTTCATGAGATGGTTCACCTCAAAGGATTTGTTTCCGCGGAAGCGACTGGAGATAAGGATGCTCTTCGGAGAATTGGTCTTCAAACTCAGTCATCAATTAGTCAGGCCGCGGCGGCGAAAAGAAATTTCCGTCATTTTACAGGACTCAATGAAGCAGTAGTTGCCGAACTAGAAAAGCGACTTACTCCAACCATTATTGCTCGCAATCCATTTTTGAAAGCCGAACGAGAAAAGAATGGCAGTGCAGAGAATCAGGCGCTAAGAGAGAAAATTGCTACAGAAAACGAGTTGCCCATAGACGAAATTGTTTATGCCCGAGCCCTCGGACCTGAATCGAGAGAATACCTCACTTATTCCTACCGGAAACAGAGAGAGGTGCTTGATTATATTCTCGATTCCATTCAGCAGGCATCGCCAGAGACCTTTCCCTCACGCGATGAGGTATTTCTCCTCTTCCTCCAAGGTCATTTCAAGGGCGATCTCCTCCCGATGGCCAGGGCTATCAAGAATACCTTTGGTGTTGATGCGCTCCGAGTCATTGGCATGATGAACGCTAAAGATGGCGAGAGTTGCCAGCAAGTCTTGGAATATCTGAAGAGAAAAGGTGGTCATTTACGAAAACCGAGCTAAGTCTATGCGTATTCTCTTCGTCTCGCGCGCGTTCCCACCGACAATCGGTGGCATCGAGCAGCAGAATGCTGACCTCGCTCACTTCCTTGGTATTGAAGCCGAGCTCACACTTATCGCCAACACGAGGGGTAAGTCCTTTCTGCCCGTCTTTTTTCCGTATGCGCTCGTAAAAACACTTTTTCTGCTTTCTCGTCATGATGTCCTCCTTCTTGGCGACGGCGTACTCGCGCCGCTCGGTGCCATCGCAAAACTCTTCCATCCAAAAAGAGCCGTCGTCTCCGTCGTCCACGGCCTCGATCTCACCTTCGCGAAGAAAACGAGCCTCCTTGCTCGGATCTATCGTTTCTTCCATCTGCCCGCGCTCCGCATGCTCGACGGCATCATCTGCGTGAGCAGACAGACCAAAGAGGTCGCCCACTCGCTCGGTATCGACGACACCCGAGCTTTCGTCATCCCGAATGGCATTCATCCCGAGGCCTTTGCAAAGAAAGCGGAATACACTCGCGAAGCGCTCGCCGCCCTCCTCCAGAAAGACCTCACTGGTAAACAAGTCGTCCTGCGTCTCGGTCGTTTCGTCGAACACAAAGGCGTTGAGTGGTTCATCCGAAACGTTGTGCCGAAACTCCCGGAACACGTACTCTTTGTCGCGGCCGGCGGTGTCGCCAAAAAAGGTATCCCTGGTGACCAGAGTTTCTTCCCACGCTGTGTCGCCGCGATCGAAGAACTCGGCCTGTCCGAGCGCGTCATGCTCCGCACCAATATCCCGAGTGATGAGGTCCAACTTCTCCTCCACACGGCTGACCTCGCCGTCGCGCCCAATGTCCCGGTCGCCGGTACGATGGAGGGTTTCGGCATCTCTGTGCTCGAAGCGAGTGTTTCCGGTCTCCCCATTGTCGTCTCGCGGCTTGAAGGACTTCAGGAGGCAGTCGTCGACGGAGAAAACGGCATCTTCGCCGAGCCCGGCGATGCCGATGATTTCGCACAAAAAATTACTGCCCTCCTCGCTGACGATACCCGCCGGAAAACATTTGGCGTTGCATCCGCCGAGTACACAGTCGAACATTTCGGCTGGACGAAACTCTCCCAGTCGTATCTCTCGCTTCTCGAAGACTTCCGGAAAAGCGCTCTTGATAGCCACTAAACTATGGAAATCTTTTCTCAATCATTCGCCTTTCTCACGACGCTCGTTCTCGCCTTTCTTCTGCCGGGCTTCGTGCTCTGGCGTGCCCTGTTCGGTCGCACGTTTTCGCGGGCCGAAGAACTTTTCTTTTCATTTATCGGGAGCATCATTTTGGTCGACCTTCTCATGCTCATCTATAGCCGAATCGGTATCCCACTCTCTGGCCCAGTCGTCGGTGGCACACTCTTCTTTGTCACCCTCCTTGCTGGTGCTTACGCGCGGAAGAAGGGTGCACTCTTTTCTGGCCGATCGATTCCGGAAAGCTTTTCACCGAAAACGAATCTCCTCATCCTCGCGGTCTTCATCCTCGCGGTCTTCATCCGGACCATTTTCCTCTCGTCCAACATGCTACCGACGGCGACCGATCTCGGCCATCATATGTACTGGAGCGCGGTCATCGCCGAGACCGAGGCCATCCCACCCTACGAAAAGATAGAGGTCGTGACGAATCCGGAAACCGGTGCATCCCTGGTTGCCCCGCCGAAACCAATTGCTGACTTCATCATCGGCGAACACCTCCCCTTTGCGCTCTTTCATTCCCTGAGCGGTCTCTCCTTCCAAAGCGCGTTCCCGATTCTTTTCCTCCACCTCATCAATCTGCTCTCGGTCATTGCCGTCGTCCTCCTCGCCTATCGCCTGGCTGAGCCGCTCGCGCCCAAAGTGAAGCCCGAATGGGTCGCGCTCGCGGTCCTCCTCCTCCTCGGACCCTTGTTCGCGCTCGCTTCCCCTCAGGCCAAATTCGTTTCAGGTGGTGTCGTCGGCAATCTTTTTGGCAATCTCTTCATCCCGGCTATCCTTCTTCTCTTCTATCGCGCCTTCGCTGACCGTAAATCACTGCTTTTCGCCGTGGCGATTGTACTGTCATTTTTCCTCGCGTATACCCATCATCTCTCGACGCTGGTCCTCGCCTTTATCCTCGTTGGTACCGGAGTCGCCTTCGTCATCGGTTCACTTCGAACGAAAGAAGACTTCGTGAGGAGCACACTCAAGCTCGTCATCTCTCCATCTGTCCTCGCGACACTTTTCTTCGCGTTTGCATTCATGGCGCTCGTCGCACTGCCGTCTTACCTCGATACCAAAGCGATTGACTCCGCTATCGGCACTCCGACCAAGACGACGCGGACCGGCCTTTCTTTCTTCCAGGTTTCGAACTCGATTGGTGGCGGCAAAGTAGCGCTCGGTGTCATCGGTCTCGCCTTTGGGCTCTTCACCCTCTTCCGCCGACCGCTTCCGGGCGCGCTTATTTTCGCTTGGGGTGGCACACTCCTCGTCATGGCCCTTTTCCCACACTGGCTCTTCCTCGATATCCCCTCGGGTCGGGTCGGGAGCTATCTCGCCTATCCGATAGCGCTTGCCGGTGGCTTCGCGCTTGCCTGGCTCATCCAGCTTTTCATCGTCGACCGCACGCTCCCTCGTCCGCTGACCATCATTGCTGCCGCCTCTCTTTTCGCCTTCGTCATCGGTACCGGATCATCCGACAATGCTGGCTCCCTCACGAACAAAGACCGCTCCTACGAGCTCGTCCAGACGATTGCTGCGACCGAGTACCTGGCCGACCATGCTGATGGCGCCATGATATTGAAGGACCACAACTACCTCTCGGCCGATGCCTGGATGAAGCTTTCCTTCCTGAAAGACTACGGCTACCCACTCTCACGTGGGCTCTTTGGTCGCTACGAGGAAGGTGGCAATCGCCGTGAGCGCTGTACCCTCGCCATGATTTCAACCCCAAATACCGAAGCTGGCGTCCGCTGCTATGACGAGACCGGTGTCCGCTATCTCGTCGTGAACCCCGTTTACGACCGCGCGCAGTTCGAGAAATCAGATTCGTTCTCCAAACTCTACACGAGCCAAACAGCAGCTATCTACCAGCGATGACTACGTATATAGCCCTTATTCGCGGCATCAATGTTGGTGGCAAAAACAAGATGCCGATGTCAAAACTGAAGAGCGTTCTCGAGACGCACGGATTTTCCGATGTTTCGACGTATATCGCCAGCGGCAATGTCATTTTAAAATCCAAAAGGCCAGCTTCCGAAGTACAGGATGTGTTTGAGAAGATCCTGCCAAAAAACTTCGATCTCGATACTAAACTCATCAGAGTTCTCGTCCTGACCCATGAGCAACTAAAGACTATCGTTCACAAAAAGCCGCACGGCTTCGGCGGACAGTCGGATAAGTACCATAGTGACACCATTTTTCTGATTGGTATTCCTTCGTCCCAAGCTATCACTCTATTCAGTCCACGCGAAGGCGTCGATAAAGTCTGGCCGGGCGATGGTGTGGTCTATTCACAGCGTCTCAGTGCCTTACGGACGAAAAGCCGCCTCAACAAAATCATGAGCACCCCGGAGTATCAGCTCATGACGATTCGCAATTGGAATACCACCCTGAAACTGCTGGAATTAAGCCGTCCGCAATAATCTATTAATTTTCAGAAAATACTCTTTTTTCAGCTTCAATAAGCCTCTTTTTCTATTGACGGATAGCATATTTTGTGCTATCATATGTAGTCCGATGAGTTTTTCGTCGGCCACACCCAACCCTTCCTTCCCAACTGGAGCCCCCACAATGTCCAAGCTCATTTCCGCTCTGATCACCGCCCTGCTGGCATTCGCCGCTTTCAGCGTGCACGCCGGTCTGGGGCGTATCAACCCCGAAGAGCAGGCTTTCCGCAACAATGACGGCGAGTACCTGATCGTCAAGTCCAACGGGAACATCGACGCCTACGTGGCCGTCACTACGGCCATCATCAAGGCCGGCTACTACACCACCAGCGGCATCGAGCCCGGCACCAAGACCGACACTTGGTGCAAAGTGAACGTCTACCAGGAACGTCAGATCCTGGGCGAGTGCTACACGCCGCGCATGGGGTTCGGCATCTCCGTGCGCGACGATCTGGCCTGGACACGCGAACAGTTCAAAGGTGACTACTCCGGCGTGGTGACGATGATCGCCAAGATCCGCAACGAACACCGCCGCGCCAGCGCCTTCCTGAAGGCGAACTCCAGGTCGGATGAGGCTGTTCAGTACCCGCTCAACGAAGCGCCGCCCGTAGCCGATAGGAAGTAGCGCCCGCTACAAGGCCGTCTCAACCGAGACTACAGACGACCCGCCACAAGAGGTCGTTTTTCTTTTGTCTAAAGAGCGATTTTCTTGAATCCCTCCTCTATTGCCTCGCGGTCGAGGTTTTGACCGATGACGACGATTGTCGTTTCGCGCTTTTCATCCACTTTCCACTCTCGGTCCGGGATAACGGTATAGAGTGCATGCACGCCTTGGAGGATGGCACGCTTCCCTTCCCATTCGTCCGAATAAATTATGCCTTTGTAGCGAAAGAGATCTGGCCCAAGGGTATTCTGAAGCTCTCCAATCCACTCATAGAGCCGATCAAGCTGAATCGGCTTTTCGCTGCGGAGTACCAGGCTCGAGATACCATGCGTGTGACTCGCATGATTGTGGTCATCATAGTCGTGGTCATGCATCACTTCGGGTGGCGCAAAGAAGCGTCGCTCGCGGAAGAGCTCGCTATTCGGCACCGCTCCTTCATCGACCTGGATGATTGGCACCGTCCGGTTGATAGCGTGGATCTTCGATTCAATCTCCGGTATGAGTATTTTTCGAGCCTCGACCGGAATGAGGTCGGTCTTCGACAGGATAACGAGGTCAGCAAGCGCGATCTGCTCCGCCGCGACCGGTAGGTACCCGAGCTGGCGCTCGATATGGAGCGCGTCGACGACGGTCACGATCGACGATATCTCGTAGGCGGCCATGAGCACCTCGTCGGTCATAAATGTCTGAACGAGCGGGATCGGGTCAGCGAGGCCAGTAGTCTCGATCACGATGCGGTCGAACTCGAGCTTTGTAGCACCATCCATCTCGAGCTTGCGCTTGAGGAGATCAGTCAAGGTCTCAACCAGGTCGTTCCGCACCGTGCAGCAGATACAGCCGTTGTCGAGCGTGACGAGGTGCTCTTCGCCAGAAGCCACGAGCGCGCCGTCGATATCGGCCGCGCCGAATTCATTCACGATGACCGCGATTTTCTCCCCCGTTTCGCTCCGGAGGATCTGGTTGAGGAGAGTGGTTTTGCCCGCACCGAGGAAGCCGGTCAGAATCGTGACCGGGATTTTCTTGAAAAGCGGCGAATCGTCTTTTTCCATACGAGTATGCAGTATCGGCATGATAGAGAGCCTGTTCCAAACCGTCAACGGAGACAGCTGGAATATCGGGTTGGAAACGGCTATAATAACGGGGTACATATGCCTGAAAAACGCCTGCTTCTCAGTCTTTTTGTTTTGTTTGCGCTTTCCGCTGTTTTCCTCACGGCCGCGAATATCCGAGGTATCGATCCGGACGGAAAAAACTGGTGGAGCCTGGCTTTCGCTGAGCCCACTAGCGAGTCCAGCCTCGTTTTCACGGTGACCAATCATACCGAGAACCCGTCTTTCCGCTACACCATCACCCGTGGTCTAGAAACGCTCGAGACCAGTGAATTTTCCGTCCCAACGGGCACGAGCGGGAATCAGTCCCCGAAAGCAACTATCGACCTCTCCGGCCGGATTACCATCACCGTCACGCACGAGGGTTCCGAGGAAACTATCTATCGTAACTTATGAAAAAAGTTCTCCTCGTCACCCGACCGATTGTCCCTCCCTGGGATGAAGCCTCCAAGAACTTCGCCTATTTCCTCGCTCGGAGTGTCGCCGGTCATGAACTCACCCTCCTCACCGCGTCCGCCGATCGGCTCGAAAAACTTCCCGAGGCTGCCAAGCAGGTGCCAATTTATGATTCTTCCTCTTTCGACTGGAAAGCCAAACTAGACCTTTTCCGCTATCTTCGGAAAAGCCGTGACAGTTTTGACGTGACGCATTACCTCTTCACCCCGACGAAATTCAATACGAAAGCCCTCACGACCTTCGCCCGTCCGACGAGAGGCAGGACGATCCAGACGGTCGCGACGCTCCGCTCTGATCTGTACAGCGAAGCCGAACTGAAGGCGCTCCTCTTCGCCGACCGCATCACCGTCTATACCGACGCCACCAAGACGAAGCTCACTACTCTCGGCTTCAGCAATGTCGAGCGAATCTACCCGGGCATCGATCTCGAGAAGTATCAGATCCGCCCGAAGAGCCAAACCGTGCTCGACCAGTATCAGCTCGCGGCCGATGATTTCCTGGTTGTCTATCCGGGAGAGTATACCCGCCTCGGCGCGACCGATTTCCTCGTCGAGACGCTCATCGGATATTTCGCCAATCCCGACGCCGAGCGTTTCATCTTTCATTTCGCCTGCCGCATCAAGAACGAGGCTGATCGAGTGAAGCGCGAGGAAGTCCGCGAACGCTTCCGCGCCGCCGGCTGCCTCGACCGCATCCGCTTCGATGAAGGCCATGCGACCGCCGATATGGCTGCCGTGTACAATACCGCCGACGTCATCGCGTTCCCGGTGGGCGACTTGAAGGGGAAGTTCGATGTGCCGCTCATCATCATCGAAGGCTACGCTTCGGGCAAGCCCGTTATCCTGTCGGATCTCCCAGCTTTCGGAGAGTTTTCAAATGACCAGATTTCTGCTACTATTCCCCGGCTCGAAAGCGCTCCGCTCATCGATAAAATCCTTTATTTGAAGCATAATCCGGAAAAGCGTCACGCCATGGGCCAGGCGGCACGCGCCTACAGCGAGGCTCATTTCGACCTCCGGGAAACGGCCCGCCGGTACAGCGCACTCTACGCGTCGCTCTAACACCCAATCCAATCACCTATGTACGAAGACAAGATCAAGAAAATCAGCGCGGTCAAGCAGGAAATGAAGACCGAGAAGATGAAAGTTCCCGTCGTGTTCCATGTCGGCGACGAGCTCATGCCGAGCGATGCCACCCTGGAGCAGCTCGAGAGCGTGGCGAGCAATGACACCGTCTTCCACCACATCGCCGCGATGGCCGATGTCCACTCGAAGCCGGGCCGCAAGAACGCGACCGGCACCACCGTCACTTCCAAAGAGCATATCCTCCCGCAGGTGAACGATTCCGATCCGGCCTGCGGCATGCGCCTGGTGAAGACGAACCTGACCGAAGAGAATATCACTCCCGAGGAGCTCGATGTGCTCTTCAAGTCGCTCGTCGAGACGGTTCCGACGAAAAGGTTTATCGGTACGCGCGTTTCATTCAACACCGTCGTCGATATCTGCCGCGGAGGCATCCGTCCGCTCGTGAAGGCGCTCGGTATCGAGACCAAGAACGAAGAGACACACTGCATCGAAAACGGCAATTTTTTCCCGCAGGAAGTCTCGCGGCAGAGCATCTTCGATGTCATCCCGAAGCTTTTCCTCTGGTTTGCCACCTTCCGCCTCGGCATCCTCGGTGCGGCCGGCAATCACTTCCTCGACCTCATGAAAGTGACCGGCATCGAGGACGAGGAGACCGCCAAGAAGTTCGGCCTCAAAAACGGCCAGTATGTCTTCATGGTTCACTGCGGCTCGGGCATCCTGGGACAATACACGATGTACATGTATACCGCGAAGAAGCGCGAACACCTCTCGCAGGCGATCATGGTCGAGCTCGGCAAGCTCCTCTTCCGCTCACCGCTGAAACCCGTCTACAGTCGCATCGCGAAGAAGATCAAAGAGTACCAGTTCGGCGCCAAGGAAGAGCTCTTTACCTACGATGGCCACGGACCCGAGGGAGAGATGTATATGGCGGCGCGCAATGCCTGCTCGAACTTTGCCCATGCCAACCGGGCGGTCATCACCCATAACGTGAGCGAAACGGTGAAACGCGTTCTTGGCCGCGACCCCGAGCTCGAGCTCCTCTACGATATGCCGCATATCCTCGTTTCCGAAGAAGAGCACTTCGGCGAAAAAATCTGGGTTCATCGGAACGGCACCAGTCGAGCCTATGGTCCGACACGGATGAGCAACCATCCGCTCTTCAAGGAAACCGGCGAGCCGGCCTTTATTCCGTCTTCGATGTCGACCGAAGCCTTCCTCTGCGTCGGCATGGATGGCAACGAATCAAGCTTCTACTCCTGCAATCACGGGGCCGGCAAAGCGAAGGCGAAGTCGGATGCAGTGACACCCGAAGACAAAGCTGCCCTCCATGAGAAGCTCGCCGGCCGCGGCGTCCGCCTCTATAACGGCCAGTCCTCGAAAGTCATCGAACAGGACAGCTCGCACTACAAGCGCATCGACGACATCATCGCGACCGTGAAGGAGAACCAGGTCGTGAAGCCGGTTGCCCGACTCATGCCCGTCTCGATCATCATGTACTAATTTGTTCCTACTGGAGCGGGATTGACGCTATGAAAATCATCACCTTCAGCGGCGTCGACGGTTCGGGAAAGTCGAGCCAACTCGAACTCTTCCAAAAGGAACTCGAGAACCGGGGTGTACAAGCAGCGTATTTTCACGCTGTCCACTTTAGCCTCCCCCAGGCAGCGAAACGGCTCTTCGCGCGAAGCTTGAGCAAGCCGGGCGTTTCAAAAGCGGTGACGAAGAGCTCCGGCCTCGGGGTGCTGCTGCGCAAAGGAGTGCTCCTCCTTGATCTCTTCCGCTTCCGGAGTTATCTGAAGCAGCTTGAGCGCTCGGGAGTGACCCATCTCATCTCGGACCGTTACTTCTATGATAGCCTCGTCAATATCGCCTATCTCGACGGCACTTCAATCGATACTGCCTACGCCCGCTTCGCAGCGCGCTTCATCCCAAAGCCAGACCGAGCTTTCTTCCTTTCAGTTTCGCCCGAAGCTGTGATGACCAGAGAACGCGCGCCCGAACAAGGGCTCCAGTATCTGAAGGATAAGCAGAGCCTCTTCGAGGAAGCGGCCACACTCTGGGGTTTCGTCGTAATCGACGCCAATGCTCCGCTCGATGCGGTCCGCGCCGCTGTTTCCGAACGCATATGAAACACTTCTCCCGCTCACTCGTCTGGCTCACCGCTTCCGAGATCGCCTTTAATGTGGCCGCCTACATCGTCCACTCAGTCGTCGGGCGCATCCTCGGACCCGCCGACTACGGCCGTTACGGGCTCGTGGTCACCTTCACAACCATGATCATCGTCCTCATCGGGAACGGCATCCCGACCGCGATGTCGAAATACCTGAGCGAGGTGCTCGAGGCGAATCCTGGTCGGATCAAGGCGATCAAGCGAAAAACCGCCACCCTTCAAGTCATCATCATCGGCGCCGTGACGGCCGTATTTTTCCTCGTGTCTCCGCTCATCGCAGCACTTCTCCATGATCCCTCCCTCACCCCGCTCTTCCAACTCTCATCACTTGTCATCCCAGCCTTCGCAGCGGCCTCGTTCTATCATTACTACCTCATCGGGCTTCATCTCTTCCGGATTCAGGCAATTGTAAAGATTATCCGTTCCTTCGCGCGAGTCGGATGCATCGCTCTCGCTGCCATCTATTTCGGCCTTGATGGCGCGATTGCTGGGTACATCCTCGCGCCGCTCCTCACCTTCATCGCAGTCGTCCTCATAGACGAATTCTATATCAAACGCCACCTCGGCCTGGGTAAGGAAATAGGGAAGACTGGCTTCCAGTTTCCGGCTAAAATACTCCTCAATTATGCTGGCCCGCTCACGCTCTTTCTCATTTTTTATGAGCTTATCCTCACGCTCGATCTCTACTTCGTGAAAGCTCTCCTCCAGGACGACCACCTGACCGGACTCTACAATGCAGCGATCACCGTCGGTCGCATCCCATACTACCTCTTCGCGGCACTCGCGATGATCATGCTCCCCGCGATCTCAAAAACCACCGCCGAGCGTAATGACGCCGAAACCACCTCGCTCGTCGAGCGCTCGCTCCGCCTCCTCGCACTCATCCTCTTTCCACTCGTCGCACTCCTCTCAGCCTATGCAAACGAAATCCTCCATCTCTTCTACGGAAGCCGCTACGACGGCGCGGCGGCAGCCATGCAAGTCTTTGCGGTCGGTGTCGGCTTCCTCACCGTCTTCTATGTCCTCGCCTTCGCACTCAACGGCGCCGGACTCGTGAAGATACCGCTCCGCCTTTCGTTCGCCGGTTTTTTCGGCATGCTTGTCCTCAATTTCGCCCTCATCCCGCCCTTTGGCATCGTCGGCGCCGCCCTCGCGACGACCATCATCTCTGGACTCCTCATGCTCGGCATTCTCGTCTACACCGAAATCAACTTCCACGCCAAGCTCTCGATCCGCCTCATCCTCATCTCTCTTGTCACTGCCATCGGTATCGCTCTCCTTGCTGTCTCTATCCCCCCAGCCGGACCTTGGAGTTTCCTTGTCTCTGGTACCATCCTCGCCGCGCTGTATTACGGTGTGCTCCGACTTTTTGGTGAGCTCACCGATGATGATATCGCCCCGCTTTTGAAAGCATTTTCTCGAAAGAAGTCTGACTCTCAGGAATCTTGATTCTTGTTCCGTTCAGAGAAAAAAGTTGTTTATTGTTTTTGAAAAATAAAAAGCCCCGAGTCACAAGGGAAACGGGGTTGTGTGGGGCGAGTCAGCATAGCTCGAGCCACTATTACCTGTAACTAGCAATGAAGGCAGTGGCATCGCTGATATCGAGGTCGACCAGCTGATTCAATGCGGTGTGCTTACCGTCAAACTACCAGCGGTGGGGATGAGTTGAAGATGGCGCGATGACAGGACACGATTGGTGCATTCTGAAATTCTGGAGGAAAAAAGACTTTATAGTCCAGGGAGACCTCAGTCTTTATCTTCTCTTGGGGCCTAGTCTCTTCCACTAGCGCGTAAATAAGGATTTTGATTCTACCGTCCCCAACGGTAGACCGTGATGTCACCACGGACATTAGCGTTACTGACGCGTTCCCAGTTTTTTATGATGTACGGCTCGACATCGGCAGAGATATAGTCCTCATCATTGCCGGAATAGACGAACCAGCCGGACAGATGCTCGGCCTCGATTTTTTGGATGTCGGCCAGGGAAAGCTTCTTATCGGAGAGTTCGCCGCCGAAATCAAAGACGGGTAGCTTCGCGCCGCTCCAGTAGTAATTACGGAAATTGCGCGCGATGAGGACATCGCCTTCGGTCTTTTCTTTCTTCACGAAGGTGAAGACTTTGCGATAATTCGGATTGCCGCCCGTCGAGGTCTCGTGATAGGTGTTGTTTTCAGCGAAGAAATAGGCCAGATTTGGGACAAGAAGGGAAAGACAGAGTCCCACAAAGACAGTGCGACGGATATCCCATGGACCACTTTTCTCTCGGACCCATTCAAAGAGAGCAACGATACCAGTCGCAGCCAGGATCATCCCGAACGACTGGATAAAATAAATGTACTGCGGGCCGACATTCCGATTCCACATGAAGACCGCCATGAAAAGCGGTACGGCATAGGCCAGGGTGAGATAGAGCGCTGCATTCGGTCGAACGAGATTACTCACGAACAACTTCCAGGCACCCAAGATAATGAGAAGCACTCCAATGACTGGGGTGGCAAAGTCAGAGAGAGCATGAGTGAGATAGCCGAAGTGGTCTTCAAAGAAGACAAAACCGTTCATGAGGAGCCGGATGACACTCGGAACAAAGATCGCGGAAAGGATAAGTACAAGCACCCCGAGCGCGAGCGAAGTCCCGTATTTGTTCCGGATACTCCCCGACTGATGGTATTCCTGAACCGTCCGGACGACGAGATAGACACCGAGTGAGATGAAGAGATTGAGCGTCAGCTGATGCACGGAGGCCGAGAGAATACCAAACACGAGGGTGAGAAAAGCGTACAGCGGATGAATTCCGAAACGCTCCGAGAGAGACCGGAGTGAACGAATCGCACCCTCATACCGGAGCTCATACGCAGCATATACAGCCGTCGCAAAGCCGAGATACAGCGGAAAAAACATCGCGTACATCCGCAGGCGCCGACTGAAGACAATCGCTGAAACGCTCACCGCACACAGAAGTGCTGCGACGAGGCCGATTTCGCGACGACGAGTGAAGATGAGCGCCGACCAATAGACGACCAGGATGGAAAAGAGGCCCCAGAGAGCGCTCACACTTCGTGCCACACCCTCGGTCGGTGGGAGAAACGAAAAAAGAGCAGCCACCTGCCACTTGTAGACGAAGGCCCGTTCATCGCGAGCATCGTTGACATTCATCTCGGCCGGCTCGCCGTAATTGAAATCCCAGGCTTTCCAGAGACCAGTCTGATGATAGCCGTACGTCGAATTGATATCGAGGAACTCGTCTGCGACGAAAGAATTCGTCCCGAGACCAGCGAAGCGAAGTACTGCGCCAAGCGCGAGAAGAACGAATAGGGCACGGAAAACGTTTTTCTGAGAAATTTCCATAGGCGGGATATAACGAATTACTCTTTCCACTTGAGACCATCGGAATCATTGAACGTGAGTGTTCTTTCTTCGATGACTGGCGCTTCATTCGGTTGGAGCCGAAGAATATAGCCGAGTGACTTCGATTCCTTCTCCAGTCCGACGGCCGTATCATCGAATACGAATCCCTGTGAATAGACGATCCGACCGGACTGGTAAGCCTCGCTCTCGACAGGAATCGACAGGCCAGATCCGAGGACAAGCGTCGCGCCTGCTTCGACGAAGCTCTGAGCGACCTTCTTGCGTTCTTCGTTCAGGCTCGCGCCAAGCGCGCGGTCCCAGACGAGATATGTGACAACTACCCGGTCGGATTCTTTCGCTCGCGCAATACTCGCGCGAAGCTTCTCCGGATCAGCCGTCTTCGTCTCACGATACTCAAAAAATGAAAGTTTTGCATGGAGGAGCGGTTGCATTTCGATCGTCCCACTGACTGAAATCGTGCCGTCGGCTGGTCCGCCGAAAGACTTCACCCCCGCCTGAGAGAGATTACTCGTGGTCTTTTCAAAACTCTCAGCTTTCTCTCGAGCGAAAGGCAGCGTGCTCCCGAGATGCATGAAGCGGATGTTCGCAGCGCCAAAGACATTGGAAAAGCGTGTCGGAAAAGAGAGCACGGCAGCCGAATCGGTCGGTGGTACTGGATCAGCGTCCGTGAGAAACGGCACAGCGAGACTCCCAGTAACGAGATCGAAGCGACGGAATTCATCTTTCAGCCCCTGAAGAAAAAAATCATCACTCCCCTTCACAACACCTCGGCGAAGCTTCGGGTGATAGGCGAGATCGCCGAGGAAGAGAACTTCCCGGACACGGCCCCGGTCTTGAAGCGAGAGCGCCTTCTCTTCTGCCGAAAGAAGACTTGGCGTAGTACGCCGCGCTTCGATAAGCTTCTTCATCCAGCCGAAGAGGGAAAAACTGCAGGACTGACCAGCAGCGAGCGATGACTCGATTGATGCCTGCGCTTCCCGGATACTCCCGATTGCTTCTTCCGCAAGACGGCGGTTCGCATCGAACTCGAGAAGGAGGGATTCTTTCTCGATTACTTCAAGAACCGGCGCCATCTCAGCGAGCGCGAGACGGAGTGCCTTTTCGGTGCGCACATCATCGCCAGTGAAGAAGCACTGTGTTTTCGAACGGGAAGCGAGCGATGCCTCGGAAGCGCGGAGACGCTCAGTGATTCCGGCGAGAGCAAGCAGCGACGGATTGATGTGATCGGCCTCGCGCGAGAGACGCATATCGTCATATTCCTTCCGAGCAGCTGCGGCCTTCGCGGCTCGATCGGCAAGCATCTCGCTGGTGAGCATCAGCGTCTTCGCCTCAGCCGCTTCTTCGGCCTTCTTCTTCTCTTCCGCTTCGAAGAGAATACGCTCCTCGTCGGTCATGATCTTGCAGCTCTTGGCAATCTCGCCGTCGCGATTATCAGCGAATGTATTGCCCGAGATCCGAAGCGAATTCAGGAAATAGAACCGCGACGACCCGCCCTGTGGTGCCTTACAGTCGATGCCCCAGTCGTTCTTACTCAGACGGTTACCTTCGATCTTCACATCGCCGACATCCTTGGCGCCCTTGAAAAACTGTGTCGCGATGCCGCTCGCCCCGTTGCCTGAGAACGTACTTGATCGAATGACGAGATTCGAATCGCCGAGGACGACTTCGATTCCTGACTCACCGTTGTCACGAAACTCGCTCTTCTCGATCGTCCCGGACACTTTTTCCCGAATATCGAGCCCCTCTTCGGTATTATCGCGGACTTCAAGTCCTTCGAACTTCACTTCATTCCCTGCCTGCATATAGAGACCTTTCCGGGAACCTTCAATCACCGAATCACGAACCGTGATCGTCCCTCGTCCTTCTTCGGCTTTGATACCGACAATCGGGGCGTTTTTCACACGGACTTTCTCGATCGCGACGTCTGCCCCTTTGAGCGCAAGGATATTCCCACCGCTCGCGAGCGTCACTTTGGACAGCTTGGTGTCGTCCCCCATCTGGACGAGGCCGGTGATGATGACATCACCCTGGTCGGCGCCCGTGAGCGCTACCCCTTTCGGCAAGGTGAATCCTTCGGAGTACGACCCCTTGGCTACATAGATCGAGTCGCCGCCTTTGTCCCTCAATTCGTCGAGTGCATCGCTGATCGAGCCGAAAGGGCTTCCTTCCGACCCGTCGCCGCTCTCGCCGTCTTTCACATAATAATCATACGAGGCAGCCTCTGCCGTCGGTATCGCTGCCATGAAAAAAACGGCTATTGCCAGAGACTGCCGGAGAAAAGAAGTGGTTTTCGTGAAAAGCATGTCTGCGTTCGTTATTACTCGGCTGATTCGTCGGCATCCTCTTCGTCGAGGAGCGGATCCGAGTTGCGCTCGAAGAATTCGTTCCAGGTATAGCGCGGCGGCGCCGTCGAGACGCTCGGCTTCAGCTTGGTGAAATCCTGACGTTCGCCCTCAATCACCTCAGGAAGCGGAAAGAGTTCGATTGCGAGCAGCGTTCCGAACGAAGTCGTCTCGCCAACCGTATAGCTTTTGCGGTACTTCGCGAGACCCGTCTCGAGATTCGATTGCGCTCGGACGATCAGATAATAGACGCCCTGCCGGTAGATACCATCGAAACCGAGCACGGCATTGTCGAGCCCGCGTTTGGTGATGAGATACTTCAGCGCCCGCCGGTACTGCGGCTCATTGAACATGTAGATTGGATATCCAGTCTCGAGCGAGCGTTGCTCCAGAAAATCCACCATCCGTTCCTGCTGCTCGAACGTGACGCGGATCTTTTCCTTCAGGATACGGTCAGGAACATTCTCGACCGCTTCCGTGCCGGCCCGGCTCATTTCGCCGAGCCGGGTGGCAAGCGACACGAGGTTGGCGAGAATGAGCGCCGCAATCGTAACACCGAAGACGATTCCGGCCCATCGGCTGAACCGGCCGCCGGAAATCCGGGAAAGAGCCGCGAAGAAAAGACCGATCAGGATGATGAAGAATGGTCCGGAGAGGAGAAAGAATCGAGGTGCGGTGCCGTAGGAGAGAGGGAGAAAGAGCGTGAACGTCACTCCCACCCAAATACCGGAAAGGATGAGGAAGTCTCGCTTTTTCCGATCCGTTTCACGACAGAGAAGCCATACGAACGCTACAAGCGAAAGGAAAAGAGCGATGACGCCCAGCGTGCCGTACCATTTCCCATCATCGCATTTCTCGGGACAGTTCCACTTGAGCCGTCCCTCGATGACGAAGGAGGGAAAATCAGCGCCTTCGAAACCGGTCGTCACAACAATGGCATGAAGCGCGTGTTCGGAGACGTTCCGGATCGCCTTCTCCAGAAGCGGATGATCTTCGCGATTCGATTTTTCGGTGATCGCCCCCCAGAATTCCTCCAGGTTCTGGCCGCCGGTCTCGATTTCATTCAGCACCATCGGAAAATAGAGAGCGAAGACAATACCGACGGCGGCGACCCACGTCCGGCCCCGGTAGCGCGGACGCTTGACGAGGAGATAGAGGACGAGAGCGGTCGGGGCCGCCAGAAAGACGAGGAAGTGGAAGTGGGTGGCGAAGGCGAGAGCCGCGACCGCGGCGAGGAACCAGCGGCCCGGGTGACGTTCGCCGGTTTCCGTCGCTCGGAGCAGCGCATAAAGACCGAGGAGGACGAAGAAGGGTATCAGGTTGGGATTCCAGGCAAAGCGGCCATACATGACGAAAAACTCAGAAACGGCAAAGATAGCGGTCAGTCCGAGCGACCAGGAGTCACCAAAGAAACGCCGCGCCAAGAGGAAGAATATCGGGATCGAGAGTACGGAGAAAATGAGTACGAACGCCGCCATACCCGCCGGACTGCCGCCGAAAACGAGAGCGCTCAGGTATTCCAGGTAATAGAAACCGGGAGCGAGCCGGAGATAGGTGCCGCCCGCCTTCGGCCCGAGCAGCGGGAGCTCTCCGGGTCCGCCTTCGAGCGCGGAGTCAATGACGATCGCATCGCGCGCCTGATCGAGCTCAAAATGCAGCCAGTCGGAGAAGTGGTAGGCACGCAGGAAAAACCCGACCGCGACCAGGGCGACGAGAGCGAAGATAACCTGATTCTTTTTCATACGGACAAACGCTTTCTTTTTCGGCCTTTTTTCGCTAGAATAGTCGTGAATTGAGGCGCCGACAATTGATTTATTTTACCCTTTTTCGGGGTTTTCGCACAACACCTCCTATGCCCCTTGTTTCCCTATCCCGACTCATGGCGGCACTGCTTTCCCTGACCGCCTTTTTCTTTGTCGCTCGCCAGGTTCCGGACCTCGCAGCCTTCCATTTGGGAGATATCAACCGACCTTTCTACCTGACTTTTTTTGTCTTGGGTACAGTTCTCATCGCCGTACTCTTGCGCCAAAGCGGACGGAATTTCCGGCGACTCTTTCCACTCGTCCTCCGCTTTCTCCTCCCGATGGAACTCATCCTCGGGGCTGGACTCTTCCTTTCAACCAATTTTCACCTCCTCGTTTCTCTCAATGTCGGGATCTATTTCCTCACCCTCTTCGGTTACTGGGCCATCCGGACCGCCAAACGTGAACAGACTCTCGAAACGGCCGAGGCAGATGTTCCATCCGCGACTGCCGGATGGGTGGAACGCTATGGGAAAAAAGAGCTCTTTGTCGTTCTTTTCCTCACTGCTCTCTTCTTTTCCTTCGGTGCCTCACATCTCAGCCGTTTCGCCGCGGTCGATGAGCCGCTCTGGCTCGAAGGCCGGATTCCGAAATTCTGGAAAAATCTCGGCGAGGGCGACCTTCAGAAGACCAATATTAGTGACAAGCCCGGCATCACCGTGACCTACGCCACCGGCCCGGGCCTCTTCTTCGTTGATCCGAAGCAGTACATCGATACCCGCTTCGTCTACAGCGAAAAGAATCCTGACGCCGACATCACCGATCTGTACCTCGCCTTCCGGCTCCCACTCCTCATCGTCATCACTCTTTTCCTTCCCTGTTTCTACTTTTTACTCTCACCGCTCATTGGCCGACGAAGCGCGCTCTTCTCATACGCCTTCATTGCACTCTCACCCATCCTCATCGGCATGAGTCGCATCATCAATCCGGACTCGCTCCTCTGGCTCTTCGTTCCGCTTTCCTTCATCGCCTACCTCAATTTCCTCGAGAAGCGGCGTTTCTCTTTCCTCTTCATCTCCGCGCTTTTCCTCGGACTCGGTCTCTTGACCAAGTACGTGGCGAACTTCCTCCTCGTCTACTTTTTTGCTTTCATTTTCTTCTCCTATCTCTACAGCCGGCGCCGCGCCCCGATCGCTTTCGCTGAGCACTTCAGGAGAGAATTAGCTGCTTTCGGCCTCTGGCTCGGCACCGGACTGTCAGTGTTCTACCTCCTCCTCCCAGCCGTCTGGCAAGAGCCACAAGAACTCTTCACCAGCACAATTCTGAGCGAAGCCTTCGAAAAGGTCGCACCAATTTTCGTTCTTGTTATCCTCCTTATCCTCATCGATCGGCGCTTTTTCCAGTCACGAGCTGCAACCGCCACTATGGCTTTTTTTGTTCAGCAAAAGGACCGGCTTGAACGTCTATTTCTCGCGATTTTCACTCTCGCCGTCGGCATCACTCTCCTCAACGGCATACTCGGTATGCCCTGGCTCGATTTCATGGAAATTGTCGCCTCACCGAAGAGCATTTCTCAGACACAAGGAGCGATTGGGATTTTCCTTGCAAATTTCTTTCCACTCCTCTTTGGAGTCCCCGTCATCACCCTCGGTTTCCTCCTCATCGCAACGGGAAATGCCGCGCGGCGGACCGCCATAGAGACTCCTGAGCGTATTCTCACCCTCAGCATCATTCTTTTCATTCTTCTCTACTATCTCGGCTCAACCGTGAACGAAGTCGTCCTCATCAATCGGTATCAGATCGTCCTCTATCCGCTCGCGAGCATCCTCGCGGGACTTGGTGCAAGTGCCTGCTTTGATTTTCTCCGCGGCCGGTATGCCCGCTTCGCCACGCTTGATGAACGATTCCTTCCTAGTATCCTCATCATCATATTACCGCTCGTCATCACCCTCCTCGCGACACCGTTTCCCATGAGTTATACCTCGCCGCTTCTCCCCGACCAGTACACCATCGATATCAAGGACATGGGCAACGGAAGCTACGAGGCGGCAGAATACCTGAACAGCCTCCCCGATGCCCGGTCAATGGCCATCTGGACTGATAAGCGCGGCGTCTGTAAATTCTTCCTGGGCGAGTGCACCGACGGCTTTGACTTCGACAACATACCGACGGACGAGATTGATTACATTGTCATTTCATCAGGGCGTGAGAGCCGGACAGAACGAATGATGGCGAACCCGTACGTCCTGAATGACGAGGGTCTCATCCGCTTCGACACCTATTACTCGCGCACGGACGCCGACTTCGAGCTCCTCATCAACGGCCGGCCCTCACACTACGTCCGTGTCTTTCGCTTCGAACCTGAATCATAGACATGGAAACTGAATCACTCACACCACCATCGACTCACTGCCCTCATTCCCGCAAGGAACAAGTTTTCCTCTTCGGGATGCTTGCACTCATCCTCGGGACTTTCTTCTCCTTCGGCTGGTTTCATCTCGGTAAGTTCGAGACGACCGATGAACATCTCTGGAAGTACGACCGCATCGGCCAATACTGGTCAGCCCTCGCGGAGTGGGACCTGGAAAAAACCTACATCAACGATAAGCCTGGTGTCACGGTCGCGCTCATCTCAGGTTTCGGTCTTCTCACCGAACCACATCCCGAACAAAACGAACTGCGTCCCGAAAATGATAGCCGCTTCGAAGCATACGATACGAAACAGTCCGAAATCACCAACGTCCGCTTCCGCCTCCCCGTCCTTATTTTCAGTACGATTGCGCTCATTGCCTTCTTTTTCCTCCTGGGCCATGCTTTCGGCAATTGGCGGATAGCCCTCCTCGGTACACTCATGATTGCGCTCTCACCGGTCCTCGTTGGTATCGCGCAGATTATTAACCCGGACAGCTTTTTCTGGATCTTCGGTAGTCTCTCGGCCCTCGCCTATTTCGCTCTGCTCCGGACCGGCCGGTTCTCTTTCGTTATTCTTACCGGCATTCTCACCGGCTTCGCACTCCTTTCCAAGTACACCGCCTTCATTCTCTTCGCATTCTATGGTTTAGCACTCGGCTTCTCACTCATCAGTGAGCGGGCTGCAGACACCGATTGGCGCAACCTCGGAACGAATCTTGTTCGTCTCGCCCTCATCTTTCTCCTCTCGATTGTTGTTTTCGTTCTCTTTCTCCCGGCTGTCTTCGTTCGGCCGGAGTATCTCTTCAAGGGAATCTCGCAATTTTTCTCCGGGGACGTAGCGCTTCTTCCAACCCTTTTCTTCGCCGGACTCATCATTGTTGCCGGAACTTTCATCATCCGCCGCTTTCCACTCACGCCAATACTGAAGTTTTTCCGAACGAAAGAGCGCTTCATCTCCGGCGTGATTCTCGCTGCTTTTCTCGCACTCTTCTTTCTTTCTCTTCTCAATGTCTGGACGGGACAGAAACTCGTACCAGTTGATGCACTCCGCGATGCTGCCTATTCCAATGAACCGCAGTCATTCAATTTCCGCCCGCTCATCCCGAAAGGTGCGCCCGAGCTCGGGAAGAATGCCCGACTCATCTTCGTCGAAAGCTACCCGCTCTTTTTCGCTCTGTCGCCGCTCATCCTCGGACTCATCCTCATGGGCTGTATGCAGTTCTTCCGCGGAAAACTCTCATCCGAAACGCGTCTTTTTCTCGTAACTCTTATCGCCTTCACCCTCCTCTATTTCGCCTCGACACTCTTTGCTAAAGTAGTGACCAATGCCCGCTACCTTATCCTCCTCTATCCACTCTTTGCCACCCTTGCCGCACTCGTCCTTTTTGATCTGCTCCGGGAACGCACCATGAAGCAACCACTCGCTCTCATAGGGGCTGCCTTTTTCGTCTTCGTAATAGGTAGTCTGACACTCTGGCAAGTCCGACCATTCTATTTTAGCTACACGAACAGTCTCCTCCCCAACCAGTTCACTGCCCATGATTCGTGGGGTCACGGCGCTTACGAAGCAGCTCAGTACCTGAACAGCTTGCCCAATGCTCAAAACATTATCATCTGGTCGAATTCCGATACGGTCTGCCGGTTCTTCGAAGGCAAGTGCCTCCGCTCGCGAAAAATTGATCTTTCCGTCGTAACACCCGACTATTTCGTCCTTTCCAAACGCGGGGTGATCAAGCTAAATAATCGTTTCATCCTCCTCAATAACCCGGACCCGGAAAAAGACAGCGACTACTACTTTAAGCAACTAGAGAAGGATCCTCTCTGGAAGCTCGAAATCAACGGCCGGCCAGAGAACTATCTGAAGATTATCCCATTCGAAAAGTAACATGATGTCGAAACTCTCGATGGGTCATATTGTAGAGCAGACTCGGAAAAACCGAACGGTCTTAATCCTTGCTGCCATCCTTGTCATCGGCGCCATCTTCAAACTGGCCGACTTTTCTGACCTTGTTCGCTTCAACGCCGACCAGGTGCGCGACGTACGCATTGTCGAATCCATGGTGAATGAAGGAGAGTTCCCACTCCTCGGCCCGAAAGCCGGTGGCACGACCTTCAAGCTCGGGCCAGCCTTCTACTATCTCGAATACTTCTCAGCATCCCTCTTCGGTGCAACACCAGAGGGTATCGCGCTCATTTTTCCTCTTCTCAGCATCGCTTCAGTCGCACTCCTTTTCTTCCTTTTCCGCCGCTTCTTTCCTGTGCCGCTCGCACTTGGGTTGACCCTGCTCTACGCTACTGCGTTCTACTTCACCAAGTACTCACGCTTCGCCTGGAATCCGAACGCGATTCCGTTCCTCTTTATCGCTTTCCTTATCCTTCTCCTCATTTCGATGGAAACGACCGGAAAACGACTCCTCATCACTTACGGACTCATCGGACTCACCATGGGTATCGGGATGCAACTCCACACGACACTCCTACTTCTCATGCCGGCTCTTTTCCTCGCGGTGCATATCCGGAGTGCCATCGAGAAAAATAACTACCGCTGGCAAGAATTTGCCCTCGCCACCATGCTCGCGCTTTTCTGCCATGTCCCATTCTTCCTTTCGGATCTCCAGAACGGTGGCGCCAATATCCGGTCATTCTTCGCCGGGATGACCACCAAGACCGAAGAGAACCAATCTCTCGGCAGCAATCTCATCTTGAATGCTCAATTTTTTATCCAAGGCACCACGTACGCACTATCTGGAATGGAGCCGAGCAAGGACTGGACTAAGTCAAAAAGTTACGCTTCGTTTCCGAATTTCCGCGAATTCCTCCTCGTCATAGGTGGTCTCGGCTTCTTCGTACTTGGAGCCTTCTTCCTGGTCCGTCGGCTTCAGAGCGAACGCAACCAGGAGCGCAAGAATTTCCTTGAGCTCATGTCCGCGCTCCTCGGATTTTCTTTTCTTCTTTTCCTCCCAATCGCCAACGAGCTCAATCTCCGATTCTTCATCGTCCTTGTGGTATTGCCCTACCTCTTCCTCGCACTCATTAGTGAAGAGTTCCTTCACCGATGCAAGACACGTCCTCACTTCGCCTACACAGCGGTCACTTTACTCTTCGTTCTCCTTATCCTCGCCAATACCCGCATGGTCATCCGGACTTATGATCTCGAAGACTACCAGGTCAAAGACCAAGTCTATGGTGGTCTTTCGCTTGACGAAGGAAAGCGACTCGCCACTTTCATTGCCGAAACGGACCAGGCATCAGGAAATAAAAACGGCCGTGTCATCATGTATTCATTCGAGTTCGAACGCTCTCTTGAATACCTTCTTGAGCCCTATAATCTCCAGATTGACGAAATCGAAGAGGACCAGTCGCGCCTCGCGCTCCGCTACCTCATTACCGAAAATGACAAGACTGAAGCGGCCAGGAAAAAGCTCGATTGCTGTTACACTGTGCTCCGAGAGAATAAGATTGGCCGCTTCACCATCACCGCTCTCGCGCCGAAAGAGGATCTGGGCGCGTGCAAAATCGGATTCATCACTGATATCCATGCCACCCGTTCGAAAGAAGCTCCCTTCATCGGTTTCGGCTCCTACGAGCCACTCCTCGCCTTCATGGATACGATGGAGGAAAAATTCCAGCCTGATATCCTCGTCGAGAACGGCGACTTTATCGACGGTTCGGAGACGAGCAATGCTCGGGCGCTTGAACTCTACCAACGCACGAAAAGGATCTACGATAGACTCGGCCTCCCCACACTCCATGTCATGGGCAATCATGAGACCAGGAAGGGCGGCATCACCACGGAGCAGTGGCTCACGTTCGCCGGGCAGGACCGTACCTACTACTCCGAAACCTGCAAGAACACCGAGATCGTCGTGCTTGACGGAAACAATGATGCGCTCCGCGAATCAATGAACGAAGACGAGCGTAAAACACTCGAGAGGAACTATTTCATACCGGAAGAACAATTCGCTTGGCTCGAGTCCGCGCTCGCCGCTGCGAAAGACCGCCAGAAAATCGTCTTCATCCATGAACCGCTCTTTCCTCGCGCCGAAATCACCCAGAATATCAAGCCCGAAAAGGATTTACGGAAAGAGGATAGAGAACGGCTTCAGGCGCTTTTCAAAGAGCACTCAGTGGCAGCTGTCGTCTCTGGACATGTCGAGTCCCTCTTCCATTCAACTATCGGTGGCACTGGACATTTTATCCTCCCGGGTGTCCGGAAGAGTGCCAACCTCGCCGTCCAGTGGCTCGGGTCTTTCGCGGAAATCGTCGTCGGAAGCAATGGCGAAGTTGCACTGAATTTTATGTATCGGAAAAACTGGGAAGAGTCCTACGAATCTGTCTTCATCCCCTCCCGAGCCTACCGGAATCTGGAGAAATAATTCCTTCGGTTTCCTTCGCTTTGAGATAATGCGGCAGAGCGAGGAATGAAATGAGCATCTGCAGAAGCCGGGAAAGAAGTGCGGCGGTCACCGCTACTTCCGCTGAAACGCCGACGAGCCCAAAGAAAAAGACATACGCCCACTCTTTCACGCCGATATTATTGACGGAGATGGGGATATTGGCGACGAGCGTCGCAGAAAAGATTGCGCTGAAAAATACCCAGAACGGGAGATCGGCGCTGAGCGCCTGGAAAAGTACGTAGTTGCTGAGTCCCACCCCGACCAACATGAAAAAAAGCGACCAGAGAAGTGCTCGGCCGTAGGTTTTCCGGTTCGCGAATAATTCGAAGCCCTGGAAAACCCCGACCAGCTTCTGTCCAGGGAACAGTGCGGCCAGCGGCTGGAGAGAGCGGTAGAGCTTCTCCGTCCAGAGAAGCGCCGCGAAGATCATCAGGGCAGCCGAAAGCACGATCGCACCAAGGATAATCAGTACGGGATCGGTCGACAAGACCGCCCACGGGTACGCAAAAAGCCCGAGACCCGACAAGAGGAAGAGTCCGAGCAGGCCGGTAATCCGGTCGAAGAAAACGACCGCGAACGCACGAACGCGTTCCCCTGCCTTCGCCATCCAGAAAACCCGGTAGGTGTCACCGCCGACCGTCGAGGGCAGGAAATTATTGATAAAAGCGCCGGAGAGATAGGCGAAGAATCCATCAGCTACACTGAAGGAGAAACCCTGAAGCCGGGCAAGATACTGCCATTTCGCCGCCGAAATAATGTTTCCGATAATCTGGATGAGGCAGTAGCTGATCAGGAGCGGCACCGAAGCCTCAGCGATGATACCGGCTACCGATGACCAATCGACCGCTTTGATGAGCCAGACGACCAAGGCAATAGTCACGGCAATTTTAAGCGGCAATTTTACATTTTTCATATCCTCGTTTATTTTGTGGAACACTGTTCGAGGACCGACTGAAAATTCTTTGCTACCTTATTCCAACTCTGTGCTTCAGCCCGCTGCCGACTTTCGCTCCCATACTTCATTACAAGCTCTCGGTTCTGTAAAAACATCTCAATCGCTTTCGCGAGCGCTTCAGCGGAACGCTCTGGGATAACTATACCATTCACTCCTTCTCGGACGAGCTCAGCCGTTCCGCCGGTCGGCGTAGCAATGATAGGGAGACCACACGCGAGCGCTTCAAGCATCGCATTGCTCATCCCCTCGTTCAGCGATGGGAGGACAAAAAGCGAAGCCTCCTGGTAGTACGGCGCCGTTTCTTCGCGCGGTATCCGTCCGAGGAAAGTCACTTTTTCCTGCAATCCTTTTTCTCGGACAAGCGTTTCAAGCGCCGGCCGAGCACTTCCATCCCCCATCACTTTCAGATGAATGTCCGGATACCGGGACGCGAGCATCGCGACGGCTTCGATCAGATAATCAAGCCCCTTCCGCTCGGTCACCCGAGAAGCCCCAGGCGTGATAATGAATTCGTCCTTCGGGCGCCTGCTTTGATCGGAGGTAAAACGACGGATATCGACGCCGTTTTCAATGATAGTGAACGACTGTTTTGGTGCTGACTCTTTGGCCAGTGCCTCAAGACCGACGCTATTCGGGACTACTGCCGCCGCAAAGCGCCAGACGAGACGGATAACCGGACGAATAAAAGGATAGAGCCATGAATACTTGCGACTATACCCTGGGACATCCGATCCACGAAGGGACACAATATACGGTAGGTGGAATTCCCATTTGAGAAGCAACGCCAAAAATCCACAGGGTACCCCGAAGAAAGCCAGTGTCGTATCAAAAGGCTTGGACTGCTTCTCTATGAGCTTACGCGAGAACCACCAAGCCTTGAGACTGTATCTGAGAACATCCCCGATCGACTGATGGTGTAGATTATTCTCGTTCTTCCCAATCGGTAAACGATGAATGAAGACATTGCTGCCGAGCGTCGTTTTGACGAACTCAGAACCCACGCTCGACGTCACGAGATGCACCTCGATAGATTCGTCCCGCGCCCATTCTTCGAGAATACAGGCTGTAGCATTGGCTGCTCCACCGCCGAGGGGCGGATACTCGTAGTTAAGGAAGAGGACTTTCATGCGCTGAAGATTTCAGATTCTACACCCCGACCCCGTAGTACTCGAATCCGGCGGCCTCCGCCTCGGAGCGCTCAAGAACATTGCGCCCATCATAGATGATCACACCTCTCATCTGTTTCTTGATATCTTTATAATCTGCTACTCGGAATTCATCCCACTCAGTACAGATAACGAGCGCGTCCACGCCCTTGAGCGCTTCCAGAGCTTTTTTGGTATATGTGAGCCGCTTGTCAGTCATTACCTTCGCGGCTGTTTCCATCGCGACCGGATCAAAAGCCCGGACCTTTGCCCCTGCCTCGAGCAGCGCGCGGATATTCATGAGTGCGGCCGCCTCGCGGACATCGTCCGTTCGTGGCTTAAATGCGAGCCCCCAGACGGCAACGGTTTTGTCCTTCATCTTTTCGCCCCAGAGCTCGCGCAGCTTTGCAAAGGGCCGGAGACGTTGGCTCGTATTCACCTCATCCACCATCTCGAGTAGTTGGAAATGCGACTGATATTCATGTCCGGTCTTGATGAATGCTTTCACATCTTTTGGGAAGCATGAGCCACCATAGCCGATTCCCGCATAGAGAAAACGTGAGCCGATCCGATTATCATAGCCGAGCCCCTTGGCCACTTCTTTTACGTTGCCGCCGGCCGCCTCGCAGAAATTCGCCACCTCATTGATGAAAGTAATCTTGGTCGCGAGGAACGCATTCGCTGCGTACTTAATGATTTCTGCACTCCGGACATCGGTCAGCATGAGCGGCCGACCGCTCCGGACGATCGGACGATACACCTGTTCCATAATCTTCTTCGCCTTGACTGATGCGGCTCCGACGACAACTCGGTCCGGATTGAGGAAATCCTTCACTGCCGCTCCCTCGCGGAGAAATTCCGGATTGGAGACGACTTCGAACGGATGCTTGCCTTTGGACGCTTCTTTGATAACCCGAGTGACTTTCTCCGCCGTCCCGACTGGTACGGTCGACTTATCGACGAAGATCTTGTAGCTATTCAAATGTTTACCAAAGGCTTCCGCCGCCGAGAAAACATACTTCAGATTCGCCTCGCCCGTCACCGGGTCCTCTGGAGTACCGACCGCCATAAATACAACCTCCGATTCTTGGATCGCCTCCTTCAGGTCAGTCGTAAACGAGAGCCGGCCCTCCTTTACATTTCGCTCGACAACCTCCTCGAGGCCAATTTCGTAGATTGGGATGATCCCTTTCTTCAGCTTGGCAATCTTTTCTTTGTCGACATCGGCGCAAATCACCTCATGCCCGATTTCCGCCATGCACGCCCCCGACACTAGACCGACATACCCCGTCCCCAGAAAGGAAAGTTTCATACACAAATCAATTATCAGTAATCAAATCCGCTGGCACGATAAAAACCTTCGCAGTCAAGAAATCCCGTCTTAAGGATTCGTGACGACTTCGCGCACATTGTAGTTCATCCGATGGCGCGCCTGGTAATAGCTCCGCACCGAGATATCCGCCAAAAGGCCGGAGACAAAGAGTTGAATCCCAATGAGAGCGAAGAAGACGCCAATGAGCGGCCAGAGACGCTCCGAGAGCGAAGCGCCAAAAACGAGCTTCTCCACGAGCATCCAAGCGAGGATGACACCGCCGAGAGAAAAAAGGAATACGCCGACACCACCGAAAAGATGGAGCGGACGATGGGAGTACTTGCGCCAGAACCAAATGGAGAGCATATCAACGAACCCTTTCATCCCGCGCTTCCAATTGTATTTGGTCACGCCATGGACGCGTGGGTGATGGCTCACCTTCACTTCCGCCACCCTGAATCCTTCGAGCTCGAGGATTGCCGGGATAAAACGATGCATTTCGCCAAAGAGATCGATATCTTTGAAGCACTCGCGACGATACGCCTTCAGGCTGCAGCCGGAATCATGGATATTGTCATGAATGAGGACCTTGCGGAGTAGGTTGGCAATGCGCGATGGAATCTTCTTACTCCATGGATCCTGGCGTTTGTAGCGCCAGCCGGACACGACATCATAACCCTCATTTATTTTCCCAATGAGAAGCGGGATATCGTCCGGATCATTCTGAAGATCGCCATCAAGGGTTACAATGATATCATTCGTTGCTGCCTTGATACCTGCATCGAACGCCGCCGTCTGACCGAAGTTCTTCCGGAAGACGATGAGTTTCACTGGCGTGCACTGCTTGGCCTCAACAAGCGTCTTATCCCGCGAACCATCATCGACGAAGATGATTTCATAGGGATTGCCCATCTTTTGGAGCGCCGCCTTAATCCGTCGGTGAAGCTCAAGCACATTCCCCTCTTCGTTATAGAGCGGAACGACCACTGAAAGCGAACATTTTACTGTTTCCATGGTGTCATTTTACCGGATAGCGGTATGAAAGGCAAAGCCAGATCGAATAATTCCAAACCCCGATACTCGGATTTTTTACCTTGACAAAGAATGTTATTACATGTAGTATATGACTTAATAAAACCTATGCGTGTACTCATTACAGGTGGAGCCGGCTTTATCGGCTCTCATGTGGCGGATGTGCTCATTGAACGTGGTCATCGCGTGACCATTCTTGATGATCTCTCGAGCGGATCGCCGAGCAACGTCAATCGTCGGGCCAAGTTCTACAAATTCGATATCGGCAACCGGAAACGGCTCGAAAAACTCTTTGAGAAGGTAGAGCCCGAAGCGGTTTTCCACTTCGCTGCCCAAATCAATGTCCGAGCCTCGGTCGAGAATCCGCTCGCCGACGCGACGACGAATATCCTCGGGACCATCTCGCTCATCGAGCTCGCGGCCAAGCATCAGGTGAAGAAATTTGTCTTTTCCTCGACCGGCGGGGCAATGTTCGACGACCTCACGCCGCGGCCCACACCCGAATCAATTCCAGCCGCGCCGCTTTCGCCCTACGGTATCGCCAAGCTCTCCGTCGAACACTATCTGCGCTTTTTCCATACTGTACACGGACTCCCGTATATCGTGCTGCGCTATGCGAATGTCTATGGTCCGCGCCAGAACGCCCATGGTGAGGCTGGCGTCGTCGCGATCTTCCTCAACCGCATGCTGGAGCAAGTCGCGCCGGTCATCAATGGTGATGGCACGCAGACTCGTGATTACGTCTATGTCGGCGATGTTGCCGAAGCGAACGTGAAGGCGCTCGACTCCGAGCTGACGGAAGGTACTTTCCATATTGGTACTGGTGTTGAAACAAGTGTGAACGACATTTTCCGCATGCTCAACTGGCAATTTGGCAAGGTCTTTGAAGAAAGCCACGGCCCAGCGAAAGCGGGTGAAACCATGGCAAGTGCGCTCAATGCCCGGCTCGCCAAGGAGAAACTCGGCTGGGAGCCCAAAGTTGCCCTCGCCGAAGGCTTGGTCGCTACGGCTACCTGGTTCAAGGCTCGCTCCCGAGAAGCCTAAAACCTATCTGGACCGGGATGAAAGAGCATGCCATACTGTTGGCATGTTTTGCTTTTCTTAAGCCTTTTCACCAACCTGTTTCCGATCAAGCAAAATACTGGATCGCTCAATATGCCCAAAGCTCGCCTGAATATTCGACCGAATGACCTTATTGGCTGTTATGACCACCTCGAAGTCTAAAAACAACCCGCTGATCTATGTCGTACTCCCGGCCTGGAATGAGTCCACAGTGCTTCGGAACGTCTTGGCTGAAATCCAATCGGCCGGATACCGAAATATCATTGTTGTCGATGATGGGAGCAAGGACACTACTTTCGAAGTGGCCGATAGCGTACTCGGAGTTACGGCGCTCCGTCACCGGCTGAACCGCGGCAAAGGCGCCGCTACCAAGACCGGTATCGAGGCAGCGAAGCTCCTCGGAGCCGATATCATCATCACGATGGATTCGGACGGCCAGCACAACCCCGCCGACATCGATCGACTCATCCGGCCAATCACACTTGGCAAGGCCGATGTCGTCCTCGGCAGCCGTCTCATGGACCCGCGCGGCATGCCGGTACATAAAATTCTCGCGAATTGGGTTGGCAATGCCATCACCTGGTATTTCTACGGACTCTGGGTGACTGATAGCCAATCGGGCTTCCGCGCCTATTCAAAAAAAGCCGCCCACCTCATCAATACCCGTTCCGACCGCTATGACTACGAGAGCGAAGTCATCCGCGAACTCCGCCTCCATCGGCTCTCCTTCGTAGAAATCCCTGTCGAGGTGCGCTATACTAGCTATTCCATGGGGAAACCGGAACGCCAGAGCTTTATCAATGGACTCAAGACCTTCGGTCGCATCCTCTGGAGGCTGTTCACTTAACTGATAGAAACTGTATGAAAATCTACCAATTCATCATACTCTTCATCGCGATCTACATGCTCTACGAAGGCGTGGAAAAATTCATGCGCCATCAGACCGGACAGACGCTCATGAAGCTCGGCGCCCGAGCGATAGTCTGGGGCGGAATGGCAATTGTTGTCATGTTTCCGGCGCTCTCGAATGACCTGGCCGAACTTATCGGCATCGAAGGCAATATCAATGCCGTCATCCTGACTGGTTTCATCCTGGTCTTCCTCATGATTTTCAAACTCCTCTCCGCCATCGAGCGTCTCGAGCAGCAGATCACGCTCTTTACCCGCAAAGACGCTCTGAAAAATATTGCCACACCTGAAAAATAGAATTCCTTCTGGAAATTCTCGTCAAATAGTCTAAACCCTTTATTTCCTGTAAAATGAGGGGTAGTTTTCATTAAACTCAATCCTGTCCGCGACCGATCGACTGTATGAAACTGCTCATCTTCTCTCCCTACTACCCTCCCCACACTGGCGGACTCGAGAGCCACAGCGAGGAATTCAATATCGCACTCGCTTCAAAAGGAGTTTCCCTGACCGTCTTCACCCCCCTCCTTCCAATTGCTGGTTCGTTTGATGAGTCACCGCGTCCAGGCATCAGAGTCATTCGCTACCCAGCCTTTGAAATCGTCTCCAATTTCCCCGCTCCGAAAATCTGGCAGCCTGTTTTCTGGAAACAACTCGAGACTCTTTCGCAAGAGGATTTTGACTTTGTCGTTTCCCGGACCCGCTTTTTTCTCTCTTCGCTTCTCGCGCTCGCTTTCGCGAAATATCGTCGGATTCCGCTCATCCACATCGAGCACGGATCGGACTTCGTCCAGCTCTCGAGCCGCTTCAAGACGATCGCTGCGAAAATGTATGACCTCACCTTCGGCCGGCTCGTTCTCCACTCATCGAAGATAAACATCTCCATATCCAAGGCGGTCCAACGATTCGTCGCTCGATTCGATAACCGACCCTCTCCCGTCATCTACCGAGGAGTAGATTTTACCGCTATCGATTCAGTCTCAGCCGAAGAGATGCTCCGGCAGCAGCACTCGGGAAAAATCATCCTTTCTACCGTCGCCCGTCTTTATCACTGGAAGGGAATAGCTGTCTCGATAGAGGCGATCCGAAAGCTCCCTGAAGATATCCGGTCGAAGGTCGTTTTCTTGATCGTCGGCGATGGCGAAGATTTTAGCCGGCTTCAAGCGCTCAGCGCCGGACTGCCGATCGTCATGCTCGGCCGACGCAAGAACGAAGAAGCGATTGGCATCCTGAAAAGTACCGACATTTACCTGCATTCTTCTTTCCCAGGCGGTGGACTATCGACATCTCTCCTCGAGGCGCTCGCCTGCGGAGCAGCCGTGATCGCGACTCGGAATGAAGGCGCTGAAGAAGTGGTCGATCACGACCGGAACGGAATGCTCGTCGAAGCACCTGACTCCGCACTTTTCCGGACGGCAATTGAAGCGCTGGCAAACGACCCGGCACGACGAAGTCGCTACGGACAACTGGCAAGACAATCCGTCCGGGAACGATTCGATTGGCAGAAAACTGCCGAGCAGTACCTCGAAATACTGAAAGGACTATGAATCTGAAATCCTTCATCAAGGTCCCGCTCGTTCTTCTCGAGAACATCCTCTTCGGATTATTTCCTCGCCTCCGACCAATCATCGAGCGCCACTTTTTCAATCCGCTCGACTTCAAAGCTGACCATATCGCCTATTCGCAGAGAAAATTCGAGGAATTCTCCGCTCGTGTTCCGATTGGAAAAATCAAAAACAGCCATATACTAGAGCTTGGTCCGGGTGGATCGATCGGTTTCGGCCTCCTCACACTTGAAGGCGGTGCCGAGCGCTATACAGCGATTGATGATGGACTCCACACATTCATCGAAGACAAGATCCTCGAGCGCTATACCAAGCTCCTCCGGGGCAATACCGACGCCCTAAACGATTACTTTTCCGTTTCGCCCGATGGAAAATCAGAGTACCGTTCAGAGAAAATCGCTTTCTCCGCCATAGACCAAGAGTCGCGCTATCCGCTTCCCAACGCATCAGTTGACATCATCTACTCCTGCGCCGTACTCGAGCACGTCCACGACCTCGATTTGTGTTTTGCAGAAATGTCGCGCGTTCTCAAACCGGGCGGAATCATGTACCACGAGGTCGACCTGCGCGATCACATCTTTTCGCAGAAAAGCCTCTTCTTCCTTAATCTGAGCGATCGCTGGTTCAAGGCTCTTTTTCAAAATACTGGCGGTTATGTCAACCGGAAACGTGTCAGTTACTACCGAGATTTGGCAGCGAAATACCATTTGTCGATGATTTCACTCGAAGGAAAAAACGAATCACCGCTGCCGGCTGTTCCAAAAAATATTATGAACCGGTATTCGGAAGAGGACCTGCAAACGCTCTCCTTCGTCGCAGTCTTTTCAAAAAACGAATAGTCTATGGCACTCACTGAGCGAATCAGGACATTCTCAAAAGATAACATCTGGGTAATCGCCGCAGTCCTTTTTTTCATCGTCTGGAAATTCTTCCTCATCAGCACGCTCTGGGAGGATCGATTAATACCTCCCGGTCCAGATGACTCATTTGTCTACATCCTACACATTGACTCATCTCTTCACTGCGACAACCTTCTCTCTTGCCATGAACGCGCGTTCAACTTTGATACCTATGGCGGATTTGACCACCTCACCTACCGGGTCTTTCTTGGCGGTATTGGAAAATTACTTAAACTTGACGCGGTTGAGACCTACAAAATAAGTTTTTTTATAGGTATCATCCTCCTTGTCGGATCACTTATTTTTTTTCTTTCTCGATTCAAGGGCGCGACTGCCCCAAGCATTGCGGTATCACTCGGAGCACTCGCCCTCTATAACGGAGCCGGATCGTACCATGGATTTTTTTGGGTCGTTCCAAGTTTTTTTGCCCTTCTTATTTTCTTCTACATTTTTGGCATCTTCCTTGATGAGAAAATCCAGTATTGGAAATTATATTTCCTTTTTCTTGTCCCGGCAGGAATTTTCACACACGTACTCGGACTATACCTTCTCACTGTTCTCCCTCTCTATATTGGATTCCAGACAATTATTACTCGCCACATAGACTGGCTCCAAGTCCGAAAAATATTTTTTATTTTCATAATCGCCGCAGTATTTTATTTACCCGTTGGTGCTTACTATTCACATTTCTCATACGGAAATCCATACGGACCCAATGTCATCGCAAAACACATATTTGAAAAAGCGACCGACTTCGGAACGACTTCTACTCCAAAAACAGATAATTCAGACAGGGGGGTGTTTATTATATCTCAATCAGAACCAAACCATGCCAAACTTTTTCCTGGCTGGGAAAAAATTTACAGCGACTATTTCCGTTGGATTTTCCCAAGCCCTCTCGGCTATTTAGCTCTCGGTGTCTGCCTGCTCATCCTTGCATCGTATCGACAGTCTCAACTACTCAATTTATACTTGGCAAGCCTTGTTTTTGCTTTTGCTGCTTCGCTCAGTCCACACGGAGAGCGGTCCCTGATACTTGTTTGGCCAATCACTTTCCTTGTATATGCTCAAGCAGCCTGGTATGCATTTATCTTTATTTGTGAATGGGATACCCGGAGGCACATTGGTAAACTGGTAGGATTCGCCTTCCTCTTTCTCGCTATAATCTGTGCCATCTTTCTCTCTGCCTCTTATAGCTACCTTTGGAACGTCTACTTAAATCACTCCCGAAACATCGCCATCCCGTCAGCCCTTACTGAACATCTACTAAGTCTTCCACAAGAAAAAAATCAAATCGCCTACTCGATTGATATGAACTTTCTGGACAACTATCTTTTGCTAATCAACGGAAGCAATCGCCCAAAAAAAACGATACTTTTATCTGAGGCCGCTTACTATGTAGAACTTACTCCTGAGCGGATTGAGCGCGATCAGAAAGCCTACGACAAGATATTTAATGATTTCTTCACTATTATCCAAAACTTAGTCTTTTTTCATCGAGAAGAGAACAATATGAAAAGAGCAGGCGAACTCCCGCTTGATAGGTTCTTTTCTCATATACCAGCAGTTCATTTCGATGATGTGGAGATCCTTCCTTCCCTTCAATAAAAGAACCTCTATGTGCGGCATCGCTGGAAAAATTTCACTGACTAACCAATCCGTCTCAACCGAGGCCGTCGAGACGATGTGTGATGCCATCAAGCATCGAGGGCCGGACGATAGCGGCACCTATCTTTCTCCTGACCGAAAAATCGGCCTCGGCCATCGCCGGCTCGCGATTATCGATCTTTCCCCTCTCGGCCATCAACCGATGCGCTACCTCGACCGCTACGAGATCGTCTTCAATGGCGAGATCTATAATTTCCAGGAAGAGCGCGCCCTTCTCGAGAAAGACGGCTACACGTTTCAGTCTCATTCTGACACCGAGGTCATCCTCGCGCTCTATGACAAATACGGGGAACGCTGTCTCGAACGTCTCCGAGGAATGTTCGCTTTCGCGATTTACGACGAGCAAGAACAGATCCTCTTCGTTGCCCGTGACCGGGTCGGCAAGAAGCCGTTCAAATACTTTTTTGATGGTGAAACATTCCTCTTCGCCTCGGAATTGAAGGCCATCCTCACTCAGCCGGAATATCGACGCGAACCAGACTATGTGGCCATCCATCACTACCTGACGCTCCAGTATGTTCCGGCACCGATGACCGGTTTCAAGGGTATCGCCAAGCTCGAACCCGGACACTTCCTCAAACTCGACGTGAAAGCGAAAACTCTGGAAAAAAAACGGTACTGGAAGCTTGATTACTCTGAGAAGCTTAATCTCTCCGAAGAAGAATGGAAGCAGCGGATTATCGATACACTCGAGGAATCCGTGAAACTCCGCATGATTTCGGATGTACCCATCGGCGCTTTTCTCTCGGGTGGCGTCGATTCGAGTGCCATCGTCGCCCTGATGGCTCGGAATTCTTCCCAGCCCATCAAGACTTTTTCCATTGGCTTCAAAGAGGAGAAATACAATGAACTCCCGTATGCGCGAAGGGTGGCGGAAACATTCGGCACAGAGCACACGGAATTCATCGTCGAGCCGCATACGATCGAACTCCTCCCGATGCTTGTCCGGCAGTACGAGGAACCATTCGCCGACTCGAGCGCCCTTCCGACCTACTATGTCTCGAAACTGACGCGCGAACATGTGACAGTGGCGCTCAACGGCGACGGCGGCGACGAGAACTTTGCCGGCTACACGCGCTATGCTGCCCTTCAGGCTTCGTTCATTCTCGAGCGTTTCTCATGGCTCGCCAAGACCGTCGGCGTCCCGATGACGAAGCTTCTGACCGATAGGGTGCCGAACACACTCACGAGCCGCATGCACCGCTTCACCAAGACGCTCTCTATCGACTACCGCGAGCGCTATATGGGCTTCACTTCGTACTTCACCAATGAGCAGAAAGCTCTGCTCTACACAGAAGACTTTAAGGCAAAGGTTTGGAGCAAAAATACATCCGACCTCATCGGGGTGCGCTTCCTCGAGTCCGGTTCGAAGAATCGAACGGAACAAGCAGTTTATGCAGACTTCGCCACCTATCTCCCGGAAGACCTCATGGCCAAGGTCGACATCGCTACCATGGCTGTCTCGCTCGAGGGACGATCCCCATTCCTCGATCACGTTCTCCTTGAACTCTCGGCCAAGATTCCTTTCAATCTCAAGCTCAAGGGATTCAACGACAAGAAATACATCCTCAAAGAAGCGCTCCGTGGTCTCGTCCCGGACGAAGTGATGGATCGGCCGAAAATGGGCTTCGGCGTCCCTATCGACCACTGGTTCCGAAACGAGCTGGCTGGCTACGCTCGAGAAAAACTCCTCGGTGGAGAGCTTGTCAAACGGAACATCGTCCGGAAGGAATATGTCGCCTGGATTATCGACCAGCATACCGGCACCCGCGTCAACTACGCGAATCACCTCTGGGCTCTCCTCACGCTTGAGCTCTGGCTTGAGGAATACTTCGGGAAGGGCTAGAATAGACCAATACTTATATCCTATGCGTAAAAACCACCTCCCCTACCTCCGCGACCCGCTGACCCGATCCGTTTTCAACCTGAGTATCTTCGAAGAGTCCGGCGGGCACGTTATCTCCGGTCTTCTCTTGGCTGACCAAGGAAAAAGCTGGTATCCCATTATCGGTGGCATCCCCAGGATTCTCGTCGGTGAACTCAAGGAAAATCTCCTTCAGACGAGACAGGAATTCTTTCAGCTCTACAAAAATGCTCTGCCGGAAGCGATACGGAACGAGTGGCAGAAAACGATTGAGAACATCGCTGATCTCGACGCCTTTCTCGCTCATCAGAAAAAAACAGCGGAGAGTTTCGCTTATGAATGGAAATACATCTATCGCGAAAACGACTATGAAAAGAATAACTTCTTTCATTTCGCCGGCCCGTACGTGACCGAAGAGAGTCTCCGAAGAAAAGAAACCCTTGATATCGGCTGCGGATCAGGAAGATTCACCAAATGGGCTGCTCTTTCCGGCACAAAAGTCTCATTCGGGACAGATCTCGGCGAAAGCGTCGAAGTGGCGTATGAACTTACGAAGGATATCGAAAATGTTGCAATCGTCCAGGCAGATATCTACGCAATGCCGTTTTTCGGAAGTTTCGATCTCGCCTATTCTATCGGTGTCCTCCATCACCTTCCGAAACCGAAAGATGGCTTTCTCGGCTTACCGAAGGTCTTGAAGAGGGGCGGCGAGATGGTGATTTGGATTTATAATCGCCGCAATAATGCCCGCGCACTCTATTTCTACGAGCCGTTACGTGCCGTCTTGCGCCACCTGCCGAAACCATTGCTCTACAAACTCTGCTATATCCCAGGAGGAATCGTCCATGGTATGAATCTTTTTGGCCGCTGGCTAGCATCCATCGGCTTCCCCGAACTCGAGAAGAGGCTCTTGTTTTCGTACTATGCGAATTTCCCCTTCAATATGAAGCTTAACGATGCCTTTGATGTTCTTGCCACGCCGAAAAGCAACTACTACTATGTGGAAGAGATCGTTGACTGGTTCGAAACAGCCAGGCTCTCGAAAATTCAAACATTCGAACACCCCGAAGCTGGAATTACCGCTACAGGGACGTATGATGCAGTCTAAGCGAGTCATCCACCTCATTTCTACGCTTGCTCCTGGCGGTTGCGAATACATGCTCCTACTACTACTTCCCGCGCTTCAGAGGCAGGGCTGGTCAGTGACGGTCGCCACTCTCGGAGCGGGCGGACCGCTTCTGGAAAAGTTTCGGGCAAGTGGCATTGAGGTCCGGACGGGGCTTTTCCGCTCGTTTTATGATTTGCGCGGATTACTAAGGCTCAAACAGCTCGTCCAGGAAAAAAATGCCGGACTGGTTGTCGCTCACCTCTTCTATGCCGATCTCTTAGTCCGTGTTGTTCCGTCATTTGTTTTTGGAACAAAAACTATCCCGCTCGTCCACTCGACATACCGCACACCCGACCTCTGGAAACTTCGCGCTTTTGAGAGATTGACTGCGTGGAGCCTCAGGGACTGTCTCATGGTAAGTCCAGCTGTAAAAGCAACATCAATAGGCTATGGACTCAGAGGAAGTGCCGGCTATGTAGTGCCAAATCCTGTTGATACAGAGCTTTTTCGTCGGGTATCGCCCGCAGAGAAAATAGCTCTCCGGAAACGCTATGGTTACCACGAAGATGCCTTTATCGTCGTCTGTGTAGCTAATTTTATCAACTACAAAAGGCACACCGATTTAATCGATGCCGCAGCTTTACTTAGAACGAAGCTGCCGAAACTTGAACTCATTCTTATTGGTCACGGACCCGAAGCGGAACGCCTCAAGGAAAGAGTAAAGATGCATGGGATTGCTGAACGTGTGCACTTCCCCGGTAACTATCTCGGAGAAAGGCAGGCCGTAGCAGAAACGCTTCAGCTCAGCGATGTCTTCGCTCTTCCATCGCTCTTCGAGGGTATGTGTACAGCAATCATGGAGGCGATGTCGAGCGGACTTCCTGTAATCGCTTCAGACATTGAAGAAAACAGGGTTCTTATACCAAACGCTGGAATCGGCCGACTCGTTCCCATTCGGGATCCAGAGACCCTGGCTCGCATTATAAGCGAACTCGCACAAACAGGACCCGAACTAGAAACCATGCGAAATCAGGCACGTGAGCAAATGCTTCAACATTATAGCCTACCGGTCGTTACAAATGTTTGGTCAACCGTCTATGAACAACTCACGTCTCCATACAAGACACCATAAGGCCTATGCAGCAGTCACTCTCCATAACTATACTTCTTTCTGTTCATAACGGTGCCGACACGCTCGATCGCTGTCTAGAAAGCATCTTCGATCAAACGTTCCAGCAGTTCCACATCATCTGCGTTGATGATCATTCTACCGATCAAACTCCGCAAATTTTTGAGCAATGGCAGAAAGTAGTGGGACCGGAACGCTTCCACATACTCGTAAACGATCGCGTTCTCGGATTAACCGTATCGCTCAATCGAGGTTTGAAAACAATTAAAACTCAATATACTGCGCGAATTGATGCTGACGACTGGTGGGATAGAACAAAGCTAGAAAAACAGATGAAATTCCTCGAACAGTCTCCTGGATACGGCGTTATCGGAACAGCATATTCCAATATCTCTTCCACCGGAAAGAAAGACGTCTTTCCGCCAGCTGATGACGGCAAAATAAAGAAATCCATGTTTCGACGTAATCCATTTGCCCACAGCTCCGTAGTCTTCGATACTGAACTCATCCGTCAGCACGGCGGGTACGATTCAAAATTGCGATATGGACAGGACTATGAGCTTTGGCTTAGAATCTCTTCCTTTACAAAATTTGCTAACCTGACGGAGGTCCTCTGCTATCGTGAAGCTGGATCAGAGCTCTCAATCTCCTACCAGAAGCAAAGCGAACAGATGTGGCAATGCGTGAAAACACAATATCGATATCTTCGACTTTTCCACCGACCGCTGCGCGAATACATCTACATGTTCGACCCACTCATTGCGCTCATTACCCCATCGCCCATTCGACGCCTGAAAAGAAAATGGCTATGAAAATTTTTATCCCGTTCCAGGTACGTGATATCGGCGGACCGTCCAGTTTTGTAAAAAAGTTCCAGACTGGAATGGAGAGTCGAGGTCATATTGTAACCCTCCAAGAGGATCATGGCTATGATCTTGTGCTTGTCATTGTTCAAGCTCCGTTCATGCTTCTCTGGAGAGCACGAAGACTCAAAAAACCAATCGTCCAGCGGCTCGACGGAGTTTACTACTGGTCGGTTGCTGGGTGGCGCTTCCCCCTCCTTAATCTCAAAGCGATGCTCGTTCGCCACTTTTTTGCTGATTACACAATTTACCAGAGCAGTTATAGCCAACAGTCAGTTAATCGCTTCCTGGGATGTAAAGCCCAAGAAAGATCTTCCGTCATATACAATGGCGTCGCTATCGATCATTTTTCTCCTGCTGGAGAAAAAAAGAATCTTCGTGATTTTCCGGGACAGCAAATCTTCTTTACGGCATCAGAATTTCGGCGAGAAAACCAAATCGTACCCCTTCTTAATGCGCTCCAGAAGTATCATGAAAATTTTTGTCAAAACTTTAAGTTTATTATTGCCGGAAGCTTTACTCGCGAGCTTGCTGGCTTTGAAGTCAAGCTTAGCAAGTATCCCTGGGTACAGTTTCTTGGTAAAATTCGAAATGAAGATCTTCCATCTTATGAGAGAGGGGCTGATGTTTTTCTTTTTGCTCACCCCAATTCAGCGTGCCCCAACAATGTCATTGAGGCCATTAGTTGTGGACTTCCTGTTTGCGGTGTCAATGATGGTGCTATGTCCGAGCTCATACTCCCTGGAATCAATGGACGGCTTGTTCAAACCGAAGGAGAGGCTTATTGGCACGCCAGAAAATACGATTCTGCCGAATTCGCACGTGACCTAGATTCGCTTATGGAGCATCATCAAGAATACACGACTATCAACCGAGAACGTGCTGTAAAGTATTTTTCCCTAGACCATATGCTTAATCAATACGAGATTATTTTTCGAAAGATTCTATGAAATCACGTATTGTTCTCTTTCAACCACGTCTCAGAAAATTCGTCCTAGACATTGGCAACGACCTGCGTAATTTTTTGTTTATTATCGAAACAAACGCTCAGTATGCCAGCACAAAAACATATTACAAGACCCAGTCGTCTTCTTTTGAGAAGGAGTCGTCAAGAGTTAAAGTAACCTCTTTTCAACGGCTTCGGCGCCTTATCCCGCTTCCCAATACTCGTTTTCGCTATGAGAAGAAAGGGAACCTACTCTTCACATACGGATGCTTGCTTATCACAAACAAACCTTATTGTGTATGGATAGAGAACGGCGCGGCGCTTCATGGTTATGACCCATTGATTCTCCAGAATCCTTTAGCAAAACTCCTTCTCATTCCATTTGCGCTCGATCCCCACCTGAAGCATCTTGTTTTCATGAGCGAGGCGGCTCAAAAGAGCTTCTTCAGTACACTTGGATTCAAGAATGGTTGGCTAAAAAAGAGACTGGCCGCGAAAAGTATTCGGCTCTATCCAAAATTTCCCGAACCAACAACAAGGGAATTTAAAAAATTTGATGGTGAACTTCGCTGTCTTTTCACTGGCGTCTACTATATGAAAGGCGGGCGAGAAACGCTTACGGCCTTTCAAGAGCTTCGGAAGACTCATCAGAATGTTTTTTTGACCGTCCTCACTCCTCTTCATCTCCTTCATGATGATGATCGGCGACTTCTTGAGGAAACCGATGGCGTCACTCTTATCGATGCCACTCTCCAGCGGCCAGAGATGGAAGCACTATACAAAAAACACCAGATTTTTCTTTTTCCAAGTTTCAAGGATACTTTCGGACTCGTTCTAATCGAAGCCCTCTCTTTTGGTCTCCCTATCATCGCGACCGACCAGTACGCCGTGACAGAAATGGTGCAGCATGAGTACAATGGGTTTGTTCTTCCTGACCACTCTTTTACCGATTATGACCGGAAGACTTTTTTCATGTATGGCAAATACTACGATGCCCGATTTTTCTATCAGTCGTTGTTTGCTGCTCAGAAAGACGGTAAAACAAGAACGCTGACCGATTTCATTAAGAAGTCTGTTGAGCGATACCTCGCCGATCCAAAACTAATCGAACTCCACTCAAAAAATTCCTACGTGCTCTATGATTCCGAGTTCAAAGAATCGCTTGTCCGTGAAAAATGGGAAGCCATGTTCAAAAAATCACTAACCTCCTAACTCTATGGCAACACCTCTCAGATTTATCACATCTCTCTTTGGTAACCGCCATGTAGGAATGCTTTTGCCTTTTCTTTATTCAATTGAAAAGAGCAATCCCAATGCAGCTATCAGCGTTTACTGGGAAGACATCAGCGAAGATACGATCGGATTAATGAAAAGAGCTTTTCCAATGGTTGACTGGGTGGAAACTCATTTCGATTTTTCTACCGATACTACCAAACGGATCTCTAGTAAGATGCTCGTCTTAAATCAGGCCGCTCAAGAAAAATGCCTGAGCGAGCAAGGATGGCTCGTTTTCCTTGATGTCGACATACTTGTTCGGGCAGATATCCTCTCATTTCTTGAACCTATTCAAAGCGAAGGAGTACTTACATATCGAGATAGCTTATTCCCAATCAACAGCGGTGTCGTTGTATTTCGCTCCGGGAAAAAATCTGCTCAGTTTTTTCGGGCCTGGCTCAATAAGACACAAGAGATACTCGCCACGCCTGATTTGTATGCTCAGGCGAATAACAAGCTATTACCGTACGGCGGGGCTGACCAAATGGCGCTCCACCTGCTTCTCGACTACCAAACGAGTCAACGGCAGTATCAATACGCACTTCCCGATGGTCAATCGCTCAGTCTCGAGACACAACCCTGCGAAGACCTGAATGAGACATACTCTGTACCCATAACTGAACGCACCCGTATCATCCACTACAAGGGTGGCTGGCGCTCGATTCTTTTTGAAAATGGACCGTTCACAAAAAACCGAACAAAAAAAGATTCCTGGGGTATGTTCGTCTATTACCATCAGACGTACAGGGAGGCACTTAGATTATTCAATCAGAAAACAGGACTCCATTCAGCCCCCGAACACTTCGGCCTCACTACCCCCTGGTATCTTAATCCTCATACGGGAGAGGAGCGCTTCGGCCTATATATGCCCTATTGGTTTATTTGGCAGATTCTTAACTTTTTTCCACGACTGAAACGTTACCTCGCTGATCGTTACTGTATAGCTAAATAAAGCACACTAACGCTTTTCGAGAACGGCGAAGAAGGCCGCTCCGTCATTTGGGAAATAGCTTCTCAAAAAAGAACTATACCGTTGCAAAAGAATATTTTTATGACTCAGACGGTATACGTGATTGTACGTTTCATAACTTACGGTTGAAAATTCTTGGTGGCGATTGAGTATATCCGGTATATTAATACCCTTCTCACTATCGAATCCTCCGGCTGTCGGCGACTGAAAATCGATGAGTTGCGAAACTTCGGGCTCAGAAAGTGGCCGAGTGATTACTCGTCGTTCCAGAAGAGATTGATTGATCCTCTGCACGATTTGTTGATACTCGCTCAGCCCCGAAAGCGACTGATTACGGGTTATCTTCTTTGCGATTGTCAAAAGACCGATTGATTTAATGATCCGGTATGCCAATTGCTTAGGATGAGAAATAAGCGTCAACACTTCATACTGTGTCCATAGAAAATGATTTCGGAAAAACGACTGATTAGGCTCGTGGCCAATAATAACTCTCCCACCCTGCTTCAGTACACGAGACATTTCCTCAAAAAAACTATCGAGATCAGGAAGGTGGTGAAGTACTGAGTTCACAGTAACAATATCAATCGATCCATCTGCTATTCCTACAAATGAATTTCCGTCTACTTTCAAAAACTCGAAGTTGCACTGAAATGACTCATGTCCGATATTTTTCTTCGCCGCGTCAAGAATATTTTTCGAGATATCGGAGCAAATAAACACATCCCCCTCTTTTAAAAATCGCCCTAGTGTCAACGGAACAAAACCAGTTCCGGTCCCGATGTCGAGCAAGCGCCGAGCGCCAGAGGAATGATCAGACTCAAGCATTAAGCCAACCTCAGACCAACGGTCCCGCTCTCCATCAAAAATATCATCATGCTTCTCATGATAACGATCACCTTCAAAATCATGAAAGAGTTCGTTTACTTGAAGCACCAATTCCTTGTTGACTTCCATAAAAATCACGATTAGGCGGCAGGCCTCTCCGGACCGCTCATTATTAGTTTATTGTATGACCGGAAATAAATCAGCGCCTGCACCATCGATCCACCAATCTTCGCTCCAACTGCGCCCATAATGCCAAAAAATGGCACCAATGAAATAAGGAGGATAATACTCGAAAGACTGCCAGCTACCGTTGCCCTCACAACGGTAGCATCATCCTTCTGGGATCTAAAGTAGGTCTCCAACAAAACCGCCGGAAGCAGACAGAACACGAGGAGCAGCCATCGAGCATACTCAATTCCCGCAATGTATTTTGGAAAAAAAATAACAAAGGCAATCGGAATAAAAGCATACAAAACAAATGCGGCGCTTACAGAACCAAGCACAGATATTACCAAATGTTTTCTCAATTCCTCCGAACTTACTGAAGCGCTGTATTTTGGCAAAAGAGGCGTCATAAAGGATGCGGCAATACTCTTTGCTTGCTCGGGAATTATGGATGCTACTCCATAAATAGCAACCTCAGTAAAGCCGAGAAAAACTCCCAGGATAAGTTTATCACCATAAGTAGCCACAGACGAAAGGGAAAGTGCGAAAGAAATACGCCTACCGAAAACTATAGCACCGTCATCGACTGGAAGGTTGCGAGAAGACCCGAAGAGTCTCCACACAAGAACGAGCGAGAATGGAAGTGGAGCAATCATACCCAAGATTACTAATCCCTCTAGACTCCGGAAGAACAAGAGGGCTAAGAGCATGAATCCAAGCGAAAGAAATTCCAATAGAACACTCGTCCTGACTAAATCTCCGAATCGACTGTGGCCCGTATAATAATATCGCCAGAAATTCATGACGGAATACCCAGGAAATACCGCAGCGAGTGTCAAGAAAAGATATGCTACTTTCTCAGAATGTCTAAAAAAGTAGTAACCTCCTGTCAATGCAAGAATGACCGACCCCCACAAAGCAAGCAGAAATACCCTCCGCAGTGCAACCGCAAATGTTCCCCCTTTCTTCCGAGCAATCGCTTGGACAATTGCCACGCCCATTCCCGGAAGAACGAATACAGAAAGTGCTCCGAGGTAAGCAATGATGAACTGGTAAGCACCATACACTTCTTGATGGAGCAGGTTGGCAAGAAGATAGGCTAAAAGAAGACCCTTGCCGAGCAGAATGATCTTTTCTGAAGCAAGCCAAATTCCGTTACGCACTACGCCCCCCTCTTCAAAGATTGGCCATCGAAATATCATACGAATCGGCACCTTAGCGCCCAGCCACGCGACGAATCCAGTGATACATTTTCACAGCGCCAAGAGTCATGGCCCGCTTGACCATCCTCGCATATATATCCCATTTCTCAAACCGAGCTCTCAGTCGATCCTCTGACTGGGGAAAAACTATGCCGAGAGTTGGTCCATAGCTACCAATTTTTTTCCCATCAATCGCATAGGGTCGCCAGAGTGCCGTATCACATCCAGCGTCAAGGGCGCCAAATTCCTGGACAAAGTCAACATCATCTGTATAAAAAGAGTTCGAAAGAACGGATTCCATCTCGTTTCGTGAGCCATTCGGCATTTCGTCCGTTGGACGGCGCATGTCATGAAAAAATCCTGCTACAATTCCGTCGTGAGAGATGAGAGCTGAACGAAAAACATCAAGTGCAGCTTGTCCCTTAGGCCCATCAAACAGAAGAGCTAGTTTTTTGCCTTGATATTTTTTCACGAGCTGCGGCACAACAAGATTTGCATCACCGTAAAGCAGATGAAGATTTTTTCTTCCCTGCAACTTCTTCTCTACATGAAGCGCGTTGTCGTCATTGAAGGCTTCAATACTTTCAATAATCACCGGTTTATCTCCAAAATACCGAGCTAAGATTTCCGTACTCTGGCCGAGCCATCGCCCCGACTCGATAAAGACCTCGACACCAAGATCTTCCGCAACAGAACAGGCAGCAAGCATTTCACTGTTTAGGATGCCGCGATCTTCGAACCCCCCTGTGATGTGGGAAAATTCATCTCGATGTTTCCGCGCTGATACCAATACCCGCTCTTTCAGAGTCACTGTATCCATAAAATCAATTTCGTTATTTCCGATCTTCTCCTTGAGCAATTGGCAAATTGACGATAAATGACGTGCCATGCCAACTAAAATGGTAGAAGGGTGTCAGAGTGATTTCAGGATGCTTTTCAAGCCATTCGGCCAAAGCTCGTCGTTCACCGCGTTCAGGATGCCCCTTGAAAAGAAACCAGTTATCAAACATCATAACCGTCCCATCTTGAAGACGTGGGGTAAGAAAATTGAGTGCAGAAATTGTTGGCTCATAGAGATCAGCATCTAGCCAAACAGCGGCGATTTTTGAACTTCCTAATTTCGTATTCGTCTCTTCCCCCCCCTCATTCTCGAGGGTGTCAGCAAACCAGCCTTTGGTGGTGGTGAACTGTGAAACAGGGACACCCGATTTTTTGACATTCTTCACGAACTGCTCGAGCGAACAGAATCGGCCACCTTTCACTACATGCCCGATATCATCGTGACCTTTCGGCTGTGAGAATCCCTCGAATGAATCGAATGCATGGAAACGCATTTTCTTCAGTCCACGAGCACGAGCGGCATGATAAGCATACTGGAATGTCGTTCCGGCAAATACTCCAAACTCATAGTAATCTCCCTCGACAGTATTATGACGAACAAAGTCCATAGCCCTCTCAAGCATGAAGCTCCGGTAAAGATTTTGCCGATTCTTGAAGAGAAGCCAGAATTTTCGGCAATAAAAAACTATCTGATTGAGCATAGATTTTGCTATTTGATATAATTCTTATTCTACCATTTTCCACAAAAACACCGAAATTAAATCGAGACATCTCACTCATCTGAGTTTTAGTGAGGGGAAGATTTTTTTTAATACCCGATATAACGGTTGCTTCTGCTCTCCTGTCTTGACCAATGCTTCTAGCTTCTCGAGAATAAAAGATGCTTCTTCTGGGGAGCTTTCCTCATTTCTAATCGAGTAGAAACTCGTCTTCTTTTTCGGCAAAATGAGCTTCGCCTTCTCTTCTCTTGTATACAGTTCCTCAATCATCTTCTCGCCTTTACGAAGACCCATGATCTTAATCTCGATATCTTCCTCGGGGATTCGATTCTTTGACCGAATGAGGCAAAGAGCCACCTCATATATCTTTATCAGTTCGCCCATATTAAGGATATGTATCGTATTCGGCTTTCCGTCGGCAGTACTTTCAATAACGAGCGACGCCGCCTCGCGGATCGACATGAAGAACCGCTGCATCTTCTTGTGTGTAACGGTCACATAACCGTATAGATCCATCTGTCGTTCAAAAAGAGGGAGAGCTGATCCGTTCGAGTTGATGACATTACCGAATCTGACGATATTAAATTTCGTCTTCGTATTCTGAAGGGATTGGATATAATACTCGCAAAGTTTCTTCGTGGCGCCCATGATACTTGTCGGATTGACAACTTTGTCCGTCGAGATGAACGTGAACTGGCCGATTCCTGCCGAAACTGTCGCGTCAATGACTCGCTTCGTCCCGATGACGTTATTGTATACAGCTTCATCAATATTATCCTGCATTAAGTGGACATGCTTATAGGCAGCCGCATGAAAGACGATGTCCGGCTTGAATCGGAGCAAAAGCGCCTTCAATTTATTATCATGAAGGATACTGCCAACGATAAGCTCGCATTTATTTCGCTCTCCCCGCTCTTTTAGCTGCTGTTCGAGTAGAAAGATAAGGTACTCGGAATTATCATAAACGATCACTTTTTTCACCTCGAGGTCGATGAGCTGGCGGACGATCTCTGATCCGATCGAACCAGCACCTCCGGTCACGAATACCGTTTTCCCCTGATAGTAGCGGATGAGACGATCGACATTCCGCCGATGGAAAGGCCGGCCGAGAAAATCTTCGGGTTCGATTACTCTGACCTCTTCATATCGAACATCACTTTTCCCAATGATACGCTGGTCACGCGGAACGATTCGAATCGGCGTCCGATTCGCCTGATTTTCCAGGAGGATGCGGCGAATGAGTCGTCCGTCAGCGGAAGGTATCGAAATGACAATCTCATCAACCAAGAGGAGACCAAGTAGCTTCGGTATTTCCGAGATATTTCCCAGAATGCTCTTGGTCGTCTTTCGATTATCATCAACAAAGCCAACCACCCGGGATTCCGGATGATGAGCTTCGATATCTCGAGCTAATAGCCGCCCTGCGCGGCCTGCACCGACGATAAGTATATTTCGCACTGCCATAGGTATTTCTTTACAGGATACGCTGATGCTGCTCAGCATGAGCCGCCTCCCACATAGCTCTTAGTCCTTCTATAAATGTATGCTGAGGAGTATAGCCATACACTTTCGACAGCAGTTCATTCGATACGCGAATCTTATTGGCTTCGGCTATCGGCTTATGAGTCACGGAAAATAACAGCTTTTTTCCACTCACCACCTCTACCGATTGGATAACTGACAGGAGCGAATGACTCTCTCCAGTCGAAATATTTATTGTAGATTGGTCACATAACCCTGCCTTAACGGCCGAAATTGCTTCGACAAGGTCTTCGATATAGATGTAGTCACGCTCTTGATTACCATCGCCATTCAGAGAAAAAGGTTCTGGCAACGGCTCCAGCAGGCGATTCATGATGAGGGAGATGAATCCACGGCTCCGCGCATCACCATAAACATTGGAGAGTCTCAGTATAGCCAGGTGATGTTGAGGAGCTAACTGCTCCCTGAGAAAAACCTCGTTCTCTGCCTTATGTTGCGCATAAAGCTCAACCGGACGAATCGGATCGGATTCACGGGACGAAGTATCAGCATCACCGTAAACGAGCGCCGTTGAACAGTAGAGAACTTTCACTGGCTCAGACTGAGCATTCACCTTGCTAAGAATCGCTTGGAGCGCAAGCCGATCAGCTTCCGGATTGAAACTGGGTCCGGTCTGGCCGATAAGGATGACTACCGCCTCAGTCCGAGGAAGAAGGAACGATCTAACACTTCTCTCATCCGTAAAGTCTAGCTCAAAAAAGTCCACTCCTGCTACGGGCTTTTTCGACGCGTGGCGGGAAAGATTAAGAACTGTCTCGCCCTGCTTCGCGAGAGAGACGGCCAAATGCGTTCCGATAAACCCCGAACCACCGATCAGAATTGAATTATATCGGTCATGCATAGAGTGCTAAAAAAAGCTTTTGTAAAGCCTTCCCTGGTAGTATACTGCGATATATGAGCACAGAGCAAGCCACTAAGAACACCTCGAAATCCCTCCTTTTCTTGGGTAGTTTTTTCACCCTTTTTCTTCTCCTTGGGCTCTGGCAGATTCTCCTCATTCCGCTCTTCCAGGGGCCAGACGAGCAGGTCCACTATGCAACCATCCAGCACTGGGCTGAATCACCAGAAAATGATTGGCTTATAAAAAAAGATTCGACACCCAATTCAGGGAATGATATTCGCACCTGGCATTTTTCCGAAGAAATCCGTGAAACCGCGTATCGAGCCGGATTTGACGACATAAAATGGCAATCAGAAAATACAACCTCATTTGCTCCCAACTCTCTGTTTGGGCCAAAGGAACATGAAATCATTGAGAACGACTGGCGACGTTATATTGATACCCGTCCTATACATGCGTCGGGGACCAAATCGCTCTATTACTTCTTTGCCTCAAAAATAGAGTCTTTTCTTTCGGAATACTCTATCATAGACCGATTCTTTGCTGCACGAATGTTCTCACTCAGTATTGGCGTTCTCACCCTCATCATTACCTATCTCAGTGCTCGCAAGCTCGGATGGGGACTGGTGACCGCCACTACCTTTTCCTCCCTGATTGCTTTTCAGCCGATGTTTCTCGCAACGGCAGGGATTGTGAATATCGATATTTTCCTTATTTTTGCCTTTACCCTGTTCTTCCTCGGATCAACCCACTGGCTCATGGATGGCCCGAGCCCCTTGCGAGGACTATGCCTGATTATCGCAGCGGTCGTCGGTATCTTCTCCAAAGGCCCCGGTATCGTCCTCTTCGGACTAGCCGCGCTGCTTTTTGGATACTCACTCTACCGGCGCTACCAATCCCTCTGTCGAGAAAAATTCCTACATTGCCTGCTCGCGGTCTTTGTTATCGCTACGCTCTTCTTTATCTTTATCCCGGGCGAAATCCTGGCAAACTTTTTCTACCTCGGAAACACTTCGGTCTTCTCCACTTCAACCGAATCAATCCTGAATTACCTGGAAAAAACCGCCTCGTGGAGCGCCTTCAGCTGGACAAGCCAGTCCTACTGGGGAAACTTCGGCTGGCTTGATGCGAGGATTCCAGAACTCGTACTACAGACAATTCTCGGAATCGAGATTGTCGCCCTCTTTGGCCTGATGTGGCTTTTCCTTGACCAGAACCCTCCTCGCTTTCTGCCCGATAAGCGTATTCTTCTCTTCGCTCTCATTTCGATTATCGCTCTCCAGTTCGCGATTCGTTTCTTCGACTGGCGAGTTTTTGATACGACTGGAAAAATTCTTATCGGCACGCCGGGACGGTATTTCCTGCCGAACATCGTCCCCCACCTACTCCTCGTCGTATCCGGACTCGGCTATTGGGCCGGCACGAAGGCGCGCTTTCAAACACTTCTCCGACTCTTGGCGATGCTTATGTTCCTTTTGACACTCTACTGCAGCTGGTTTATCATCCTCCCGAGATACTATCTATGACGAAGCGATACGCCCCATTACTCCCGCTCTTTTTAGCCGTCACCCTCGGATTTTTCTTCTTTTCCGAGCGACTTTTGTTTCCCGACCCAGCCATCAAATTCCTCGGCGAAAGCAAGCGAGTTGAACTTACCCCAGGAAAGCCGGTAACCCAAGTATTCACAATTCGAGAAAGTCGGCTCGCCGGTTTCCAGCTTTTTATGGGCGATACTGATCTTGGCCTCGGAGAATCAATTGAGTTTTCCCTACTTGATCCGACTTGCTCCGTGCTCGTCAAAAAAATGGTCCGTACCGCTTTTACGTTCCCAGTGACGAGAGAGCTCCGCTTCACATTCGATCCAATCGAGGACAGTCTGGGGAAATCATACTGCCTTTCGGTTCGCTTTGATGAGGGACGGCAGAAACAATCTGAACGTCCGTTCATTCGAGCGACGGAGGATTCCGCTTTTGAGAGTTACTCCTACACAGATACGAGTAAAAATAAGACATACATCGGGCGGTCGCTCCAGGTCCGCCCCCTCTACAGCGAACCGAGCTACGGCAATCGATTTCAGCAATTAGAAAACCGGCTCTCACAATATAAGCCGGTTCTCTTCAAGGGATACGTATTAGCTATCGGCGTGCTGATCATCTTCCTCGGAATGATTTTCTTTTGGCTTATCAGCAGAAAAACTGAGAACTAATCGTCTTTGCCATCGGTCACATCAAGGAACCAGTTGATGACCGCCATGAGGAGCGAGAGGAGAAGGGCTCCGATCACCGCATGGAGGAAAGTGTCCACCTCGAATCCCTTCACGATACCGCCGAGGAGCCAGAGGAGAAAACCGTTGATGACGAGAGTGAAGAGCCCAAAGGTAAGGAGCGTAATCGGCAGCGTCAGGAGAACGAGTACTGGCTTCACCGTAAATCCGATCAGTCCCCAGAGCAGGGCGAGGATAAGAGCCGACTGCCAGCTCGCGATACTGATACCGGGTACATAGTGGGCGACAACCCAGAAAGCACCGGCGGAAAGCGCCCAACGGAGGAGAAGTTGCATAAGCGGGCAAGGTTAGGGGTTAGAAGGGATTTATTCCCTTTGATAACCTTATTCTACACCCAAAAGGACCTCGCTGGGAGCCCTGCCCATTGGCTGACACAATACAATAGATGCCGTATCCCCCCAAAATCATTCTCATATTCTCAAGAATATTGGAATGTCATCCACCACAAAAGAAAAAGCACCCAAGGTCCATCGAACCCCAGGCGCCAAGCACGTTTTTGTATTGGAAATCGTTCAATCCCGCGAATACCGCTGGTAGTAATAGCAGAGCTCCCCTGGCCCGCCGCCGACCGGGATGGAACCGTCCGGTTTGAGACAGGCACGGATGGTGTGCCACTGTTTTTTCCAGGCGCTCGTTCTCGGGATCTGCCAGCGTTGATTGTCCATCCCGTCATGGCCGGTCATTCCGGGCAAGAGCTCATCCGGCCGGAGCGTGCCATTGTTCATCAGGATGTAGCTACCGCCAGTCGCTACCGGACTACTGATGTGGTAGACGATGCGGACAGGACCGGAGGGAGCAGCCGGGCCGGCGTTGTAGACCCAAATCCGAGGGTCAATGTAGTTGCCGGTATTCGTCGTGCAGCAGCCACGGTCATCGCGGAAAGTGGTTGCATAGAGATTCGGCGCCGGCCGAGCCGCGAGCATGAACGTGAAGCTCGCGACATTGTTCGTCTCGTCTGATTCAGTCACAGCGCCCTGATAGTCCGCTCGGAAGTACGCCGTGCAGGTGCCGACCACATTCGGCATGAGGACTGCCGATACCGTCTCTTCGGTCTGAGTCATACCCGGACCAAGCTGCTCCTGGTCGGTGCCATCGTCGGTCAGGTACTGCTCGGGACCACCGTTGCATGAGACCGAGTAGGAACTGCGGATACCCAAGGGCGAACCAGCTGTCCCCTGGTTGGTGATAGCGCCCGTGAAACGAGCAAAGTCGCCGGCATAGGTCGGGGCCTGGAGGAAACCGAAGGTGTGAGCGGTGAAGTCAACCGTTTGCACATTCTCAATCTGATTCGCCGTCACTTCGAAGACGGCTTCGGTCGTGCAGTTGTTGCTCTCGTGCTTTTCCCGGACATCGCCGCCATTGTTGTTTTCATTCTGGGGATGGTCGATGCAAGCGACGATGTTCCAGATGCCAGGACCCGGGACTTCATCTCGGATGATGACGGTCTCGAATTCCGTCTTCTCTTCGCCGGGACGGAGATTGTCCGACTGGATGATCTCTTCGCCGACGCGGATCCAGTCGCTGTGCGAGTCCTCCTTGTAGCCCCGGGAGAGATAGAAGTGCACCTTGACGCTGACATTGCCGGGAGCGGATCCAGAGCCGATGTTTTCGAAGTCACCGCGGATGATCATGGTTTCAGCGAGGCCGTACTTGTATACCTCCACGCCCCAGGGAGTGCGGATGGTGACGCGCTTCCCGATGTAGTCGGGCGGATCTGTGGTGGGTGGGTCAGTCGCTTCGGTAGCTGCACCAGGGCCGACGCCGCCGACGCCATAGCCACCTTCGAGGTAGGCAAGGACGCTGGTTGACTGGCTGGTGAGTTCGAGGCATTTCTGAGCGGCGGCACGTTCACTCAGCCTGGCGCCTTCATCATTCTTTCGATACCAAACGTGATTGAAGCCATCTTCACAGCTTGCATCAGACGTCTGCTGACGTTGCCAGCAAAGTACGCCGGCTGCATTCGAAAGTTCTCGGCACTGGTAGTCGCTGAACACCGCTCCAATTGGACGGGATTCATAGATATGGCCATTCTGGTTAGACGCGCTTTCATCGCAGAAAAATGCAGACCCACTCCCTTCCGTTGAATACCAATCCGTCTGGCCCACACTGTAATCTCGGGCATATACAGACATGGGCTCTGATTGATTTGCATCGCCACCGCTATGGACGCCAAAGTGAAGATGCTGAGCAGTCGAAGTCCCTGCACCAGGTGCACCATTCTTCCCACCGGAATAAGCTATGGGTTGGCCAGCAACCACTTCTTGGCCTTCTGTAGCGATGAAACCGCTGAGATGAGCATAGATGGTCCAGTAACCATTATGATGGTCGACTTTGGCAAACCAGCCGAAACCGCCATTCTCGCGGTCATTGGGGTAGATACGCATGGTTCCACCAGCAGCTGCCACAACTATCGATCCGGCAGGCATGCCAAAATCAAGGTCATAGCGAGTAGCAACGTTCTGATGCGTAGGCGTGTCGTTGCTGTTTTGGGTGCATCGATACCTCTGTCCGTCGTAAAACGGAAGCTGTACTTGCATCACAGGGTTCGAGCTTGCCGCAAGAATCCTCACCCTTGAAGTCTCGGAGGAAGCCAAGGGAGCCTCGACTTCGCCGCCACAGGCAAGCAGGAGAATAGTTGCGAAAACGGCAACAATCCAATTCAGAACATTCATTTTTCACCTCGATTGGAAAAGTACACGAAAGGATTCAGATTGAATCCACCTATGACACTCCCAATACTTTGAAAATGTCAATTGGAGGCCTCACCAGAATCTAGTTTGACGAATCGAATTGATCTCAGAATTTCCGCCAGAATACTCATACTTTCTTGATCACCGCTATCACACAAAACGTACGCGTGATGATGTCTTCCATCTTGGACTTTAGATCCATCCAAACGACGAAGAGGGAAAGAAAATCCAAAGTCACTCGTACAAGCTCCAGTCTTACTAAAAGAATCATAGCTGCGCATAGCTGATTCTAATTCTGCCTTGCTGTCATCGCACATTTCCACCATTTGAGAATTAAGCTGGATATTGTTACATACGCCATTACTCTTGCTAAATAAGTACTTTTCGGTCGGTAAGTTATTCAGTAGTATTCCAATTTTTCCTGGCTTATCAATATCAATCCCGGTACGGCCATTCTTCAAAATTGTTACATAAACTACACCGGCTGAATCAGAATCTTGTTTGATGTAAAACTGCTTTTCTGGATACCTAAACTCAAACCCATATTCCTCATTTCGATAGATCTTCCAGTCAGAAGTATCAATTGGAGTTTGAGGCTCGGTCTGAACTGGAGACTCTACGACAGGATCAATTGTCACAGGCTGATTCGTAACTGCATGCCGTTTTTGCATCAACCAAAAGGCACCACTAGTAGCGAGAAGGGCGGTGAGAGTAATAGTGAGAAAGACGGGTTTCTGATTCATAGGTTTGACACTCGAATATATTCCCATGGGGAATGTTTGTAAATATTGACGATACAATTAAAGTATAGCGTAACTCTAAAGCACCAAAAAACCCTTCATCAGAAGGGTTTGCAATCAAAAAGCGAAGGGTTGAGAGTACTAATTCTTGCGGCGACGAAGCAGCGTCTGGGCCGTTTTCAGACAGATCACAATATCAAGCCAAAGCGACCAATTCTCGATATAGAACACGTCGAGCCGATACTCGTCCTCAAAGTCGAGATCGGATCGTCCGGAAACCTGCGCCATCCCCGTCACGCCCGGCTTGATGGTGAGGAGACGGCGATGGTATTCACTGTATTTTTCTACTTCTCGTTTCTGATGCGGCCGCGGGCCCACCAGACTCATTTCGCCACGGAGCACATTGAAAAACTGGGGCAGTTCATCAAGGGAGTAGCGCTCAATGAAGCTGCCAATCCTCGTCTTGCGCGGATCATCCTTGATCTTGTAGAGCGGACCCTGGCGAACACTGCGCTCGGCGATGAGCTGCTTCTCATATTCGAGTGCCTGTTCAAAATTCGGGTTATCCTTATTGATACACCATTTCCACTGCATGTAGCGAAATTTGAAAACTGGAATCTTCTCACCATTCTCCCCGATTCGTTCATTGGTATAGATGATCGGACCATCCGGATCTTCAAGTTTAGTCAGGAGGGCAATTACGAGCATTACCGGAGAGGCGATGATGGTCAACGCAAAACCACCCACGAGATCGAAAGCTCGTTTCAAAACTTTCCCCCAACCATCGAGCGGCGTATGCTGAAACTCAATAATGGGCTCGCCATTGAAGATACTCATCGTGAATCGTGACGTTTCGCGCGTCGTCGGGAGATATTTCAGCGTAATGTTATTGATCTGGCAATAGTCGAGCAATTTCTGTTGTTCATCATCCGTCAGCGACGGATCGCACACCATAATCTCATCGAGTCCTCTTTCTTCTCGGATAGCCTTGATTGCATGGAGTGAAATCGTTTCGATTTGGCCGACCGTCACATACCCGAGATCCGGCCGAGTGGCGAACAGACTCTTCAACTGTTCGATTTTCCCGTTCGTACCGACCAGGAGAATACGATGTACGCCCACCCCCTTCTTCACGAGGTAGTAGCGCTGAATGCGCTGGATGAGATAACGAGCAATCGTCACATAGAACACTGCAAAAGACCAGCCGGCGAGAATAATGAAACGCGACGAAAACCATTCCCGCTTCAAGAATATCGTCACGATAATAAGCACGAGGACAAGTGATGTCGCCCGGAAGACCTTGAAAGCCTCAGAAAGCGGCGTTCTGGTCGCCCGCATCGTGTAGAGTCCCTCAATTGCATAGACGATGAGGAAAAGTGGCGCCACAGCAAGCGTCACCTGGAGAAAGTCGACCAGATCAATATTATAGAGCTTGGGCCGAAGCGCGAGAATCTGCGGAACATTGCGAACAGCAAACGCTGAAAGCGCCGCCAGGACAATCATGATAAAGTCCACCGGCAGCTGGATAGCACTGAAATAGATTTCGGAACGTTTCACGGCGGTATCGGATTAAAGCTTATGTCTTCTCCAAACCAACCTCTTCAGTATAACCCCCCTGTACAAAACAGATCGATAAGCCGGATTCTGTACCCTTCGATCACTCTCTGGGCGACTATCATTTCTCTTGCTCGACCGTTGCCGGCCGAATCTTTGCAGTTCTCCCGATGTTTTTTGAGCTCCAAAAACCATCTGGCACGACCTTGCATCGAGGTAAGGATTTAGCCGTTTCACCCCCGCCTTTCGACAGGATTCTTCCCGAAGGAAGCCGCGGCCTTTCGGCTCTGGCGTCACTGCTCGCACCTCTCAAATCGCTTTGGACGGGCGTTACCCGCTACCAGCTACCTTTTAGGGGTCGATGTCCGGACTTTCCACACCGCCCCGTTTTATATGGGCTAGCGCGATAGTCTGATCTGTTCTGTAAAGGACGGTCACACCGTTATATTGAATCACAAATGTATTGCTTTGTCAATATATTTTTCAAACCAAAAGAAGCTCTGTCTAAGCCTCTTTTTGAGCTACATTTTCAATCGAAAACCAACTCTCTCCCCGGCTGCTGTTACAATCTTTTCAAAAGTTGCATCCATTTCCTCTCTGGAGAGGGTGCGCTCGGAAGAACCGAAGGAAAGATGAAGCGAAAAACTCTTTTCCTCGCCGGCCTCAAAGACATCAAAAAGCTCATATGCGACCAAAAGCGGCCGGCCGGCCTCACGAAGCACGACTTCGATGTCGTTGAAGTTCACTGACTTCGGGCCAATGAGCGAGATGTCACGTCGCGCCACTGGAAAACGCGAGAATTCCCGGTAGAGCGACTGTTCCTTAGCATAGCTCGACAATATCGGGACCGAGAGTTCCGCGAAGTACGCTTTCACCCCTCCGCTCAGTCGTCGTGACCATTCGGTAGCGACTTCGCCCGCGTAGCCGATATGCTTACCATCTGGTGTGGTGAGATGAGCGACCCGGCCTGGGGCAAATGCTGGGAACGCACCAGAGGCCATCTCGTTCCAGACCACGCCAATCTTTACTGTTTCAAAAATTGCCTCGAGCCGGCCTTTGAAGCGAAGAAAGGTCTCGGTATCCGATACCTCTTTCGGAGAGAGCACGGCAAGGGCAACTTGTTTCTCTTCGAACGGACCGGTTTTTTCATTCCGGTGGATGCTACCGAACTCGAAAAGGCTGGCGCGGCTGAAATGCTTAGCATTTGTCGCGAGGGCGCGGTAGAGCCCCGGGAACAGGCTCGAGCGAAGGTATGTCTGGTCCGGATTCATCGGATTCGCAATCGTGAGATGCAATTCCTTCGGCAGCTCCACCTGACTCAGGCTTTTTTCACCGTAAAATGAGTAGCTCATCACCTCGTCGAAACCCATGGAAGCGAGCATAGTTTTGAGTCGACGCTCAAAGGCTTTAGCTGGATCCGGTTTTGCCGGAGCGGCTGGACGAGAAAGAGGGACTGGGACGATATTGTGATAGCCATGCATCCGACCGATTTCTTCGACGAGATCTTCGGGTGCACGGAGGTCGGGGCGACGAGGTGGTATCGTAATCTTCAGTGCAGGACGATTCGGGACTTTCTTCACCGAAAGACCGAGCCAAGAGCAGCACTGGACGATTTGAAAAAGCGGTATCTTGGTGCCAAGAAGACTCTCGATGAGCGATTGCTCGAGCACGATGACGACTGGTTTCAGGGACTTGGCCGCAACATCGCGCACGGCCAGTTTTTCTCCCATCCCCCACTCACTCACGTACCGAGCCAGAAGCTCGGCGACTTCACCAGGACGCTCCGTATCAATACCCCGCTCGTAGCGATACGCCGCATCAGTCAAGAGCCGGTGACGTTTCTCCGTCCGCCGGACACTCTGCGCATCAAAGCTCGCAATCTCAAAAACAACACGTGATGTCTTATCGGAAATCGCCGAGTGTTTCCCACCCATGACACCAGCCAAGGCGAGTGGTTTCTTCGTATCAGCAATGACAACATCGTCTTTAGAGAGTGCAACAACCGTACCATCGAGTAACATCAGGTGCTCGCGCGCCTTAGCCTCACGGACGACGATACCGCCCGCCGGAATCGCATCCGCATCAAAAGCATGGACCGGCTGCCCGGTTTCAAGCATGAGATAGTTCGTAAGATCGACGAAAGCATTCATCGGCCGAAGTCCCGAGAGGACGAGCCGAGCCTGAACCGAAAGCGGGCTCTGACCCGAGACAACATTTTCCAAGAGAAGGGCAATGTAACGTTTTGAACGTTCTGTCTTGATACTGACCTTTGGCACCTTGGAACTCTTGCGGAGATGTGAGGTTTTCTTCTCTTTGGACAGGAACGGCGCAACACCTCCTTCGAGCGCCGCAATCTCGCGCGCCAGTCCCTGATATGAGAGGGCATCGCAGCTTCGGTCAGGGAGAATCTTTACATCAAGAAGGGTGTCGGCGAGTCCGGCGTAGGTGACGAAATCACGGCCGAGCGGCGCATCCGCTGGCAGCACCAGTATTCCCTCATGACTTGAACCAAGTCCGAGTTCTTTCGCCGAACAAATCATCCCGGATGACTGCACGCCCCGAAGCTCAGCTTCTTTAATTTCGATACCGCCAGGAAGCTTCGCGCCGGGAAGGGCAACCGCCACTTTCTGACCAACGGCGAGATTCGGTGCGCCACAGACAATTTCGCGCACGTTTTTCTTCCCGATCGTAACGGTCGCGACGCGTAATCGATCAGCATTCGGATGCTCTTGTACTGCCATGACTTTTCCGATGACGACGCCAGACAATCCGTGCTCGTATGCACTAACCGATTCCACTTCGAAAGCATGCGCCATGAGAAGCTCTGCCAGGCGCTCTGGCGATTTTGTGGTTCCGGAAAGTTCTTTGAGCCAGTGATAGGAAAACTGCATAGACTAGAATTGGCGGATAAAGCGGAGGTCGCCCGACATGAGGAGGCGGATATCGGAAATCTTGTACTTCATCATGGCGAGCCGGGTCAGTCCGAAACCCCAAGCGAAACCCTGATACTGATTGCGCTTATAGCCGGCCGCTTCGAGTACGTTCTGATGGACCATACCCGCACCACCGATCTCGAGCCAGCCTGTCCCCTTGCAGACCGGACAGCCGCGACCATCGCAAAGAAGACAATTTACGTCAAATTCAAACGACGGCTCAGTGAATGGGAAAAAGCTCGGGCGCAGGCGGACGGTCGTCTCACGTTGAAAGAAGGCCGTGAAAAAGTTCTCCGCTACCGATTTGAAATTCGCAACGGAAACATGATCCCCCACCACCAAACATTCGAACTGATGAAAGGTGTGCTCATGCGAGGCATCGGTCGCTTCATTGCGGAAAATCCGGCCGGGTATGATGATTTGGAAGGGTGGCTTATGCGTTTCCATATACCGCACCTGAACCGAGGAAGTATGGGTCCGTGGCAAATATTTTTTTTTGCCCCACGTCTCTCCCAACCAGAAGGCATCCTGCATATCGCGGGCTGGATGATCGGGCGGAAAGTTCAAAGCATCAAAGTTATACCATTCACTTTCAATCTCCGGACCATCGGCGACGGAGAATCCCATGGAGGCGAAGATATCTTCAATCTCATGTTCGATCCGTGTGATGGGATGGAGGTGTCCAGCACGCTCACTTTTGCCGGGTAGGGTCACATCAATCGCATCACTCACAACACCGATATCTTTCGAAAAGACACGGTCCTTTGCCGCCTCAAAAGCCTCAAAAAGCTCGCGCTTGATACCGTTTCCGGCGGCGCCGACTGTTTTTCGCTCCTCGGGGGATAACTCCTTCACCCCTTTCAGCAGCGTGTTGAACTCGCTTTTCCGCCCGAGATACGTGTTTTCCCAGGCATGCAAAGAAGCCTCGTCTTTGGCCTCTGCGAGGGCACTTAGCGCTTCTTGTTGTATAGCTTTCAGTCGATCAAGGGTCATGCCGTCATTCTATCCATTCCTGTCGTCGCGGTCAAAAAACGATTCTAAAGAAGTCTTTCTTCCCCACTTTTACTACCGCATCTTTGTGGTCATCGGAAACGACAACAGCAAAGTCTTCCAGTTTTTTTTCATTCACTGACACTCCGCCTTGTTCGATCTTCCGTCGCGCTTCCGTCTTGCTTGCCGCTACACCAGCCACAACCAAAAGCTCAGTGAATGCCGTACCAACAGACGTCTGTACCGAAGGCATCTCCGTTGGCACATGGCCTTTACTAAACGTCTCGATGAAATATTGTTCCGCCGCCGCTCCCGCTGTGGCACCATGGTACAGCGTGACGATTTCTTTCGCGAGCCGAACCTTCGCATCGCGAGGATTCGCACCAGTCACAATCGCTTCAGCAAATTTGGCGATGTCCTCCATCGGTACGCGCGTACAGTGCACGAAATACTCCATGATGAGCTCGTCCGGAATGCTCATGCATTTCCCGAACATATCATTCGGCGTATCAAGGAGATTGATCGTGTTCCCCCAGCTCGAGCTCATCTTACGGCCATCGGTCCCGAGGATGAGGTTGGTCATGAGAATCCCCTGCTCTTTCTGACCGTACTTCGGCTGCATCGTTCGTCCGGCCAACAGATTGAAACGCTGATCGGTTCCGCCGAGCTCAACATCAGACTTCACGGTCACACTGTCATAGCCCTGCATCAGGGGATAGAGGAGCTCACGGAGAGAAACTCGCTTTCCTGCTTCGAGACGTTTCTTCACGTTTTCCCGGGCAATGAATTCAGCGAGCGAGAACGCATCCGCCTGTTCCCCGATTTCCTTATAGGTCAGCGATCCCAGCCATTCGGAATTATGTCGCACCTCGACCTTCGAAATATCGAGAATCTTGGCCGCCTGGTCGACATAGGATTGTAGATTTTGCTCGATGACCTCAGTCGAAAGCATTGGTCGTTCCGCTTCCTTGTCTGAAGTATCGCCGATGATGCCGGTAAAGTCGCCGACAATGAACACGACATCACAGCCCAATTCCTGGAAATCGCGCAGTTTCAAAAGCGGCACAGACCGGCCGAGATGAAGGTTCGGGCTCGTCGGATCGATGCCGAGCTTCACCCGGAGTTTTTCGCCAGCAAGAAGCCGCTTCTTCAGATGCTCGCGGTCAATCACTTCGGCCACACCGCGAGTCAAAAGCTCTTCAATTTTTTGTTCTCGGTTTTCCATATGTATGTATTCTACCACCCGTATTCGCTGTATGAGATGTTATTCTGAATATTTCCCAGAACCGTTCTAATGTAAGGAATAGTGTTTTCAGGCAAATAATCAATGGCAAACCAAGATAAATCATCACATTTCCCCGGTTCCCGATTTTGTACTTCACCCTCCCAATGACTGACTGGGAAAAACGCGTCTACTCGTTCTGAACCATCTTCGCCTTTCCGGTGGAGAATATGCGGTGCAGCTAACTCGCCTGGATCAATACGGACTCCAATTTCTTCATAAATCTCCCGAAGCAAGGCGGCCGTAAAACTCTCTCCCGGTTCGACATGCCCCGCCGGCAATGAATATTGACCGTCACAATACCCGGTATTCGCTCGGCGAGCGAGGAGCACCTTTCCGTCCTGAATAAGTACCAGGTAGGAAGCAAGGACATTGGTCGGGAGATGTTTCCCCATACGGCCTAGAGTCCAAGCTTCCGTTTCGCCAACCGGTACTGGTCATCCGACATCTGTCCGGCCTTTTTCATTGCGTCGAGCTGAGCCATGATTTCGCCCTTGTGTTTCTCGATATTTTTCGGGGTCATCGCCTTCTGCATCACCTTTTGGCGCTCCTCCGGCGACATTTTCAGCACCCGCTTCATGGCGAAGCGCTGAATCATATTCATATCTTTCGCTCCCGGCATCGCGGCGAGTTCAGCTTCAAGCTTCGCTGCATCTTCATCAGTCTTCTTTTTTTCTTCGTCGTCTTTTTTGAAGGGATTCCATTTCATAACTACGGAAAGATTATGGGCTTAGGCTGGCTTCTTGTTTTCGACTATTGCCTGATCAGGAAACTTCATCTTGAACCGGGTGACCAGGAGCGCCGAAGCGATGAAGATGGATGAATACGTTCCGAAGCCGACACCGATGAGAAGCGCAACCGCGAACCAACGGACGCTTTCGCCGCCGAGTACCGCGACCGCGATCAGCACGATGATGACCGTGAGTGATGTATTTACCGAACGAACCAGTGTTTCATTGAGCGAGCGATTCACAATCGCCTCAAAGTTTGTGCCGGCGCGCGATCGGAGGAGATTCTCACGTACTCGGTCATAGACGACGATCGTATCGTTCACCGAATAGCCGAGGATAGTGAGGAGCGCAGCGACGAACGGCACACCGACTTCGACGTCAGAGAAATGACCAAGGAGCGCGAAGACACCGACCGTGATAACAATGTCGTGGGCGAGGGCGATGATTGCTCCTGCACCATATTCCCAGCTCTTCACCGGGTACGCCACGCGTCGGAAGGCCCAGGCGATATAAAGCGCGATACCGATAAGAGCGAGCAGTGTGCCGGTAAAGGCTTGGCGCTGCATCTGATTGGACACGGAAGCACCGATAAAGTCGACGCGGAGCTGCGCTACGGCGGGATCAATTTCCTTCATCGCGCTGAAGACCTTTTCGTTCGTCGTATCATCCGAGGCGAGGTAACGGATGAGCATACCCCACTCGGCGGTCGGTTGTACCGTGAGACTCTGGAGCTCGACCGCGGCCAGCTTTTCCCGGATCGTATCCGCTGTCGGAGCGACTGCCTCGGTAAAGCGCACTTCCATGAGCGTCCCGCCTTTGAAGTCGATGCCGAGCCGGAGGCCGTAGATGAAGATGCAGGCGATCGCCGCTCCCGTGACAAGGATGGAGAAGGCGTAGGCGTATTTCCGTTTCTGGATGATGTTGAGCTGCATATCTTTATTCTTTGGGCAGATCAAGTTTTTTCGGAGTAACGAGAATCCATGGGTGTTGTTCCATCCAATCGGCAAAAAGAAAATTCACCATAATCCGGACAAGCACAACGGCCGTGAAAAGCGAGAGAAGTACACCGAGCGCCAGAATGAAAGCAAAGCCCTTCACGAAGCCCGTCCCCATGCCCATAAGGATGACCGTGGTGATGATGGTCGAGAGGTGCCCATCGCGAATTGACGGCCAGGCGCGGCGAAAACCTTCCTGCAAGGCCTTCCGCATCGACTTACCAAAGGCGAGCTCTTCGCGAGTACGCTCGAAGATAAGCACGTTGGCATCGACCGCGATACCGATCGAGAGGATGAATCCGGCGATACCGGAAAGCGTGAGAGTAATCGGAAAGGGTGTAAACGCGGAGAGCTTGAAAAGCGCGAGAAGCATCGCCGAATAAAGGAGCAGCGCCAGAACAGCAATGAAACCAAGGAAACGATAGAAAAGGAGCATAAAAACCGAAACGGCTGCAAGACCGATGATACCGGCTCGGACGCTCTGGTCGAGAGCTGACTTGCCGAGCGAAGCGTCGATTGATTGCTGCGAGACGAGTGTGATCGGCACCGGGAGCGCTCCCTCGTTGAAACGCTTTACTTCAGCATTCGCCTCGGCCAAGGTAAAGTCGCTGGTAATGACCGCCTGGCCATCGCGGATTTCCGCCTGCACGGTCGGCTGACTCATGATCTGGCCGTCGATGAAAATCGCGACCGGCTTCCCAATATTGCGCGAAGTGATATCGGCGAACAACTGTTTGCCTTCATCATTGAACCGGAGTGCGATCTGCGGCGATCCAATCCCCTGACTCTGGTAATCGACAAAGACATCAGTGAGGTGCTTACCCGAGAGTCCAGTCGCTTTGTACTTGAGCTGCGGGGCGTCATCGAGCGAGTACTTGGGGAAGAGGATATGCGCGATATTCACCTCACGCTCCTCACCCTCGCCCCGTTCATCGAGCTTCTTGATGATATGCCAGCCGAAAGTCGTCTCGACCAAAGCCGGATGAATCGCACCCTTCCCGAGGTTCGGATCGAAGGCAACCGCATCGAATTCCGGTACATAGGCACCCTGCTTGGCGAAACCGAGCTCGCCGCCGGTTTCCTTTGCTCCCGGGTCCTGGCTCCAGGTCATTGCGAGCTCGCTGAAATCACTCCCCGCTTTCGCGTTATCGAGAATTTTGTCGGCCGTATCCTTCGACTGTGCATTATAGGTATCAATTTCGGTCTGCGCCTCCGGACCGGCCAGCTCCCGGAATTCGAGGAACGGCGTTTCCTTGATGAGATTCTTCGCTTCTTCGATGTCTTTGATGCCGGGCAGCTCGACGATGATCCGGTTCTCGGTCCCCGAACGCGAGAGCTGGACAACTGGTTCTCCAACACCGAAAGCGTTCACGCGCCGTTCGATCACATCGACCGCCGCCTGAAGCGCTTCATCCTGCTTCGCTTCGTCCACATCCGAGGTATCCGCCGCGTATTCAAGATGGATGCCACCCTGGAGATCGAGGCCGAGATTGATTTGGGCCTGCTCGAAGAACCGCTCAATGGGCGGTACGAAGAAAGCGATTTTCGGGTAGGCAATCAGACTCGACGCCAGGGCGAGGAGAACGACACCCGCGAACTGATAGCGGAGGCGCTTGATAGCGTTCATATAGCCCCCAGTATAAGCCAGATTATCCCCTTGAGCAAGACGAGGCGAACGAGGTGTTTTTACCCTCGTTTTTTGCCGAGACGCTCTTGGAGGCGCTTCAGCCGACGCTTCGCTTCTTGTTCCAATCGCTTGGCATAGGTGGCATAATCAGCGATTGGCGCCAGCTTACCATCCGCGATGAGATAGGCATGATCGAGTTTCACATGTGAGAGGAAAGTCCGGTCATGTGTCACGACAATAAGCGTCCCGGTATAGGCCGAGAGAGCGTCTTCCAACGCTTCGATTGCTTCGAGGTCGAGATGGTTGGTCGGTTCATCGAGCGTGAGAACATTCGCCCCCTGATGGACGAGCGAGGCGAGGACGAGCCGGACGCGCTCGCCCGGGCTCAGTCGGCCGATCTTCACGTCGGCTTCATCGGGAATGAACCCAAACTGAGCGAGCATCAGGAGTACACGCTCGCGCTCGAAGACACGATAGCGTTTGGCGAAGTAGGCAATCGGGGTGAGATCGAGCGGCAGATTCTCCCCTTCCTGCATGAGGTCACCGAAGATCACTCCTTTGCTCAGCCGGACCGTGCCGACAATCGGGTCCAGATGGCCGGTGATTGTTTTTAAAAGTGTCGACTTACCAGCGCCATTCTCGCCAAGAAGTGCCACGCGAGAACCAAACGGCAGTCGAAGCGTGATACCACTTACAACACGCTTCTCTTTCGCGTAGCCAACAGAAACTCGCGTCAGAGTCACCGCTGGTGGAGCAATCTTCGTATCGGGTGCCAGCTCGAACTCCAAGGGTGGCCGCTCAAACGGCTTCTCGTGTTCGTTCAATCGATCAAGCCGGCCTTCAAGCGCTTTGGCTGAACCAGTGAATTTCTTAATGGCACGTTCTTTTTTGTAATTCGAAGCGAGTTTGTCACGGTCCGGTCCGCGTTTTTTCTTCGTCTCATCGGCCCAGTGGATTTTCTCCGCCGCCGAAGTGACCACTCGGTCGCGCTCACGCTGCTCGGCGCCGTAGAGTTCCTTGGCCCGCCGAAAAAGATGCGCCTTGGTCTCGGCATAGGTCGACCAGTTGCCATTATAAATCTGGGCCGAATGCTTCATTGGATCGATCGCGAGCACACGCGTCACCACGTGGTCGAGAAAAGCCCGGTCATGTGATGCGACCAGTATCGTTGTGCCAGAACGGACGAGATAGGCCTCGAGCCAGAGCAGTGCGACCAAGTCAAGATTATTCGTCGGCTCATCGAGGAGGAGGAGATCGACACCCGAAAGAAGCACAGCAGCGAGACTGAGCTTACGCTTTTCACCACCCGAAAACGTATCGAGTGGACGGTTCAGATCAAGCGAGACCAAAGCGAGGCCATCGAGTATTCCCTTGGCCCGGTCGAGGAAAGCGTAGCCGCCGAGACGCTCGAAGTTCTCTTGCGCCTTTTCATATTCGGCGAGCTTGTCTGGATCAGCGATGTATGGCTCGAGCGCAAGCATTTCCTCCTCAAACCGGCTCACCCCGCTCGAGCGACGGAGAAATTCCAGGGCTGTCTCTTTTCCTTCGACCTTGGTTTCCTGCGGCAAGTAGCCGACGAGCTTATCTTTTGTGATCGTCACGAAGCCGCGATCCGCTGGCTCGAGACCAGCGATGATTTTGAGGAGGGTCGACTTGCCCGTACCATTCTCCCCCACCATCGCCATCCGCATCCCGGCAGGCAGCGCAAACGAGACTTCGTGGAGAAGCCGTCTGGTACCAAAACTTTTGCGGAGTCGCTTCACCGCGAGCATAGCTACAATTCGCTCAATTAATGATTCCTTACTCTATACTCTTTCTCCAAAAAAATCAAGGCTTTTATGGCTTAATGAAGCTTCTCCATCATCATTGACCCCGTTAGAAGTCACAATTATTCCCCTTAGTATTTTTTGGCTTAAATATGGGATATTTATGTTTATTTTATAACACACTACTAACAAACTTCTAACGGGGTTGACTTTTTGATTAAAATTCACTACTGTATTGATTCCATATCTCATGGAAATTTCTTTACCAACCTGGAGACATTCATGAAGAATCTCCTCATTTTCATCGTGGCGTCCCTCGTCACATGCTGGGGAGCACTCCTCTTTATGGATGCCCTCAATCAACCAGTCGAAACGGACATTGTTCGCGGTGTCATCGGTTTCGCACTCTTCGTAGTCGGCCAGTGGGTTGCCGCCTACTTCTTCCTTAGACATCACTCCCCTCCACCAACCGACTCGAAAGGAACCTCATCATGAAACTTGACCGTACCGAAAAGGGAGCCCTGACTTCGGTCATCGGTGCTCTGTTCATCGCCTTCATGGGGATCATCTACGAAGATCTTCGTCATGATCCAAGTGCGGTCGCCAAGTATTGGCAGAACATCATGTTCTGGCTGATGATGCTCGGCCTCGCACTCTTCGTAAGTGGCGCCGGCATCGTCTACGGCACTCGCATGCTCACGCACAAGTGAAGGAGAACATCATGACGAACAACTTGGCCGATTGGAGGGTTCGACTCATCGAGGCCGTCACTCAACTCCAGTCCGGAAGTGTTGGCGCGTACGCCATCATCCTCGACGCCGAGAGCTTCGGCGAAGACAGTGCCGTGATGCACGCCTGCCGAGACGTCCTGGCTGAAATGGCCGTCACAGACGATGAACTCAGACTCTGGTTCCGGAACTACCAGGAACGGATCACGCGACCTGTCCCCGCCTGACGGCCATGCCCCGTCACACAAAAGCCGCACCACCGAGAAACCCCTCAACGGTGCGGCTTTTGAATTTTCTCCACCCTATCTATTATCTAAGTACTATCAGCTCTTCACTTTTTTCAGATAGTCTTCTGTTTCTTGCAGTACACGCTTCGCATTCACGAAGGTCACTTTTTCCAATGCTCGGTTAAATGGGAGCCAGAGTGAACCGATATGCTCATGAGAGATTTTCACTTCGGTACTCCCATTCGCAAGGGCTGGATAGAAATGGACTATCTTGAAAATCCAAGTGCCCCGGCCTTCGCGCTTCCGACGTTCATATTCATTGCCACGTGCCTCGTAGAAATACTTGATACTGACTCGCTCCGGATACACATCGAGTTCACTGATCCCGGTCTCTTCTTCCGTTTCACGCCGGAGCGTATCAACTTCCGTTTCACCACTCTCGATATGTCCCTTGGGGAAATCAAAATGCCCACTCGGATACTGAAGGATGAGGTATTCCCGCTCACCTTGTTCCGACCGTCGAAACAGAACGCTGCCAACCGAAACTTCCCAGACCGTCGGGAAGCCGAAAAGGCCAAGTGCCTGGCACAAAAATTTGTTCACAGGAAGGTGCATATGTCTCCAGATTACAGGGAAAAAAGACGATTGACAAAGCACCCTGGATAGGATTAACTACCGCTTCTTCCTCCGATGGTGGTACAACTTCGCTATACCGTATAATACAAGTATGTCCTCTGTCTTCTCAATCTTCCGCTGGCTCGCACGCCAAACGAGCTGGCTCATTCTCATCCTCACGCTCGGACTCGTCGTCGGAGGCTTTTCTATCTATTACTTCGACGCCTCGGAGGCACTCAATCTGGACGAACACCCACTCTCTGAAGCGTCAGTCATCTATGATCGGACTGGTAAGGAAGTTCTCTATCAGATCTATGGAGAGGAGAACCGGCGCGTCGTGGCGCATGAAGACATCCCCGAATCAATTCGCCTCGCGACGGTTGCTGCCGAAGACGCTCATTTCTTCACTCATCCCGGTATCGACCTCATTGCAATCGTCCGCGCTGCGATCGTCAATGTCCGAGACAAGGAGATATCCCAGGGCGCCTCGACCATCACTCAACAGCTCGCGCGCGCGCTTTTCCTGACCCGAGAGCGAACCTGGGTACGCAAAGTCCGAGAAGTTATCCTCGCGATCAAGATCGAGAAGTCACTCTCGAAAGAAGAGATTCTTGACCTTTACCTCAACACTGTTCCCTACGGCTCGAACGCGTACGGCGTTGAAGCAGCAGCGGAAACCTTTTTCGGGAAACCAGCGAAAGAACTGACCCTCGACGAAGCAGCACTCCTCGCCGCAATGCCGAATGCGCCAACTTTGTATTCACCCTATGGTAAGAATCAGAAAGAGCTCGTCGAACGAAAAGAATCCATCTTAAAGAAGATGCGCGAACTCGACTTCATCAAGACAGATGAGCTAGACACCGCGCTCGCAGCGAAGACACTCGAAAAAGTCATTCCGATCGAACGCCGTATCCAGGCCCCGCACTTTGTTTTCTATGTCCTCGAAACACTGAAGCGAGAGTATGGGCTCGAAGCGCTGCAGACAGAGGGGTACGATATCTATACTTCAATCGATCTCGGTCTTCAGAAGGAAGCCGAGGGAATCGTCGCGGACGGAGTCAAGAAAAACCTTCCCCGTGGTGCATCGAACGGAGCGATGGTCGCCCTCACCCCGAAGAACGGCGAAATCCTCGCTATGGTCGGTAGCCGCGACTACTTCGATACGAGGATTGATGGCCAGGTCAACGTCGCGATTGAAAAGCGCCAGCCCGGGTCGACCTTTAAACCGTTTGCGTACGCCACCGCCTTCACGAAAGGTTTTGCGCCCGATACCCGCATTTATGACGTGCCGATTAACTTCGGTCCTGATGGTACCGGCAAAGACTATGTCCCGAGTAATTACGATGGTAAGTTCCGTGGACTCCTCACGATGCGGGCAGCATTATCACAATCACTCAACATTCCGGCCGTTTCGACGCTCTTTCTCGCCGGGATTCCCGACACAATCGCACTCGCAACTTCCCTCGGCATCAGCACCCTGACCGAGCCGTCGCGTTACGGCCTCGCGCTGGTCTTGGGGGGTGCCGAAGTGAAGCTCGTCGATCTGACAAGTGCGTTCGGCGTTTTCGGCCAGGAAGGAAAACGTGTCCCCGCTGATGGCATCCTCCGAGTCGTCGACCGCGAGGATCGGGACGTTTATAAGCGCATCACAAATCCCGATACGGTGCTCAAGGCGAACGTCACAAGAGCCATCAACTCCATTCTTTCCGACAATGCTGCCCGAACGCCAGTCTTCGGTCCTTCGAGTCCGATCGCGTTTCCCAAAGGCACTGGCGTTGCCGCCAAGACCGGAACGACACAGAATTTCCGCGATGCCTGGACGGTCGGCTACACCAGCGATGTCGCCCTCGGCGTCTGGACCGGGAACAACGATAACACCCAGATGGAGGAAGGTGCCGATGGCATCTACATGGCCGCGCCGATGTGGCGCGCGATGATGGACAAGCTCATCGAGCGCTATCCGCCCGCGCCATTCACCGATTACACCAACGAGGCCGGATCAATCGAAGGAGCCGACCCGAGCAACATTATTGGCGAGCCGAAAATCGTTTACTATGACCGCAAGTCAGGAAAGAAAATTTCTGAGACGAAAGCCAAGAAGAAACGGCAGAGTGATGTCGAAACGCGCATCGTCGATGGCGGAACAACGTTTGAATATTCAACTGAAAAAGGCACTGGCGAGCTCCTCTTCAAACCATCGAACGCAACTGACCTCCTCAAGATCTACTATCCCGAAGGGAACTAGTCGCGACGCAGCGCCTCCATCGGCGTAAGCTCTGAAGCGCGGTATGCCGGAGCGATACCGAAGACAAGACCAACAAGCATGGAGAAACCTGCGCCAAGAAGGAAGGATTGGAATGAGAACGAAAGCGGCAGAGCGAAGCCGAATGAAGCAAAAACGAAGCTCAGGGCGACTGTAAGGAGCATCCCGAGCACAATGCCGATGAGTCCGCCAAGGAGCGTAATAATGAGTGCTTCGAAAAGGAATTGACTGAGGATACTCCCCGATGTCGCGCCGACCGCCTTGCGCAGGCCGATTTCGGAGGTACGCTCTGAGACTGAAACATACATGACATTCATGATACCAACGCCGCCGACCACAAGCGATATGGAGGTAAGTGCCAAGAGGAGGATAGACAGCGATCCAAGCACGTCCCCAAGCGTTTTCTGTGCCTCTTTGGTTGAGGTCACCGAGAAGTCATCCTTGTCCGGATCATCGATATCGTGCCGCGTGCGAAGCAAAGCGACGATATCCGCGACCGTCCGCACTTCTTGAGTCGGATCAGTCATTTTGACAGAAATGAATTGGACATAGTCGACACCGAGCAGCTTTTTCTGGAGTGTCCGAACCGGCACATAGGTGAACGTATCGAAATTGAGAAAAGCGACCGCCCCGCGTGGCTCGAGCACACCGATTACGCGGTACTTCCCCCCCTTCAGGGTAATTGATTCTCCAACAGCATTATTCTGGCCGAAAAAAGTCTCCTTCGTATCACTACCGAGAACAGCTACCTGGGCCAGACTTTCATCTTCACTTTCGGTGAAAAAACGCCCACTTTCAAGCTTGAGGTTACCATCAATCTCCGCTACCTGTGCTCCCGTCCCGAACAGCGAGATACGCTTCCCGGTCGATCCGTATGTCGCCCGTTCTTGACCGATGGTGCCAGCGTAGACTGCAGCGACATTCGGTAGTTTCGCGATCGCTTCGCCATCTGCAACGGTCAGTGTTGTGATCTGGGTCCCTTGGGCGCGCGAGGTTGCATTTTCGTTCGACATGCTCGTCGTACTTGGAATCTTCACTTCGACTTGCACCAGGTCTGTCCCAAAGCTTTCGACCTGTCCCAAAATGTATCCTTTTACTCCCTCTCCAAGACTCGTGACAACCACGATCGCAAAGACTCCAATCACGACGCCAAGCAAAGCTAATGCCGTCCGGGCCTTGTGCGTACGGATAGTCTTCAGGGCGAAACGGAGCGATTGAGTGTACTTCATAAAGATTATTCGTAGCGGAGCGCCTCCATCGGACTCACCCGCGCCGCCTTCAACGCTGGATAGAGTCCAAATGTGATTCCAATCACAAGCGAAACTGTGAATCCAATCACGACCGATGAGAGCGGTACGAGAAATTGCCATTCGTAGCCGAGGCGCGGAATGATAAGCGCGGCGATATACGCAATTGCGATTCCAAAGAGAATACCGATGATTCCGCCGAAGAGCGTGATGCAGGATGACTCAATCAGGAATTGAGTAACAATGTGTGTTGGTCGGGCACCAACCGCTTTCCGCAGCCCAATTTCACGGATGCGCTGCGAGACGGAGATGAGCATTGAGTTCATGATTCCGATCCCTCCGACAAGGAGCGAGATCGAAGCAATTGCAATCAGAAAATACTTCAGGACATCAGTGATGCTCGTGAGCACACCGAGAGCCGCCTGCGTACTCCGGACGGAAAAATCCGACTCTTCCCCCTCCTCGATATCATGCCGGTCGCGAAGAAGCGTGGTCATATCAAGAAGTGTCCGTTCGATATTTTCGACCCGATCGACTTTGCCACGGGCGAAATTCAGGTAGTTGATTCCGAGAAGGATTTTCTGGGCGGTTTCGAGCGGAACAAAAATAAGTACGTCTGGATTAGAAAAGGCCGCCGAACCACGTTCTTCAAGGACACCGATGACTTTGAATGGATTTTTCTTGATGGTGACTGTCTCCCCAATTGGATTACGGTCAGGAAAAAGGTCTTGTGCTCTAGCTGCACCCAAGACCACAACGCGTGAAAGATCGCTCTCTTCTTCCGGAAAAAAGAATCGGCCTTGTTCCACCTGAATATTCTCAACCTCGATCATATCTGGCGAGACCCCCTGGAAGCTCATCTCAAAGGAGTCCGCATCCGATTCGACCGTCGCCGATCCGCTCACATAGCCGGAAATCGCAGTAAGATGAGGAACATTTCGATTCGAGCGGAGTGCCTTCAGGTCATCATTCTTGAATGTCGTCGTCACGATACCAAGCGCCGAAGCGGGCGGCCCTTTTTCCTCCGAGGCGCCGGGCAATACCGCCACCAGATTCGAACCGACATTTTCAACCTGAGAAAGCACGAGGCGCTGAGCGCTCGCTCCGATTGCCATCACCATAATGACGGCTGCAACGCCAATAACGACGCCGAGAACCGTCAAGAAGAATCGGAGTTTGGACGAAGTGAGCGAACGATAGGTTATTTTAATCGGATCGGAAAGTTTCATAATTCACGGCTGGGTTCAGACATTCGAAAATGGGCTACGGGACTACTTCAAGAGTTCATCCTCGCCCGCCGCAATCCGACGATTCCGCACTGGTTCATCGGCTACAATCTCTCCGTCTACCATACGGAGGATACGCTTGGCGTGCTCAGCCGTTGATGTCTCATGTGTCACAAGAATGATTGTCCGGCCGGCGTCATTAAGCGCCTGCAGAATCGCCATCACCTGAAGTCCTGATTTTGAATCAAGATTTCCCGTCGGCTCATCCGCAAAGATAATCTCAGGGTCGTTTACGAGCGCTCGAGCAATCGCCGCGCGTTGTTTCTCGCCGCCCGAGAGCTGATTGGAAAGATAATCTGCCCGTGGAAGCATACCAACCGCTTCGAGGGCCGCCATCACCCGGTCATCATTCGACACTTCGGCGTTCTCATCATAGAGAAGCGGCAACTCCACATTCTCTGCTACACTCGTCTTCGGCAGCAGATTGAACGCCTGAAAAATAAACCCCACCTTTTTGTTCCGGAGCCGCGCCAGCTCATCATCAGTGAACTGCGTTACGTCTTTGCTATCCAAAAAGTATTTTCCGTCGGTAGAACGGTCAAGCAGTCCCAAGACCTGCATCAGGGTAGATTTTCCCGAACCCGACGGCCCCATAATCGAGAGGAACTCCCCCTTTTCAATCACAAAGCTTGCATCGCGCAGAGCAATCGTCTCGACGCCATCGCTCTCGTATACCTTCCTGAGCCCCTGGACTTGGATAAGTGACATGAGGGATTGGACCTATTTCTTTTGCGTTGCACCGATCGTGACTTCGTCGCCCTCTTTGAGGCCGGATTTCACTTCGATTGTTCCTTCGTCGCCCTCAAGCCCGGTTACGACCTCCACTTTCTCGAACCGATCTAAGTCACGTTTTACCTCAGCGTATGTTTTTGTTCCCTCTTTAACCAGGGCCCGATATGGCACCCAGAGCACGCCGGACCGCTTTGCTGTCTCGATATCGATATTTCCCGTCATCCCTTCCCTTAGACGATCGTCGTTTCGTGAAAGACGGAAACGGACCTCGTACGATACGACGTCCTGAACCACCGTCGCTGCCGGATCGATATGAATTACCTCTCCTTCAAAAAGATCATCGTTCGAGAGTGAGTCAAAGGTAATTTTTGCTTTCATACCAAGCGCGATTTTGGCGATATCAGACTCTGGTACTCGTGACTCCAGTACCGAGGCGCCCGGTGCAACGACACGGGCGATTATTTGACCAAGCGTTACCACTTCACCCACACGTGCATCGAAACGGGAAACAAAGCCGCTCATCGGAGCGACGAGAATATCCTCTTTCATCTGAGCCTCTATGGTCCGGACTTTTTCCCGAGCCTGGCGCGAAGCAAGCTCTTTTGCCGCGCGCTCCTCCGGCTTCAAGATATCCCAGTTGCGCCGGGCGAGTTTCTCACTCTCTTCGATGATGGCCGCCGCGAGACGAGCCTCTTTGAGTTGGGAAAAAAATACCTCTCGATCAATCGAAGCAATCTTGTCACCTGCCTGCACGCTAACACCCGTATCGACATAGACAGCATCAATAGTACCTGAAGAAAGGAACGCGACGTCGGCGTATGTCTCTGGAACAAGCTCGCCTGTCACGCTCACGGTCTCGGCGACATCGCCTCGACGGACCGTCTCGGTCTGAATGGGCTCAGCGGTATCTCGTCCCGTAAAGTAATAGAAAATTCCCCCAACAATGGCGACCGTACCGATGACGAGAACGATTTTTTTCTTGAGTGACATAGTTTTTTAGAGCAGAGTACGCTGTTTGGCGGCCAAATCAAGTGCCTTGTTGGCCTCAGCATCCGCCTTCGTATTGAATTCGCGCCGGACATGGATGAATTCAACGCGGGAGAAATCAAGCATGAGATTCCAGACCTCGAAAAAGAGTGGCTGCAATCGCTCATTTTCAATCTTGTAGATGTGATTGAGCTGCTTGCAAGCCAGTTCACTATCCATCCGGCATTCGACTTCTGTTTTTTTCGCTTTAGCTTTACCGAGCACAGCTTTCACTTTCTTCAGCCCGGCGACGATGGCTGCGTACTCAGCCTCATTGTTCGTCTTTATACCAAGAAACTCCCCGAAGCCGGTTCCGAAAGTTTCAAGATACACACCGAGAGCCGCCGGTCCAGGATTCCCCCGAGAACCGCCGTCCGTATACAGAATGACTTTTTCCATGATTTCAGTATACCAGAGCGATGTCTCAATCGGAAAACCCCGGGTTACCGCTACTTTGTGCGTCTCAGATCAAGCAGTTTTAACTGAAGCGCCGTCCGACCGTTCCAGGAGTTCTCTTCCAGCTGACAGGCGATGGAAAGCCGCTCACCCGGCGTCAGATCGGCATGTTTGGAAACCATCGACCAGCCCACCGCATCAAATGTTCCCTTTCCTGAAGCGTGACCAAGGGTGAGCTTCCAGTGTTTCGCGTCTTTGCCAACCATCCGAGCTTCACGTACTTCGAGATTGCTCATCTGGAAGACTGGCTCCGGATTTCCTTCACCGAACGGCGCCAGACCGCTGAGTGAGCGGGCTAAATCGATAGAAAGGTCATCGGGGTGAATCTCGGCATCGAGGAGTAGTTCCGGCACCGTTTCGACATGTCGAAGCCGATCGTCGACAATTGCTTTGAACCGCTCGATGAACGCTTCCATCCGATCGTTTCGAATCGTGAGTCCGGCCGCCTGCTCATGGCCGCCGAATTTCTCGAAGAGGTCAGCACATGTTTCAAGTGCCTCGATAACATTGAATCCCACGATGCTGCGGAATGATCCTGTACTCGTCGTCTCCCCCTGTTGAAACACACCCGTCGGCTTTCCGAGCTCATGAGCGACCTTTCCTGCAACGAGTCCAACGACGCCGAGTGGAAACTCCGGACCGGTAGCGATAATGAATTTTTCCTCCGAAAAGCGAAGTTCGGCGACTGCTCGCACATTTTCCGCAGCGGCTTGGCTTACCTTTTGTCGAGCGACATTATAGCCTTCGAGCTCGAGCGCGAGAAGCCTGGCCTGCACCCGATCAGTCGTTGCCAAGAGCTCGTGGGCCGTTTCGGCATGAGCCATCCGGCTCGCTGCATTAATCCGGGGTGCAATCTGAAAGGCAATCATTCGCGCAGTCGGAGGCTGTCGGTCATCAATCGGAATCCGCCCAACAACATACATCTCCTGCAAACCTGGCCGGCGTGTCTTCTGAAGTACGATGAGACCGTACTTCACCAGAACCCGATTCTCGCCGATAAGTGGCATCACGTCCGCTACCGTCCCGATGGCTGTCACATCGAGGAGCCATTTGAGTTCGTCCAGTCGTTCAGGCATAAGCCGGCGATAGAGAGCTGTTGCCACTTTGAACGAGGTCCCGGCGCCGCAGAGCTCACGGAAAGGATAGGTATCTGTTGGAATCTTCGGATTGATGATAGCGAAGGCTTCTGGCAATACTTCAGGAACATGATGATGGTCAATCACGATTGTTTCCATACCGAGTGCTTTTGCCTCGGCAATCTCAGCATGATTCATCATCCCGCAGTCAAGCGTCAGGATGAGCCGCACTCCCTCAGCTGAAAAACGGGCAATCGCTTTGCGACTCAGACCATGTCCCTCATCAATCTTATGCGGAATATGAACAATAAGATTGATACCGAGACTCTGGAGTGTCTCGCGCATGATGACCGATGACGTGACGCCATCGGCATCGAAATCGCCGAAAACACCAACTTTCTCACCTTCTTTCCTTGCCACATCTATTCGCCCCACTACTTTCTCCATATCAAGGAACAGGAAGGGGTCGTGCAGATCACGGTCATAATTCGGAGAGAAGAACCGATCCTGTTCTTTCGGATCAATACCCCGCTGCCGAAGGATATGCGCCACGACAGAAGACGACCCTTGTGGGGTCGTATGGCGGAAAAAACCCGGTTTTTCTTTCCATGTAAGCGACATGTCCGATTCAGACAATGATGATTTCAGCCTCGAAGTCGTTATGTTTGGACTCAGAGACGGAGCACTTATTTGTAAGCACCCCACACAGGGTTCACACAGTTTCGGGCAGACCCACATCTCATGCGAACCGTTTCGCACTACATCTAATCTTGAAGTCTTCTTAGTATAGCGTACATTGAAACCGGTCCAATAATAGTTACCGTTTTGAAGCCCCTTTGAGCGCCTCGATATGCCGCTTCTCTTCGGAAGAAAGCGACCGAGGGATGATAATCGAAGTTTTTACTAAGTGGTCGCCACGGCCGAAGCGGCCGAGCTTGGGTATTCCTTTGCCGCGGATACGGAAAATCTCGCCCGGCTGCGTTCCGGCCGGAATCTTCATATTCACTTCACCATCAATAGTTGTAACCGGAACCTTATCACCCAGCGCGAACTGATGGAACGCGAGCGGAAGTTCTGAAGCGATATCATCTCCTTGCCGAGAGAACCGGCTATCGCGTTTCACCCGGACAACAACATAGAGGTCGCCGTTTGGTGCACCGAACTCTCCGGCCGCTCCCTGGCCCGTCAGTGAAAGCGCTTGCCCGTCCTCGATACCGGCTGGGATACTGATCTCCTTTGATACTTCTCCTTCCGCTCGGCCCACTCCGCGGCAACGATGACATGCTTCACTCTGGATTCTCCCTCTTGCGTGGCAACGATTACACGGCACCGACTGGGTAAATGTTCCGAGTATTGTATTGATATTCTGAGCAATTGAACCCCTGCCACCACAATCCGAGCAGGTCTTTTCACTCGATCCGGGAGCGCCGCCCGTTCCCTGACAATCAGGACACCGGACAAAGGTCCGAAAATTGACTTGTCGCTTCGCGCCCTGAACCATTTCTTCAAAGCTGATTGCGATGTCGGTCTGGATATCGCTGCCGCGGCCCGATCGCTCTCGTCGACCGCCGCCGGTAAAAAGATCAGAAAAGAGATCCTCCATATTGGCGCCGCCGAAATTAAACCCTGCACTGCCATTAAAATCAAAACCACCGAATCCCTGCCCCCGTGACTGGCCAGATGATCCAGAGAATGTCTGCCCGTACTGATCATACTGTCGTCGCTTTTCTGGATCACTGAGGGTACTGTAGGCTTCGTTAATTTCCTTAAACTTGGCCTCGTCGCCACTCTTCTTGTCCGGATGATGCGCATGAGCAAGCTTCCGATAGGCTTTTTTCAGCTCATCGGGCGAAGCGGTCTTGGAAACCCCCAGAATAGAATAGTAGTCTTTAGGCATACAGGATAACAAGATTAGCACTCATAATTATCGAGTGCTAATCAATGGCTGTCAACCCCTCTCGGGTTAGGGCATCATTGTGAGCGGCTATCTAGTGCCCGGTTCTCAGAAAACAATCCTCAGGAAGATTTAGATTCTTCGCCTCTGGAACGAATCCCCACACCGCCGCTCCTTCCGCTCCCACACCGGGATTATCAGACAATAATCTCGCGTTCCGCAGGAACCCGCTTCACCTCGATCATCTTTGCCCGGATGAGAGCGAGAAAAATTACCGTCGCCAGTGATAGGGAAAACGAACCGATAATAGATCCGAGAGGGTAGACTGTGAAGAAAAGGAGGATTGAGAGGAAAAATGGAAGAAAGGGAACGGGATTTGATGCCTTTTCCTCACGTCCAGAAACAAAAGCAATCACTTTCTTCCTCAGCACTTCGGAAAGAACAGCATTCATATTTTCTGTACCGGCGACTTCTCGGCCGAGAAGTTTGGAAAGTTCCGCTTTTGAACGGATAATTTCAGCCTGCCGGAGTACCCCCGTCACCCCCCGCTCAACAACATTCCCATTCTCGAGCATTACGACCGGTCTGAGCTCCTCAAGAAAACTATCAACCGAAAGATTGCGGTCCTGCAAAGTCGAAAGAGACGGCGAGAACTGGCTCGCCGTCCGAAGGAGCCATGCCCCCGTCCCCTCCGCGAGGTCGAAGTTCGGAACAAGCTCATCCCAAGAGAGCGTATTTACATTGTGGTAGTACTGGCTCGATATGACGAGAGTGAGCGCAAACAGTACCTGGGCGAATCCAACTCCTACTGCCCGGTAGATTGAAATCCGTACTCGCTCACCGATTTCCCTATCGATTCGAATCAAGCCGATAAATACAAATAGTGCTCCAAGCGCAATAATACCGAGATGCGCCAATGACGGAGCGAAGAATAGACTCGGAAGAAGAAAAAGAACACTCCCAATCGATCGATAAACACTCTCTTGCCAGAGAATACTTGCCAGGGAGAAGGCCGTTAGTAATAAGAAAAACCAAATGACCGGTACGATAAAAACACTGGCCGTCTTGGAGAAGACCGCATTCGTCACGGATGAAAAAGCAAACCAGGAAAACAGCCCCACAAGAAAAAGCAGAATAAGGGCGATAATCTGACGCTTCGATGTCATAAGACTCTTGCTAGAGACCATGTTCAGCCCGATTGCGCTGATGCCCCTCAAAATCCTCAGCAAAATAGGTCGTACGGGTTTTGAGATTAATGAGAAAGTAATAATAGGGATTGCTCGTCGGATGAAGTGTCGCGACAATCGACATAAGACTTGGATTCCCAATCGGCCCAGGCGGCAGCCCGGCATTCGCGTACGTATTATAAGGCGACGTTGATTTCAAATCCTCAAAGGTCGGCTGATCCTTGGCTGTCCCATGGATGTAATTGATCGTCGCGTCGCTCTGAAGCGGCTGTCCGATTGCCAAGCGTTTTCGGAATACATCGCTGATATTCTTCCGGTCAGCATCCGTTCTCCCCTCCTCTTCAACAATAGATGCGAGTGTCAATACCTCATGGAAGGAAAGTCCTCGCGCTGCCATATCCCGTGCGATCAAACCGGAGGCCTTCGTTCTGAAATTCTTCAAGAACTCACTCACGATAAGCTCGCCAGTCGCCTGAGGTGGAAAGATATAGGTATCAGGAAAAAGATACCCTTCAAGACTCGCACCTTCTGGAAGATTTTTCAGAAAGTCGAAGCGTTCCCTCCACTTCGGAAATGGTTTCGAAGCAATCGCCAGAAACTCGTCGCCGGCCAATCCGGACTCATTTAAGCGGTTGGCTATTTCCTTCATCGTCCAACCCTCAGGAAATGTCACTTTCACCCCTGCTGGGACTACTTTTCCCTCAACAATCCGACTGACAATTTCCGGGATGGCGAGTCCACCGGAGAGACTATATTCGCCGACCTGAAATTTCTTGTACAGACCCGTTTTGGCCGCATAGACAATGAATGTGAGGCGTCCATCGATAATGCCTGCCTGTTCCAGGCGTTCCGCAACAGAGACGAGGCCCTCACCACTCCCGACCATAAAGCGCTGACTATCACCTTGTGGTCCCCGGGCCGAATCGGCCCGAGAAAGCAGATACCAAAAAGAGACCGCCAGAAGAGCAGTGAGAAGAAGGCCAGCAAGCGCAAGTGACTTTGCGATACGAAAAAGAAGTGTCATGATCAAACTTAATAGCCAATCACCTGAATCACCACATCTCGATCCCGGGCTCCATCGAATTCAACGGCGAAGATATTCTGTCGCTCAGTGAGAAGGAGTAAACCCTTTTCAACCGGAATCGTTTCACTGTTTCCGAGCAGGATTGCTTTGCAATGCGAATGCCCATTTGATCGGCCGTCGGATTTCGCTTCCCGACGCAGCTCAAAGAGATCATGAGAATACTGATCGTCAACCGGAACAATCTTATAGAGAACACGCATGAAATCCTGCAGGAGCATCACTTCATTATGATTGATCGCTACGCCCATCGTCGTGTGCGGTACATACACGAGCGCCTGCCCTTCACGGATACCGGAGCGCGAAACAATCTCCTGCACCTCGGTCGTGATGTCGATAAATTGAATCTGGGTCGTGCTCTTGAGATCGATACGCTCTTTATGGATTTTCATATTTGTTTTTAACCAAGAGAACGGAACGACAATTTAAATCGCGCCGAGAGCCTCCCGCAAGGCTCCTTCCTCCTGAACCCCTACAAACTCCTTTACCACTGCCCCGGCCTTGAAGACCTTCATCGTCGGAATCGACATCACGCCATACTCACTCGCGACTTCCGGATGCTCATCGACATTGAGCTTACCAATCTTCATCGTCACTATTTCCCCAGACAGTTTATCGATGACCGGCCCCATGATTTGGCAGGGTCCACACCACGGTGCCCAGAAATCAACCAACACCGGCTTGTCGCTTTTCAGGACCTCCGTCTCAAAATTCTCTTTCGTAAACTCCATTGCCATAAAGATTTTTTTCCATCAATTACCTTTTTATTCTACTTTTTTCGTCATAAAAAAGCAAAGAGGCATGCCGATAGTGATTATCGTCATGCCTTCTCAATCATCTGCCGGAAGCGCCACTGCTTTAGGACAGAGAAACAGCCGAAGTTCCGGGTGGAGCGTAGTCGCTTCATCGGCGGTCAATCCGAGAAGCTCCAGAATAAGCTCAATGAGAGCGACCGGATCCCCATCTTCTGCTTCTCGCACCGCCTTGGCCAAAAAAGGTACCAGATTCTGGTACCGTAAGAACTCATCATAACGACAGCTCATGGATACCCCCTCAATAAAACATAGTCCTTACCCTAACGGAGCAGGCCGCCTTTGTCAAAAATCCTATTTATTCTTCAAGATTTCAAGGAAGGCTTTCGGTGGAATATTGACCGTACCGGTATCCTTCATCCGTTTCTTTCCGGCCTTCTGTTTCTCAAGCAGTTTTTTCTTCCGACTGAAGTCTCCGCCATACATATAGCCGGTAACATCCTTGCGGAAAGCAGAAATCGTCTCACGCGCAATTACCTTGGCTCCGATTGCCGCCTGGAGCGCTACGGCGAAGTTTTGCCGTGGCAAAATCCCCTTGAGTTTTTCGACTGTCTTCTTTCCCTCGAGATGAGCCAGCCGTTCAGGAATCATGCGTGAGAATGCATCAATTTTTTCACCGGCGACCAGGATATCGAGTTTCACCACATCGCTTTCGCGATAGCCAATCGGCTCATAATTCATCGACGCATAGCCGGCGGAAACACTTTTGAGATCATCATGAAAATTCACAATAACATCCATGAGCGGCGCTTCGAACGAAAGAAGGACTCGGCCTTCGTCAAGATATTCGGTGTTCTTGTACTCCGATCGGATATTCTGAACCAGACTCATCACATTCCCCAGATATTCGCTCGGCGCGATAATCGAGAGCGAGACATACGGTTCATAGATCGCTTCGACACCGGCCAGGTCTGGCATATCGGTCGGCGAATAGAGTAACTCTCTTTCCGGATGGCCTACTAATTTGATTTCATAGACAACCGATGGAGTCGTAATTGTTGGGACGAGATTGAACTCGCGCTCAAGCCGCGCCTGGATGATTTCGAGGTGGAGCAATCCGAGAAAACCACAGCGAAAACCGCGTCCGAGAGCCTGATTGCTTTCCGGCTCAAAAACGAAAGCTGCGTCATTCAGCTTGAGCTTATCCAGAGCGTCGCGCATGAAGGCATAATCCTCGCCATCCGTCGGATACAGGCTCGCGTAGACCGCCGGCTTGATTTCTCGGTAGCCAGGGAGCGCTTCAACTTTGAGTGCATCCCGGTCTTTCGGTTTCCACGTAATCGTGTCACCGACCCGGCAGTGTGCGACTTCCTTCAATCCAGTCGCGATATAACCGATATCACCGGCGACGATGCTCTCTCGCGGTGTGAGCGCCGGCCTGAATGAGCCAACCTCTACCGTGACACTCTCATTCCCGGTTCCGAGAAGATGCAAAACATCGTCACGCTTGATACTGCCGTCAACAACGCGCACATATGCCACGACTCCCTTGTAGGTGTCGTATACCGAATCAAAGATAAGCGCACGCAGTGGGGCATCGATATCCCCTCTCGGATGAGGCACTTGATCAATCACCCGTTCGAGCACTTCACGGACACCCTGGCCAGTTTTCCCTGAGGCAAGGAGGATGTCATCCTCTTTACAACCGATAAGATGGACAATTTCCTTTTTTGCTTTCTCGACCTCCGCGTTCGGGAGATCAATTTTATTCACGACGGGAACAATTTCCAGTCCCTGTTCAATTGCGAGATACAGATTAGCTAAGGTCTGAGCCTGAACGCCCTTAGTCGCATCAACGAGGAGAATCGCTCCTTCGACCGCCGCGAGTGAGCGAGAGACTTCATAGTGGAAATCGACGTGCCCCGGCGTATCGATAAGGTGGAGCAGATATGGTTCGCCCTTGTACTGATATTTCATCTCGACCGGCTGGAGCTTGATTGTGATGCCGCGCTCACGCTCAAGATCCATCTGATCGAGTAATTGTTCTTTCATCTTCCGCATCTCGACTGTTTGTGTCAATTCCAAAAGACGGTCTGCCAGAGTAGACTTGCCGTGGTCGATATGGGCGATGATGCAAAAATTTCGGATGTGCTTTTGGTCCATAGTGTATAGTTCAGCGGTTTCGGGCGCCAGACTCCAATCCTCACTCTAGAAAGCACCTCATGCTAGCAGAATAGTGGTTTCTCCGAAAGAGCGATTACCAATCCCCTTTCTCAGGATGATCCTCGGTCAAGGCGACCGTTTCCGGCCGACGGAGCAATCGACACCAGATGAATCGCTTTATCTGTGCATATTCCGGAAGTCTGAAGAAGGCTGAAGCGAATATGTAGGTAGCAGTACCGATAACAACGCCAAGACCGAGTTTTGCTGCCACCTCGACGAAGGTATCGAGTCGGTCGATGGTGAGCGCGAATATACCCTTGGAGTACTGTGCGACAACCGCCGCAAGAAAGGCGACGATAGCGATTTTTATCACGCCAGAAAAAATATCGCGATCATTCCACTCGCTCACCCGGGCCCGAAGCGCTAGGTAGAGGAGCGAGAAGTTGATGATAGAGCCGATCGAGAAGGCAATCGCAAGACCGGCGACTTCGTAGCGTGGAAGGAGAAATGGGATGAGCGAGAGATGAACCGCTTCCGCTGCGAGTGCGGCAAAAAGTGGGGTCCGCGTATCTTGAAGAGCGAAGAAAGCTCGGACAAAAAGCGGAACAAGACTCTGGGCAAAGAGCGAGACAGAAAGCCAGCCTAAGACAGTGAACGTCAGAATAGTATCCTCCCAATTGAACGCTCCCGTCCCTAGGACAATACGGACGATTTCAGCGCGAAAAATGATGAGAAGAAAAGAGAGCGGCAGTACGAAGTACAATATTCGTTTGACTGTTTGGGAAAATATCTTGAAGAACTCTGCGTACTCTTTTTTGGCAGCGAGGGTCGAAAGAACAGGGAACGAAGCGAGTGAAAAAGCGATGCCGAACAGGCCAAGTGGGATGCTCTGGATATTTATCGCCAGAGTGAACGCAGCCAGGCTTCCGGAAACGAGCGTGGAGGCGAAGATTGTTACGATTACCAAACTCACTTGATTGACAGCGACCGCAAGAGACCGCGGTATCATGAGTCGCACGACTCTTCGCAATGCCTCATCACGCCAGGCACGAGCAAGAGGGATAGTGTGCATGTTATATCCTGCCCGCCGAAAAGCAGGAATCTGCACCATCATATGGAGAAAAGCGCCAAAAACGACTCCCCAAGCGAGGCCAATCGGCCCAAAAAAAGGAAACAGAGCGAGAATACCGAAGATGATACCGAGATTATAAAATACCGGAGCAAACGAATAGGCGAGAAACTGTTTGAAGGACACGAGCACGCCCCCAAGTACAGCTGAAACCGCGAGAAAAATTGGCGAGAGCAGCATGACTCGCGTCAGAAGAGCGACCAACTCCTGCTTCTCCGGACCAAATCCAGGCGCTATCCAAACGGCAATTTTCGGTGCGAAGATGATGCCGAGAAGTGCGGCTCCGCCCAAGAAGATGACAAGCCATTGAAGTGCTCCTTGAACAAGTCGCCAGGCCTGCTCGCGCTTATCATGCGCGATAAGTTCCGCGAATACGGGTATGAACGCGGCAGAGAGCGCTCCTAAGACGAGAAATCCATAGATCAGGTCAGGCAGCCGGAAGGCAGCGTAGTAGGCGTCGAGAATATCTCCGGCGCCGAAGGAGGACGCCAAGAGGCGATCACGGATGAATCCGAGAATACGGCTCGCGATGCCGGCGAGCGCAATAACAAAAGCGGCGCCGCCGAGAGTTTCAATCGGGCGCTCGCTCCACTGCCACAAGCGTCGCGCAATACGTATCACAAATCAAAAAGTCAGTGTCTATTAAGATCCCGAATCAGCCTGTTTTCCGAAAACGACTCCCCAATAGAAATCACGGGAAAGCGTGCGTTCCGACTGAAATGTACGCTGGTACGGTATCAAATTTTCCGGCGTCTGCCAAACCGGAATGAACGATTCCGGATACCGAATAATTGCCTTCAGGTTCGAGCCGTTCGAACCTGATTGCTTCTGATACAGCACCGAATATCCTATCGCTCCAGCCGCTTCTCCCATGGATGGGTCGACACGGAATGGTAGCTCATACGTATAGCGGACAGTTACCGACTCACCCGGACTGACATAGACCCAGTTCCCAAAAACAGTCTTGCCGGCATCGGTCGAAATTCTGGTTCCACTCGTCTCATCAATGACTGTTTCTCGCTCTTCCCGCTCTATTTCTGGATCGCGACGAAAACCGAGAGCGGTGTAGTCAAGTGGTGGTTCAGGGAATTCTCTGGTCATGCCATCAGCCGAAAGAAGCTTTGAGCCGAGCGGGACATACACTCGGAGATAATCAGCATTAACCTTGTTCCACCACTCATACGGAGTCTGGCCACCATTATGCTTGCGCGTGATAATCACTGTATCGATCACCTTGCCATCCGGGTGTATCTCGGCCTCATGCCAAATCTCTTCTTCGATAACACCATCCGTTTTATATCCATTGATGTTGGAGTGAATCACTGATACATAGTCATGGGGTGCAGAAAGCACTTCCCCCGACCAGCCAGCCGCACGGATAAGTCGCTCCATGTCAGGATTCTTCGAATACATCAGGATATGCCGCTCATTGAGGAGATCGGCCAGACTGTTGCCGAGCTCCCACGTTTCTTTCGGGTGACCGAAAGAAAGAAATCTCTGCAAAAGAACTTCCATCACATCACCAAGTATCCGTTTTGGTTCATTCTCTTCCTTGTCGTACCCGACCTCCACTTCCTCCTGGATGATGGAGATAAAGTTTTCGGTATCGATAGTCACACCGTACTCCGGCAAACTTACCGGCCCCACCAGTTCAAGCACGCGCTTCAACACCTCTGGTGTCAGAGTGATGATTCCATCAACTGTCGGACCGCCGGTCTTCTCATAGAAAAACATGGCTTTCTCGGCCGATGTCGGAAAATCAGGGAACCAGTTGCTATCATGCAGGCTCCAGCCGGCACTAATTTTTTGAATCGGCTTCGGCGGTACAATATTCTCCTTCAACTGCCCGTCGGGATTAAATATTCCATCGACGAAAAAACGACGGAGCTTTCCGGCGTTCACATCGAGCAGCGCATAGCTTCCGATAAATCCTCCGGTCGCACGAAGCTCATGATTATTCTGAAAAAGAAAAAGGTAAGTTCTCGGTCCATGAGCACCGAGCATTTCAGCAAAAAGTGACTGATGCTCGACATAGTTTCCGAGTAGAGCAACCGCAAGCGGCAATGCTTTATTCAGTGTAGAGTATTGGGGCTGAAACTCTCTAGGAATAACCGACGGATTAATCCGGCCGATTGCTCGCTCTGTCCGAACGAGGTACTCATGCGCGCGCGAAGCATCAAGCTTTGTCGACTCGAAAAGATCAAGCATGGATAGGGTGTCGTTCCCTGCTATACTGTTTGTCTGCATGACTCTTTCGGCCAAGGAAAGGCCCGCGAAGGCGGCTTCGATTCCATCCGATCCAGAAGAAAAGACCGCTTCCGCAGCAAGAAGATGAGAACAGCCAGGAATACTCGAACAACCTTTCGGTATCAATGCGATCGGAGAGAGCCAGAAAGCACCTCGGTCGAATATCTTTTGCGAAACCTGAAGATGTTTCCGGCTCGCTGTAAAATCTTCGCGCCGCATACTCTCGACAGCACTCCCTATCGACAGGATGCCTCTCTCAAGCTCATTTTTTAAAATACTCACCAGGCACCAGCCAAGAACAATAAAAGAAAGGATCACAGCGAATGCCACGATTGCTTTGCGCGGATATCGGGATGACTTCTGGTAACGAGACATGGGGAATGATTATAATGACGCTGGTTCGGTAAAGCTCCTCATGAGCAGACCCACTTCTTTAGTATCGTCTCGAATGAGCCGTCTCGTAAAGGCGGAAGGTTTCTTCGGCCATTTTTTTCCAGGAGAACTTTCCCACTCGATGCCATCGCACTTTCCGAGAAACAACAACCTCCTCATAAAGCGCACGGCGGAGTGCCTCAGCACAGCTCCCGGCTGACCGGGGATCGAAATAATAGGCCGCATCCCCATAAATTTCAGTGAGAGATCCAGCTTCTGCAGCAACTACTGGCGTACCATACGTCATCGCTTCAAGTCCGGGAAGGCCGAAACCCTCGTACAGCGACGGGAAGAAATACACACTGGCCCGGCGATAGAGAGCGCCGAGCGATCGGTCATCGAGATAGTTAGCGAACCGTATATTCGTACAGTCTGCTGATGTGACGTCTCGCTTGAAAGCGCGATAGAAAAAATCTTCTTTTCCAACCAAAAGAAATTCGTACTGAGGAAACTTGGCCGCCGTCTCAATGAGCAGCCTGAGATTTTTGTGTGGATAAGCATTACCAACATAGAGAATAAATGGCTTCATCGTCACATCTTCGCCATCGTGTCCGGACCCATACAACCCTAACGAAGTGAAGAGATTCCTTTCGCTTTTCGGATCAAGCCAGAAGCAGAAGTCATCTGCTGCTTCGAGCGTCACCGTCACTTTTTCTCTCGCTGCTGGATATACCGTCTCGAGATCTGATTTGGTAAATTGAGAAACGGCAATAATAGCTCGGGAGCGCCAAACTGCATGTGCGATCACAACCCGGTAAGCTATATATTTGATCCAGTAGAGAAACGGCGATAATTCAGTCGCTTTTACCGTCGGATAGTGAAGCAGGATCAAATCATGAATCGTTACTATGAACGGTATTGTTACAAATAACGGAACGTTGAAATGAGGAAAATGCATGAGGTCGAGCCGGTGTTCCGCGATGAGCCGCGGAAAGAGAATCTGTTCTCTCCACCCGTACCACGGATAGTCCGCCAGAACCTTGATGAAGTTCTCTCGTTTCGACTGGTATTCATCGAAGTTCTCGCGGCGAAGAAAAATGAAAAACGTATGATCCGCACTGCCCGGTATGGATTCGAGGTGAGTAATGAGTTTTTCCGTATATCGGCCAAGACCCTTGCCAAGAGATCCGTAGAAACGAGCATCGATACCAATCCGCATAAGGCTGGCCTATGAATGTTTTTCTGCAATACCTGATTTTTCTCCCAGATGGAACGGTGAGTGATTCACTGTAAAGACAAATAGGGCCTGCGCGGCTAAAATTTGAAAAATGCCAGTTTCCTCAAGCCGATTTTTCATCTTATGAAAGATAATGAAAGCCGTGACGCCCGAAGCGTCTTCCGGCGATCGGACGAAAAGAAGCCGACCCTCTTCCCAGAGATATTTTTTCGTTTCAAGTAGCGATTGTCCATCCAGGCTCTGAAGCCGCTCGATATGCTCGCCATCTCCGACGACATACTGCTCGATGAGTTCGCCACTTTCGGTCGAGACGAAATACAAGCCAACGCAATCTGATTGAGCGAGAAGCCCTGTCGCATCAATAATCGGATCATAGAGCTCCTTGCCCGTCTTTTCAAAAATCGTCGCTTTAGATTGCGGCAGCGAAACGACCATGTTTTTCACGATATCGATCCGACGATTCATCTCACCGATATATGAATATGACTGGGAGAGATCTTTCCTGATCTGGTTCGCTTCCTGCTGCAGGGAAAGCTTTTCCCTGACCGCTCGCAAGAAGGCTGATTCTTTGCCGAGATACAAGAGGAGGCCGAGCATGCCAAAGCAGAAGATGAGCAGCGACTCAAAATCATCCTCGCTGAAGAAGAGCACTCCTTCCCCGATAAACTCGGGAGTGACAATCATGCAGAGGAAGAGGATGAGGTAGGCCCAGTACATTATATAGACGAAGCGAACAGTGCGAATTATCGTGAGAAATTAAGACCTCTTTATTTGCCCGAGCTATCAAGCAGCTCTCGCATATGAGCTCTGACTTGTTCGCCGATATCCGGACGCTCGACCGCGTAAGAGAGAATAGCTGTCATATAGTTGAGAGGATCGCCAGTAGTCATCCACTGGCCATTTTCAACCGACTTGGCGTAAAAAGTCCCTCCGCCGGCGATGTAATTATGAATCGCATCTACCAACCAGAGCTCATTCCCCTTACCGAGGGACGTAGAACGGAGAATATCGATGATTTCTTGATTCAAGATATACCGACCAAAGCCAGCAAGACGTGAAGGAGCCTCCTCCTGGGTCGGCTTTTCGATGATATTGCGGACCCGCATTGTCTCCGGATCGACATCGACGATACCGTATTTAGAAACTTCGCTCTCCAGCACCTCCTGAACACCCAGCATCGGTTGACCATGCCGATTATACTCATCGACCATCTGTTTGGTGAAGGAGACCTCCGATTTCACGAGATCATCGCCGAAGCAGTAGATGAACGGCTCATCGTCAACGAGGCTCGCAGCCGAAAGCACTGGCGTCCCATTACCGTACGGACCTTTCTGGCGGACATGGACGAAGTTGGCCATTTCAGCGACCCGATGGACCTGATCGTAGCGATCCTGCTTCCCATTCTTCAATAGATCATCCTCGAGAGCAGTCGAGTAGTCGAAATGGTCCTCGAGCGGTTTCTTATCCCAGCGCGTAACGAAAATAATATCTTCGATACCAGCCTCTACGAGCTCTTCCACCACCAGCTGAATGATCGGCTTATCGACGATTGGAAGCATTTCCTTCGGCATGGATTTCGTCGCTGGCAAGAGCCGTGTGCCGCTTCCCGCGACAGCAATAATCGCTTTCTTGATTTTCTTCGGTGCTGTATCTGTCATAGTGCGCGTTTTAGAGGTTAAGGGGATTTAGAGCGAAACGATGCGTTTGAACTCCTCGTTGAACTCGATGAGCGCTTCGCTGATCATCGGATGGAAACGGTCACGGAATCTCTTCTCACGAACGAAATTACTCGCATCGAGAAGCGAATCATGCGTGCCAACATCGAACCAGGCTCCATCGATACGCCGGACATCGAGTGCATCCTTGCCAAGATAATGGCGATGAAGATCGGTAATCTCAAGCTCCCCTCGTCCAGACGGCTGAAGTGATTTGGCAACCGCTACCACTTCCGCATCATAGATATAGAGTCCGGGAATAGCGAAATTGCTTTTCGGGACCTCCGGCTTCTCCTCGATCGAGATGACACGCCCAGTTTCGTTCTCGAATTCCACCACGCCGAAACGTTCCGGATCCGGCACCTCCTTGGCAAAAATACGGCCGCCCCGCTCGAAACTTTTGATTGCCTCGATAAAGTCTCCCTCGAAGAGATTGTCACCGAGAATCATCGTCACCGGACCGTTGTCGATGAAATCCTCGCCGAGAATGAAGGCCTCCGCTAATCCGCGCGGCTCCTTCTGAACGACGAATGAGATATTCACCCCCTGTTTCCGAAGCAATGATCCGAGCAGATTGAGATAGGTCCCTGCATGCTCCGGCGACACGATGATCAGGATATCCTTAATGCCAGCAGAAACGAGGGTATTCAGCGGATAGAAAATCATCGGCCGATCATAGACCGGTAAGAGTTGCTTCGAAGCGATTGCCGTCAGCGGGAGCAAGCGGGTGCCGTTGCCGCCGGCGAGGATGATTCCTTTCATAGAACGTTTCATTTATCGATACACTGGAAACGCTTTGCAGAGTCTCTTCACTTCCATAGCAAGTCGTTTCAGCGTCCGGATATCGCCTTTAGCCCGAAGCGCCGCATCGATGACTCGCGCAATTTGCCTCACCTCTTTCTCTTTCATGCCGCGCGTCGTAAGGGCCGGTACGCCGATGCGCAGACCCGAAGGATCAATCGGTCCGCGCGGATCATTCGGTATGACGTTCTTATTGACCGTAATGCCGATGCTATCGAGCAGCGTCTCACCCTCCTTGCCGGTCACCCCGTGGCTTTTCACTACATCGATCAGCACCATATGATTTTCCGTCTTGCCGAAAACGATCGTGAAGCCGAGTGCTCGGAATTCTTCCTCGAGGGCCTTGGCATTCTTCAGGACTTGTTTTCCATAGGTCCGGAAAGATGGCTTGAGCGCCTCGCCGAAGGCCACAGCTTTGGCGGCAACCACCTGCATATGCGGACCGCCCTGCGTTCCGGGAAAGACCGCTTTGTCGATCAGTTTAGCTATCGACTCGCGACAGAGAATGATGCCGCCGCGTGGTCCGCGGAGCGACTTGTGTGTCGTTGCTGTGACGACATCGAAGTACGGGACCGGATTCGGAAGCGCTTTAGCGGCGACCAGACCGGCGATATGGGCCATGTCCATCATCGCATAGGCTTTCACCTTCTTCGCGATGGCGGAAAATCTCGCATAATCAAGCTGTCGCGTATAGGAAGAGAATCCGGCCAAGAGAAGCTTCGGCTTTTCTTTCAGAGCGAGCGCCTCGAGCTTCTTGTAGTCGATCGTCCCATCCGGCTCAGTCTCGTAACGCACGAAACGGTAAACTTTAGCCGGTAAGGTGACCGGGTGGCCATGCGTCAGATGCCCGCCGTGGGACAGGTCCATGCCGAGCACGGTGTCGCCTGGCTCAAGGAGCGCCGCATAGACAGCGAGATTGGCCTGCGCACCGGAATGCGGCTGGACATTGGCATGCTCCGCATCGAAAAGCTTCTTCGCACGATCAATCGCAAGCACCTCCACTTGGTCAGTATATGTCTGACCGCCGTAGTAGCGCTTACCCGGATAGCCCTCGGAATACTTGTTGGTCAGGGTTGTTCCAAGTGTCTCCAGCACGGACCTTGAGACGTAGTTCTCGGACGCGATCATTTCGATTCCCTCCTCTTCGCGCTTCACCTCACCCATGACCGCCTTCCACACCGCCGGATCAGATTTCTTCAGATTTTTGTAGTCGAACATACGCGGAAATATCAATGGCTCAGAAAATCAGTCATCTCGCCAAAAAAGACTAGAGCATATCGGCAAGATAGTCTTTCAGTGCCTCTTCATATGGACGAAGCTTCGGCCGTTTCGTATTGAGGAGTACGGAAGTGTGAGGACGGCGGGCGGGACGCACCAGCCCCTGGGATGGGACCGGAATCACCTCGATCCGGAACTCGGCCTGGCGGTAGAGCTCAATTGTCGCCTGGAACCAGGTAACCGGATTCTCATTCGGAAGATGATAGATGCCCGGAGCAGCGTCCGAGGAGATGAGCTCGCGCGTCGCGAAGGCGAGGTCGGGAGCGTACGTGAAGCACCCCCTCTCATCATCGACTACCTCCACACTCGACCCGTTCTTTGCCTTCATGAGCATCGTATCGAAAAAGCTTTTCTTACCAAGACTAGAGATCGCCGGCTCGCCGAAGAGTTTCGAGAGTCGGACAAGATATCCCTTGCCGCCAGCCGCGAGAACTGCCTGCTCACCCTCATATTTCGACAGTCCGTAACGAGAAATCGGATTCGGTACGGCATCCTCGGCATACCCGGCTTCATTCATTCCATCGAAAACATAGTCCGTCGAGTAATGAACAAAGATGATGCCCTTTTCCGCGCTATAGCGAGCGAGATAGCCGGGGACATCCCGGTTCAGGACAAGCGCTTTCCGGTACTCGTCGTCATCCGCCTCGCAGGCATCAACCGCATTGTAAGCCACGGCATTGATCATCATGTCCGGAGCGAAAGCGGCGATTTTTTCGAGCGAAGCTACCTCTTCCGTCAGATTGATTTCAGTCGTATCCCAGAGTGCGAGCTCATAGCCCGCCAATCGAAAGTCCTGACCAAGCGCCTGGCCCAGCATTCCTTTCGCCCCGAGAATCAGGGCTTTTTTTCGTGTTTTTTGTCCGGTATCATTCATAGCCTCCTTATTATAGCAAATCGCTCGTACTGACAATTTTAACCGAGAAAAGGCATGAAGTCATGCATGGTACCCTCGGTCATATCGATATATTCGATACCGAGCGGCTCGAGCAGCATTTTCGGGATGCGTCGGGTCGGACCGAGCTGATGTTCTTGCCGCAGCATCCCATCATGGACCGGAAAGACTGCTTTCGGCTTAATAATTTTCGCATACTCGATTGCTTCCTCAAGCCGCATCCAGGGTCCAGCAACTGGCAGAGCGAGAACGGCGACGTCCTTCTTCGGATCATGAAAAGAATCGCCCGGGTAAAAGAGCGCCCCGTCGATGTAAAAACCTGTGTTCTGAACCTTCGGCAAATCGTGATGGATGCAGGCATGAACGCTCCCGCTACTCTCAATCGACACATCCTTCACTGTCACCGTCTCACCGTCAGCAATCAGTGTATGCGTGATGCTGGCTTCATCCAGTATCCTTCCCACGCTCGCATGCGTGATTACCTTTGCTCCGGGATTTTTCGCAAGGATAACCTCGAGACTCTCGGTATGAAGATGGTCCTGATGCTCGTGTGAAATAAGAACAGCATCGATATCTGCCACCATTGGCGTCTCATTGTAGTTTCCCGGATCGGTCAGGATTCGTACGCCCTTCACTTCGATCAAGAGGCAGCAATGCCCGAATTTCGTGATTTTCATAGAACTACTTTCTCTTCTTAAACAAAATTGCGAGCACTTTATCAAAGCCCGGGAGCAACCGTAGCCCCTTCGCCTCGCTTAGTTTGAGCCATACGTAATTTTTCGCCTCCCAATCAAGTCGCACCTCGTCTGTGTCCACAGTTACGAGGACAGGATGAACAATCCACGTCTTCTTATATTTCGGCTCTTCCTGATCAAAAATCTCGCCGAGCCGGATAGACACAATATGCTTCTTAGCCAGACCGAGTTCTTCACGAAGTTCTTCCCTCACTTTTTCCTCCAAGCTTTTCTGGTCATCGAGGAATCCAGAAATACCATTCCAGTAGCCTGGATAGAGTCGTAGTGAAGCACTCCGTTCAACGAGAAGAATTTTTTGCTTATACTTTACGACACAATTAATCACAGGCGCCCAGCGGACATTGGTAAAATCCACTTGACCAGGACGAGGTTGAAAAACCTTCTCTTTCTTCATATTTACCCTTTATTCCGTTTTCGAATCTTCTGAATCTTACCGTCGAGCACCGACATGATATCGACATCCATCGCCCTGGCTAGCATGAAGAGCACGATGAGGACGTCCACAAATTCACCTTCCAGATCTCCGGATTTCCCACGAGCGAGCTTCTCCTTTCGTTGATCGCCGACCGAAGCGAGCACGGCATCACAGAGTTCGCCGTACTCTTCGCCAAGCTTGATTGTCCGGGCGAAAATCCGATTCTTTTGTGTCTGCCTCTTCTCCTTTCGGAAGAATTCGTGCTGCTCGTCGATGAATTGTCGAAACTCTTCAAACGTCATACTCATTTTTCCAGTTTCAAAAACTCCCCTTCACTTACTACATCAATCTGATCATCAGTAATTTTAAGTGCTGAATCATCATCAAGAGCATACACGGTTGTGGGAAACTTCAGAGCGAGTGAACGGATGAGATTAGTCCGAAGATGGGCGAAATAATCAGAATTCAGATGCGGCAATATCGAAAGATCAAGCATGTCTAGTCCAGTCTCATCCCCCACAAAAGATTCCTCCGGCCAAAGCTCGCGAGTAAGTTCCGTAGGCAAAAGCTTACCGACGACCATACTCCCTGCGCTAATCCCCATATACACTCGCGTCTTCAAAAGCTCCGGCAGGACTTCGGCCACGCCGGACTCTCGCATCACTTTCGCCAAATATTGCTCATCGCCACCGCCGAAACAAAGTACATCTGCCGATTCAAAGCGTGCCAGCCAGTTCTCACGTGGTACAGCGGCAATATCCACGATATCGAAAGATTTCAATCTGAGCCGAAGGAACTCATTGTAGTTTTCAACGAGCCAGCTCTTATCATCAGCCACCAGGCTTGCAGCTGTCGGAACGAATACAACGGACACTTCGTTCACCGGCTTACCCAATAATTCAAACAACGACTTTTCAATTGAGGCATTACTCAGCCCATCAGAAGTCAGGAGAAATTTCATACTATATGTTTTGACTCAAGTAACGAAGCAATACCAAGGCACTCCGCTCCTCGCTTATAGAACCATCGAGACACATGCCCCTTGCTTTCTCGCAATCAAAATATTCAAAAACAATATCTTCTCCATGCTCTAGCTGTTGCTCAACCTTACTGAAATCATTTACAACAAAATAGTAGAGATCCCAAACAATTGTTGCACCACAAACAGATTTGTGGAAAAAAGAAATGTCCTTCACTTCTATCCCTGCTTCTTCATGCGCTTCCTTGATAGCAGCCCGCTGAGCAGACTCATTGATATCTACACCTCTCTCCAATGCGCTATTGTACTCATCGAGTGAATCATAGACTTTTCCTCCCGGAAGTCGATAGTCATACCCGTCAAGTTCATGACGAAATTCTTTGGTCAAAAGAATTGTCTTACCCTGAGGAATAATGAGTCGCGTCCCAGGTGAACGCCGAGCAAATTCAAACATTTTTTTCACACCAGCTTGCTCAACATCCTTCTGTACCACTTCAATTATCTTCCCCTTGTAAGTGATATTTTCCATACATTAACAATCAACAAATCCGCCAATATAACTCGCTTCATAAACACACTCACCGTCTCGATAGATTTTCTCGGTACCGGAAAAATTCTCTACCAATCCATCAATATCGTTTTCATACCGCCAATTTTCTTTCTCGAAAACTGCCGGGCCGCGATAGGGAACATCCTCTGTCGTATGGCGAAGTGCCTCCGTGAGAACGCCATACACTGCAGTATTACCAATTTCAGTATAGACAAATCCGTAGTACACCATCATCCACACAGCTTTGCCTTGGTAAAATACGACTTCTCGACCACCATACGGTTCACCGCCGAAGTAATTGTCATGGAACTTGAAATCTCCTTCCGCAAACTCAATGGTTGTTGATCCGTCCAGCTGTTTCACTTTGATTGATTCATCACCCGACGCATACGTCGCGCGACTCGCAGAATAAATAAACCTTCTTAATTTCTCATGATCAAACCTATTTTCCATATTGTTCGGAATAGTATTTCTGATACTCCCCACTTTTCACATTCTTCCACCAGGTTTCATTAACTTTGAACCACTCAACGGTCCTAGCCAGTCCTTCTTCCAAATTCACTGATGGTTCCCAGCCAAGCTCGGTTTTAATCTTGTCGAAGTTGATGGCGTAGCGACGGTCATGGCCGGGCCGGTCCTTCACGTACTCGATTGATGACTCGTCTTTGCCAAGGAGCCTGAGAAGTTCCTTCACGATCCAAATATTTTCCCGTTCGCCGTCGCCACCAACACAGTAGGTCTCGCCAATTGTTCCTTTTTCGAGGATAAGCGCGATCGCCCGCGCATGATCCTCCACATACAGCCAGTCGCGCACCTGAGCGCCGTCCCCATACACCGGGATTTTCTTTCCATCGAGGAGGTTGGTAATCGCAAGCGGAATAAGTTTCTCGGGGAAGTGATAGGGGCCATAATTATTGGAGCAATTCGATATCGTAACCGGCAGACCGAACGTATGGAAATAGGCCCGGACGAGGTGATCGCTCCCAGCCTTGCTCGCACTGTAGGGACTGCGCGGATCATAGGGCGTTGCCTCATCGAACGCTGGGTCGGCTGGCGCAAGCGCACCAAAAACCTCATCGGTTGAGACGTGATGAAACCGCTTCATATGTTTCCGCGCTGCCTCAAGAAGCGTAAACGTTCCGAGCACATTCGTCCGGACGAAAGCCTCCGGACCAAGAATAGATCGATCGACATGACTTTCAGCCGCAAAATGGACAATCGCATCACACTCTGCTACGAGCGAATCAACGAGCGAGACATCAGTGATGTCGCCTTTCACGAAACGGTAGCGTGAGTCGCCTTCGAACTCCTTTAGGTTTTCCGGATTGCCCGCATAGGTCAGGAGATCGAGATTGATGATTTCCACCTCGAGATTACTCCCAAGCATGTAACGGATAAAATTTGATCCGATGAATCCAGCGCCACCGGTAACAAGAAGTTTCATAATTTTACGCTGTAAGGATTGGGTTTGTGAAAACAAATTCACTCGAGATTTCCGAAAGGAGCGGATGCCGCTGATCCTTTTCTGAAACGATTCGCTCAGTCACACCCCAGTCGATACCGACTGCCGGGTCATCGAAGCGGATGCCGCGGTCATACCCCTTGGAATACGCATTCGTGCACTTGTAGGAAAAAATCGTATTGTCCTCGAGCGCCGCAAACCCGTGAGCGAAGCCAGCTGGGATCCAAAACTGGCGATGGTTATCGGCTGAAAGCTCAACCGCGACATGCTTCCCGTACGTCGGCGATCCGGTCCGGATATCGACCGCGACATCCATCACCCGACCGCGAAGCACTGAAACGAGCTTGCCCTGGGCGAACGGCGACGTCTGATAGTGCAATCCGCGAATAACGCCTTTTTTTGACACTGAAACATTATCCTGAACAAAGGCATCCGGAATCCCTGCCTCGCGATACCGGCTACTATTGAAGGATTCGAAGAAGTATCCGCGTTCATCCCGGTAGATATCCGGCTCGATGACAAGTAGTCCTTCGATAGCGGTTCTGGCGACATTCATAGGGAAAATCAGATCAATTACCTTTATCCTACCGTATTCGTGGGGAAAACGAAAAAGCGCCCTGAGCAGAGTCGAAGGGCGCTTTTTGGTTTAAATCTTGATATCGTTCATCACATCTTCGAGCGAACGCGGGGCCGGGGTCGGCTGGATCACATGCTCGAACGGTTCATTTGGACTCACCACTTCTTCGGCCGGAATCGCCTCGTGGCGCCGTTCCGGACGCTGACCGCCTTCCGGTTCATTGATCTTCAGGTTCACGCGAGCATTATTCCGTGCGCCGATAACGCGGAGCAAAGTTCGGAGTGCCTTCGCGGTCATCCCTTCGCGACCGATGACCATGCCCATATCGTCCGCATGGACATCGAGCGTGATAAGTACGCCCATCTCATCAATCTTCCGCTCCACTTTCACACTCTCCGGATTATCCACCAACATCTTCACTACGTACTCGATAAATTCCTTGTCCCGTGCTTCGTCTGTCATACACGTCTCTCAAAGTAATGATGGGTTACAGAAACTTCCTCTTTATTCTAGGCGATTGGTCCTGAAAATTCAATTCCTGTCTACCGCCATTCTTCCGGCGGACGGAAAGGGTTAGCGCGCCAAGCAGCCGACTGACGGCAAAGAAGTGATCGATTCTTCTCTGCTCTTTGCTCGCCCCCGAGCAGCGCTTCGACGACGAGCTCCATCCGCAGCCCCTGCGAACCCTTTACCAGAACAAGATCGTGGGGGCGGACCACCGTATGTATCCGTTCCAAAGCCGTCACGGGGTCAGGGAAATGGAAGATGTTTTTCTCAGGAAAATTCGTCCCACGGAGCGCATCAGAGAGAAAGTGCATGTGCTGTCCAACACCTACGAAAACGCTCGCTCCGCTTGAAATGACCGCATCGCGGAGCATGCGATGAACCTCATCCGAAGTCGACCCAATCTCGAGCATGTCGCCGAGAATGACAACTTTCCTCGGAGCGATCAGCTCGCGCATTGTCGCAAGCGCCGCTTCAGTCGAGGCACGCGAAGCGTTATAGGTATCATCGATGACCCGGATATCCGCATTGCCATCGAGCAGCCTCATCCGGCCCGGAAGCGTCTGGAACTCGACAAGCGCCGCCGCGATATCGACGAGGTTCATCTTGAGCGCTGTGCCGACAGCCGCGGCAGCGAGTACCGCCGAGATATGATGCCGACCGATAATACCTGGGAGACGAACCGGGATTGATTTGCCACCCGAATTCAACTTGAAAGAAAGACCCTCTATCCGATTCCCTTCCTGAAGCAGGCGGATATTGTCAGCACGGAGCGATGCTCCCTCGGTCAGACCGTAGGAAATGACCGCGGCCGTAGTCCTCCCACTCTGCTGCAGCGCCAAATCATTGTCAGCGTTCACAATTGCCGTCCCCGAATCAGGAATCGCAGCAACCAATTTCCCTTTCTCTTTCGCAATCTGGTCGATATTTTCGAATTGTGCAAGATGACTTTCCGAAACGTGCGTCAGGACAGCGATATCCGGCTGCACGATACTGAGGAGATAGTCCATATCGCCGGGATAATCAACGCCCATCTCAAGAATGAGCACCTCCGGATAAGGACGGAGGCGAAGCATCGAAAGGATAGCTTCGGCACCGGCCTGAACCCAAAGCGAGAACGACCGGCCCGGACTCTTGATCCCGAGAATCGCGGCCGGAAGGCCGAACTCATTATTGTAGTTGCCGGGCGAGTAACGGATCGTGAAATTCTTGGAGAGCACAAGCGCGGTTGCCTCTTTCGCTGAGCTCTTACCAACCGATCCAGTAATACCGACAATGATGGGCTGGTGCGCCCGGAGCACGCTGCGAGCGAGCATTCTGAGGATTCCGGCGCCTATTTTCTGTAGCCTCTTGTTCATAAATCAGACAGTCTATTTCTTCATCGGTTCAGTCGTCGGTACTGTAGCATAGGAGAGAAGAAACCGCATGATAGAGCCGAAAGTCGGAGCTGCGCTCGATTCTGCCCACTGCACATCTTTCGGATTATCGAATTTCACGATAACAACAAAACGCGGGTCATTGATTGGCGCATAGCCAACGAAGGAGCCGATAGTAATATTCTCATCATAGCCTTTCGATCCGGTCTTCGCGACCTGAGCTGTTCCAGTTTTTCCGCCGACGAGATATCCGGGGACATCAGCTCGCTTGCCATGACCGTTCACAACGACGTTCCGGAGCATCTCTCCGACTTTCTTCGCCGTATCCTGCGAGAGGACACGCCGCACTTCTTCCGGCTCGACTGTCCGGACTTCGCCCTGAGCATCGATAATCCGGTCAACGATCTGCGGTTTCATCAGGATCCCGTCATTGGCAATCGCCCCATAGGCCATCGCCAGCTGGAGCGGCGTTACGGTGATCCCTTGGCCGAACGAGGCAGTCATGAATTGAATCGCTGATTTGGGATTGTCGAGGTTGCGCAGATTGCCCGCGTGCTCCGCCGGCAGACGGATTCCCGTTTTCGCCCCGAAACCGAAACGCCGCAGGCTTTCCCGGAACGGCACATGGCCAACGAGCCGCTCGACATGCATGACACCGGTATTGATCGACTCCTCAAGCACCTTCGTCATCGAACTCCGGCCATATACCTTATCCTCAGCATTTCTGATGGAGTAGCCCGCCTCTTGGACGACTCCCGTATCGACAAATTCAGTATTGGGGTTAACTTTTCCGTCTTCGATCCCGATCGCCATCGTGATTGGTTTCATGACCGATCCAGACTCGTACGGCAAACTTACGAGCGGATTCATGAAAAGACTGATATCTTCAGTCTTGCCATACTCGTTCGGATTGAACTGCGGCACACTCGCCATCGCGAGTATTTTTCCCGTCTTCGGTTCGAGAACAATCGCGGAAGCCGTATCAGCATTGAATTTTTCCTTTGATTCGGAGAGTATTTTCTCCACCTCATACTGGATGACACGATCGATCGTGAGAACAAGGCTCTGCCCATCTTCCGGCTCGACATGATCCCGATCCGTCAATGAAATCCAGCGACCGGCCGCATCGCGCTCCTGAGAAATCGTGCCATCTTTACCGTGAAGCTCTCCGTTCCAGCTCGCTTCGACGCCATAGATCCCAATTTCTCCATCATCGCTCGGGCCAGCGAACCCGATTACCTTGGAAGATAATTCGCCGCCCGGGTAGTAGCGGTAGATTTCCGGCAAGAAATTCACACCCTTCAGATGGAGCTCGCTAATCCGACTCTCCTCTTCCGGAGTGATTTTTTTCTTAATCACTTCAAATGGGTCAGCACGATCGGAAAGCCGTTCTCGGATTCTTTCCTCTTCGATACCGAGGATGGAGGATAGGGCAAGTGCTGTCGCAGGAACATCTTCGACGAGTTTGGGGATGACGTAGACGAGCCTATACTCACGATTGACGGCGATGGGATAGGTCAGATCACCGTCGCGGAGAGAAATACTGCCTCGTTCAGCTCGGAGCGCCTGAGCGATCGTATGTTGATCCTCAGCCATTGCCACCCACTTTTCACGACCGACAACCTGCAACACATAGAGACGACCAATAATGACAACGCCAGCGAAAAAAAGCGCACTACGGAAAAAATACAGCCGCCAATGAGGAGCTGTGCCTGCCGGGTGCGAGAGTTTCTGACGGGAGGCGCGTCGAGCAATCTGCATACGGGTATTTAACGGAGAGCGACGGCATTTGTTCGAGCATTCAGGACAGTGGTGATTTCCGCTTTCTCCATCCGGAGATCAGCACTCCCTTCTTCGACCCGCGAGAGAGATTTTGCTTCAGCCTCACGGACTCGGAGCTCAGCATTCGCTTTTTTCAGCTCTTTCAGCTCCTTCTCCAGGTTTCGAATCGCGTATCCCTGGACCGCATTCCGGTTCACCGAATAGACATAGAGACCGGCGGAAAGCAGGGAAAGGGCGAGTAAAGCGACAACGGCAACATGGGCGCTCGCCGCATGCGCCGACCAGAGCCTCCGCTGAAGCTTGGCTGGTTTATTTTGTCTTTTTTCAGCACAGTAGACTCGCATATTTGTTTTTATTTTTTCTCTTCTCCGATCTTCTCGACGGAGCGGAGTTTGGCGCTCCTCGCTCGGGGATTTTTCCCGATTTCCTCTCGTGTAGGAACAAGTGGTTTTTTTGTCACCCAGACGAGACGAGGTGTTTCCGATCGGATTTCTTTTTGGAACAGGTGTTTGACGATTGCATCTTCGCCGGAGTGGAAGGAAACAATCACGGCCCGACCGTGTGGAGCAAGTGTTTCCGGTACGGTCTTGATAAATTCTTCGAGATGTCGACCCTCGCTATTGACCGCAATCCGGAGCGCTTGGAAGACTTTCGTCGCCGGATGTGTCTTGCCTTTCCGACGCGCCGCGGCGACATTGAACCAGACGAGCTCGCGGAGAGCAGCAGTCGTTTCAATCGACGCTTTTTTGCGGGCAATGATGACGGCAGCGGCAATCCGTTTCGCTTCCCCCTCATCGCCGTAGGTCTCGAAGAGATCAGCGAGAGCGGCTTCGGGAAGTTGATTCAAGAGATGCCGTGCTTCGACCCGTTCATCGGTATTGAGCCGCATATCGAGCGGACCATCGACCTGGAAGGAGATGCCCCGTTCTGGGTCAGCGAGCTGGTCGCTGGAGAGTCCGAGGTCAGCGACAATAGCATCCGCCTTGTCCCAGCCATTTTCACGGATCACCTCCATGAGACGACTGTACGGCGTCCGGATAAGCTTGAGTCGTCCGCTGGCGAGTGCCAAAGCAAGTAGTGGATCCTGATTCGCTCGCCCTCGGAAACGCTCAATCGCCTTTTCGTCCCAATCGAGCGCGATGAGTTTTCCCTCCGGTCCGATCCGTTCGAGGATCGCTCGTGTATATCCGCCTCCGCCGAGCGTCGCATCGACAACTCTCATTCCTAGCCGAAGATCGAGCGCAGTGAGAACTTCCTCGAGCATGACGGGGACATGTTCTGTATTACCCTGTTCCATATTGTTGAGGTACGTATTCGAAAGCTAGTAAATACCGAGTTTGCCGAGTTCGTTGGCGATTTTTTCGGTATTTTTTTCAGCTTGGTGTTTGTATTTCTCCCACTCTTTCGTGTCCCAGATTTCGAGGCGATTGTAGAGACCGACGACGGTCACTTCTTTCGCCAGTCCGGCCTCCTTCTTCAGGTATTCCGGAATGAGAACACGGCCTTGCGCATCGAGCTCGACATCCGTTGCTCCTGCAAGCATGAGCCGGATGAAGCTTCGCGTTCCCGTCTCACCGACTGGGAGCGATCCGAGCTTTCCCGCAAGCTCCTCCCACACTTTCATCGGATAGACGAAGAGTGAACGATCGAGTCCTCGTGTCACAACGACCCGCGCACCGAGCTCCCCGCGAAACTTCGAAGGAAGCGCCAGGCGCTTTTTGGGATCGATCGAATGTTGGTACTCGCCGATGAACATAAGCGTGGCAAAAGCGAACAGTTGGAGTGTTTTCGTGAAATTCACCACATTTCACCACTTCACTGTTCTTACTACCCATTTTATTCCACTTTCTGAAAAGGTGCAAATGGCCCTCTAAAAAGCCAAAAACACCTCCTCACAGGTGTTCATTTTCTTATTCGCTTTGGGAAATTCGTCTTTCACCCTATAAAAAGAAAAGAGAGGGTGCAAACGTTGTGCATCCTCATCTCGCGAGTGCCGGTCCTTCCACAGGACCAAGAATTGGGGCGTTAGAGCAATTGATGGTATGAGGAGTGGAAGGTTGGCACCTCAAATATACACCCTTTACCGGGTGCTCTGCAAGAGTTTTGTCAAGAGTCGCCTACTCTTTCGCGGCACCCATGTCAGCCAGCACTTCAGCGACATGCTCAGCCGGCTTCACTGCATTATAAATTTTTGAAATCTTCCCTTTTGGATCGATGAGGAATGAGACGCGATTCGTTCCCATGTATTCGCGACCCATAAATTTCTTCTTCCCCCATACCCCGTACAGCTCGACGACTTTCTTTTCTTCATCAGCCAAAAGCGTAAACGGCAGCTCATATTTCTCCGCGAACTTCGCATGCTTCTTCGCCGAATCGGTCGAAACCCCGAGCACTGCCGCGTCCAGTTTTTTCAACACAGAGAAGTTATCCCGGAAACTACAGGCTTCGACCGTGCAGCCAGGGGTATCGTCTTTCGGGTAGAAATAGAGCACGACCCACCGTCCTCGGTACTGCTTCAATGAATGCATATCGCCATTCTGGTCAGGCAGTTTGAAATCCGGTGCCGCTTTGCCAACTATTGGTACAGACATACTATTTCCGTGATAAGAAAATTGGATAGGATTAATTCTAACACAAATGAAAAAGCCCGAGACGCTGCACTTGCGCGCTTTGTCTCGGGCTTCACAGTCTTGTCAGCGTTGCTGATTCGACTAATTGGTGACCACTGACTCCTCGGCCGACTGCCCAGACGACTCTTCGCCTGGAACGTTCACCGCTTCTACCGAATCACCCAAAGGCCGGTGATAGGTCAGGTAGTGGCGAGCCATGCGCATGACCACCGCACGATGATGGGAGAAACCGCTCGTTGGCGGCGTTTGCTGTGCATCTGCCATGTGTAACGAAAATCCTTATTGTGAAGTTACGGAATACCCTTGCCTCGCTGTTGTCTCGACGAACGAAGCGGAGATAGTGTATCAGGAAATAATGGTTCCGTCAACTTTCGATTAGAAAAAGCTATTTGACACCAAAAAAGAGGCTGTTTATACTGGGCCCATGGAAACATATCGGTCCATGTTTATGCGTTTTATCTGTTCCCTCTCCTTTTGGGAGAAGGGAGACCGATTTGTTTTTGCTCTTGAACGTATCCGCCGAAGATAAGGCACCTCGATAGCAGAAAGAAGCCGGTCTCCCAATGGAACCGGTTTTTTGTTCGCTAACAACCTATCGCAAGGAGTAGCATTATGCTCGAAGGAGCCGATTTTCACGACCTTCGGATGATGGAGATGGGGCCGTTCCACACCCAAAGAACTCCTGTCATTCGACCAGAAGATACCCAAACTCGTTCTACGGAACCACTCTCGAAAGCGGCTCCTCCTGGTCCGGAGAAAAAGGAAGTGCTTATTTTCCCAAGTCTTTGGGATCAGGGCGACTGATCAATCGTCAGCACCACTCTCGGCCGGTACCAAACACAGACGCCAACGAAATCGAGGGCGTCTTTACTTTATCCCAAATATTTTTTTTCCTTGTAGCCTCTTCGGAAGATATTCTTGCGTCGCCTCCGTCGCATCCTTGAAATCAGGCGTATACTTGTACCCTTCACCGTATCCAAGAGACTTCATCAGCTTCGTCGGAGCATTGCGGAGATGGAGCGGTACCGGTTCGTTCGGATATTTGGCAATATCTTGCTTCACTTGGCCGTAAGCCATGTAGAGTGCATTCGATTTCTTCGACTGCGCAAGATAGACCACGGCCTGGGCGAGGTTGACTTCGCACTCCGGCATCCCGATGAATTGGCATGCTTGATACGCTGCAACTGCCTGTGGGAGCGCGAACGAATTCCCCATCCCGACGTCTTCGGAGGCGAAACGGACTAATCGACGAGCGATATAGAGCGGGTCTTCACCAGCTTCGAGCATCCGTCCAAGCCAGTAGAGGCTCGCATCAGCATCCCCGCCGCGCATCGATTTATGAAGAGCCGAGATGATAGTATAGTGTTCCTCCCCGTCTTTGTCGTAGAGGAGGTGTGATCGCTCAACAATTGCTTCGACGATCTTCACGGTAATCTTCTTTCCGAAGCTCGCGCACGCCTCGAGGATATTGTAAGCCGCCCGAGCATCGCCGCCGGAAATCGCCGCGATAAAGTGAAGTGCTTCTGGATCCGCCTTGGCACGTTTTGTCTTCAATTCCTCATCTTGTTCCAGCGCTTGGGATAAAAGCGTCTCGATATTTTCTGGAGCGTGTCGTTCCAGAACAAGCACCCGAGTCCGCGAAAGGAGGGCCGCGTTTACTTCGAAGCTCGGATTTTCGGTCGTCGCACCGATGAGTGTCACCGTCCCATTTTCAACATGCGGCAAGAGTGCGTCTTGCTGCGACTTGTTCCAACGGTGAATCTCATCAATGAAAAGAATAGTCCGCGCGCCGAGCCGCTGTGTCGCTTTGGCTGCTTCGACGACTTGGAGCAGATCTTTCTTCCCGCTTTCAACACCGGAAAGAGAAATAAAGTGCGAGCGTGTTTCGGCTGCAATCAGGCGCGCCAGAGTCGTCTTGCCGCTTCCCGGCGGTCCCCAGAATAAAAGCGAGGGCACGCGATCTTCCTCTATTGCCTGACGGAGAAATGAACCCTCGCCGAGAACTTTTTTCTGTCCCAGAAAATCAGCCAACATCTTCGGTCTCATCCGTTCGGCGAGCGGCACCAGCGGTTCTGTTTCAGTCGGCATAAAGGCTAATTCGAACCGTCTGCATCCGAAAAAACAAGCGAGAGTCCGACCGGACAGTGGTCCGATCCGATAATGTCTGAGAGCACAATCGACTCTTTCACATTCGGCATGAGAAGCGGATCGACGAAGAAATAATCGATCCGCCAGCCGACGTTGCGCTCGCGCGAACGGGTCTTCATATCCCACCAAGTATAGGCGACCTCTTTCGGATGGAGATGGCGGAAAACGTCAACGAAGCCCTCTTTAACCAGACTATCAATCCAAGCGCGCTCCATGGGCATGAAACCTGAAGTTTTTTCATTCTCTTTCGGCCGGGCCAGATCGATTTCCTGATGCGCTGTGTTCACATCGCCGCAGACAACGATTTTCTTTCCCTGCTTCTTCAAGTGGAGGAGGTAGTGCAGGAATTCTTCATAGAACTGCATCTTGTACTGAAGCCGGAGATCACCCGATCCGCCGTTTGGGAAATAGACATTGAGGAGGGTGAAGTGACGGAATTCCATTTCGATCACCCGACCTTCTCGAGAGAGAAGATTGTCGCCGAAAAAAGTCTTTACGGAAAAAGGACGTTTTTTCGTATAGATACCGACGCCGCTGTAACCCTTCTTTTCGGTCGAGCAGTTGAAATAGCTGGTATAGCCGTCCGGATTCCGGAGATCTTCCGATAACTGATCCGGGTCGCTGATTTTGGTTTCTTGGACCGCCACGATCGGAAACTTCCCCTGCTGCATCCAGGCGATGAAGTCTTTCTTGCCGGCCGAGCGAAGGCCGTTTACGTTCCAGGAGATGAGGGTATATTGCTCTTGCATAGGCTCGGATATGCCTTATCCTAGCATTGTTTCAAGGCGAAAAAAAGAAGACCGCCCGGACTCGAAGAGTCTTGGGCGGCGAACGACATCGTGGAGAAGCGGTTCAATCCACTTCACTTCCGGGTGTGCCGGCATCAGCGCACCACAGACGGCCAGTGCCGGTGTGGGGGCGGAACATGAGCCAGAGGACGACTGCAATCACGGCGGCGAGGGATAGATATCCGGCGATTTCCATGTGAGTCTCCAAGGGACAAGCGCAGCCAAGACCACCTCAGCTACTTGAAAACATTATACACCTAAAATTCTTTTTCGTCAATACCAAAGTACTGACTGGCAATCAAGATTGTTTTGGTTGCTTTTCCATTTTTGAATCGATGAGATGGCCACGGCCCGAAAGCTTGAGCACAAGATGGTCCAGTTCGGTAAAACGCCGTTTCTTCTCGTGGATATCGATTTCCTCTTTTATTTTCAAAGCCGCCGTCCCAGGGCGAGGTGAATACCAAGCGATGAAGGCCTTGGAAAATTTCACTCGTCGCGCGATATCGAGCGTCTCTTCAAAATCCTCCCTGGTTTCGCCCGGGAAACCAACGATGATATCGGTCGTAAATTCGACATCCGGAACCTTGGCCCGAATCCGATCAATGAGCGCAAGATATTCGTCTCGGGTATACCAACGGTTCATCGCCTTGATGATTTTATCGCTCCCCGCCTGGATTGGAAGATGAAGCAGGCGATCGATATTTGGATGCTTCGCGATTACCTCGATGAGCTCGTCGGAAAAATCCCACGGATTCGCTGAGAGAAACATCACCTTCTCGACGCCGGGAATTTCTGCGACCGCTTCGAGGAGATGCGGGAAGAGCGTCGGGATACGGTGCCGACCAAGATGTTTGACCATCACCGGTTTCACTTTCTTTCCTTCCGGCAACTCGTATTCCGAACCATCCTTTATTTTTTCTATCAGGAAATCAGCCCCGTACGAATTTACGTTCTGACCAAGCAGCATAATCTCGGTCTTTCCAGACCTGACTGCCTCATGTGCTTCATGAAGGATTTCCCCGAACACCCGAGATCGCTCTTTGCCGCGCGAAAACGGAACGATACAGAACGCACAGTAGTTATTGCAGCCGTTCGAAATCACAATCGAAGCCATCTTGCCACCCGCTCGTTTCGGCGCGTGCTCGAACCCGACGTCTTCCATCGGCAGAAATTCCTCGTTCGGAAGACGCGATTTCATCCGCTTCATGAGCTTACCCGACGGTTCTCGCGCCGCTGCCCCAACCAAACAACCAGTGACGACGATATGGAGATCCTCCGGCCCACGCCCGGCTTTCTCACGGAGATTCTGAACAAGACCGTAAACCTTCTCCTCGGCTCGGTCGCGGACGATGCATGTATTTACGACAAGCGTGTCTGCATCATCAAGGCTCGTCGCCAGCTCAAAGCCACGCGCTTCGTATTGGCTCGCAATCCGCTCCGAATCAGCCGTATTCTGCTGGCAGCCGAAGGTTTGGATGAGGTATTTTTTGGACATAGTAGAGCTAGGACAGGATACCGGGGATGAGGAGATAAATCAACGCTCAGCAAATTCAGTTTGGCCATTCGTTTTAAGGAGAATCGGAAGTTCGGCGAACGTGATGCGCTTCGTCGATAAATCAAACACCGCTCGAATTACCAGCCCAGACTGTGTCTCGGGACGGAAATACTGGTCGAAGATAAGATTGCCAAGCGAGTAATAGATCCGTTTCCCGCGATACTCCTCAGTCGCTTGGACGACATGTGGATGCGAACCGATAACGAGATCTGCTCCCGAGTCTACGAATTCATGTCCCAGGACTCTCATCTCTCGGGTCGCTTCAACGTATTCTTTTCCCCAGTGGGCGTAAACGACGATAAAATCGGTCTGATCTTTCACGAGAGCAATATCCTCAATCACTTTCTCACGACCGCGCCAGATGAACTCATTGTAGTTCACGAACCCGATTCTGATACTAGAGATGGTTCGAATATGGACGCGCTCATCAGTAGAAAGTGGTGAACCAAAATAATCGACCCCGGCCTGTTCCAAAGATTCCTTGGTCTGACGGACACCATCGTGTTTGAAATTCAGGATATGATTATTCCCGATATTCACGAGACTGATATTTTCCTGCTTCAAAAGGCCAGCCGTTTCAACCGGAAAGGTAAAGGTATAGTTATTCCTCGACCCCTCGACACTTGCTTCGCTCACCGAGGGCATATCAGTAATCGGCCCCTCGAGATTCGCTACGACCAGATCAGCCTTCTGAAATTCCGGTCGCAGTCCGTCAAAAACAAAAGTTCCGCCGTGCTTATCTATAACATCGCGGATATAGCGATCAAACTGCATATCGCCGCCGAAAAGAATAGTAGCTTTTGATAGCGGAAGGGATGGCTCGCGGCTCTCAAGTTGTGACCTCTGCCCAAAAAGCTCACTGTTTTTTGGCTGAGGTGTTTGGTTCATTCGCAAGAATAGCCAGCCAGCGAGAATAATCGCCACAATACCGACAATGGCCGCTAGGAAAAAACGTGGAGGAAGATACATACTGGTGGACTAACCCTGTTTTGACTTCTCAACGGTAAGCTGGCCGCAAGCAGCAGCGATATCTGCTCCCATGGTACGGCGGCGCGTCACGTCGATCCGGGCATCAAGCAATTTCTCTTCGAAATGAATCAGCGCCGAACTCTGGCTCGTGGAGTATTTGCTTTTTGTATCGTTATACGGAATAAGATTCACTTTTACCTTGCCAACTTTTCGAGCGAAAGCGATCAATTTTTCCGCATGACCCGGTGTATCATTCACGCCCGCGAGCATCACGTATTCGAATGTCAGGTGCCGGCGGCGGCTTTCGAATTTTTGGAAATACCGGACCGTCCACTCGGCGAGATCGTCGAGGAATTTGGGGTATGAACTCGGCATAATATCGGTCCGAGTTTTTGTATCAGCGCTGTGAAGCGAGACCGCCAGGCGGACCGGTGGCCATGTCTCGTCGGTCAAAATTTTCCGTAGCATCGGAATAAGACCGACCGTCGAGACGGTCAGTCGCGTGGGCCCCATATCCGTATGGGCGAGAAATGCCTGAAGTGACTGCTTGACATTCTCGTAGTTGGCGAGAGGCTCCCCCATTCCCATATACACGACATTCGATATCCGCTGGTCCAGATCATGTCGAGTAGAAAGAAAGTGCATCCAGTAGCGGTACTGGTCGATGATCTCATCAGCTGTCAAATTCCGGGTAAAACCCATCTTTCCGGTTGCACAGAATGTGCAGGCCATCGCACACCCGACCTGCGAAGAAACGCAGATACTCCAGAAACCGCGCGCGTTCTGCATGAGCACGGTTTCAATCCGCTTCCCATCGACTGTTTCAAGAAGAGCCTTGAACGTATCTTTTTTTACACTCTGGAGCAAGGCACTTTCTTTTAAAGAAATCCATGGGACTTCAGCGGAAAGCCTTTCCCGCCACTCTTTGGAAAGAACGGTAACATCATCCCAGGCTTTCCAGTCGGACCGAAAAAGCGCAGCCGTAATCTGGCGGCGACGGAAAGCAGGCTCCGCAGCAAGCATTTGTTCAAGTGTTTCGTTTCGAGTCATGAAAAATATCGTCTCGAAACTTTACACTTTTTCAAGAGAAAAGTCAACCTACTTATCCTCTTTGCGTGCGCCCTCAAAAAGATCGCGTTCAGGTGTTCTTGTCTCCAGATGCCTTGTACGATCTTCTCCGAGCCGATTCAAAGCATCCATAAATTTTCCCTCCTGGAAGGCGGTTTCTTTAGCGGTCGAATCGAGATATGATTTGCGCTGCTCCGGCGTCCATGAATAATGGTACAGGTAACGATACCACTGTTGGCCGGCGAATCCCGTCAACAGCAGAAAGAGGAAAACGAAGAGCAGCTTGTAGTGCCGTATCCAGACATAGAATGCCTGACGCCGGATTTTATCAAACGAGAGTTTTTTCATGGAGAGCTTCATAGGTCATTTTCTAGTCTTTCATATAGACTACGGTTTCAAACACTGCATCCAGGCGAAGTTTAGGCGCCACAACCGGGGCCGCTGGGATCAAGGCAGTTTCACCAAAAGGATTCAGCGCGCCCGACTCAGGCGCAACGAGGTCTCCTTCTTCGGGGTGTTCCTTGATATTCAAACCAATGACGTCCAGAGCAAAGGGTATCGTCTCAAGCTGGTGCAAGTACCGCACAATAGAGCGGTACTCGCCCGTAAGCGTAATCGTCAGCTTGAGGAATTTTTTGATCGGCAGTTCGGCAATAATCCCCGTTTCCTTAACAGCGCCTCGTTTCGTCGGCTCAGCTGGATTTTCAGATTTTTCTCCGACAACCGGTTTGCTCCCCTCTTTTTTTTCCGCCAGAGTCACCTTGCTTTCCAAAAAAGCATTATCCCTTGACTCAATCTCTATATCAACTCCGTTGGAAAGCGCTAGTGATTCAAGTTGCTCAATAAAATCAACGAGTCGCTCCTTACTCAAAATGATTTCTAATTCTTCCGCACGCTCTTTGATAAGCCCATGCTGCTTTTCGAGATCCGGTAAGCGCTCGAGTTGTTTGCCTCGATATTCCTGAGTAACTGAGAGTTTCTGGATAGAATCCATCCGGTCCTTGATCACGGAGAGAAAAGGCCGAATACCGAACCAGCCGATAAGCCCGATGAGAGAGAGAAGGGCTATCTGCCAAAGCAGCGGCTTGATTTTTTCCCAGCTAGCGTTTTGCATAAGAGCTTTCGTAAGTAAGGCACTCTTTCTTCATCTTAAAATCTATCTGAAAATCTATCTCTTTCTGAGAAAAAAGATTCGAAATCGGAACCCGCACATCGCTCACGCATTCAGCTGCCTTGAGCGCGGCCTCGAACTCCAAAAACTGGTCCCTCGTCTCGGCCTGCCCGGAAAGTGAAATCGTATAGTCTTTGGTCAAAAGTTCAATAATCACCACCCCTTTTGGTGTCAACTCGTCAAGCATGAGTAAGAGGGACGTCCAACGTAAACGAGCCTGCTGGTAACGAGTAACAACTTCGGTTGTCGCGTTTGCCATCTTAAACTCTTCCTGATACACCACGAGTTTCTTGGCTTCTTCATTATACTGATCGAAGGCAGCAAGCGCCTGACTGGCTGTCTTTGACTGATAATGCAGAATCATAAAGATACCACCGAGAACAACAACATAATAGAGCTCCAGGATAAGAAGCAGTGTCGTTTGCCACAAGAAAAATCGGTTTCGGAATTTCCGTATGAGCGCATCCTTTTTTTCCCCAGGAAGAACGTTAAGTAAGATCTTCATATTCGTCGAGGCCTCGCAAGGCGAGACCGATAGCGGTTGAATACTGCACCGAATGTCCTCTATCTATCGGCGGGAGCGTCCGACCAAGCTTGATATTGACCCAGGGATTACCGAATTCAACAGATTGGTTGAGTCGCTTCGTTAGATAAGGGAGAAGACCCTTCATATTCGATCCGCCGCCGCAAAGTACAATACTGTCGATCGCGGCAGAATAGCCGAGGTTGGTAAGATAGAAATTCGCCGAACGCTCTATTTCAATCGCGAGATTCTCGAGTATCGGCTGAGCCGCTTTGAACAGTGGACTCTTCATCGCGAGCGACCCAAGTCCATACTTGATCTTCATCGCTTCCGCCTCTTCAAAAGGAATCTTCATCTCTTTGGCGATTGCATCAGAGATCATCTGGGACGACAACGGAACGCTCGAGGTGAAACAGGGAGTATGACCAATCGCGACAAGAAAACTCGTTCGGCGATCGCCAATATCCACAATAAGCCGCGTCTTATCCTCGTCCTTATCCAGTAGTAGACTGCGCGCCTGAGCGATTGACTCAGTCTCCAGACCGACAACCTCGAGCCCTGATTTTTCGAGTACGGCATAAATCTGATCAACCATCGTCCGGGCAACCGCAACGACAAGCACACTCATCTTCTTCTTTTCATTAGCGATGGTCCGGTCAAGCACTTGATAATCGTAATAGACCTGGTCGAGCGTCAGTGGAATATTGGCCTCAATCTCCCACTTAATTGCCTCTTTGACCTCGTCAAGCTCCATCAGAGGAAGTGAAACAACGCGCAAAAAAGCCTTGGTCTCAGGGAGGGAACAGATGACTTTCCGGGTTCGGACCGGCTTCGGCTGCGTCTTATCAAGCAAGTCCTTGATTGCCTGGACCACTATCGCCTCATTGACAATATCACCATCGACGATACTGCCAATTGCTATCGGAACAGATCCGAAGCTCGAAACCACCTCTTCCGAACCTTCACGCTCGAGCCACATCGCTTTGACCGAGAGATCTGAGAGGTCAAGACCGAACGGTTGCGGGAAAAGATCAAAAACTTTTTTCCGAAAAAAACTCATACAGCAGTTTAGTGTTTGTTTTCCTTTTCAATCATACCACGCAGAATCAAAGCTCCTCCCAAAGATCAAGTTCATATTGTGTCCCCGTTGGAAAGTATGGTGGCGGGTAGTAGAGGAGATTGTTGTCATAATAGAGGTTTCGTGTCTGATACCCAGTACCATCAGTCCACGCAAATCCGTAACGGAGATTCGTCGCGATTGCTCCATAGATCGTAATTACCGATTTGTCATCAGGACTATAGCCTTTACTGACATAGTGCTCACGACCAACTCTTCCCTGTTGAGCGAGGAGTGCCGCATCGATACGTAAATCATTTTCGCTCGCCCAGCCAATCTCAATATTATTTTGCGCCACGATACCGATGATGTCTCGACCATCCGTATTGGTATAACGGATATCGTTCAAGATATAGACCGATGGCGCCGGTCCACCGAGAAGGTCCGCCGAAACGATGGTGACTCTTTTCGTATTGACTGTCCCTGACACCCAAACATTGTCTTCGACAAAGATAACCCCATTATCGGGAATGGCGTAATTTGCCCACGCTCCATTATACGAAGTAATACTGTACGCCGTATTGAAGTTTCTCACTTGCCGGGCGCGAAATGTCCCATCAGCGCGAAGCTCGATATGCGTTCCCCGATTATTTGCTCCCGCTCCAGTAAAGTACACTCCCGCCCCGCTCTGAGATTCGCTTTTCATGAAGCTGAGGTCGCCAAGCACACCATTGAAATCGATTGTTGTTGTCGGAAACTCTCTCCCCGCCTCAAAGACGTCCGTTCTCGTCGGTACTGCTGCCGGCGGTAAGGGATCGGTCGGCGCATCATGAGTATGCACGCCAAATTCATTCCCACCCGAATGATCTGGATCATTATAGCTCGCCACTCCGCTCGAGATAACATTATGTGCTACCCCATCAAAACGGATGCCGACATTTGAATGGATTTTTCCGAAAACTTCCGTTCCAGCCCCAAAACGCATGAAATCATTGGCTAAAACGGCACTCTCGCTCCAGGAAGGCCGACGGAGCCGAACCTCAAGAACGCGCTGCTGATCCGGATAGCGATATGTCCAGCCGGTCGCCTTGATGAGAGCAATGGTCGAGCCGGTATCAGGAGGGGTCACCTCTATCCGATAGCGGCCGACTACTCCGCCAGAGGGGTCACTATAGTCGTTCTCATAGGGAGCAGCGACGCCATAGGCCGTACCGCTGTTCCAGAAGGTCTGTATCTGAGAAGCTGTTTTCCCCTCGACATTATGCGCGAGATACCAGCGGTAGAATTCAATCCCCGATTCGGCGATTTGAAGTGCTTGCTCTTTTGAACGAGTCTCCAAGGAATATTTTATATTCGACGTGATAAATTGCACGACCGAAACAAGAATAACCTGTACGACCGCCATGATAACAAGGCCGTAGACCAGGGCTCCACCCGTTAGCACAGAGGGTCGCTTATTAGTCTCCATATGATTCGAGGTTACGCAAGTCGACAAATGATTCGACATTGATATTGTTTGGTGCCCTGATTGGATCGATATTGACGCGAAGCAATACTCGGACAAGCCGAACATCTTCGACAGCGATCGGCGTGACAATCGGATTATTCACCGTATCCCCCGGATAGTTTTCATTGTAGAAATAGAAGATCGGCTGCGCTGCTTCGTTCACAATATAGTCGGCAATAACGCTTGTTGTTCCATCCCCCGCTGCATAGGTCGGCGGATTCGTAGCGGAAGGTTCTCGAACGCCACGCATCAGACGGTCGTTGACCGCGTCAAGCCAGTAATGCACTCTCTCAGTCATGCCGTCATTATCGATATCAAGGTACACTTGGATATCGAAATCATCACCGGATTCGACCGGATAGTCGCCATTATCTGCCTGCCGGACCTTTCGGAGATTATTGATAATCTCCGCAGAAGCACGATTCACTTTGATTGCCGATATCCCTGTCTCAATGATGAACTTATTACTTTTCCACGTACTACTCAGGAGAAGAGTAAACCCGATCATGCCAGCCGAGATAATAAAGAGTGCGACAAGGGTTTCGACGAGCGTCAAGCCACGCAACTTTTTCTTTGGGAGTTGGGAGTGGTGGTACATATTAATCGCTATGGATTCAGGGCCATCGCCTTATTCACTAAGCCAGAAGTCACATCGACCGTATCAGTATCAGTAACAAATCCGGCCGCTGAGACTTCGATATCATACGTCGCGGTCGTGAGTCCGGGCGATGACGTCGGAAAATAAGCCTTCCCATACTGGCTTGTCACCAAGGTCTCATCATATGAAAGTGTCGCGTTTGTAAGACGAACCGATGCACCATTGATTGGACTTCCGTCCGCGGCGGCCGTTACCGTTATGAGGGCTCCATTAATCGTCTTATCGGCTAAAACCATTTCGATTTGCCCGGTTGTGCCCGGCGCGAGCGTTATGAGATTCGGATCGGAAGGAGACTCGGGTAAAAGACTCACGAATTCATAGCCCGATTCACTCGGATCAAGCGTCCAGGTATAGCTTCCGTAGCTTCTTCCTAAGTATTCTTTCTCGCCGTTCGTATCAGTCACCGCGTCCTCGCCGAAATCATACACTGGTGTTCCAACACCGGAAATCGTTCCGATCTGCCGGCCGCCATCAATCCGAAAATTGATATCGGGCAGTGAATCGCCGAACTGATCGACGGTCCGAAGGTCGAGATCAACATCCGTATCCATCACAAACGATGCCTGATTGACAGTTGCATCAATAACGGACGCATGAACATCAGTTGGAATAAAAGCGCTCGTCGGGAACGGTGGATAGGTCGCGCTGCCAAAGTACCCACCCTTTGAAAAAGTTACCTGGTACGATTGTGAGCTCGCTGGCGCGCCAACAAGGAAGAGGTTCCCACTCACATCGGTGGTAGTCGTGACATCGACAGCGGGAGCAACAGATGCATTCACTATACGCACCGTCGCATTAGAAACGCCAACCCCTTGGGCATCGAGAATGTTGATTGAAAGTATCCCACCGCCTGCTGGCTGTTCGACTCCGAGCGGGGCAAAGGTGGAAAAAAGCTGAACTTCTTCTGATTCTCCGCCCGCCCCCCAAGAAACCTCAATTCTTACTCGCTTGTAGTCATTCGGGACAAGATCGTTGGGAACCCCGCCCAAGGTACCATCGTACGAGTCGTCGACATATTGGATAAAAGTGTGTACATGGTAGGCTGAGTTATTCACTTGAACATCCTCGTCTTGAGCGATATCACCCGATGGGACGCCCAAGACCGTACCGATACTATCGTAATCGAGACTTCTCACTATTTCCATTTTTTGATTGGCTAACGAAATTGCTCCAAGCCGGTATTTTGATTGCTGAATCAGCGCTGTTCCGTAGGCGAACGTCTGAAAAAAAACCGCTGTGATCAGGGCGAAGATAAACAGAAATGCCAAGCCTTCTATGATGGTAAAACCGGCTTCAGCTCTTTTGTTCCACCCGCCTGTTCGCATAGGCTATTTGATATTTTCAAGAACGCTGTACATTGGTTGAAGCATCGCGACCGCGAAAAATCCAACCGACGTACCAATGAGGAGCATGAGGATTGGCTCGATGATAGAAGACATGTTTTTCGTAATCTGAGAGACCTCCTCCTCATAAAACTCAGCCAGCCGCTGAAGCACATCTTCCGTCTTCCCTGTTTCTTCGCCGACTTGAATAATCTGCGTTACAAGAATCGGGAAGATTCGTGGATGCTGCTCGGTGACCTTTGAAAGCTCGGTTCCCTTCTGAACCTCTTCAATGCCTTGGATCAGCGCCTCCTTGTAGTAGACATTGCCCAGTGTTCGCGAAACAATCGTCAATGCACTCACCACTGAGATTCCACTTTTGAGCAGCGAGCTGTAGATACGAGAAAATCGGGCGCAATTCACTTTGACAACGATACTGCCGACAATCGGAAGCCTGAGAACCAGCCAGTTGAGGAAGTGGCGGCCGGCATCGGTCTTGGCTGCGACCCGGATTCCTATCAGAATGATAATGACGCTGATGACAACGATAATCCAGTGGACTCGAAGAAGGTCAGAGGCAGCGATAAGGAATCTCGTGAGTGGCGGCAGTTCGACCGCCATATCAACGAACACCGCCGTAATCTTCGGAAGAATATAGGTCAGCATAAGGACAGCAATGCCGATCATCGCCACCAGGATAACCGCAGGGTAGATAAGGGCACCCCTCACCTTCGAAAGCAGGTCATTCTCTTTTTCCAGCTGAAGCGCGAGAATATCGAGCACTGATTCCAGGTTTCCCGAAATTTCACCAACCGAAACCATGTTCACAAAAAGCTCATTGAAGACGTTCGGATATTTGGCGAGACCTTCAGAAAGCTGCTTTCCAGCCTGGACATCATCATGAACGCTCTGAAGGATTTTCTGGAAGCGCTTGTTCTGGGTCTGGACCGAAAGGTTATGGATAGCTCGCGAGACGGTGAGACCCGACGACGTCATCACGGCCAGGTTACGAGTGAATACCATCTTCTCCTTCAGAGGCACTGTCATAAAACGATCGAAGAACTTCACCTGAATTCCCTCTGTCGAATCTTCGATAAGTTTCAATGAGGTAACAAGAAACCCTTGGGTGCGCAGCTCCTGAGCGACCTGGTTCTCATCCTTCCCAATGATCTCGCCCCCTTTCGTCTCTCCGCTTGAGATGTTTTTAGCTGTGTAAAGATATTTCGGCATATCTGATTGGCAAACGCCGTACCCAATCTATAGGAACAAGTGTTGCCCGTATTTTTTATATTCGGTCTTTATTTTTCCAGAATTCACATCGGACTTCAGTCTTACCGATGCGGAAATCTTTTTTCCAGTATAGCATGCGGGCCATCGGATGATGCTCGCTAGATGCTGGAAAGGGCCCGCTTGAAACGTTCAAATATTTCCGGGCCTTTCGGGCGAGGAAGGAAGATAAGCGCCTCGTCGTTCGCGACGATAAACGCTCCTTCGAGCGAGGTTTTTGGATTCGCGGCAATCTTCTTTTTCTGCCAGCGAGCGAGAAGACTTTCGACGTTCAAGGTGCCAAAACAGCGTTCAAATAGCTGTTGCAGCCCCTGTGATACTGCCGATGTACGGCTCAACCAGAATGGTGGAATCTCGGCCGGAAAGAAGGTCGGCTTGATCCGCACCATCCAGCGGTTCGATAGCTCGAAGCGACGATATATGTCCCAGCCACATATCGGGTACATGAATCGATACTCATGAGCCGAAAAAAAATCCTGCATGGTAATCTCAAGGCTTCCATCCGTCACGAAATGGTTCAGACAAGCGCGATTCTCGATATATCGGCCATGGCGCCGTTTACCAATAAGCTGAAGAACCAATGCGAGAAAGGTCCGCCCACGCCAAATCGCCCCTTTTTGGAGAACAACGAAGAGGTCCCAGTCGCTCGCGCCGTCTCCCTGTTTCATTGAAAGACTCCCAGTCAGGCCAATCATTCGGACATAGGGAACCCAACTAAGACAACGGACTAGTTGCGCCGCTCGTTTGATTTTCCGAACCGCCTGCTTTTCATTATGTATCCGAGATAAAACGAGCGCCTCACGGCCCAGAAGCACGATAAATCCACGGAAACGACTTAGCTTTTTCTCAGCCACCAAAGCATCCACTACCCCACTTATCTCAGCTAGCGTCGGCACCTGAGAGTCGTCGTTCAGCTCTTTCGGCTGGATTAAATGTTTCCACACCTCGAATTCGGTCAACGGATAATCAAGGACATCATAATAAACGAGGGTCGCAAGCGCAGACTTTCGAAGCATACAACTAAAGTCAAAGCGGCTTAAAGATATTTCCCAGTAAAACTCGTTTTATTTTTTTTCAGTTTCTCCGGAATACCAGCATAGACGATCTCCCCACCTCGGTCGCCGCCGTCCGGCCCCATGTCGATCACCCAGTCGGCCGCCTTGATCACATCGGTATTATGCTCCACTACCAAGACTGTATTCCCCTTGTCGACGAGGGCATTGAGCACTTCCAAAAGCCGCCGCACGTCTTCGAAGTGGAGTCCGATGGTCGGTTCATCGAGGATATAGAGCGTTTTACCCGTTGACTTGCGAGCGAGTTCGGTGGCCAACTTGATGCGCTGCGCTTCGCCGCCGGAAAGATTGGGTGCGCTCTGACCAAGAACGAGATAGCCGAGGCCGACCTCTTCGAGGACGCGGAGCTTTTCTTCGATCATCGGCTGGTCCAAAAAGAAGTGCCGTGCTTCGGTAACCGTCATCCGGAGCACCTCAGAAATGTTCATTCCCCGGTATTGAATCGCCAGCGTCTTTGCGTTGTAACGCGTGCCATTACAGACCTCACATGGGATATAGACATCCGGCAAAAGATACATCTCGATTTTTTTCTGTCCGCCGCCCTGACAAACTTCGCAGCGTCCGCCGCGCATATTGAAACTGAAGTACGACGCTGAAAAACGCTCCTTCTCGGCCTCGGGCGTCGCTGCAAAGACATCACGGATCAAACTGAAGATGCCAGTATACGTCGCGGCATTGGAGCGCGGAGTCCGGCCAATCGGATCCTGAGTTACCGTAATTACCTTATCAATATGCTCGATTCCGCTCAATTTTCCGTGCATTCCTGGCTCAGTCCGGGCCTGATAGAAGTGCTTGGCCAACGCCCGCGAAAGGATATCGTGGACAAGGGTCGATTTTCCTGATCCCGAAACGCCTGAAACGACCACGAATTTCCCGAGTGGGATTTCCACGGTCACTTTTTTCAGATTATGCTCGGTGGCATCGGTAATCACAATCGCTTTGCCCGTTCCCTTACGCGGCATATCACGGTTCACGACCGAGCGCCTACCGGAGAGGTATTGCCCTGTGAGGAGCTTTGACTTCATCAGTTTTTCCGGCGTTCCCGAGAAAATAATCTCACCCCCCTCTTTTCCGGCGCCCGGGCCGAGATCAATGATCCAGTCAGCCTTTCGCATAATCGAAACATCATGTTCGACAACGACCAGTGAATTGTTCGCACCGCGAAGCTCCTCGAGTGCGCGGATGAGCCGGTCCGTATCACGGCTATGGAGTCCGACTGACGGCTCGTCCAGGACATAGATGATGCCTGAGAGACCGGACTTTATCTGTACGGAGAGCCGGATTCGCTGTGCTTCCCCGCCCGAAAGCGTATCAGCGCTCCGCGAGAGCGAAAGGTAGCCGAGGCCGACTTTATCGACCGCAGCGAGTCGCATCTCCATCTCATTGAAGAGTGGATCAAGGAGCGACCTCTCTTCTCCTTCCTGGAAGAGTCTTGGCCGAAGCGATTTAAAAAACGGAACAAGTTCTTCAATGCTCATACCGACGAAGGTATTGATATTCTTTCCGTCGATAAAAACCGAGAGTGATTCACAGCGGAGCCGCCGCCCTTCGCAAATCGCGCAACGCTGCATGTACATATACGTCTCGATTTCCGAGCGCAGGTGCTCCGATTTCGTCTCTCGATACTTCCGCTCAAGCAGTCCGAGTACTCCCGGAAAGGAAAACTCGTCGGTCTGGTCACGCTTCGGATCACCGGAAAGGATGTAGGTGCGCTCTTTAGCGGAGAGATTTTTCACCGGCACATCAAGCGAAATCCGCTCGCGTTTGGCCATTTCGCGGAGCAGCGCCATCGGACCGGTACTATTGCCACGATCGCTATTCATCTTGCTCCAGGGACGAATCGCCCCCTCCGAAAGAGAGAGGTTATCGTTCGGGATAACGAGAGCCGGATCGAACTCAAGTGTCACACCGAGACCTCCGCAGGTCGGACAAGCGCCCTCCGGGCTATTGAAAGAGAAGTGAGCGGGCGAAAATTCAGGGAGCTCGATCTGACACGTTTCGCAACGATAACGCTCGTGATAGTTATGGAAGTGTTCACCATCAACAAACACGCGCATCACGCCCTGTCCGGTCTGGAAAGCGGTATGGATTGAGTCGAGGATACGCTCCTTGTCAGGTCGCGCTGTATCGAGATTGAGCCTATCGACGACAACCAGACAATCGGCAGCGGCTTTCAGATCAACGACATTACGGAGTTCCGCAATTGATACGGCCGCATCCTTATACCACACCCGGACAAATCCCCAATCATTAATCAGCGCCAGCGCTTCTCCCCAAGTCTTGTCGCAAAGCAGTGAGCTCTCAGCAACAAAGACCAGGCTCGAGTCATTCGGGAGAGTTAGAATCTCATTCAGAATCGATACCGCTGTCTTGCGCGAAAGCGTTTGATCGCATTTCGGACAATGCGGCTTGCCGACCTTCGCGAAGAGAAGCCGGAGATAATCGTAGACCTCGGTCATGGTCCCGACGGTCGAGCGTGGGCTGCGTGATACGCTCTTCTGGTCGATTGAGATTGCTGGCGAAAGATTCTTAATCGTATCGACATCGGGCTTATCATAGCCCTCCATAAAATTCCGCGCGTAGGCTGAAAGACTTTCAACATACCGTCGGTTCGCCTCGGCATACAAAGTATCGAAAGCGAGCGACGACTTCCCCGATCCCGATAGCCCCGTCACGACGACCAGGCAGTCACGTGGGATATCGATGTTAACGTTCTTCAGATTATTCACCCGGGCCCCGCGTATCTCGATGACACTCTTTTTTCCAGGCATAGGGAAGCGTTGTGATAGACAAGTTGCTTCCCAGTATACCGGGTTTCGGAGCGTGGGTAAAGTATCACTCCTATCAAGCGAAAATGGGGACGACTTCCCCTAGCCCTGGAGGAATTGTTCGCGCTTTTTCTTGCGGTGGAAGCTGATCGCGAAACGGTGCGCTTCCGCATTGGCGAGGAGGATATCCTTTTCAAATCGCTTCACGAGACTGCGTGGCCCGATGATGCGGTCAGCTCTATGCTTATCATTCTTCACCACACCAACAATCGGAATAGTGAGCCCCCTCTTCTTTAGGATTCGGCTAGCGACATCAGACTGAAGGAGTGCCCCGTCGACCACGATCAGTTCCGGTAATGACCACTCGTTATGAGCAAGCCGGCGCGTCAGAATTTCTTCGAGGGCCGAGAGATCGTTGCCACCATGGTTATTGCGCAAGGTAAACAACCGATACTCGCTCTTTTTCGCCAGCGCATGCTGCACCACCGTCATCACGCCAACGGTCGCTTCGCCTTGGAGATGTGCCGTATCATAGGCTTCGATCCGTGCCGCCGAGCTTTCTTCACGATCGGCTTTCATAAGCGCCACATCGCGGATATGGCCGAGATCAAAGAGAAGTTTCTTGATTGTGTTGGCATCTTCGAAGCGGAGCTCTTTGGCAGCCAATCGCATTTCCTTTTCGAGATTCTTCACCAGATCGGCTTTCTTACCGCCGAAGAAAAGCTCGATCCGCTTCACCGTTTTCCGATACTCAGTCGCGCTCATTGACCCCGAACAGACGCCGGGGCAAAGTCCGATCTGAGCATGGAAGCAGGGGCGCGACTTTTCCTGCTGTTCTGGAGTAAGTTCAACAAAGGGCACACACTTATCACGGTACGGAAAAATCTGCCGTACGATCTTGAGCGCCGTCCGGAGCGCCTCGCCGCGCGTGTAGGGACCGAATTTTTCCTTGATCGGAAAGGCGAACTTCCCTGTTTGGATATCGCGCTCCCGGACCAGGATGATACGTGGAAAATTCTCTTTGGTGATGACGACAAAGTTATAACTCTTGTCATCCTTCGCATCAGTGTTGTATGTCGGTTGGTATTTCTTGATGAGCTCCCCTTCTCGTAAGAGCGACTCGAGCACCGAATCGAGCTGAATCCAACCGATCGCGACCGACCGACCGAGCATGAGGACGAGCTTCGGCCCGCGCGTCTCTTCGAGATCTGGCCCGAAATAGCTCCTCACCCGGTCCGAGAGCACGGTCGCCTTACCAATATAGAGAATCTCATCCTCTGGTCCCAGGAAAAAATACACACCCGGCGTTTCGGGAAGCGTATTTTCTTTACGAAAATCTGAAAGACTAATCTTTTTTTGCCAGGGATGAGTCATAGAAATTTATTCTACAGTATTGACCCCATTAGAAGTCACGGTCGCAGTATGGCAAACCTCTATAAAGTTTCCAATAGCTTCTTTGGGAAGGATGGATCGTTTTCAAATTGCTACCGTACTCCACTCCTAACGGGGTTGACTTTTTTGTGTAAAGAGTATATAATGGCCCCAATGTAACTTACCAATGGAGGCTTACTTGCGGAAGCGTAATCACCCGGATTACTACTACACCATGCGTGACGAGATCGTCGCTCTCATGGACGATCAAGCCGGCAAGCCCTTCGACCCCAGCAATTTCCGGACGCAGTTCCGAAAAGTAGCTGCCGAGCACAGGGTCCCCGCCACAAGCTACTTGGCGCATTTCGAAATCATCAAGCGGATGGTGGCCGAGAAGCTGCCGAGGATGAAGCCGCGACAAGCTGCTCTCGCCTGACACGGCACCTCTCCTGTAAACCGCTTTCGGAAACCCTCACCAGGCCCTACACCTCAATAGTGTACGGCCTGATTTTATTTATTATATTCAGAGTTGCAATGGCATCACCACTCAAAAAAATAAGCGCCGGTCAGAGGAATCCCCGGACCAGCACAGACTCAGTCTGTCGAAGCGAGTCGTCTCAATTTCGCAGCCGACTCTGTCACCGGGTGAGCCGGTCGGGCAATCTCGAAAGCGGACCGGGGCACGGTGGTCACATCCTTGGTGTCGGGATGGACCCGGTAGAACCAGTAGTCACGCTGGTAATAGAAGGTGCATCCTTTTTTCGTCTCAAAGATGATGGCCATCACCTCGGGATTGGTTCGCCATCCACGAGGGTTGTCATCACCCTTTCCGATGTCGATTTCCACCAGGTCATCGTCATCGCAGGGAAGTTTGTGTTGCCGCTGCAATTCACCAATCCCCTTGACCATGACTTCTCCAATCGGCTGCACGTAATACGTGTAGTCGATATTGGACCGGACCTTAACCGGCTTTGGCCGCTTAAACGCTGGCAGTGACGCCATGATACACCTCCTCGTTGAAAGGACAGAAGATTCAGTGCTGATAGAATAGCACAAAACGGTAAAAAATCAATGGTTTGATTGCGACGGAACCACGATCATCGCTCTGCGTTCAGTGGTAATCGGCACATGCTTCCCGGTCGGATACTCGCGAATGGCATCATAGAGTGTCGCTTCCGGATAACGATAACCTTCACCCATCCGCGTCCCCGGATCATTCGTGATAAACTCTTTCGTCGCCCCATCATAGCCCGTGATCACGAGCATGTGTTGAAGCGGGCCAGGGCGGGTAAAATTCGGATTCTTGAGTGTTTGGCCGTTGGTCGGTACGATGATAAGTCCCTCAGCGAGAGACCGTTTCAATTCATCGAGTGTGAAATCATAGACAATCTTGTAGTCAGCAATGGAGAAGTAGCCGTCGAGAAGCACCTCTGCTGTCTCAGCTGCATCGGTATCTACTCCTTGGCCGATCTGCTCTTCTTGATAGCGAGCCATATCGATGAGTTCTTGTTTCCCTTGATCCTTCGTATAAGTCTTTCCGGTTCGCCAAGCATACACCATGAGCGCTGAGGCTTCTTCGCAGCCATTCTGGAATTCACTTCTCCCCCACTCACCAGTTGGTGCCTGAGGTACAAAAAAGACACTCTCCCAGGGCTTGAGCACTGCTGGCTCGGGAATGGTCGTCACTTCAGCCTGAACCTCCGGTACGACGGTCGGTTCAATCACCGGTTCTGTTTCAACTGTCACATTCGGTGGAGCCGTCTCAATAATCACCTTTGGCCTTGCGAGATAGGTATACCAAGAAGACCCCCCAACAAGAAGGGTGACGGCGATGCCAATGAAAAATACTTTTTCCCGCTTGTTCATGCCGTCATAGTAGCATTAAAAAAGAAAGCTCCTGGAACCATCGGTAGCAGGAGCGGGGGGTGAGAGCGAGGAGGCATACATCACTCCTGGCTCACGAGATAACAGCCTTCCTTCCAGGAGACACGTTTGCGGAGGAAGAGCGAGATACCGCCATGATTCCCCCTGCCAATCCAGGCATGGAGTTCACGACGACGACTGTAGTCTTTCCATCCCTGGCGCTGCCTGATCCGGCGTGTCCTGGGCCGGCCTTTCAACTGATAGACAAGTTCGACTCGCCACCAGTCGAGGGGGTGATTGGTACGGTAGCCGAAGTACAGCCATTCCTGCTCCAGCACCTCTTCCGGATTGGTCTCTTCGGGATAGTCGTGGTACCGGCAAACGACGGTGTACCGGATGATGGGAGCCAGTAAGCGAATGAGGGCCGGGAGAGGTGGGTCATCCAAGACCCCGAAAGCGCCGAGTGGCAATTCATGCCAGCGATTCTGACCGTGCGACATGTTGACCTCCTGGTGAGATTGTCAAAGGATACTGAACTCTATCACTCAGAAATCAATCGGTAAACTGCCAAGATTGGCTGGGGTATTGAAAACTAGCGGCGTCGGCCGAAGTGGCGGGCGCCGGGACGGGCAGAAGAACGCGGAGAAGTCGCAGCGCGGCGGACGCTCTTCACCGCCTTAGGTTCACCGGCCGGTACAACACCACCGATGACTGGAAGCGTAATGCGCATGAGACGCTCAATATCACGGACATTGCCTTTTTGGTCAGGAGTAGCGAAAGAAATCGCCCGGCCTTCGCGGCCCGCGCGGGCGGTGCGACCAATCCGATGGACATAATCCTCAGCTTTTTCCGGGAGATCATAATTGATGACGACTTCGATACCCGTGACATCGATGCCACGTGCCGCGATATCGGTCGCGACCATGACGCGGTAGCGGCCGTCCTTGAAGCCGGAAAGGGCTTCACGGCGCTGGCCGAGCGAGCGGTTCGAGTGGATCTCGACGGCGGTGTGGCCTTTGTTCCGGAGCGAGAGAGCGATGCGCTTGGCGATGAATTTGGTCCGAGTGAAGACGAGCACGCTGCCGGAGTATTCGCCGAGAAGCTTCAAGAGGAGGTCGAGCTTCTCCATGTGCGGAACAAAAAAGAGCTCCTGAGCGATCTTTTCAACCGCGGTGCCCGGAGGCGCGACTTCGACACGGGTCGGGGTTTTCAGATAGGATGTCGCGAGCTGGATGACTTCGCTCGGCATCGTCGCCGAAAAAAGCATCGTCTGGCGCTCTTTCGGGACATGCTTCACAACTTCCGCGATCTGCGGTGCGAAACCCATATCGAGCATATGATCCGCCTCGTCGAGGACGAGGATACGAACCTGGTCGAGCTTGACCGTGCGCTGGCCGAGGTGATCGTTGAGGCGGCCCGGAGTCGCGATGATGACATGCGGATTGGTACGGATCTGGCGCTTCTGCTTCTCCATCGAGTCACCACCGATGAGGACAGCGGTACGGATGCCGAGCTTCTTGCCGATGCGCTGGATCGTCTCGTCGACCTGGAGCGCGAGCTCACGAGTCGGGAGCATGATAAGCCCCTGTTTGGTCTTGTCTTCAAGGATGCGGCCGATCATCGGCACACCGAAGGCCAGCGTTTTTCCGGTGCCTGTCTGAGCGATGCCCATGACGTCATTGCCCGTGATGGCGATCGGGATAGAACGCTCTTGGATGGGCGTCGGAGTGACGAATTTGAGCTCATCGAGAACGGCGAGGAGGCCGGGGGCGATACCGAGGTTATGAAAACTCATGCGATAAACGTTAGAATAGAAATCAAGCTATCTTGGCACGGATTTTCGATTTGGTCAAGGCCTATTTCCAAATACCCTGCCAGACACCGATATAATGCACGACGACATAGAGGAAGAAGACATAGCCGAGGACACCTACGAGGAGCGTCAGAAGAAGCCCGTTGATGATGCGGTTCCGTTCACGTTTGGCCTGGTCAAGTGTACATACTCCTTGTCGGCGCAAGTGATACCAGTACGCGAGAACAAGGGCGGCGAGACCGACGAAGCGGAAATACCACTTATATTCTCCGTAGAAGGTATCGGCGAGCGAGGTAGCAAAACCGACCGTCGAGAGACCAAGAAGGACGAGGATCACCGGCGAGAGACAGCAGAGTGAGGTCAAGAGAACGGGAAGAGAGGCAATTTTGAAGACTTCTTTCAGTTTCATACCTTCTTTCCTTATGCTTGGAAGAATCGAGCGATATGATACCCGGCAGTTGCAACCGTCGCTGAAAGGAATGTCCCCCAAGCGAGATCGACGAGGGTCACGAGTATCGGCCAGTCGCGCACGGTCGCGAGATTGGTCAGATCATAGGTCGCATACGCGAAAAATCCGAACAGCGCGCCGTAGAGGAGCGCGCGCTGCCAGCTCCCGGCTTCGAGCGCCGGCGCCACGGCAAAGAAAAGAATGCCGCCGATGAAAAGCAGGTAGAAAAGGATGGCAGCGAACCAATTGAACTCGGTCCGCAGCAGGAAGCCGATCTGGGCGCGATAGAAATCCTTCGCGAAAAACCCAAGCCAGAGCATATCAATTGCGAACAGTACCGGCACGGTAAGAAGATAGGTTTTAATCCAGAGCATAAGAGAAGATCTGAAGTATCTTCAGTATAGCACCCCAGTATTAGCGAATCGCCTTCGCTACTGCTGGCACGACGCGCTTGTCGAAGGTGCTTGGAATGATATTTTCAGTTGTCGGTTTCGGGATGAGCGCTGCAAGGTTCTTGGCGGCTTTCACCAACATCGCATCAGTAATCTGTTTCACGCCATGGTCGAGCGCACCACGGAAAATTCCTGGGAAACCGATCGAGTTATTGATCTGGTTGGCGAAATCTGACCGTCCGGTTGCGACCACACGAGCACCAGCGGCGAGCGCGATATCAGGCATGATTTCCGGTACAGGGTTAGCAAGCGCAAAGATGATTGCCTCCGGCGCCATGCTTTTTACGTGCTCGGCCGTGAGGAGCGCGGCCTTCGAGACACCGATGAAGACATCGGCCCCAGCAATAGCTACCGACAAATCACCGTCGATCGCGTCCGGATTGGTGCGCGAGCGAAGTTCTTGCTTGTGCTGGTCGAGGTCGGTCCGGTTCGGGCCGAGAATCCCACGACTATCTAGAATGATGATGTTCTTCACTCCGTAGAGAAGGAGGAGTTCAGCAATCGCCTGACCGGCGGCGCCAGCACCCGAGATGACGATTCGGACCGTGTCGGCTTTTTTCTTCACGACCTTGAGCGCATTAATGAGGCCCGTCAGTACCACCATGGCCGTCCCATGCTGGTCATCATGCATCACTGGAATATCAAGCTCGGCCTGGAGCCTTTTTTCAATCTCGAAACAACGCGGTGCAGCGATGTCTTCCAGGTTCACCCCGCCAAATCCCGGCGCGATCCGTTTCACGGTCTCGATGATTTCCTCGGTATCCTGAGTCGCGAGCACGATCGGAAACGCATTCACGCCAGCAAGCGACTGAAACAGCATCGCCTTTCCCTCCATCACTGGGAGTGCCGCCTCCGGGCCGATATTACCGAGACCGAGTACGGCCGAGCCGTCCGACACGACCGCCACCATATTCCCCTTCATCGTATATTTAGCTGTGTCTTTCGGATGAACCGCGAGATGACTCGAAACGGCACCGACACCCGGCGTGTACACGACCGCTAAGTCTTCCTTTGTTTTTACGGCGACTTTCGGCATAACACTCACTTTCCCCTGAAGTTTCTTGTGGAGCGCAAGCGCGAGCTTGGCGTAGTTCTTCTTGATCGTTCTTTTCTTGGCGGGCATATCGGTATAGTTCATTAAAAATTGGGCGCTTTCCTATTCTACTCGTTCGAGACAAAAAAAGCAGGGTCTCCTTGCGAAGACCCTGAAAGGGCGATGAGTCAGCGAGTGCTTACCGGATTGCGACGCGGATAGCCACCGTCCATCTTGACGATTTCGCCGGTCACATACGAGTACGCGCTCGTCATAAGCGTGTAGATGAAGCGCGCCGCTTCAACTGGACTTGCGGGGCGAGCCATGTAGACATAACTTATTTCTCGTTCCCACATACCCGACGGCAACGAGTCATTCATGCCGGTATCAATCCAACCGAGTGCCGCGCCAATGAAGCGAATGTCGTCAGTGCCGTATTCCTCGGCAAGACTCATGACGAGACCGTCAAGTGCACGCTTCGACATGTCATAGGCGAGTGATTGAGCTGAGAAGGAGTTGTCCCCATTCGTCGACGTGATGATGACGATCGTGGCATTCTTCATACCCTTCGACTTCAGGCGCTCGGCGATGCTTTGCGTTGAGACGAAGCAACCGTCGACATTCACCTGAAACACTTTCCGGAAATCCTCGAGCGTAAGCTGGTGGAATGGGATGTTGGGGGAAATGCCGATGCAATCGACAACGCCCGTGATTTCGCGACCGGCCTCGGCGACGATCGACTCAAGAGTCACATCCATCACCTCACGGCTCGTGCGGTCAATCTGAGCAATCAGAGCCTTCACCCCAAGCTCTTCGACTTCAGTCTGGAGAGCTTCGGCCTCGGCCTTGTTACGACCATACCCGATGACGATGATTTCAGCGCCGTTGGCAGCGAGAGCTCGAACAACTTCCGAACCAATGCCGCCGCTCCCGCCCAAGACGAGCGTAAGGTTATTTCCCGGCAACTTGGGAATGTACTGAGACTTGTCCATATGTGTTTCTCCTGTTGTGATTTGGTTAGGTTCAACCGCGATTCATTCACCTCTCAAATATACCCCCCAGGGGTACTTTCGTCAACCCCACTAGAAGTGTTATCGCCAGTTATAATCATCGTTTGATAACGAAAAGAGCGTGTTGCTTTTGCGGTCCACCCAGACTCACTTCTAACGGGCGTCAAGGAAAGAAAATAGCCTCTCTAAAGCTTAATCCTGGGCGCGGATGCGGAAAATTCGGTCGTCGAGCGGAGCCGGCTTGCCGCGCCCGTCACGATTAGAGGTCGTGAAGTAGATATTGCCATCTGGTCCCTCGACGACGGCACGAATGCGGCCAAGCGAGACCTCCCGAAGTTTACCGTAGGCAGCAACTTTTTTCGGATCACCACCATCGAGCCGGATACGCATGAGCCCCTCGCCTTTGAGCGCACCAAAGAAAAGATTTCCTCGCCACTCTGGGAAGACGCGACCAGAGTAAATCATGAGTGATCCGGGCGCCTCGGCCGGAGTGAACGTAACCAGTGGGGAAACCATACCTTCCCGACTCTTCTCATGCGAGACGACTGGCCAGCCATAGTTCAGACCCTTTTCAATCACATTCACCTCGTCGCCGCCAGCCGGACCATCGAACACTGAGGGTCCATGTTCTGATTCATACAAAAGACCAGTATCTGGATTCCAGGCAAGACCCTGGGAATTGCGGTGGCCATATGACCAGATAGCGCTTCCCGGAAATGGATTGTCAGTAGGTATCGTCCCATCCTTATTGATGCGGAGCACTTTGCCGGCGAGTGATTGCAGATCCTGGGCGAGTTCCTTATTGGTCGCGTCCCCAGTCGTGATATACAGTTTGCCATCGGGACCAAAGGCGATCCGGCAGCCGGCATGGAATTTGGCACCGGGGATTTGATCAATCACAACGAAGGGCTCTGCGAGTGTCTCGCCCGTATCGACAAAGCGAACCACTTTGACCGTTAAGCTCTCACCGTTTTCAGCATAGGCAACCGCCGTATAGACAAAGCGATTCTGGGGGTACTCCGGATCAAGAGCGAGGGACATGAGACCATCCTCACCGTTTTCAAGCACTTCCTCAAAGACGTAGAGTGGTGCTTCGCGGAGTGTTCCGTTCTCGATGGCACGAACCTGGCCCGGCCGTTCCGTGACGAGAATGCGCTCCAGCGAAGTAAAGACGATATCCCATGGTGTATCAAGGCCCGAGGCAACTGCTTCGATCTTGAGTTGCGGATTCTTATCTGGTGTCCGATTCGCTGCATCGGGGGCATCGCGAATGATCGGCGCATTGCGGATGACCGGTTGATTGTCGACAAACGTGACCTCCTGGCCAGGATTGATTGCTGGGCGCAACCAATTCAGCCAGTACACTCCGACAAAGAGCGTCACGGCGAGAGCAAGAAGGAGCAAGGAAGAAAAGAATCGTTTCATAACAAACCCTAGAGGCCGATAAACCAGTCGATGAAGCCCTGATACAGTATCGGGTCGGTCCGCACTCCGCGATGACCAAGTGTTTCTGAAGTGACGAGAGCATCCGCCTTCGCTCCGTACTTGATGGCGAGCGACTGGGCATAGTTCACCTGTTCGCACATTTTTACCCCCCACTCCTCATCGAACCGCCCGCAGTAGAGATAAAAGCGAAGACCAGAGTAAAGATCGGCTTTCACTTGACCGACAATGAGCGATACCAGGAACGGATCCGGCCGAGCCGATCGCTTCGGTGCGACAATTGCATCGTTTGGTATGCCGCCAGAGAATCCAGCTACCCCAGAAAAGAAACGGCGATTTGACCGATCAAAGGAAAGTAGTTCGAAAGAGACAGTCGCACCCTGGCCTAGTCCCGCGAGCGCCAAGGTCTTCGGCCGTACATCGGATTGATCAAGCCAGTCGAATACCGAAGAAATCCCTCGATACATCGCTGCCGCCGACTGATACGTATCCGTCGACTTCGTATGCCACTGGATCGCCAAGAGACCGTAGCCGTTCGCCTTAGCAGCTGCTATTTCTGCTCCAATTTCATCATAAGCCGTCTCATTCGCATCATGCAGCAAAACGAGAAACCGATCTGCCTTCGCATTTTCCGGCAGCCAGTACACGACAAAGGTTTCGAGCTCGGGAAGCTGCAAGACTTTCGCTCCGGCTCCCAGAACCATCGATCCCTGGGGAGATTGTGCAGCATAGCCAAGCTGGTCGTTTTCTGCTTCGAGCACCGCAGTCGGTTCGATCGGATTGACTTTTTGAGGAGTCGTACTTGCCGGATCACTCTTTGGATTCGGCAAAGTCGGCTTTGGTAACGGTGCGACAACTGTCTGACTCCCTTCGCTGATCACTACCTGCCGCGACACTTCGGCCGATCCCACGTTCCCACCGCGCCAGAAACCGAAATAAAAACCGACAAGCGCGAATAGTGTTCCGCCCAGAACCAAACAAGAAAAAAGAAGCGTATGTTTTCTCATGCTTTTGTTTTCTCCAGTATAGCTCGGAATTAACTGAAACGTTACTCCCCTTTTACATGCTCGTTGAAAAAGGCGAGCGTTCGACTCATGACAAGCGGCCAGGCCTGGACGAATTCATGCGGCTCACCCGGATAGATACGGTAATCATGGCTTTTTCCGGCCGCCTTGAGCCACATATCGAGCTCGTCCGACCATTTGAGTTCCACCGATTCATCGAGAGTCCCGTGGTGGTTTTGAATCGGTGTGATAATTCGATCGAAGTAATTCTTGGCGGAAATGCCATTCCAAAATTCCGGTGACTGTGCCGGTGTTCCATAGCGCTCGATGATACGCCTCCCCTGTTCGCTATCCGAACGGGTCCAGCGCTCATAGTTCCGCTCATAGTTCGCTGACACTGGTGCGAAGAGCACGGCCGCGTCGACCAAGTCTGGTGCGACGACAAGCGTATTGAGAGTCACGCCGCCGCCCATCGAGTGCCCAAGCATACCAATGCGCTCGGTATCGATTCCTGGAATTTTCGCCAATCGAAGCGCTGTAATCGCATTGATGATATCAATCGTGTAGCCGAGCCGGAAGTTCAGTTCATTTTCCGGATCGTCATCGCTCTCGGCGTGATTGCGATAGTCAGAATGGACGACGGCATAGCCACGACGAGCAAGATAGTCCTGCTCCCGTTTCAGCCCTCGCCCGTTCGTGTAAATCGCTGGATCGATATAGCCATGATTGAGAAAGAGGACCGGCCAACCTGTTTCCGGTGGGGTCCCCTTCGGGATATTCATGATGCCCGAAATAGTAAGCGTTTCGCTCTTGTAGGTTACATAATGGCGCGTGTAGACACTATTGTCGTCCAAGACTTGGCCGAGTCGGAAATCGCGACCATCATATGATTTTTCCATAAGCGCCCGGAGCGAAACCGGATGAACAGCAGATTTTTCTGCTGGTACTTCTGGCACTTCGACTGGCAGAGATACTTCGCTCTTGTCTACTTCTAGGCGATTGTTGCTCACCGAGGGGGTGCCTTGCGGGCGATACCAGAAAAATATTCCGGCGATGATTCCTATGGCAACGATGGCGATAGTCAGGAGTCGCATAGGGACAGAGAGAAGGAGGCGGGAATTAATTCACTCTACTTAGTATAGCAAACTAAAACTGTGGGGTGCTGTTGACATTCTGCTACAAGTGCTATACTCGAAACGGAAAGCCTTCAGAACGGCCTGGCGATAAATTGAAACCCACCTGGTATTTCAGGGAAATGATTTTTCCGACACTATCATTCTTGGGATTCAGCCGCTTGACCCGCATTGAGGGCTTTTCGTTCGCAAAACCAGCGCGCAAGCGCTTTTTTCTTTTACTTGAAGGCTCTCGCGTTTTGTATCAGCTCATTCATCAAGGTAGGGCTCTCTAGAACTTGCTTTGAATACTAAGAATACCAGCCGTAAGAAGTCATACTACCCTGCAAGGACGTTTTTGGTATCGGGAAAAGGGAAATGAGAATATACTGCTTACACCCAAGCAATAAAGAGCGCTCTATGAAAACATTTGTTGGCCTGGTGGTTGCTATCTTGTTTCTAACACTCTTTACGGTAGAAAATACTACTCCCGTAGCATTCAAATTTATGTCCTTTGCAGTGGACATTCCGCTGTCACTAGCTATCGTCATACCACTCGGGGTGGCGCTTCTCATTTTTGCTTTGTTTCATTTTGGCACCCTAGAGAAAGCCGAGGTAGTCATCCGGGATTTAGAGAACAACGTCGAACGAGCCCAAAAGGAGCTCGTAGCAGCGACGAAGCGCAAGCATGAATTGGAGATAGAAAATCGGAAGCTGAAAATTCGACTCGGCGATGAGACTGACACTGATGAACATTCACTGTAATGAGGCTGCTCTTACAATTGTGGAAGAAGCTGGGCTTTTCTAAAAATATCCAACTGACGATTATCCGTCTTTTTCAGAATCAGTTTCTCATCGGCGTGACGGGAGTGATTTTTAATAGCGAAGAAAAGGTGCTTCTGTTTCGACATACCTATCGCCAGACCGCCTGGAGCTTGCCGGGCGGCTATATGAATGGGAAAGAACACCCGAGAGAAGCCCTGGAGCGGGAAATCTTGGAAGAATCTGGGCTCACGGTCAGTATCGACTGGCGCATGAAGATTCGCACCGATCGGGAGACTGCACGATTGGACATCTCGTATATCGGGACGTTTATCGGTGGTGAGTTCCAGTCGTCAGCGGAAGTATCGGAAGCGCGATTCTGTTCTCTGGATGATCTGCCGCCTATCCGCCGAGACCAGCTTTTTTTGATTGAACGTGCCCTCGAACAGCGCCGAGCTTTTTTTTCAGTAGGTGGAAGCCATGAGGTGGTAGCTAAACGAGACGATGCTCTTTCTCATCAAGAGCAAACCCTTCGAGAGAAAAAACAGATCTCACATTTATAAAATGACGGCACCCTAGCCGCGACAAGCGGTCGGACATTTTTTCGTATGAAAAAATCTAACCGAGAAAATCGGGGTCCTGAGAAAAGCGCGCCTGCCAAGCGGCGTAGCTCGTGAGGGAGTAGAAAATAATCGTTACCGTGAGGAGCGCTACATGATGTTCATGCGTCATCCCCGGTGAAGCGAGGAGCCAGAGTGTCACGACATAGGCGAGAAGCGGCATCAGGATATCCGAGACAACATTCATTCTGGTCTCGCGGATACCGATATGCATCTCGAAGAATTCCCAGATAATCGCAACCACCAGAGTCACAAAAAAGAGAGGAAATGGAGGGTAATCGAAAACGACTGCCAGCATTGCAATAAGCGTACCGAGAAGAAAATGCGGGACCGACCAGCTATCGATCAGGTTGAACGACTGCTTCACTGATTTTTGTAGTAATGAAAAAGGTATCGCATAGAATCGATACCCTCATCATACCATTTCTGGATTGGTCTATTTTACCGCCTTCTTTGCCACCTTCTTAACCTGCTTGCCGACGGAGGTGACCTTTTTCATCACAGCCTTCCCGGCCTCCTCTTTCACAGCCTCCCAGTTCTGCTCCAGTTCTTTCACGGCGAGCTCGAGATCCTTCCGGTCGATCGAACTCATTTCCCCATAAGCCTTCGAGACTTTTTTGGCGATCTGACCAACCGTGCGCTTATTGAGAGCCTTCAAGGCGCGCGCCTCGGCGATAACTTCGGTTTTCATTTTCTTAGACCAGGCGGTGACTTTCTTCCGACGAGCCACACCCTCTTTCGAACCGTAGAAAAAATAATAGCCCGCCGCCGCGACGGCGGCCGCGCCAGCGAGCGCAGCGCCAACTTTCGCCCCGGTGCTCACGCCGGATTTTTTCTTCGGTGATACTGACGCACGAGCCGAAACTTTCTTGGTTGCCATACTGTTGTATGCGTTTAATGAATTTACTCTTCTAGTATACGCCCAAAAGCTACTTTTGAGTGATCGGCGGTACTTCTCCTGTTTTGGCTGTTGAGTTTTTCACCGGGCAGGTCGACATACCGAGAAGCGTATAGAGGAAGCAGGTTCCCACTAACCCAGTCAATGCAATCGGCAGACCAATGAGGCCCCACCATGATTGATGGTCGTAGCCGTACCACAAGAGAAAAGCGCCGATGAGTACACGGGCTGCCCGATCAAGCGTACCAACGTTTTGATGAAACATAGGATTTAGCAAGCTAATGGTTATTAGTTGACTTCAGTATACTCCTGGTTTTGACCGATCAGGAACGGTTCAGCCAGGTGATCGAGAACTGGAGTACCGTAGCGAAACACACCCACGCGAGGTAGGGTAGATTGGCATAGGCCACCCAAGGAATCCGTCGTCGAACCTCCCAGAGCGCCCAGAGAAGTGTCGCGAGTACGAGCGCGATATCGACGGCCGCCAAAACATTACTCTTCAGACCGAATTGGATCGGTGAGAACAAGAGATTGAAAACGAGATTGAGAAGGAAGGGAAGAAGCACGGCAAAACGGATATTCCCCTTCCAGTACTCCCAGGCGACCGTGAAAAAAGTCACCGCAATGATGAGGTAGAGCACGCTCCAGACTGGTCCAAATAACCATCCCGGCGGGGACCACTCAGGCTTGATCAGATGAGCATACCAGAGGGTTTCAGTATTCATAGTACATAGATAGACCTATGGATTAACGATAGCGTCTCCTCCCAGGAGGTCAGCGAGCATCTCAAGGAGCGGTGGAAGCAGCGTTCGATTGACGATAATCTCGTAACCTTCCGGATTCGGATGGATGCCGTCGGGAAGCGTATAGCGTGGATCGAGCGCCACACCCTCGAGAAAAAAAGGGGTGAGCGGGAGACCGAACTCT
>JBPOIB010000008.1:0-69279 GCA_052034935.1 Candidatus Moraniibacteriota bacterium
GTATGAATCCCGAAATCGGTCGTCAGGCAGCGGAAGAGAACCGCGATGAGATCCAGGAAGTACTGAAAGGTGCCGACATGGTGTTCGTCACCTGTGGCCTCGGTGGTGGCACCGGTTCCGGTGCAGCCCCGATTGTCGCGGAAACCGCCAAAGAACTCGGCGCGCTCACCGTCGGTGTCGTCACCCGACCGTTCGCCTTCGAAGGATCCCAACGCCGTGCGATCGCCGACGAAGCTTTGAATAACCTGAAGGACCGCGTCGATACCCTCATCACTATCCCGAACGACAAACTTCTTTCCATCATCGACCGCAAGACCACGCTCATCTCTGCCTTCCGCATCGTCGACGATGTGCTCCGCCAGGGTGTGCAGGGGATCTCCGATCTTATCACTCGTCCCGGTATCGTGAACGTCGACTTCGCCGACGTCCGGGCCATCATGCAGGACTCCGGCTCGGCTCTCATGGGTATCGGTATCGCCAGCGGCGAGAATCGTGCTGTCGAGGCTGCCCGGGCCGCGATCAATAGTCCACTCCTCGAACTCTCGATCGATGGCGCCAAGGGCGTACTCTTCAATATCTCTGGCTCGACCGACGTCGGCATGCTCGAAATCAACGAGGCCGCCAATATCATCACGGAAAATATCGATCCGAACGCGAAAGTCATCTTCGGTGCCGTGGTGGACGAACAGATCCGGAAGGGTGACATCCAGATTACCGTCGTTGCGACTGGCTTTGATTCCGGCAAGATTCAGGAGATGCCCATCGGTCTGGTGAACCGCGCCAAGCCCAATCCGACCATCGGTTCGCTCACGCACAGCCAGCCGCAGAATCAGACACCAACTTCGACTTACAATCAGAACTACCGCCGTGATGAATCGGCCGCCGAGGCCGAGGAACTCGAAGCGCCCCTGACCTTCACCTCGCGGAAGATCGAGCCGACTCCGCTCATCATCGAAGAGAAGATCCAGCCGAAGAGCTTTGGCCTCCGGCAGGAATCGAAGGACATCGTCGAGGAAGAAGACCTCGAGATCCCGGCGTTTATCCGCCGCAAAATGAAGAAATAATGTGCCAAGCGCTCCGAGAGGAGTGCTTTTTCTTTTTCTGGCCTAAAAAGAGGGGAGAATAGGGCTTCCCGAAGCCTTCTTTTGGATATAGACAAAATAGTCATTTTATGCTATTATTGTACGTTGGGTGAATTCCTCACCTGACATAGGGGCTGCCTCCCTTCATTGACATTCTGCTGCTCAGGCATGGAGCATCAGATCGGAGAACTTCATGTTCCAACCGGTATTTGTTTTCGATTCCCATCGTCCGGAAATCAATCCTCACATCGTGGCCATCGCCCGTGAAAAGGGATTCCGTATGGTGGACATCCGCGAAGTTGGCTCGACGGTCCATGGTGGCAATCCGCCGGTCGTGGTCTACAACGAGGATGGCTTCATGACCGGGCGGGTTCCTGAAGGCGAGAAGCGCTTCGATCCGCCCAAGAAGACAGGCATCATGTGCATGTTCAGTTCCAACAAGGGACATATCCATGGACTGCCGAACCGACTGGAGTTCCTCGAATGGTTCTTCGGAACCAAGATGAAACACTGGTCAGTCTTTACCGGAAACTTCCGGATCTAGTACCGGCTCCTCGGAGTCAAACCCAAAGTGCCGCCCGGCAACACCGAGCGGCCTTTTCTTTTTTTACATTGACAAAACAGAGAGAAAGACGTATTTTGTGAAGTCCGTTCAGGACGAGTTTTTTTGTCGGAGTGGCACCGAAAGCCATTCTTTTTCCAACACAGCAGAGGATTTTGCCATGAAGATTGTCGAATTCAAGAATGGTGCCTATTCCCTCGTTCGCGAAGCGGGCAGCCTGAAGCTCTTCACGGAAGCTTCGCTCGCGGAGCAGTTGTCTGCCTGGCGCCAGGAAATGCCTCCGGCTGATCCGGCGCGCTATCTCGTGTTCTCTTTCGAAGAGGAACAGATGGTCGACACCGCGCTCGGCCTCTTGGCGAGGAACATGGGCTGCGACCGCGGCCTGGGCCGAATCGATCGGCTCGACCGCCGACTGCTCGGGTGGCTTGCCGAGTCGGTACGCTTTCAGAGCGAGTACATTCACGCCGACGGCAATGCCACAGTTCCCATCACCGAGGTCGTGTCCTGGTCGCTCGCCTTCAGGCCGATGCCTTGAGATGACAGGGAGTGTGTCCGGGCCCGAGCCGCAGCAGCGACCTGGGCCCTTTCTTTTTTATAAAATAACCTGAGACATTATCTCGGGTTTTGGTTTCCTTGCGGGTAGACAAGAGGAGTAAAAGATGATATTTTTTGCTGTCCGCTTTTGGACAAGTTCTTTCCGAAAGGGCAGCGCATGGATAATGCCACCATCACTCTCTTCTTCATCCTGGGCGTGATCATCTTGTTCTTCGCTCTCGCTTTCTTCAGCTACCTCTACCAGCGGATCCGCATTCCGAACCGTTTCGTGTGGCTGGAGCTCCTCGACCGGCAGGAATGGAAGACCTCGCTCCAGCTCCGGAAGGAAATGTACGAGCGAGTTGGAACTGGTGGTCTGGCCGTTCTCTACAGCGACCTGGAGCAGCTCGAAGATGAGGGTTTCATTGAGAGCCAGCCACACGAGGGTGACGTCGAGTCTTCGCTCTACGAATATCGACTGACCCTGAAAGGGCTCAAGCGGAAGCTCCGCGATCATCGGCCCAAGATGAGCCAGACGCTTCCCAGGACCGTGTAGTCAGTCTGTCACCCCACCCCCAAGCGCTGCCCGGCAACACCAAGCGATGGTGCTTTGAACAACGAGAGGAGATGATTATGGGAAAAATACTCCAACCGGATCTGGCCAGAAAGCTCAAGCAGCTCACGGAGAGTGTGTTTCGTCCGCCGGAGATCGTCACGCTCGAAGCCTGGACCAATGGCGAAGTGCGAGCGCTCCAGGTGCGCGATACAGTGCTCGGCGCGAGAGATGAAGTGACGCTCGCTCGGCGCGCTGTCCTCAACCAGAAAATGCGTTTTCTCGATGTGCTGTACATCGAGTGGGCAAAGCGCGAGCTCTCGCTCGAGCTGGCATGTCATCAATCAACCGTCTGAAGGAGATCGCACATGAACGCCACCGACCTGAAGTTTCTCATCGTCGACGACTTCTCGACGATGCGCCGCATCATCCGCGGCCTGCTCAAGGAAATGGATTGCCATCATGCCGACGAGGCCGAAGACGGCGTCGTCGCGCTCGGCATGCTCCAAAGCGGCGAGTACAACTTCGTCATCTCGGACATCAACATGCCCAACATGAACGGCTTCGACCTGCTTCGGGCCATCAAGGGCGATCCGGCCCTGAAGCATCTGCCGGTGCTCATGGTCACGGCCGAAGCGCGGAAGGAGGACATCGTCCTCGCCGCCCAGTCGGGCGCCGCCGGCTACATCGTGAAGCCCTTCACGAAAGCGACCCTCGAGGAGAAGATCCAGAAGATCCTCCAGAAGCTGGCCGCCCAGGCCTGAACCGCTACCGGAGATTTCTCCGCCCCGCCGCCCGGCAACCCCGGACGGCTTTTTCTTGCTTCGACCGGGCAAAATCCGGTCTTTTTACACAATAGAAGCGGGACGAAGGCAATATTCTGCATTCGGCTGTTTTCTGATAGATTGAACCATCGTTCTCTTAACAATCTTTTCAACCCTCTCGGAGGAAGCCATGAAAGTCAGTCTGGAAAAAATGACGGCGCGTCCTCCGAAAGGGACGTATGATGTCAACTTGCCGCGCGAATCCATTGGCGTCTTGTTGCAGATGCGCTCGCGGATGTCGCTTGTCGGTCTCAGTGACCTGGCCGATAGCATCAGTGCTGTGGGCCAACATACCCCCGGACTGGTCGTCGCGCTCAATGCTCATGGAGCGCGAGACTATCTCAGGAAGATCAACGAGATGTGGGGGGCACGCTACCGGCTGGCAAAATTCGCGTCGGTTTACATCGAAGAGAAGGGAGAAGAGTTCTTCCTCTTTCTCGCTGCCGGCCACCGGCGGTTCAAGGCGGTCGAGATGGCGGGTCGCACGACGTTCTATGCCCGTCTCCATTTCGAGAGCTCTTTCTCGGAGGCGCTGCTCATGCAGTACCACGAGAACATCCATGAGCAAGTACCACCTGATAACGAGGCGCGCTTCATCACGCTGTTCTGGCGGGAAGCGAAGAAGAAGGATCCCGAGCTCACGATCGCCAAGTTCGCCCGGAGCCTGGGCAAGAAGTCGGAGTTCATTCGCCGCTGCATCCGCTTTACGGTACTGCCGATCCGAGTGCAACAGCTCGTCTTGCCGAACAAAGAGTTCAAGAAGGGGATCGCCTATACACTCCTCTGCGAGCTCGCTCGTCTGCAGGAGGCTCGGATCGAAGCAGGGAAGCCGTTCGATGAATCGGAGCTGATGCATCTCGCGTACGTGCTCATCTCGCAGTACAAGACGGCGAAGCGGGCGGCGGCCTGGGTGAGCGATCAGATCCGGGTCCTCCAGGGCCAGGGAGAGATCTTCGAACTTTCCATGCAAGATGCTTTTGCCGGTGCCCAACAGACGGCAGCGAGCCAGCTCGCAACGACCGTCCGAGTCGGCGAACAGCAGCTTCGGGTCGTGGCCCGTCTCCATACCGAAGGTGGCATACCGAAGGTGGCGAGCGGAGCGGCAGTAGCGGCGGTCGGTCGGACGCTCGACGTCGCCAAAAACCTCGCCCCGCAAATCATCGATGGGATCAAGGGTGCGCGAGGTGCCAGATCGGTGAGACAGGCTGTGATGCAAGTAGCTGGCCAGAAGCCGGCAGAACGCTGACGCGAGCGATTCGCGTCGTTTACCGGCTGGTCGGAAGCGTGGATCAATACCCATTCTCTCGCCAGCCGTTCTCTCTACTTGGAGGTCTCATGAGGTTTACGACTGCTCGTTATGACATCGAGGTTGATGAAGAGCGGGCAGAGCGCATCATCAGCGAGATCAACACTGCCTGGATCGAAAGCGGAGGACTCTTCCGATACGTCTCTCGAGAGCAGGATGCGGTCCAGCAGCGGCATGTGCCGTCGGGGATGACGCGTCGCAGTTTGCGGCATCAGCAGTGGCTCTTCCTTGCGACCATGACGGATCGGCGCGAAGAGAGCGAACGTGTGTATGCGAGCCATGTCCGGCTCCATGCCAAGTGGCCGCGTCTCTATACGTCGGTCGCGGGGCAGATGAAGCCGAAAACGATCGAGGCCAAGCTCCGACTCGTCAAAGTCGGTAGTCCGGGACAGTCGGCAGCGTATTGGCCACGTTCTGCCGAGACCCTCTTCACGACTCTCGATGGTGACCCGAAGCGGCTCTATCAGTTCGGGGACGGGCGCATCGATGACGTGCTCGCGTTCAAGCGCTCATCGAAGGAAGACCCCATACCGGGTTTCGGACCGAAGATCTTGTCCCTTTACTCGTTCTATCTCCACGAGCTCGGGGTCATCGATCTTCCGAAGGACGCCTTCCCGGTTGATGTCCATGTCCAGCGATTCCTCATCTCGACGGGTATCGTCAGTGGTACCGGCACGATCGTGAACGAGCAGCTCGAGCGGATCGCCCGGCCGCTCCTGTGTCAGGTGGCCGACCGTCTCCGTATCGATCGCCTCGAGCTCTCGCACGCGATCTGGTTTCTCGGCAACCGGTGCTGCACTGGTTGCTGGAAAAATGCTGCCATTCCCGAACTCTGCCCCGCTTATGCCAAGTGTGGCGGCGCGATCGACAGCAAGTCGTACTACAAGAAAGGGGTGTGGCACCTCGACCGGCCGCGAAACCCGCGCGGCGGCGATGTCCAGGCTGTCCTGCCGTGGTCGATACCGATTCAGGTAGTCGCCTGAAACCGCACAGCCGGGCAATCTCAAACGAGAATGCCCGGCCTTTTTCTTTTTTATACGTACTTTGATACAGTGACAGTAGTTATGGATACCGAACAGAAACAAAGGCGATTCCTCTCCGCCGGACTGACGATACTTTTTCTCGCGGCGGTTTTTCTCTATTCTGCTTCGCTCTTCGACCGGAACGTCGCTGAGATCAATGAGATTGAATCACCCGTTTCGGTTTCGAATGATTTTCAATCAGGGATCACAAAACTGACAGAATCAATCACTCCTGTGGTTCCCACTAACAAACAAGCGGAGCCCGTTGTTGTAGCGGATGACTGGAAGACATATAAAAATGCAAAGTACGGACTCGAGTTTCGTTATCCGAAAGATTTTCAGGTAAGTGATTTTGGGAGACAGGAGTTGGGTCAAATAAAAGATGGCAAGCCAGTTGTGTTTGAGTCACTCCATGTCAGTCCGCTGAGTGAGGATGATGGGTTTCTGATGCACATCTACGTGTCGTTGGATAAGCGGCTTCTTGATGGACCTGAAGATAGAATGATGGGTGATGAGAAAAGAATTGACGGCACAGTATTCAAAGAGTTTAGCGATCCTGGGATGGGGGATCGGTCGGGTTACTTTGCAAAAGTTGGGTCTCGATATTATATTCTCGATGCGGTTTTTGGTGACGGTCGGTTCGATGCGATTCTCTCGACCCTCAAGTTGACCAGGTAGCTCTGATAAAAGAGCGATAGACCCGAGGCAGTCCCTCGGGTTTTCGTATGGACAAAGCAGTGAGAATAGAGTATTTTGAGCTGTCCATGTGGACGGTAGCTTAACAAGGGGAGACTGCCATGACAGCGACGCTGAAGCGGTATTTCATCACCGACCGCGAGACAGGTGAGCGCGTGCTCGCCGCCATCCGCGACTGTTTCGATGGGGACAAGCGGCTTTTCTGCCGTCTCCTCATCCGCCGAGCGTTCGGCGATACGCCGACTGACCATGTGAAGGAGGATGTCGAGTACTTCGTGTACGCCTGCCCTTCGCCGAATGCCGGCGATCGCGGGGCGGTGTATCTGTACTCGCTCGTCCATGACACGGGCGAAGCGGGTGCACGGCTCTTCACAGTCCTCATCGATCTGCCGAAGCCCGATGATCAGGCGTTCGTGGCCGAGCTCATCGATTTCCTCGACCGCTTCGAGTTCGTTCCGTTCTATCGCTCGCTCCGGGCCCGTCCGATCGGTCCGACCTGCTGCCCGAGCTATCTGGACGAGCCGATCGACACGGGCGCCATCGACCAGTGGCTGCGGAGCCGCGTGCCGCCGGTCTTGGCGAACGCGGCTTGAAGCTAGGGGAGGGAATCATGAACACTGCCGAATTGAAGTTCCTGGTCGTCGACGACTATCCGGATCTCAGCCGGCTGACGGCCATCATGCTCGAGGGTCTCGGCTATCCGCCGCCTGATACGGCGGCATCCGGCGAAGAAGCGCTCCAGATGCTCCGGGCGAAGCGTTACAGCTTCGTCATCAGCGACATCAACATGCCGGGGATGAACGGCTTCATGCTGCTCCGGGCCATCAAGGAGGATCCGGCGCTTCGCCCCATCCCGGTGCTTGTCATGAGTACACATCCGGAACAGCTCTACAGCGAAGCGGCCATCCTCCGCGGTGCGGTCGGCTACCTCACGAAGCCGCTGACATCCGCCGCGCTCAAAGCGATCATCACCCGGGCCTTTCCTGAGACTGCTCATCCGCCCGAATGAGCTTTTGCGGGCCGTTCCCGTACCGCCGCCCGGCAACACCGGACGGCCTTTTCTTTTTGGCTCGATTTGCTAGAGTGAGGGACAAGCTATTTTTCCTGCCGTATGCGCTGCCCATTCTGCAATCATCCCGAATCCAAAGTGACGGACTCGCGCGAGACGCTCGAAGGCCGGGTCATCCGTCGCCGCCGCGAATGCCTCTCGTGCCTTGCTCGGTTTTCGACGTATGAGCAGGCCGAACTTTTCCGGGTCTCGGTCATCAAGAAGGACGGCCAACATCAGCCGTATGAACGCAAGAAGATCGAGGCAGGCCTCCGGAAAGCGTTCGAGAAACGGCCGATGACGGAAGACCGGCTCGAGAAGCTTCTCGGCGCGATCGAGTACACTATCGCGGAGAAAGCGAAGAAGAACCAGATCGCGAGCCGCGATATCGGGACAATCGTCCTGGAGAAGCTGAAGGATGTGGACGAGGTCGCCTACATCCGTTTCGCGAGCGTCTATCAGTCATTCGGCAGCGCGCGGGGGTTCCGACGGGCGTTGGAAAAATTCGAGCAGTAAAACAAAATTCCTGGCATCATCGGCCGTAACGGGTAAGCAGGAATCATATGTCGAGGTGGGTGACGAGCAGTACGATCGGGCTTTTTGCCGGCATGGGACTGGCTGCTTGGACCGGGGAGCGGGCCGTCATGCTTCTCTTGCTCGCTGCGGTCGGCATCATCATCGTGCGGAGCCTCTTTCCTGACCGGCGGAAAACTTTTTTCAGCTTCATCGGCCTCCTCGCTCTTTCCAGCGGGATATTTTTTTATCAGCAGGCTTTCGATCGCTGGCAAAGACTGCCTGAAACAATCGGCTTTTCCGGTGCGGTTGAAATCGTCGAACGAGGCGAAGTGAAGGTCTTCTATCGGCCGGTGACGCTTCGTCCTCTGGATGAGGACTGGTATGGCGGCGATATCCTCTACCGGGCCCCGATCGATATGGCTGCTTTGCCGGGAGAAGAAGTCGCTTTCGAGTGTATGCTCTCACGGCCGAAGAATTTCGAGCCTGGTTTCGACTACCGAAGCCTGCTGGCAAGCCGCGGCGTCGGGTACGCGTGCGACCGGGCCGGCACAGCGGAACTTTTGCCGAGTACCGGCTTCAGTCTTCGGAAATTATTCGCGACCATCCAATCCGGTTTCCGCAGGGCTATCGCTGATATCGTACCGGAGCCGGAGGCCGGACTCCTCTCGGGGCTACTTGTCGGCGGAAGCGATACGCTTGCTCCCGAGACGAAAGCAGCGTTCGCTCAAGCCGGACTCTCGCACATCGTCGCGGTGTCAGGATACAACATGAGCATCGTCGCCGAAGGCCTGGTCGTCTTCTCACTCATTTTCGGCGCCTGGCGCAAATGGGCGGTGGCCGTTGCTATCATCGGACTCGCTTTCTTCCTCCTTGTCATCGACGGTTCGGCCGCGTCGCTTCGTGCCGCACTCATGGCCTGGCTCGCATTCGGGGCATATTTTTTCGGCCGGCCGGCGGCTTCGTGGAATGGACTCATGATTGCTGGTGCGGGTATGCTCTTCTTTAATCCGCTCCTCATCCGCTACGATGTCGGATTCCAGCTATCATTTCTCGCGACGCTGGCGCTTCTCATCTTCTCCCGCTCTTTCGAAACGTTCGCGTTCTTCCGTCAGTGGTACGGCAAGGTCGCGGCACTTTTTCTCACGACGATCGTTATTGAACTCTTCACGTTACCCATCGTCGTCTCGACATTCGGCACGTTCTCAGTCGTAGCACCGTTCGCGAATGCACTCGTTCTCCCGCTCGTTCCGATCGCGATGTTTATCGGCATCGGGGCTGTCGTTCTCTCGGGACTTGTCCCAGCACTTGGCATCTTCATCACTCCGCTCGTCTGGCTGCCGCTCACCGCGATCATCCGGCTAGCGGAAGGACTCGCCCGCATTCCAGGCGCGAGTCTCGAGGGTCTCGACATGCCCGCTTCTTTTGCGCTACTTTGGTATGCCGGACTTGCTGCTACGGTTCTCCTGCTCGAATATTTCCGCAAGCGCTATGTATTGGGGATGGATCACTAAAACTGTTTTTATACTCTTCCTTCTCGGGTTGGTCGCTGTCTTCGGACTGTGGATTCTGCTTATCCGTCAGAATTCTGACGAGACCAAAATTGTTTTCCTTTCAGTCGGGCAGGGGGATGCGACCCTTATTTCGCAGGGGATGAACCAGATTGTCATCGATGGCGGCCGCGATGGTCAACTCCTCCTCTCCCGGCTCGGCCGGCATATCCCGTTCTACGATCGGACCATCGAAACGCTCATCCCGACCCATCCTGATGCCGATCATGTCGGCGGCCTCTCCTCGCTCCTCGAGCGCTACCGGGTGAAGACCGTGCTCGATACGGGTGCACGGACAGACACGAAGTCGGCGTTTCTTTTCTATCGCGATCTGGAGCGCGAGGAGTCCCGGACTTTTCCAGCGGTGCGCGGCACCAATCTTGCACTCCCGAGAGGCGGCGCACTTGATATCATTTTTCCTTTCACACTGATTCCGGTGGATACTCCGGAAACAAATGAGGGAAGCGTCGTTAGTCGCTTCTCTTTCGGAGAAACAAGTTTCCTTCTCACGGGGGATTTGCCAGACGAGGAACGATTCATCCCGGACCTCGGACCGGCGACGGTCCTCAAGGTTGGACACCATGGATCGCAGTATTCGACGAGCGACGCGTTGCTCGAGCTCGTCAAACCGAAAGAGGCGGTTATCTCGGTGGGGAACAATAGTTATGGCCATCCGCACCCGTCCGTTCTCGAACGGCTCTTGGCACATGGCGTGAGCATTTTTCGGACGGACATGGGTGGCGATATTATGTACCGGTGCTTGACTGAGACGAATCGCTGCGACCGTCAGGAATAAATTAAAAAAAGTGTACATTTTTTGAATCTTGCCAAAGTGGCTAAAGACGAGTATACTGTCGCGGACAGAGAGAGACTCGTTTCATATTGTTTCCGAAGAGTTTCCATGTCATAATATACTTGTTGTTAATTGTCTTTATCGTACCGACGTTATGGCCGCCCACCCGAAGAAAGAACTTTCCCTCGTCATCCTGAAGCCGGACGCTATCCAGCGCTCGCTCATGGGGACTATCATCAGCCGGATCGAGAATACCGGGCTCAAATTCGTCGCGATGCGGCTCGTTGTCCCGAAGGCTGAACAGTGCTGGGCGCACTACAACAAAGACGAAGCTTGGTTCATGAAGAAAGGAACGCGCGTCGTCGAAGACCGCAAGGCGCAGAATCTCCCGATCGAGAAGGAGGCGATGGAGTACGGCAAGGATATCATCCAGGCGAACGTCGATTTCTTCACTTCCGGCCCCGTGCTCGCCTTCATCGTCGAGGGCAATCAGTCGGTCGCGATCGTGAAGAAGCTCGTCGGCGGCACCGAACCGACGACGTCCGATGTCGGCACCATCCGCGGAGACATGACGGTCGACTCCTACGCGCTTTCCTCGATCGATAATCGTGCGGTCCGCAATCTGGTACATTGTTCCGATAGTCCGGAAGAGGCTGAGCGTGAGATTCCGATCTGGTTCGAACCGTCCGATATCCTCAAATACCGCCTCGTCCAGGAACAAATTCTCTACGATGTGAACCTTGATGGCATCCTCGAGTAAGGAGCACGATTATTTTCAAAAAGAGCCTTGACAGGCTCTTTTTTTATGGCCTCTTGCATAAAAAGAGAGTGGGTGTAGGATGGGGGCGTACATCTGGCGCGATAGCTGGGGTACGGCATACTTGCCACAGCAGATTTCAGTTCCTTTCGCCTTTTTGTCCTTTCAGGAGAGCCACATCATGAACCAAGAACAATCGAGTCGGGGTATCGATCGCCCCCTTCTCGTTTTGGATAGCACCGACAGAACGATGTCACTGCGTCCGCCTCAGTCGGCCAACGACGCTGCCACCGTCTCGGGCGATGATCAGGCTGCAGGGTCTCGTCCGAAGATTGGGATCAGCGAGGCCGTCCTTTCGCTCGGCGACAACTACTGGGGTCGCCGGCCAGGCCGGTTGTAGCCCAAGCTGCAAGGCAGCGCAAGGGGGAGTCCTCAAAAGGGACTCCTTTTCATTTTGTCGCCAGTTTGATATCCTCACTCTGCTTTTAATGGTGAACTAGTGCGGCAATACGGGCTGTAGTATATCGGCAGTACGCGTGCATGGGGTGCACGTAGGCCGGGTTCGATTCCCGGCAGCCCGACTGAATAAAGTGGAGGAGTGATAAGAAGGCCAACTGCTTGGCTTTCGTCTGGGATATTGAAGGAGTCCCCGGTAGTCTAACGCTGATTGAGGAAGGGGATAGAAAACCTCTCTCCCTCTATGCTACAATTCAGGTATAAGATTTGATTGTATTCTATGGAGACCCCGTACCTGTCGGTCTTGATTCCTGCATATAAAGAAGGTGAACGCATCGGGCATAATCTGCTCGAGATTGACCGGTTCCTGAAAGGAAAATCATTCACTTACGAAATTATTGTTGCTGTCGACGGTTCGCCAGACAATACGGCTGAGATTTCGCGCAATTACGCGCTCTCCATTCCTCATCTGCGTGTGATTGAAAATAAGGAGAACCGCGGTAAAGGCGCTGTGGTACGGCAGCTCCTTCTCGAGGGCAAGGGCGAGTACCGTGCCTTCCTCGATGCAGATGGCTCGACGTCCATCACACACCTTGATGCCTGCCTGCCACCGTTCACTGAAGGCTATGATGTCGTGATTGGTTCGCGCAAGATCGAAGGTGCTTTCGTTCAAGTACACCAGCCACGCCATCGCGAAATCATGGGTGAAGGAGGGAACTGGCTCATCCGCATTGTTCTCGGTCTTTGGAGCTATCCTGATACTCAGTGCGGTTTCAAGATGCTTTCGGCTAAGGCGGCTGAGGCTATCGCGAGCCGTATGGTTGTCGATCGCTTCGGCTTCGATTTCGAACTCATCATTCTTGCCGAGAAACTCGGCTTTAAGGTGAAGCAGGTGCCCGTACGCTGGATGAACGAGGAGGGATCGACGGTAAGTCTGACGGGGCCGAATGGCTTCATTCAGGTGCTCATCGATCTCTTCAAGACAAAGTGGCGGCTCATGACCGGCCAGTACAAAATCGGTGACTACAAGCGTGGCGCGTAGGGCAAGGCAAAAAAAGAACACACACAAACATGTCAGCGAAAGACCATCACAATGAGAAGCCGGCCTCCGAGCTCAGGCAAGATATCGTGACCGGCGATTGGGTCATCATCGCGACCGCCCGGTCCAGGCGGCCGGATGATTTTGTCGCGCCGCCCCGGGCAGATGCCGAAGAAGGCGTCGATATCTTCGAAGATCCGAAAGCGAGCGGCCAAGAGGAAGACGTTCTCGTTTATATGCGACCGGACGGTGACTGGAGTCTGCGCGTCTTTCCGAACAAGTACCCGGCGGTTTCAGGTGGTGGCCGCGGGAAGTCGCTTGCAGAGGGGCCGTATTTCGGCATGTCGGGAGTCGGCTACCATGAGGTGATCGTGACGCGCGACAACAAGCGCCATATCGCGCTCATGGAAACCTGGCAGGTAGCAGAGCTTCTCGATGCCTATCAAGACCGGTATGTCGCGCTTATGAACAAAGCGGGTGTGAATTATATCCAGATTTTTCATAATCATGGGAAAGAGGCCGGTGCCTCGGTCCCTCATCCGCACTCGCAGCTCATGGCGATACCAGTTGTGTCGCCGTATGTCGAATCGATTCTCGCTGGTGCCGGGCGCTTTCATCGCAGTCATCACCAGCGCGTCTATGGTGTGATGGTGGAGCACGAGCTCGAGAAGAAGAAGCGGCTCGTCTATGAGAATGATGACTTTGTCGTTTTTGTGCCCTATGCTTCTCGGGTCGCCTTCGAGCTCTGGGTCGTCGGTAAGCGGCCCAACCCGTATTTCGAGCGTATCACTGATAAGGAGAAGTATAGCTGTGGTGATGCGCTCCAGAAGGCACTGCAAGCAATTTATAAAGGTCTTGGCGATCCGGCTTATAATTTCTACCTCTACACCGCACCCTGCGACGGACGTGACTACCCGTATTTCCAGTGGCATATCGAGATCGCTCCCCACACCTCTACCTGGGCCGGATTCGAACTTTCGACCGGTATCGAGATCTCATCGATTGAACCAGAAAAAGCAGCGGTGTTTCTCCGGAAACAGCTCGCGAGCGATTAATCTATGGCTCCTTTCTCCGTCATTGGTAATCTGAAGATGAATCTGCTGTCGCGCGAGGAATGCGACGAGTACGTGTCGCAGCTCCGCCGCGAATCAGCCGGTAAAACCTTCGCGCATGCACGGGGAATCATCGCTCCGCCGGCCATCCATATGAATCGCTTTCAAAATCTCCCACCCGGATTCTCGCTCGCTGCACAGAATATGGGTTGGGAGACGAAGGGTGCTTTTACCGGCGAGATATCGCCTCTCATGCTCCGCGATGCTGGCGTCACACACGTAATTCTCGGCCACAGCGAGCGGCGTATGTATGCCGGCGAAACGGACGAGTTAGTCGCAAAAAAGGCTCGACTCGCCCTGAAGGAGGGAATTACGCCGATTGTCTGCATTGGAGAAACAATGGAGGAGCGCGAGCGCGAAGAGACAACCGGAGTTATTGAACAGTCGGTCCGGACGATTTACACGGGACTTTCCTCGCTTTTCGCCGAACGCGTTATCCTTGCCTATGAGCCCCGTTGGGCAATCGGAACGGGTATGACACCGGCCACAGCTGATATCCTTCAGGTGAAGGTCTATCTCCGCAAGCTCTTTTCCGAGTTGTACGATCCGGCATTCGCTGAGCGAGTTTCTGTTATCTATGGTGGATCGGTCAAGGCGGCGACGCTTGCGGCGGTCTCCTGGGAAGCGGAGATGTCGGGGGTGCTCGTTGGAGGGGAGAGTCTCTATCCGCGCGAGCTCGTGAAGATGCTTTCTGAGGCAGATGCTTATTTCACGAATCTCCAATCATAATCACTATGCTCATTTCAGCCAAGAAAATCCTGACCGAAGCACAAGAGAACGGCTATGCGGTCGGTGCGTTCAATACCGTCAATCTTGAGACAACGTGGGCTATCCTCGAAGCAGCTGCCGATCGCCGATCGCCAGTCATCGTACAGATGACAGAAAAGACATTCCAGTACGGTGGTGGTCATGCGATGTATCACCTCGTGAAGAACATCGCCGATTTTTACTTTCCCGATATCCCACTGGCGATTCATCTGGATCATGGCCGGAATCTGGCTGTTGTTCGTGAAGCGCTTGCGATTGGCTTCAAATCAGTGATGATGGATGCTTCCACTTTACCCTACGAGGAAAACAAGGCAGCGACGGCGATGATCGTCGAGGAAGCCCGATCGAAAGGTGCAACCGTGCAAGGGGAACTCGGCAATGTCCCTTACAAGGGCGAAGTATCCGATATCGAACATATGGACTGGGACAAGTACATGACGAATCCGGCGCAGGCAGATGCCTATGTTAGGGACACAGGTGTGGACACACTCGCGGTTGGTATCGGCAACGCTCATGGTTCGTTCCCGGAGCGACTGGAACCTGATTTCGATCGGCTGAAGGCGATCCACGAGCGGATCAAAATTCCCCTCGTGCTGCATGGAGCTTCTGACTGGGAGGGGGAGAAAGTTGCGAAGGTCATCGGTCTCGGAGTTGCCTGCTTTAATGTTGAGACCGCTACTAAAACCGCCTTCATCAATACGTTGCGTGAAACCTTGCCAACGAATGAGGCTGTCGATATCCGGAAAATCCTCATGCCGGCGCGAGAAGCTTTTCGCGAGGCAGTGAAGGCGAAAATGGATCTTTTTGGTTCGACTGGGAAAGCATAAATAAAAAAAGTCATGCCTATGGAAAAAGAAATGAAGCGGATTGCGATCAATGGTTTCGGACGGATCGGCCGTGCCGCTTTCAAAATTGCGCTTGAAAAGCAAGATCTTGAGGTAGTCGCTATCAATGATCTGACAGAAGCGGGCGTACTCGCTCACCTTCTGTCGCATGATACGGCCTATGGAGCCTATGCCAGGACGGTCGTAGCAGGAGAGAAGAAACTGATTGTTGACGGCAAAGAATACCCGGTTTTTGCCGAACCGGATCCGCTCAAACTTCCCTGGAAAGAATACGATGTCGATGTCGTGCTCGAGTGCACTGGCCGTTTTACTGACAAGGACTCCTCAGCTCAGCATCTGACTGCCGGTGCGAAGCGCGTCGTCCTCTCGGCTCCGTCGAAGGGGGATGACGGCTCGGTGCCGACTTTTCTTATCGGCGTGAATGCCGATGGCTATGCGGCCGAGACTGTCATCTCGAACGCATCCTGCACAACAAACTCGCTCGCGCCGGTCGCGAAGGTCCTTCATGACCGCTTTGGCATCGATAAGGCACTGATGAGCACGATTCATTCATATACTGCTGACCAGAGCATCCAGGATGGCCCCCACAAGGACTTGCGCCGAGCTCGTGCCGCTGCCCAGAATATCGTGCCGACGACGACGGGCGCAGCGATCGCAGTGACGCAGGTCATGCCCGAACTCGCTGGACGATTCGATGGTCTTTCGTTCCGGGTCCCGACCATTGTCGTATCGCTTACTGATTTCACCTTCGTTCTGAAGAAGAAAACAACAGTTGAAGAGATCAATGAGGCACTCACTGAAGCGAGTCGTAATCCGCGTTACGCCCATGTGCTTGCTGTCACCGACGAACCGCTGGTCTCATCGGACTTCATCGGCAACCCGCACTCATCAATCGTCGATTTATCACTGACGAAGGTAATTGATGGTGATCTCGTGAAAGTGGTCGCGTGGTATGATAACGAATGGGGCTACTCGAACCGCCTTGTTGAAATGGCGGCTTTGATTGGATAAAACAAAAAAATGCTCGGGCGGTTATGTATGACGTCCTTATCAAGCATGGCACGCTGATCGACGGCTCCGGCGAGCCGATGTTTCAGGGTGATCTTGCAATTCAAGAAGACACGATTGTCGCGCTCGGGAATGTTGACGGAGCAGCAGAACAGGTGATTGATGCGACGGGGAAATATATCGCACCAGGATTTATCGACGTCAATAACCATGCGGACACGTACTGGGAACTCTTCGGCCATCCGTCACTCGAGAGCTTACTCTACCAGGGAGTGACGACTATCGTCGGTGGAAATTCTGGCTCTTCGCTCGCTCCGCTGACGCGTCCCGATATCATCCGTTCGATCCAGAAATGGACTGATGTCAGTCGGATCAATTTCAACTGGTTGACGATGAAGGAGTTTTTTTCTGCTGTCGACAAACGTCGGACATCGGTCAACTTCGCAACACTTGTCGGTCATGGGACACTCCGTCGCGGAGCGATGAAAGATGAGACACGCCCCATTCATGATGCGGAAGTCGAGGTAATGGAGAAGCTTTTGAAGCAAGCGCTCCGCGAAGGCGCGATCGGATTTTCGACTGGACTCTTGTATACGCATGCCCGCGGAGCGCACATCAATGAAATTCTTCGACTTGTGGAGCTGGTTCACGATCAGAAAGGGGTCTACGCGACGTATGTCCGTGACGAAGGCGAGGGCCTGGTGAGGGCGGTGGAGGAGGCGGTGACGGTGGCGCGGAAATCCGAGGTACCACTTCATATCTCTCACCTGAAAGCGGTTGGCAAGAAAAATTGGCATCTCATGGATGAGGCTTTCAATCTTATCGAAACGGCCGCTTTGAATCAGCTCGATATCAGTTTCGACGTCTATCCGTATACGAGTACTGGATCAGTGCTCTACACTTTTCTTCCGACCTGGATCACTGAAAATGGTGCCAAGCTTATGTTGGCGCGGCTCCGGGATGCGAAAGTGCGCGAGGCGGTCGTTGCCGAAATGAGGAAAGGCGGAATCGACTACTCATCGATGGTGCTCGCGGTGACGAACTTGAACAAAATGCTTTCGCGGCGGAAGATTTCCGAAATCGCGATCCTCCACGGTAAGCCACCGGAAGAGGTGGTGATCGATGTCCTTCTGGCAAGTGAGGGTCGGGCCATCGTCTCAATCGAGACACTCTCTGAGAAGAACGTGAAAAAAGCCATCCAGCATCCATTCTCTATCATCAGTACGAATGGTTCAGGTTATCATATCGATCATGGGAATACGGGTGACCATGTTCATCCGCGGAACTTTGGGACCTTCCCCAGGGTTTTTTCTGAATACGTCCGACAGGCACACGCGTTATCATGGGAGGAAGCCGTGCATAAGATGACCGGCAAGCCGGCGAAAAAATTCAAACTCGAGGGGAGGGGGGTTCTGAAAGTGGGGAATATTGCTGATATCGTCATCTTTGATCCGGCACATATCAGCGATACCGCTACGCTCGAAAATCCCTACCAGTACGCAAAGGGAGTAGACTATCTGATCGTCAATGGGATTTTGACGATTGAACAAGGGGTGTATAATGGCAGTCGGTCCGGAAAAGTTTATCGTAAGCCACATTCCTGGCTCCCTTGGTAAGAGATGTATATGCAATTATCGACTGGTTTTTTCCCGAAGCTTCTTCTTGGAGCATACACGGGACTCTTTGCCGCCCTCGCCTTTGATCCATACGACCGAACGGTATGGGTTGCTGAAAATCTTCCGATTGTTGGTATTGTTCTCATCCTCGGAATCCTTTACTGGAAGGGTATCCGTTTTTCACCGCTCGCGTACGGGCTCATGAGTATTCTCGTCTTCTTACATACGATTGGTGGCCACTTTACCTTCGAGCGCGTCCCATTTGGCTGGTTCAATGACCTCTTCGGTTTCGAACGGAATATGTACGACCGGGTCGCACACTTCAGTGTCGGATTCTATGCGTATGCTTTCGCGGAATGGCTCGACCGCTCAGCGGTCTCGGCACAGCGTTTCGTTATCTACTTGTTTCCGCTCTTCACAATTGCTTTTGTTGCGATGAGCTATGAAATCATCGAATGGTGGTTTGCGGTCTCGAGCGACCCGAATGCCGGTGGCGCCTTTCTCGGAAGCCAGGGCGATATCTGGGATGCTCAGAAAGATATGCTCGCGGATACGCTGGGAGCACTTGCTGCGCTGGTTTTTTATGCGATAGCGAGATTACGCCGTCCGGTCATCCAGTAGCAGAAATCGTATGGATATGCTGAAACAAGAGTGGTTCAAAGGAAAACGAGTGACCGTGTTCGGAATCGGTCTCAATCGTGGCGCCCTAGCGACAATCCGTTTCCTGGCCGAGTCGGGCGTGAAGGAGGTGATTGCGACCGACATCAAGACCGCAGAAGACCTTGCGCCTACCCTCAAGGACCTCACGGCATATAAGAACATCACGTATGTCCTCGGCCAACACCGGAGCGAAGACTTCACGCATGTCGATATGGTCGTGAAGAATCCGATCATTTCTTGGACCAACGACTATATCAAGCTTGCACTCGAACATAAGATACCGGTTGAGATGGATGCGAGCCTGTTCGTTCGGCTCTGTCGGCAGCCGATGATTGGCATTACCGGAACGAAGGGGAAAACGACAACCTCTTCTCTCATCGCTCATATTCTGGAACGATCGCGACAGTCAATTGTTCGGGCGGGTATCAGTCAGGTAGGCTTTCTGGACGTGCTCAAAAAAGTTGCGTCGGATACGACGGTCGTTGCTGAACTCTCGAGCTGGCGTCTCTCATCGTTCGTACCCCATTCGTATTCTCCGCACATCGCTGTCGTTACGAATATCTATCCCGATCACCTTAACTATTATAAGAAGATGAGCGCGTATGTCGCGGACAAAGCGGCAATCTTCCGTTTCCAGAAGAAGGATGGTATTCTCGTCCTCAATCATGATAATGACGGAGCCCGCGAATTTGCCTCCCAAGCGAGAGGGAGACTGGTCTGGTTTTCCGAACATGATCTCTCGGATGGGCAAGGGGTGTTCGTTCGCTCGGGATCGGTATATGAGCGAACGGCCGAGGGAGAGAAAGAACTTTTTCTGTGGCCGAAGACATACCTTCTCGGAGATCATAATCGGAGCAATGTTCTCGCTGCAATCGCTGTCGCACGTCTGAAAGGGATAAACGAAGCCAATATCCTCGATGCTCTCGAGAGTTTTTCCGGCGTGCCACACCGTCTTGAATTCGTGGGAGAGAAGGAGGGGGTTCAATTCTATAATGATACTGCCGCCACGATGCCGGAAGCGGCTATCGCCGGTATCCGTTCGTTCGTTCGACCGGTGGTACTCATCGCTGGTGGCGCCGACAAGGCTTTTGAATATGATGAATTGGCCAGAGTTTTTGCAACTGAACCGAAATCAGTCATTCTCCTTAAGGGGACAGCAACCGAAAAGCTCCGGCCGCTTATGGAAAGGGTAGCCCTTGCTTCGGGCAAAACAGAAGCTCTTTTTCCTGTTGTAGCGAGCATGGACGATGCGCTCCGTCTCGCGAGAGATGAAGCATCCGAAGGCGATGTCATTCTCTTGTCTCCGGGAGTCGCCAGCTTCGGCCTCTTCCAGAATGAATTCGATCGTGGTGACCAGTTTCGGGCAGGGGTGAAACGACTCCTCTCTTCTTAGGCTGCGTTGATCCCGCTAGAAAGACGAGCCTACCGAATATAACTAAAATAGTCGGAAGAGGTGAACCGTAGTGAAGGAGGGTGATCGGCGAGAGAGATCTTTCTCACCAGATTGACAGTTTTTCACAGAATGCGCTAATATACCCCCAGAGGGTATATTTATTTTCTCTTATGCCACGCACACTAGCCGGAAAGAAAGTGCTAACGAAGAAGTCGAGCGAAGGGCATGATGCTGTCTTGGCTCGCATCTCACGCATCGAGGGTCAGCTCCGAGGTATCCGCCGGATGGTCGAGGAAAATACGGAGTGTCTTGATATCATTGCACAGATTTCGGCGATTCGCGAAGCTGTTGCGATGCTTGGCGTTGAGCTCCTCAAGGATGACTTTGTCTGCAAGTGGGAGGGAAAGAAAAAGATCGATGAGGCGTATCTCAAGAGCCTTTTTAAAATGCAATAATTATAAAAATATGTACGACTGCATTATCGTTGGTGGCGGGCCGGGCGGAGTGGCGGCGGGTATCTATGCCGCCAGAAAGCAGATGAAAGCACTTTTCATCACCGAAAACTTTCTCAGTCAATCGGTCGTCTCCGCCTCGATCGAGAACTGGATCGGGACCGTGACGATACCTGGCTGGGAATTCGGTCAGTCGCTCGAGAAGCACCTCCGGGCGCAGGAGGATCTAGAAATTAAGACGGGCGAACGCGCGACCGAACTCGAAGAGTTGCCGTCCGGTGGCTATGCGCTCGTGACTAACAAGGAACGGTATGAGACGAAAACCGTTATCATTGCGACTGGCGGCCGGCATCGCCATCTGGATGTCCCAGGAGAAGAAAAATTTGTCGGTAAAGGGGTTGTCTTCTGCTCGACCTGTGATGCGCCGTTCTTCAAGCTGAAGAAGGTCGCGGTTATCGGCAGCGGCAATTCGGCGCTCGAGGCAGTCGAGGATTTGATGCCCTATGCAAGCGAGATTATTTTGATTTCACGGAGTGGCGAGCTCAAGGGTGATAAGGTGACCCAAGAGAAAATTCTTGTTTCACCGAAAGTGAAGGTTATTTATAACGGTGAAACGACGGAAGTCCTCGGTGATACTCGCCTTGAGGGGCTTCGTTACAAAGATAAGGTGAGTGGCGAAATCAGAGATTTAGTGGTTGACGGCGTTTTTGTGGAAATCGGTATGGTACCGAATACTGAGTTCGTGAAGGATATGCTCGAACTTAATGAGCGAGGAGAAATCGTGCTCGATACGCGTAAGGCCTCGACGTCAAAGCCAGGCATCTTTGCAACCGGCGATGCGACGGATGCGCCATATAAACAGAACAATATTTCGGCTGGACTCGGCGTGACGGCGGCGCTCGCAGCGTATGATTTCGTTCGGAAGGGTGGTCAGACCGATTGACAAGACGTCATTTCCTTGCTATACTGGTAAAGTAAAAGAATTGAGAGCGGGTGAAAGCCCGTTTTCTTTTTTTACCGTCTGATCAAAAGAATCAGGTGAAAACAGAATACAAAAATAAAAAGAAACGCGTCACAACGCTTTCAAACCCATGGAATGGGTGTCCCTATTCCAGCCGGCTAGCGCCAATTGGCCCTGCCGCAAACCACAACACTACCGCCCTCGACATAAACTGCGTGGGCGGTTCATTGTTTTTGGAGTCAAAAGTAAGCACTTTTTCGGCTTGAAAAGAGGGGTCTTTCGCGGTATACTCGGTTCCATGGACATCTTCCGCATTAGAGGGGGGAAACAACTCACCGGCAGGATTCCGGTCTATGGCCTGAAGAACGCGGCGACACCAATTATCGCGGCGACACTTCTGTCAAAGGAGCGCTCGGTGCTTGAAAATATCCCTCGAATCGAGGATGTTTTTCGCATGCTCGAAATCGTGGAAAGCTTAGGGGCAAAAGTCGAGTGGCTCAGCGAGCAAACAGTAGCCATTACGCCGGAAACGATTAGTCCAGCGCGAGTCGATCAAGAGAAAGTGAAGCGCTTGCGTTCCTCGATTCTTCTCTTGGGTTCACTGTCAGCACGTTTTGACCAGTTTGAACTCCGCCAGCCGGGAGGCTGTGTCATCGGTGCTCGACCAGTCGATGCGCATATCGATGCGTTGGCGAAACTCGGCGTGCATATTCGCTGTGAAGAAAAAGGCTATGTCATCGATGCTTCAGGTAGAGAAGCGGGAAAAGTTATTTTGAAAGAGTTCTCCGTAACGGCAACGGAAAATGCCATGATGCTCGCGGCAGCGCTCCCCGGCGAGACGGTGATAAAAATTGCTGCCGGTGAACCACACGTCATCGACCTTGGGCATTTCTTGGAAAAAATGGGAGCACAGATTTCAGGACTTGGTACCCACACCATCCGAGTGCGAGGCAAGTCAGTGTTAAGTGGGGCTACGCATGCGATCATACCGGACCATAATGAGGCAGCAACATTTCTTATCTTGGGTGTAGCGACAGGGAGTGAGATTACCGTCGAGCACGCTCGGGCAGACGATCTTGATCTCGTCCTAGAAAAACTCAGAGACTTTGGCGCACGGTTCACTATCGTCGGCGATGCCATCACGGTTCACCCAGCTGAAAAACTTCAGTCGGTAGCTAAGATCATGACACAGCCGTACCCGGGCATTCCTACAGATATCCAAGCGCCACTTGCGGTGCTTGCGACCCAAGCTGAAGGTGAGACGCTTATTTTCGATACGATGTTTGAGGGACGATTCAACTATGTGCTCGAACTGGAAAAAATGGGAGCGAAACTGTCAGTTCTCAACCCTCACCAGCTCATCGTGCATGGACCAACGCCGCTCAAGGGGACGGTGATCAAGAGTTTTGATCTTCGGGCCGGTGTCGCGCTTATCTTAGCGGCGCTTGCCGCTCAAGGCGAGACAGTGGTCGAGGATGTCTATCAGGTTGATCGTGGCTATGAAGAAATCGAGAAGCGACTATCAGCTGTCGGGGCAGAAATTACTCGCGAGACGCTTTAATCCCTCTCTATGCACTGGCTCATCCGGAAAATTGGAATTGATTTAGGGACGGCGAATACACTCGTGTTCGTCCCGGGTGAGGGGATCGTCATCAATGAGCCTTCCGTGGTAGCGATTTCTCTTTTTGAAAACAAGGTGCTTGCTGTCGGTAACGAGGCAAAAGAAATGCTCGGCCGGACACCTGATACAATCGTGGCGAGCCAGCCGCTTCGCGATGGGGCGATCGCTGACTACCGGGTGACCGAGGCGATGCTCAAGTATTTCATCAACCGGGTCATGGGCCGGGTGCGATTCCTGCGTCCAGAAATTGTGCTGTCGGTACCGGCCGGTATTACTTCCACTGAACGGCGGGCTGTCGTAGATGCGGCGATCAAGGCCGGTGCGAAGGCAGCATATGTTGTGAAGGAACCAATTCTGGCTGCGATCGGTGCTGGCATCCCGATCCATACGGCACAGGGGAATATGATTATCAATGTCGGCGGCGGGACGTCGGAAATCGCCATTCTTTCTCTTGGCGGCGTGGTCGCTTCGCACAGTGCCCGGGTCGGCGGCAACAAGATTGATCAGGCAATCAGTGACTATATCAAACGTAAGTACAGTCTTGCGATCGGCGACCGGACAGCGGAAGAAGTGAAGATTGGTATCGGGTCGGCCATCGCCCAGGTGAAGGAGGATCATATGGAGGTCCGGGGTCGGGACCTTATGGGTGGGCTGCCGAAAACGATCACACTTTCCTCGAATGAAGTGACCGAAGCGATTCAAGATGAATTGCGGGAAATCATTAATGTCATCAAGCAGGTGCTGCAGGAGACGCCGCCGGAGCTTGCAGCTGATATCATGGACAAGGGGATGGTGCTTTCGGGCGGGACGGCGCAGCTTCGTTATCTCGACCAGCTCATCGCCAAAACAATCAATGTCCCGTGTTATATCGCGGATGATCCTGCATTCTGTGTCGTGAAAGGTACGGGTATTGTTCTCGAAAATCTCGACACCTACAAGCGGAGCCTGATGCTCGGCAAGTAGCGACGCCATTTTTCACCTGACTGCTTTTCTATGCGAATCGGTATCGATGCTTCCCGGGCTTTTCTGAAGCGGCGGACGGGGATTGAAGAGTATAGCTATCGGGTCATCGAACATCTTCGGGATGAAATTCCGACTGAACAAGTTACGCTCTATGTTCAGAAGAGGCTCGTTTTTGAAAATGGGCGGCTCCGGTTCGTATGGCCCAGAATAGACTTTGAGATTCCCACGGCGTGGCGAGTAAAAGGGTTGTGGGCGCCACGGTTCTGGACTCAAGCGAGACTTTCACTTGAAATGCTTATCACTGCTCCTGATGTACTCTTCATCCCAGCGCATACCGTACCCGTGATCCATCCGCGGAAAACGATTGTGACCATTCATGGCCTCGAGTACGAGTTTTCACCGGAGAGCTATAGCTTCTGGGAGCGTCTCTATATGCGACTGTCGATCCGCTACTCGGTCTTTGCAGCCAGTCAGATCATTGCCGTCTCGGAAAATACGAAGCGAGACCTGATTCGGCTCTATGTCGTCCCGGAAGAAAAGATAAAAGTCCTCTACGAGGGATTCACCAAACCCCTATTCGATAATCAGGCTACTGAAAAAAGAGCGACCCCCTACTTTTTCTTTGTTGGCCGCCTTGAGACGCGCAAGAATATCATCCGGGTAATTGAAGCTTTCGAAGTGTTCAAAACAAAAACTGGTTCGCTACATCAACTGATACTGGCGGGAAAGCCGGGCTATGGCTATGGGGTGATTCAAGAAAAGATTGGAGCCTCAAAATATAAAGAAAATATTTGTGAAGTAGGCTATGTAAGTGAAGAAGAAAAGTGGCGACTGCTGAAAAATTCTGAAGCGTTCCTCTTTCCTTCGCTTTATGAAGGGTTCGGATTGCCAGTTATCGAAGCGCAGAGCGTGGGCGTCCCAGTGATTACTGCAAATACCTCGTCACTGCCAGAAATCGTCGGGGAGGGTGCGATATTAGTCAGCCCGCCGAACGTTTCGGCACTAGCAGAAGCGATGGAAGAACTGGTCAAGAATCAAGCGAAAAGGGCTGATATAATAGACAAAGCGACCCGGAATGCTGGTCACTTCAGTTGGGCACGTTGCGCTCGGGGGGTGGCCGATCTTCTCGTGGGGTCCTAGTGACGAGGCTCGTGCTCCCCGAGGACTACACTCACTGCACATAAATTCAATATTCAGATATGGTCGAGAATAAGTCTCAAAAAATAGCCTTGGCGCATGATTTCCTTCTTGCGTGGGGCGGAGCGGAGCGGACTTTCCGGGTCATGGCCGACATGTATCCCGAAGCACCGATTTATACGCTTTTAGCGGACAAGGATTTTGCCGCAAAGCATTTTCCTGGTCGTGAGATTCGGACTTCATTTCTTCAAAAACTGCCACGCTGGCTCCGCCGGCATCACCGTTTTCTTCTGCCGCTCTACTCGGTCGCGGTTGAAGCAATCGATCTCCGTGATTTTGACTTGGTCGTTTCAAGCTCGGGAGCCTGGATGAAGGGGCTCATTACGCGGCTTCATACGCGCCATATCGCCTACCTCCATTCGCCGATGCGCTATGTTTGGGACAGTCAAGAGCGGTATCTGCGCGAGATTGGGAGAGAGAAAAGCCTCGTTGTCCGGATGATTCTTTCGTATCTTCGGGTTTGGGACCGCCAGTCAGCAGAGCGCCCCGACCGCTTGATTGTCAATTCTCTGTTCACTCAGAAACGCGTAGAGAAATACTATCGCCGGGATTCGGAAATCATTTCGCCACCAGCTGGCGTACTCAGTGAGACCGCTGAATTAGATAGTGAGAAGCCGAAGGAATATTTTCTCGTTGTCGCTCGGCTGACTCGATCAAAACGGGTCGACGCTGTGATTGAAGCATTCAATCGGCTTCAACTCCCGCTTCTTGTTGTTGGGACCGGTCCTGAAGAGCGGTCGCTCAAAGAAATTTCTGGTCCGACTGTCCGCTTCGCTGGAGCGGTGAGTGATGAAAAACTCGTTGACTGCTACCAGCGAGCACGAGCCGTCATTCAGCCAAGTGAGGAGGACTTCGGTATGGTTATCGCGGAGGCATTCTCTTTCGGTGTGCCAGCAATCGCTCTGGGGAGCGGAGCGGCAAAAGAATTCATCCAGCCAGGAGTTACGGGCGAACTCTATATCGGGGAAACGGCCGAAATGATTGCTGACGGCGTGCGTCGATTTCTCGAACGAGAGGAAAAATACCAGTCATCCGTAATACGCGAGCGAGCGGTGGGATATGATAAAGAGGTTTTTATTGAGAAAATGCAGTGCTTCATACATGGAAACTAAGGAATCAGTAGCTATCTGCGGGCATAGTGATGTCCGCGTGTCGCTCGAGCGGATCGCACGAGTAGCGAATCCTCCCCAGAGCTTCCTTTTTTCTGGGCCGAAGCATCTCGGCAAGTCACTGGTCGCTCGGGAATTTGCTGGAAGATTGATTGGTACGCCCATTTCTCAAGGTGTTTTCCATCCCGATCTGCTCATCCTCGATGAGGCTCATGATGATTCTGACGATCAGACCGCGGCACTCTCAGTCGAAAAAGTCAGAGAGATGCAACTTTTTTTATCCCGTTTTCCAGAGAAAGGCCGTTATCGGGTCGTCTTGATTGATAATGCTGAACGTCTGACAAAATCAGCAGAAAATGCGTTGCTCAAGGCGCTGGAAGAGCCGAATACATCGTCGGTTATCATCCTCGTCTCAGCCCATCCCGGGAAGCTTCTACCGACTGTCCGTTCACGCCTCTTTCCGGTCGCTTTTTCTTTGCTCGCGCCCGAAGAGCTGCAGAGATTCTTTCCCCGAGCCGCTCATCTACCAGAATTCTTCTTCTCCCTTGGTCTGCCCGGACTCGTAAAACAGGCTGTCGACGAGCCTGAAGCATTCGATGTGACGAAGGGACAGCTGAGGGGGCTGTTTCAGCTTTCTCGGCTTTCCTGGGCTGAACGAATCACGCTCGCTGAGCAGTTGGCTGCAGCGCCTGAGACAATCGAGGATATTCTCGATATCTGGCTCATCGGACTCTCTCGCCGCCAGAATCTATCGGAGAATCGCTCCCGGACAGAGGCTCTTTTCCTTGAGAGAGTGATCGAAACGATTGATTTCATATCGAGCCATCAGGGAAATCCCCGACTTTCGATGGAGCGACTTTTCACTTCACTCTAAATTCCGAGAACGAACATGTTTACGCCGAAGAAAAACGATCGTCGAACGATTTTCAAGAAGGCGATGCTCGTGCGCGAGAAGCGGGCTCCGCTCCGCCGGTCGGTGACTGAAAAAACACCGCTACTTTCGCTGTGGTCGGCCATCTTCTTGTGGTCTTCATTCGGGATCGTCACTGGACATATGCTGTTTTTTTCGCCGGTTCTTTCGGTAGAAACGGTCGAAGCACGTGGTGAGAGTATTCTCCCGCTTTCTGAATACGAAGAGTTCGTGAGACGATCCATTGAAGGTCGGTATCTTTCTGTTTTGCCGAAAAACAATTTCTTGCTCGTGCCCGTCCGATCGATTGAAGACGAACTGCGACGTCAGTATCCGAAGCTGTCGCGAGTCTCGGTCCAACGGACATTTCCGTCAACGGTTCGTATATTCATCGACGAGGATCCACTTCTTCTGCTCTGGTGCTCCGGCGGACCGTGTTATGGTCTCCGCGACGGCCGGTCAATAACATTGCCGACAGCTGATGATTCACGTTACGACCAAGTCAGGCTTTCGGTTGTCGATGAGAGTGCGCTCCCAGTGACAGCAGGAGAGAATCTTCCTGTTAATGACTATCTCTCTAGTTTCAGCTTTTTTTTCCACGAGTTGCCAGCGATTCTGCCGATCCGGGTCAGAAATCAGTCGTCCACTCCGTCGCGTCACTCGAACGAGCTCGTATTCTCGACTGATGAAGGATGGCGAATTCACATCGCGACTGATCGGCCGGCTGAATCCAGTCTCCGTTCGCTCCAGCTTTTTCTTGATGAATATACCAAGGATCATCCTGATCGGACCAACTTGGCATGGATCGATCTCCGGGTCGAGGGAAAGATTTTCTTTGCTGATAAGAGCGCTCCTTCGGAAGAAGCTCTTCTGAAAGAAGAGAAAAAAGACTGAAAAATACCACCGATACGCTAAGCGATCGGAGGTATTTTTTATAGGAGGCGGATTATTCTCCGCTCTCGAGCTCTTCGGGCGAGATGTAGAAGACGAATATCGAGTCTCCGACGCGGAAGTCAGGCACCCTTCCTTTGAGCCAGGCGTAGGATAGCTCTCCAGGCGCGAGCGTCTTGTACAGATTTTCCTGTAGAAATCCGATCGAGATGCCATACCAGCCAGCTTCCGGAGGAAGTGTCGAATGCCAACCTTTGTATTTGTCACCAAGCTGCCATTTTCCGCTCGATCCGCCGAAGTAGTCGACCCGGATTGTGTCAATCGGAATCTCTTTGGGAGTCGTCATCGAACGGAACGGTTCACAGAGCGGATTGGCGAATTGATTGGCTACGCAGTCATTGTAGTTGTCGACGAAGCCGCGGAGACGCCGCAGGTCCTGTCCCCAGTCGTAGTTCGAGTCGGTAACATAGCGGTAGCCGTTCGCGTGTCCGCCACCGATCGCATTGAAGTAGGAGAGATAGCTCGGGTAGGAGAGTATCGGAATGGCGATGATCGAGAAGGTTGCGCAAGAGAGGAGGATGCGAAGAACTCGGTGGGTCGCCGGCTGGTCGCTTGCGCGCTTCAGGATGTCGAAGACAACTTTAGCGACGAGAACATAGATGAAGGGGAGAATCGGGAAGAGGTGACGATAGCCGATGTTCAGATTGCCAGTAATGCTCACATAGCTGTAGAACAGGATAAAAAACACCATCAGGTACTGAGTGATCCGCTCTCGGAATGAAGTCATGACCAGACTGATGAGGCTCTCCCCCTCGCGGGTCAGGAGGCGGAGCCAGATGCGGTAGCCGCTGTAGAGTGTCGCCGTCAAGAGGAGGAAAAGCATCGGGATAGTCTCCTTCAGGACGAAGACAAGCGGGAAGTAGAGCTGGGAGGCAGTTTTCGATACTTCACCGAGGAAGTAGTAGGTATTGCCACCGGCGACTCGAGCGAAGACCATGAAGACACCGAGGAAGTATTCGGCGAATGGCTTCATGATTTCCCATTGACTCATGGCGACGACGGTTGTCTCGGCAAACTGGCCGACAGCCCGAGTATTCGGGAATTGGGCGCGGGCGGTCTCGGCGATCACTTCAGCCGGCATCTGCACTGTGTTGAAGAAATAGAGAATCCAAATCGCAACAAAGCAGATCGCAACACTGCCCATGTACTTCAGACCGTAAAAGAAAGCATTCTTGAAGCGGGTCTTCCATGCACCGGGAACGGCCTCGACGGCCACACAAAATCCGTAGGCAACGGCGAACATACCGAAAATTGGAAACAGGAGCACTGCTGAGAATTTGGCGAGCTGAGCGAGACCGAGGAAGAGTCCGGACCAGAAAATATTTTTCTTGCTCGGATCCTTGAGGAAACGGACGAAGTAGTAGAAGGAGAAGAAGATAAAGGCGGCGATGCCGATATCGGTCGTGACGTAGTGACTATGGGCGATGATATTCGGATCGAAGAAGTAAAGGAGAGCGGCGAAGAGTCCGGCGACGGTACCAGCGAGTTCCCTGGTCCAGCGGAAGATGAAAAAGCCAAGGAGAAGTGAGACGAGGATGAAGGGGAATCGGGCCCAGAATGTGACAAGATTAGCATCATTGCCGTTGAGGTGGAGAATCTTATCGCCGAATTCCCACTGGGCCAGTCCCCAGGTGCGCGCGGCTCCCTCGGGAAATTTTGAATGATCGAGCCAGTCGCCGCTTTCCCAGAGTGGATCGGATTTCGGCATCGCGGGGTCGAGCGGGAGAATGGCCAGTCCGGCGAAATCTTTCAGGAGCGGTGGGTGCTCAGGATTGATGCGCATATCCTGATATTTCACATAGCTATAACCGGCAGGAATATGGGCTTTCTCATCCATGGTCGTTGATTCCTGATACGAAACGAGGATGGAAAGCGCAAAAAAGGCGACCATCATGAGAGCGAGGAGTTGTGGCGCGAGACGTTTGAGATTCTCCATACGATTTGGTGTGATGAGGATGAATGACGGATTAGTATTGATTATGGAAAACGGAGCACGGTGAATTCACTGCCAGTTTTCGGGTGAAGATTAATCGTTTCCGTGAGGACGGTCGGACTTCTTTTCCTGATCGCGTCTATGATTTGGTCGTCGTGTCTCATAAAGATGATGACGCTGTCCTTGGTGCGGACAGTCGTCTCATCTGAGAGGAAAACGAGGTTCTCTACTTTTTTGTACGTGAGGAATTTGATAGGCTGAGCGGAAACGGGAAGTCCGTCTTCCATCATCCGACCACCACCGTTCGGAACGACGTATTTCATCGTTTTTGGCGGCAGGCTCATCGCGTAGTCGGCCATATTGCGGAAGTTTTGATTGAAAGCGCCGTGTTGATTCGGGTTAGCATCAAAGAAAACAAAATATTTCGTCAGATTGAAGGCAGCACTGAAGAAGAGTCCGAAAGCGAGAAGGGTGTAGAGGGCGATACGTTCGCCGGGAAGCGTGACGCGGGCACGATTGATTACCCAAGCGATGGGCAGGATTGCGATGAGGTAGACAGGCATCTGGGTGCCGATGGCTCGGAGTGCGTGAGGTAACCCTTCTTCAGTGAGGAATTCCGGCATGAGCATTACGAAGAATGAGGAAAGCAGGAACCAATTGCGTACCAGTCGCTCATCCCGGAGTTTCTCCCGGAAGCGCAGTCCGATGAATTTGATCGTCTCCCAGATGATGTAGATGAAACCGGCAAGGAAGAATGCTCCGGAAATCGGATCAAGAATTGGATACGGCGCGTAATTATGGCGCCAGTTCTGATCACCCCAAAAATTGTACTTTACGAGGGAAAGGCCAAGGGTTTTAGCGAAGGTACCCCAGAAGTCGCCCTTATTGATCTCCGGCGAGAAAATCGAGACGGCACCGGTTCGCGAGGAGAAGTGATCTGGGTTCTGATAAAAATCGTAGAACATTGGTGCGGCCGTGATGAATGCACCAAGAGCGAAGGCGAGCAAGTGCTTCCAGTAGCGGGTGAGGAAGTTCTCGTAGACAAGGAAAAGAATGGGGAGGAGGGCGATCAGAATGAGCGGGGCGAGCCGGAAGGCAACATAGGTGTGAAGTCCAGCACCGAGAAAGAGTCCAGCGAAGAGGAAATCGCGTAACCGACTCGTGCGAAGCCCTTTGAAGAAGAAGTAGAAGGAGAAGGTGAGGAGGAACGTGACCATGATAGCCCGGAAGCCGATCCGGGAGAAATTGATCGCCCAGTAGGAGGTAGCGAGGAGAAAGGCAGCAAGATAGCCGTACACGCGTCGGCCGTAAAGCTCACGTCCAAGGAGGTAAATCCCGAGGACAGCGAGCGTTCCGAACATGACGGACCAGAATTTCAGGACCGGAACGGTGTTGCCGAAGTATTTGACAGCGAGTGCCTGGAGATTGATGAAGAGTCCTTCACGGCCGTAATTGTTCGTGTAGAGGAGTCGATAGTCGCCGGTCTCATTGGCGAGGAGTGCGTCGGTGCCGTTGGTTGCTTCATCCGGATAGAGTCCAGCAGGGAGCGAGTCAAGATGATAGACGCGGACAAAAAGCGCGAGAACGAGAATGCAGAAAACGATATAGGGCGCGATACGTTCAGTCCAGGTTTTTTCTGGAGAAGAAGCCACAGTTTCCATTTCTTTTTGTGTTCTTTACTGTTAAAATTATAGCAAAGGAGACCGGAAAAAGAAAAAATTGTAAAGACTGACGCCTGTATTATGGGTGAGCGTGGATTGTTACCTGATGCTAGTTCCGATTTTGCTAAGGGTTCGCGTGTTGAACGTGGCCGTACCCATGAAAAAACTGAAGCGGCCAAGCGCGCCGGAGTGTCCGGTCAAACCGTGCATCGTCGAGGTTTTATTCCCGTGGCAGCTGCTGAACAAAAACTGGAAAATGCGGGTGAAAAAGCCCTTAGACCACTGCTGGAGGATATCGAAGAGAAGGTTAATCGACTGACGCAGGTCGCAGTTTGGCTTGAAGGCGAGGGTATATCAATGCAAAGCGAATATGAGGGGGAGAAAATGTCCCTTCTTCGTTTCATTGCCAATAGCTTTAGGGCGGCTAAAGATAACGCCGGGCCGTATCTCGAAGATGCAACTAATACATTGGTTGAGACCACAGACTTTCAGGGAGATAAAGAAAAAATTGAAGAGATTCAGGATCGGTTTGTCCAACTGCTCGAAATTTTAAAGGACCAAGTCGCTAGTCTTGAGTCTGCCACAGGAGAAGATCATCGTGATGTCCCTGCGGAAATCAAAGCGCTCTTGAGGGAATCGGCCCCAGCTGAACCGCCGGAGGAAGCTCGGGATTCAACCGAACCAGCAGACTCCCTGGCCGCTGATCCCGCACCAGAATCAGGACCGGGTGCGGAGGCCGAAGCGAAGTTTGCCGAGCTCGAGAATAGTGTTCAGAAATGGCAGAGCATACGTGGGCGTATAACTGACCTTGCCAAAGGAACTGCTTTCGACGATGCGATGCGTAGTCTCCCGGCGCCCGATTTTGCGAAGCACCATAAATCGGAAGAGGCAGCGAAGGTGATCAGGCTCTGGAGAAGACTCCTTGCCCAAGGGAAAAAACCGGATGAGGAGCTTCAGACGAAGATCGAGGCGCTCGAGCAGAATTTGGCCAAGATGATTCCAGCAGGAGAAACACTACTAGCTTCGCTCGAGGCTGCGCAGGGCGGTGGAGGAAAAGAGGGTCAGGAGGCGCCCGTTCGCTTCGCTGATTATGATCGAGATGAATTACTCGAAGAGTTCGAAGGGCAGAACAATCGCGCCAAAATTATCCGCTTGCAAGCAGCACATAAGTCTTTGCGGTTGATGGTTCAAGAGGTGGTCCACTTGGGCGGTTGGAAAGAACTGAGTGCAGCGGTAGCGAATCTACCGGGCAAAGAGCTGATTCGTAAGGGCAAGCGAGAGCAAAAAGAAAGTGAGTTGCGTGATCTCTGGCAGGCAAACCAGGAGAAGGGCGCACTGCCGGAGGATATCGATCTCAAGGCGCTCCTTCTCGAGTATCATGATGTGCTGGTGGCTGCGGAGGCCGTCCGGGAGAAGCTGCAAGCCAATCCGCCGAAAGAGATTGCCCGTAGCGAGCGAGCTGAGGGGGTAACGGAGAATCCTGGACCCGCGCTTGAGGCGGAGCTTCAGGAAAAATGGCGGGCGATGCGGGGAAATCCGGAAGCGAAAGTTGCGGCGGTAGAAACATTGCTCGCGGAATGGAAAGAGGTGAGCGAAACGATTCGGCAGTTTTCTGATGAGACTCGGGTGCGAAGCGATATCGTCGGCAGCGGTTTGGAGCCACGCAAGTTCGAGAAAATATTCGCTTCAGCTGAAAATGAAAAGCAAGTCGAAGCAAGGTTAGAGGTGATTCGGAAAAACATGGAAGCGAATCCTGCCTTAAGCGACGAAGACGCTGGGTTTTTGACCGCTAATTTCCATAACTATCATCAGCTCATCGCAGCTGCCAGATCAGTCGTCCGTGAACGAGAACGAGAGACGGCAGTGATGGCGGCTGAAGAGGTAGCCGAGGACAATCCGGAAAATGATCCAACACCGAAAGAGAAGTTTCTTCAGGCGAATGAGCTCATCACACGTTGGCGGGAGCTTTGCGATGAATTTGGAGTGATACGACTCCGAAAGGCCATTCGGAAGAAATATCCAAGAGAAATGGAATTGCCTGTTGTCCCGGACATTGACGCCTGGCTTGAGAAGCATCGGGATCTGAAAGCGTGGCGGGGGCGCTCGGCGCAGCGGAATCAGGCTCGCCTGGATGCTCACCTGGTAGATCTTGTCGGCTTAGTTAAGGATGCCGAGCTCGTGGCGGCTGATATCCGTTCGCGAAGGGCCGAGAAAATCGCTGCAGACAAAAAAGAAGCTGCGGAACCAGAGACGAGGGGAAATGTCACTGTTCTTGCGACTGGACGAATAATTGAAAGCGATGAACAGATGACGGCTTGGGAAAAGCTCGATTCGGATAAGGCCAAGGAGTTTAAGCGTCTCGTTTCCATGAATGAGTTCAATGATTTTCAGGGGCGACTGAGGGCCAAGCTCTCTGAAAAAGGTATAACGAATTCAGTGGACCGTCTGCGGATCGCCCAGGTGGCACTCGAGCAGTTCATGCCCGGGCATATTCGCAAGCTCGCAAAAAAAGGTGATTGGAATATCGAGATTACTGATGATGAACTTGAAAAAGTGTTCATGGTAGGTTTGAGAAAAAACCTTCTTGTCTCATAATGAAAGATATTCCGAATGGAAAACGAAGCTATGCCCGATAAAGATGGAGTCGTGCCGCCGGAGGCTGAGTCTCCGAAGCTACTCGATAAAGCGACAATTGAGGCCATAGGAGCGGAAATCGCTCTGGAGATTTCCGCTGCAAAAGAACCGGAAAAGGCAGCGAAGCCTGAAAGCGGGTTTTCGGCGGAAGCACTTGAACGCCAGCGCCTTGTTTTTGACACGCTCGAGAGCCAGGCGGGGGCTTGGCGGGAACGGATTTCAGCTATTGCAAGTAGAAAAGACCTGGATGCTGTCACGCGGTCGGCGGCTAGTAATGGGAAGTACACGAGGGTTCCCGGTTTTGTCGTGGGAAATGCCTTGATAAGGCTGCTTCGCGATAACGCGATTACGGACAGTGCCGAGATTGCGGTTATCAAAGAACGGGCGTATGAGCTGCAGTCGGAGCTGGATACTCCTTATCTCGCAAAACAGGCAGAGTTCTATCCGACCTCACCGGCAGCCAAAGTTGCGTCGACGGCAGAAGCTGATCCTCAAGAGGGCTGGATATCGAGGACCAGAGAATTCTCTATTCCGCTCGCAAAAGATTTTCCGTCTGATGGGGTTCGATATGAAACCTTCGATGGCAGGAGTTATCTGATCGTCAAGAGAGGGAGCCGGTATCATATCGATGGCCCGGGAATCGAGGGTGGTAGCGCTATCTCGCTGAAAGAAATACATGAGCGTGCCGAAGCGGAAGGCTGGCGACGGTCAAAGAAGGAGAGTGCAAGTGCGGCTCGGTCTCAAGGGGTTCAAGCCTCTCAGCTTCCTGATCCGGTACCCGTGCCAGAAACTGGGGCTGGTAATAAGACTGAAACATTGGGTGATATTACCGAACGTCTTAGCTTTCTCCGAAAGGGAGAGGGTCTACGTTATACGGGTCGAAATAATCAGCGATATGTCATTACCCGAGTTTCTGACCAGGAAGTATACCGTGTCGAGAGTCTTGATGAAGGAGATGATGGCGTGACGAGGCTGCATCACATCAAAGAGTTAGCCGGCTATATATTTGAAAATAATTGGCGATTCCGTGGGAAAAATAGAGTGGAAAGCGGTTCTGGTATGTCTCCAAAGGAGTTGCCAGTATCAGATGACCGCGGAGAAGTGCCGTTTAAAATTGAGAAGCGGCTCACCAGTCTCAAGCCTGACCGGGAGCTCGTCTATGAGGATGAATCAGGCGCTGCTTTTTCAGTTTCGAATCCATATGGAAAAGATGTTTTTAGTCTCCGCCATCCAGACGACACGCTGACCATGCATTACATTCGGGATTTGGTTAATGACATTCGTGAAAAAAAGTGGAAATTCAAGCGAGCAAGGAACCTCGCGGCGAGATCCGGAGAAGTTGCTGTTCAGGGTGTAGAGAGTTCAACCCATATCCTGGGGACTGAAGCTCTCAATCAGTCGGCTCAACCAGCTGAAGCTGGTGAATCAGGAAAGGTACGAGAAATGATGACTGCTCTTGCTGAGGGCACAGTTATTAGTTTCATTAGTCGTTCTGGGGAACCAGTCACCGTCGAAAGGCGCAGTAACCAATATCAGATCACAAGTGCGGATGGCAACTCCTCTGGTTTTACCTATGATCTCGAACATATCACCAATATTGCAGTAGAGGAGGGATGGAAAGACATGCGTGGTGCGGCTGCCGAAAGCGTGGAGTCGGATTTTCTCAAGGATGGTGAGACGGGAGAATATACCATGGACAATTCGCCGATGGGATCAGTCCGTCGCTTTAAACGCGTGGGAAATTTCTATCATCAAATCCGTCCGGAGGATGGAAGTATCGGTAATCCGTATTCCGAGGCTCAAATTCAGCAGCTTGCCAAAGAGGTGGGGCTAAAGCGAGTGGTACCGGAAACTCCGGAGTCCATGGCTGAGGCAGCGAGAAAAGCGGAGGCACTTGCGGCGCTTGACACCGAGGTGGTGAAATTCCGGACTGAAGCCGACGCTGAACGGTCAGCCTATATCGCCAAGAAAGAAGATCAGACGGCCGCCAAGAAAAGGCTCAGTAGAATTTTTCGCGATATCGGATTCGGAGAGAATCTCGAAGAAGAAGTCTTGGATTATAAGCAGTACTACGAAAACGCCCTTTCGCGCTGGAAGAATGCTGAACTTGAGCGGTTGCGCCAACAAGCACTCGGACGGGAAGAGCTTCATGGGGCGATGGCGGTGCTCGTCCGCGAGTTCGAATTCGAAGAATCGGAACGCCTCTATGAAGGGGAGCGAAGGGCCCGGTTGGATCGTGTCTCGAAGTCCGTTTTTGAGCGAGCCGATGAGTTATGGAGGGAATCTAAGGACGGCATCAGCAAAGAAGACGGATCGATGCGAGTAGAAGTCGCCTGGTCTCGGTTGAAATATGTCATGGGTGCACTCGGTATCGCGAGTCAGGCTGGGCTCGAGAAGGCGGTTAAGGGAGTTGATACTCTCGGCGAGCGTTACAACCAGCTTGCTCGAGGAAAATATGGGAAGCTTATCCTCGGGGCGACCATCTTCGGTGCGGGGGCTGTCGTGGCTGGGACAGGTGGCACTGCACTGGCGGGGGTGCTCGCCGCCAAGCGAGTGGCCGCTGGCGCCGGTTTCGCGGTCACGGCGAGAGGCGTGATGGATCGGTATGCCGATAAAAGTCGTGAGAAGGAAAAGGCGAATATCATGAACGAGGACCGGGTTAAGAAAGTGATGCGTGATATTATCATCCCCACGCTCGATGGAAGGCTCGAGGGTAAGGGTGGAATGTTGAATCTGGAAGCTCTGAGCGAGTATCTCGATAAGGAGGGTATCAAGAAAGTCCAGAGTAAAGCCCGCCGTCGGAGGATAGGCGAGGTTTTGCGTAAAGGCGGATCGTATGTGGCGGGCGCAGCTATCGGCGGTCTCATACCGAGGGAGTGGTTTGATGGAGTGAGTTTCGGGAGCGCCGCACATGCAGCGACTGCTGGTGAGATTGCTCAGCCGGTAGCGGAAGCCGCCTCGGCTCCGTTGCCTCTTGCTTCCGCGCCGGTGGCTACTCCCGATAGTCCGCTTGCGGGTGGGCCTGGCTCAGGTCCGTCGATTGCTGAGTCTTCGGCGGCAGCTGAATTGTTGAAAGATACCCAAGCAATACCTGCCCCAGCTGCGTTAGAGGCGCCAGAATCTTTGAAGGATACGCATGTTATCCCAGCCCCGACTGAAGTATCGGAAGGGGGTACGGAAGGATTGCTCAAGTCATACGAGGTGAAGCCGGGGGATTCGATTTGGAAGATTGCGACAAAATCGGTCGAGGGAGTGCCAGATATGGACAAGCGTTCGAGTGGGCGTTTCGCGAAACTGCTCGCTCTGAGGCTCGAAGAGAAATTGACCGTAATCGATCCGAAACTCGCCGAAGCGGCTGGATTCACACCGGATGTCGATGGCCGTTTCACCCCGGACCACATCCTCGCTGGGGCAAAGCTCGAACTTGGCAAACTTCTTTCTGTCGAGGAGATGGCGAAGCTTGTCGAAGAGGCGAAGAGTGATAGTCCGATTGCAATCCCGACTGAGTCGGCTCCGGTCGCTGCCGAGGTGGTGCCCTTAGCTGCTCAGTCCTCGACCGAGGCAGAACAGGTCGTAATTGAAGAAGCACGCGTCGCCGCTCAGGTGCCGTCGGTGAGTGTTGAAGAGCGGTCGGATATACTGAGCGTGTTCGAGCAGCATGCATCTCAAGAGCTCATCAAGCCGGATGGGAACGTGATGAAATACATCGAGACCTTGCCACGTGAAGAACAGGAGAAGCTTTTCCGTAATTTCAAAAAACTTTCGGTCGAGCTCTTTCAGACGAATGAAGTGATGGGAAGCGAGACCTATGAAATGCGCTATGATCCGGCTGTTCATCCAGAACTTGCCAAGACAAACATGGCGACCATCCTGACCGATCATAAGCTGCTCGGAAAGAATCCGTTCGTCTCGTATGATCGTTTCCGGAATCCGCTGCATGGTTCGCAGATGGAGGAAATAGCAAAATTTTCGAAAGCAGTAGCGAAGGTGTTCGGCCCGACGGCCGCAGCGCCGAAGGCGGTTGAATCTGTCCAGGAGTATGTTCTCCGAATGGCGGCGATTGCCGGCAATCAGCAGGTAAAAATTCCGGGTTTCCGTATGGTAAACTAAGTTCAGAATAAAAATATGGACATTGACTATTCGAAAATTGAACAAGAACTGATTGAAGAGCTCGCGCTTTCGGGGCTACCAAAGCCAAAACAGGAAGAGCTCCTCGGTCGGATGCTCGAAGCACTCCTGAAGCGGATTTTCATGGAGACGATGGAACGGCTTGGTGAAGATGGGATGAAGGAGTATGAAGCTTTAATTGAAGCCAAACCGACCGAAGAAGCTGTCGGAAAATTTCTCGAAGATCGGATTCCAGAATATACGGTATTTATTGAGGGTATCGTGGAACAGTTCAAGAAAGACATAAAAGCGGTGGCCGCCTAACCCTATGTCAATGTGGGAATTTTTTTCACGGAAAAAAGAGGCGGCGGCCGTGGTGGCTTCGCCCGCGAATATAGCTGAAACGAAGGTTTCAGAAGGTAAGCCTGATTTTGAGAGAGTTTCCGAACAAACAGTCGAGAAGGTAAACGAGAAGTATGCCGCAATACTTTCTCAGAGTGCGATTTCCCAGTCGGCACCAGTAGCCGCTCAGGTAGCTACGGATGCTGACCTGTTGAGCCATGCCGTAGATGCGGAAACCCGGGTTAATCAGCTCGTCGAGCTCGCTCAGGTAAAGGGAGTCGCTCATGCGGTCGAAGTCGCCCGAAAAATGAATGATCTCTACGTCCTTGATACGATGCATGATGAGCTTGCGGATAAGCTCTATGATGCCCTCAGGGCAAAGGGGCTCATTCTCGGGGAATAGGAGAAAAACAAGACAAAAAATAAATGTTTTCGGAGTTCGATCTCAATGTCGTATTGCTTCCGCTCGCGTATCTCTCGGGCGGATTAGCTTTTCTTTCTGGTCTTTTTCTTGTAGTCAAAGCGTTCCTCGTCGTCCGTTTCGAAGTTGCTCAATCGCTCAATCTCGATCTTGAAATTGTTCAGGTAAGCAAAAAGAAAGTATCAGAGGGGGCAGTCCACACAGCTGAAGAATGGCGGGAGGAGATTCGGGCAATGGAGCAGCTCCTCGCCTCACTCTCCTCGCTGAAGCGTCATCTACCTTTTTGGAAGCGTCTTTTCTTCGAGGCACCGCATATCGTCTTCGAAATCGCGAACCCTTCATCGAAGGAGGAAATATTCTTTTATCTCTCCGTTCCCAAGCATTACCGTGAGAATGTTGAAAAGCAGATCCATAGTTTCTTTCCTCATGCCTCGATCGAAAAGGTTCCTGACTATACCATTTTCTCTCCTACTGGCGAGACGGCCGTCGCACTTCTCGAGCTCTCAGCGAGTCATGCCTTGCCCTTGAAAACATATAAGACACTCTCAGTCGATCCATTGAACGAGATTTCTAATGCTCTCTCGAAGCTTGAAACGGTTGCCGAGGGAGCGGCTATTCAAATTATTCTGGCGCCGGCCCCCAATGGTTGGCGGCGAGGAAGTCGTCAGATTGCTCAAAGAATGCAGGAGGGGAAGCGGTTAAAAGACGCGCATCCTGAAACATTTACTTCCATGGTTGGGAAGTCGGCGCTGGAGGGAATGAACCGAGTCGTCCTTCAGCAGGATATGAAGGCGGGTAAGCTCGAAGAGAAAAAGCCGGTTGTCTTGACGCCCGAGGAACAGGAGCTCGTCAAAACAATCGACGCGAAAGCGAGCCAGTCAGCCTTTTCCGTAAATATCCGCCTTCTCGCCTCGGCAAGCACAAAGGCTCGCGCTGAAAGTATCCTCAGTCATCTGGAGAATGCTTTTTCCCAGTTCGAGAATCCGGAAGTGAACAGCTTCCGTGTTAAAAAGCGTATCTCATCGAAAAAAGCAGCCTATCATTATATTTTTCGAAACTTCGATCCCGATTCGGCCATGGTCCTCACTTCGGATGAGGTCGCGAGTTTCTTTCATTTCCCGATCTCGACTACTGAGACACCAAAAATTAAGTGGTTGAAAGCCGGTGCTGCCCCGCCGCCGATTAATATCCCGAAAGAGGGATTGTTGCTTGGCTATAACGATTACCGCAACACGAAGACAGAAATTCGTATCACGGATAATGACCGCCGCCGCCATATGTATGTGGTCGGACAGACTGGTGTCGGAAAATCGAATTATCTCCAAGAAATGGCAAAGAAAGATGCGCGTTCTGGTAAAGGGTTCTGCTTCATCGATCCACATGGTGATGCAATCGAAGATATCCTCACTTCGATCCCGAAGGAACGCGCGGAAGACGTCATTGTCTTCGATCCATCCGATACGGCTCGCCCGATTGGAATCAATATGCTCGAATTCGATCCGAATCATCCCGAGCAGAAAACCTTCGTCATCAATGAGATGATTGGCATTTTCGATCAGTTGTACGATATGAAGGCGACCGGCGGCCCGATGTTTGAGCAATATATGCGCAACGCCATGTTGCTTATCATGGAGCATCCAGAAAGCGGGTCGACCTTGATGGAGATCCCGAAAGTGCTCGCTGATGAAGAGTTCCGGCGCTACAAACTCGAGCATTGCGCCAATCCAATCGTCCGTGATTTCTGGCTGAAAGAGGCGGAGAAAGCTGGTGGCGAAGCGGCACTTGCGAATATGGTCCCATACATCACTTCAAAGCTGACGACATTTATTTCGAACGATATGATGCGGCCGATTATTGCGCAGCAGAAAAGTACACTCAATTTTCGTGAGCTGATGGATAGTGGAAAAATCGTCCTCATTAACCTCTCCAAGGGAAAGATTGGCGAGATTAATGCTCGCCTCCTCGGTATGGTCGTCGTCGGAAAGATACTGATGGCGGCCCTTTCCCGGACTGATCAACCGGAAGCAGAACGGCGAGATTTTTATCTCTATCTCGACGAATTCCAGAATGTGACAACGACTTCGATTGCGCAGATCCTGTCCGAAGCGCGCAAGTACAAGCTCGTGCTCATCCTCGCTCACCAGTTCATCGCCCAACTCAAAGAGGAGATTTCGAAAGCGGTCTTTGGCAATGTCGGCTCGCTCATCTCCTTCCGGGTTGGTCCGGAGGATGCTGAATTTCTCGAGAAGCAGTTCTCTCCGGTCTTTAGCGCTCACGATATCGTGAATGTCGACAACTACCAAGCGTTTGCTCGCCTCCTCATGAATAATGAGCTGACCAAACCATTTAATATGAAAACCTATCCGCCGACTTCAGGCGATCAAGAAGTGGCCAATGCACTCAAGGAACTCTCGCGCCTACGCTACGGCCGCGACGCAAGGATCGTGAACCAGGAAATCATATCCCGCATGCATCTTGCTGAGGGGACTCGGGCGAGAACTTAACGAGCGTTGAGAAAATCCCTATGAAGTATACGGAATATATAGATACACTTCCCGTCGGTACGTGTCCCTTTTGCGCTTCTGATGACCGACGGTTGATTGAGAACGAGACGGCCTATGTCACATATGCCCTTGCTCCGTATCATAAACATCACTTACTCATCATCCCAAAAGACCACAAGAAATCATTTCTTCACCTCAGCCCAGAAGAACATATCGATATCCAGGATCTCGCACAAAAAAGCTCGCGTCTGCTCCGGTATCTCGGATACGAGAATTTTACCATGATGGTTCGCGAGGGGGCGGAAGGAGCGAGGAGTGTCGAACATCTCCATTACCACTTCATCCCGAATGTCCGTCTCGGCGATCTCGATCATGCGAATGGCGCCCGGAACGTGATGTCTGATGAAGAGGTTCAATCCCTCATAGTCGAGCTTAGGAGCGTGATTGATCAGCTCTAGGCTTCAGAAAAAAGTATTTTTATATCTGCTCCGTCTCGTGTTCTTTTAGACGGAGAAGAGAATTTTACTGTATCCGCCAGACGGCGACAGCACCGTGGCTGGATGTGAGAAGTTCAGTCCCATCGTTCGATACGGTGATAGCCTCAGTCCCGCTGAATGATTCATGGAAGTATTGGTTGATAAGCACTCCTGAGAGAGACCAGCGAAGGATGCGTCGGCTGCCTCGGTCGAGAGCGAAGACATCACCATTCTTCGGGTTGAAAGAAAGAGTGTCCGTCATGACCGGTGCGGCGCTTCCTGAAAAAACAACACCGGTGTTTTTTCCGCGCGTGAAAATGATAGGGCGACCGTCATTTCCTACCAGGGCGATGTTCTCATAGACACTCATCGCCGATTTTTCTTTCAAATTGAGAGTCTCTTTGGACCAGGTAATCGCGTCACCGAAGCCGCCTTCAGCTCGAGGGAAGCGATAAATTTTTCCGGCTGTCTGGTCGAGAACATAGAGGTAGGTGAGGTAAGAGCCGAGAGCGTCGATGTTTGTTCCGGAGGCGAGGGGGAGAGTATTCAATTCAAATTTTTTGTTCGTGACGCTATAGAGATAGAGCGCTCCGGATTCGCTGAGGAGGAATAGCGCATCGAGGTCATCCATGCCAGTAGCGAGACGGATTGTTTCCGGAGCATTCGTTGATTCTTGAGTCTTCAGGTTCGTGATGCGCTTTCCAGTGATGAGAAAGGGAACATCATTAATGTTCGTAAGCGCCACGGTCGCTGCGTCACCAATCGGCGAGAGTGTTCGGTCACCACTGAGGCGGATTGACAATGGTTCATCGGCCGGAGGAAAAACCTTCGCTTCGGCCGTTGCGGGGGTATTTTCGACGGCAGGGGCAGCTGTCTGCTCGGACACCCCAGTCTCGTCAGTTGAAAAGAGAAATAGACTGAGGGCGAGCATGATAACGCACCCGGTGATAAGAAAAAGCCAGCCTTTCGTTGACAAGTTCTGGATGAGGGGAGGAATCGCGCTGAAAAGTCGACTGAGGAGATTAGCTATTTTTCTAACCATGCGATGCCAGGCCTCCTTTCCGGTTCCGAGGGCGCCCATACTGATTGTACGGACGCGGAGATGGGTTGCCCGTGCTTTTTCACCGAGAGATACATAGCGAGAGCGGACAGAATCGGACGGCTCGGATATCGTGATAGCCGGGGCTGGGGTATTTGTCGGAGGGTCTATTTCAGTGACAGGAATCGATCGGTTTTCTGATTCCCTTACTTGGCGAGCTTCTCGGAAAGCCTGCCATTTCAACTGAATTGATCGCTTGCTGAGGCGCGTACGCCGCTCGGCCGCGCGCTTCAGAACACTGAGCTGCGAGTATAATTCATCAACCAGGAAGCCGGACTCTTTGCTAATCCGGCGGAAAGTCTTTTTAGTGCTGGCCTGGGCCGCTCGCGCGTGCAGATCGAAGTGATGTCGGAAGACATCCCAGGACTCTTTCCAGTGTGTATCTGGCGTACGGAATGATTCGTCGTTCGAGGCCTGAACGTAAATGTGGCCAGTTTTCGCATCAGTGTATTCTGTTTTCGGAACTTCCCCTTGAGAAGAAGGTTCCTTTTTTGAGGGGCTTGATTCATGTTTGGACTGGAGCGCTTCAGAGAACGGCTTTCCGCTCCAAACGTTTTCAAGGCTAATGGGTGGTTTTTTCGATTCTTTTCTCGCCGGTGCAGGTTTGATGACCTCGACCGGGGCGGAACAGAGGAGAATGGCTGCTGCTGCGACCGGCAACTCATTGATAAGGGCGGTACGGAGAAACTGCTCGAAGCCGGCTGGTCCGAGGCGACTCAGACTTCGCGCGAGTTCTCCAGGTGAGAAAAGTGACCATATTGATGGGGAAAAGGCAATCACGAGGTCGCCGTCGAAAAGTTCGCCGCTGGAGACTTCAGTGAAGGTTTTGAGTGGATGCGGCTCGCTGCCGGTATCGGCAAGCCCTTGACTGATCGATTGGAATGAGTCATTTCTGGCGAGATAGAGTTCGCCTTCTCCGGTAGCGGAGAAATGAAGAAGGTTCTCATTGACCGCGCCAATCGCTCCATGGAGATGGCCGAGCCAGGAGACATTGCCATGTTTGACTATTTCGGCTAAGGCGACATTGATCTTGTGAAGAGCGGCATCAAAACTATCAGTCGGACTCCGTCGCGGATTGGCAAAGTATTCTTTCTTGGCGACGGAAGTGAGAAAATTGACGATGTAGGCAGCGTCTTGATCATGGATCTCTACCTCGAAAAAACCGAAAAGCGTCCCGAGGCTCTTGCCCGCGACGTTATCGCTCGCGTAATGGAAAGCTATGATGTAGGGCTCTTGCGCACGCCCAGCCCCCACGACGATTTCTTTGTATGACTTTTCGAGTACGGCCAGGGACTGCTTTTTAGCCCGGTCATCGATGCGTTGACGCATACCACATAGTATACCATAAATTGTCTCAAAAAAGTCATTCTTTATCCTTTAGCTAAGCCTCAAAGAAGCATTCTTTTACTTTGACTTTTCGGGTACCGGTTCGTATACTGGGGCTATTGGCACGTAATTCATGTAATGGCTGATTTCGCCTATGTCCGTCGCTTTGTTTGAAGCACTTTTTGGCTCCCGTTCAAGGGCTCGTCTCATCCGCTATTTCACGATGAATCCAGAGACCGAGTTCTCCGTTTCCGATATTGCCGACAAGACAATGGTATCGCGCAGCGATGTGCTGCGCGAAGTGAAGCGCCTGGCCAAGATGAAGTTCGTCTTTGAGAAATCCCGGCAGGGGAAGAAAGTGTATATCGCCAATACGGACTTCCCATTCTATCTCGAGATGAAGACCCTCGTCTCCAAGCTGAATGTTAATGCTCAGTCGCAAGTTTTCCGTAAGCTGAAAACGGTCGGTGAGGTGAAACTTATCCTCATCAGTGGCCTCTTCCTGAACTACCCCAAGGCAAAGGTGGATATGGTGCTTGTCGTGAATAACATCAATCGCGCCAAATTGAAACAGGCGTTGACGCATCTTGAGGCGGAGGTTGGGAAAGAGATCCGCTTCGTACTTATGACGAGTGAGGAGCTTCATTACCGTTTGAATATGCTTGACCGCTTCTTTATTGAGTTCCTCGAGGGTCCTTACGAGGAGGTTGTTAACCGGATTGCCGAATTGAAACGCTTTATTGCCGGACTGCGCAAATAAGCCATGTCTATCGATACGATTATTGTCATTCTCGCTGCTCTCCTTGTTGGGGGAACTGTTGCTGCGGCCATTTTCTTCTTCCAGTCCAGACTTCGTTCGATTGATGAGAAGCGGGCTCTCCTCGAGCATCAGGTCTCGGATATGGGGCAGGGGATGCGGCAAGACATACATCAGTTCTCAGCGACGATGTCCCAGATGCTCCACGGGATGCAGTCGACCCTCGATAAGCGCCTTTCTGATAATACAGAACGCCTTGATCAGCGTCTGGATAATGCCGGCCGCCAATTCCTTGATGTTCGTGAGCGGTTGGCTGAGATGGGTAAAACGAACGAGCAGATTCTTGAGGTGACCAAGGATGTAGCTTCGCTCCAAGATATCTTGAAAGCGCCGAAGATCCGGGGTGGTTTTGGTGAAATGATGCTGGCTGACATGCTTTCCCAGATGCTCTCGAAGGAGAATTATATCTTGCAGCACACATTCCGGTCGGGAGAGACGGTCGATGCTCTCATCACGCTTCAGGGTGGTAGTATCAGTGTTGATTCAAAATTCCCGCTTGAGAACTTCAAACGCGTTATTTCACTCGAGAACGATTCGGATCGGGCAGCAGCGCGACGGCAGTTTATCACTGACGTAAAGAAGCATGTTGACGCAATTTCGGCGAAGTATATCCTGCCGAGCGAGGGGACGCTCGACTGGGCGCTCATGTATATTCCCGCGGAAAATGTCTACTATGAGATCATCATCAAGGACGAGGACCAGCGTGACCTGTATGAATACTTCAATAAGAAGCGTGTTATTCCGGTTTCGCCCAACTCTTTCTACGCTTACCTAAAGACGATTATGTTTGGCTTGCAGGGGATGCAGATCGAGAAGCGGGCGAAGGAGATGTTCGTCCAACTGGAACGTCTCGGGCAGGAGTTCGGGAAATTCGGCGAAGAGTTTGAGCTTGTCGGTAAGCATATAAGCAATGCCAACAAGAAATATGAGGATGCGGAGAAACGGCTCATGAAGCTCGGCGACCAGATGGAGCGGACTCGTCTCGCGGCGCCGGAAGATGATTCCGTGCCGGTGCTCCCTCTTGCGGAATAAATATGGCTGAAGAAATACTTTTTACAGAGGAACGGATCCGCTCGATTTATTTCAAGAGCCGGTACTGGATATTTCGAGGCGGACTACTTGCCTTTATTGTTCAATTCGCGCTCGTGGCATTTTTCATCCGGCCGGACTCAGGGACGATCATCCTCCGATACAATTCATTTTTCGGAGTCGATCTTCTCGGGGCCTGGTGGCAGGCGTATCTGGTCCCGGGAATCTGCCTCGGTTTTTTCCTCATTAACCTCGTGCTGGCACTGTTTCTTTTTCGAAGGCAATCATTTCTCGCCGCACTCATCCTACTTTATGGTGCTTTTCTAGTCGTCGTCTCGGGATCGCTTGCAACTGCGACACTTATTTTCATCAACACATAGCCTGCGAGGACTGATATGGAACACGGACCGATGTTCTACCTCTCTTCTTGGCTTCTGGCACTTCTCTTTTCCGCCACCGCCCTCTTTCTTGCGTTCAAGGTGCCCTTCCTTCGAAAAATAAGGGAACGGAAAGAGGGTCATCGGAGCGCAGTTTCATCCATTGGCTTTCGTTTAGGTGGGTTCTTCTTGGCTGGAATCTTCCTTCTCCTTCTCCTCGGAGATTCGCGCCTTGAACATACCGAATCCTTCATAGCTTTCTTTATTGGTACTATGGCGATTATGGTCTTTTCACTTGCCGACGACTTGGCCCATGTCGCGTGGCCATGGCACCTTGGTTTTCAAATCCTCCTCGGAATACTTCTTTTCACATCGGGCCTGAAGGTTGAGATTGGTACCTACTTCCCTAGACTCTCGGCCCTTGATGATGGATTGCTCACCGGCCTTTTCCTGGTCCTGGTCTGGCTCCTCCTCGTTATGAATGCGCTCAATTGGGCAGATGGCATCGATGGACTCATGCCCGGGGTCGCAGCCATCTCTTTCGGCGTACTCTTTCTACTCGCTCTCCGTCCCGAGGTTAATCAGCCAGCGGTCGCCATTCTCTCGATCATGCTCTTCGGTCTCTCGCTCAGTCTTCTTTTTTTCAATTGGTATCCGGCGCGTATCCTCGCGGGAACTGGCGGAGCATATTTTTTTGGTTTCGCTTTAGCTGTCCTCGGTCTATATGCTGGGATGAAAATTGCAACGCTTTTTCTGGTGTTGGTTATCCCGGTATTCGATGCATTATTTGTCATCGTCCGGCGGATTTGGTTCGGTCATTCGCCGTTCCAGCCCGACCAAGAGCACCTGCATCACTTGCTCTGTCTTAGGGGTTGGAGTGTGAGTCAGGTCGCAGCAGCCTATCTTTTTTTTACGACTTGTCTCGCACTCCTGGCCCTTTCTTTCGAGGAAGAGAAGAAGTTAATATTTTTTATCTCGTCTGGAATACTGATCATTCTTGTTTCATCGACAATTCATTTTTCCATCATGAGAGCCAAAAAATAGTCTTGTATGAAAGATGAACAAACAGCTCTGATCAGACGTTTCGGCATCATCGCAGCCTTTGTGCTTCTTTTAGGAGGAGCCTTCATGCTTAGTCGCTCGGCGAATACGTTCGACCCTGAGACGGAGAGCCTTTTCCCGACGAGTGCTCATGGGGCTGGCCGCTCATGGGAGCTCGATATCGCAGCAACGCCGGAAACCAGAGTATTCGGTCTCGGGGGGCGAGAGAGCTATCCAGCAGGTCGAGGAATGCTTTTCCTCTTTCCGGAGGTAAACCAGCATGGTTTCTGGATGAAGGGCATGCATTTTCCCATTGATATCATTTTTATGCGATCAGGCCGGATCGTTTTCATTGAGCGCTCGTTTCAACCGACTGACACTCGGATTGTAGTTCCTCCGGTGTCAGTAGATCAGGTGCTCGAGGTGAATGCTGGTGAGGCTGATCAACTTTTCCCAGGGGATCGAATCTGGTACTGGCGTTCGGTGTAGTTTACGGGGAGTAATTCACTTCTGAAAAAGCCAAAAACCCCGGAGTCCGGGGTTTTTGGTGCAATTGCAGAAGGTACGGAGAGAACGGGTTACGAGCGATAAGCGGCGACGCGGCTTGAATACTTTTTGAGATTATTCAGCTGGTTCGCGCTGAGCATTTTCGACTGATCGATGGCCTGACGAATCAGATCCTTCGAGAATTCAGCCGAGGAACCGACGGCGAGCGAGTTTTTCGAGCCGACAGCTTTTCGGAGGTAGTCTTCAATGTAGACTTTGTGTTCACCGGTAAGCGATGAATCAGGGGTCTTCTCGAGGTAGTTTGCAAGCGCGCGGCGGGCGAGATGGGTCGAGCCATCGCCCTTGGTTGCAGTTTCGATGAATGATCCAGCGGTCTCTTTACTGACTTCTTCTGGGGCAGTCGTGACCTTTGACGGATCATTGGCGGCGCTCATACCATCAGCAGCTTTTTCTGAATCCATGCTTTCGGATTCGGTAGCCACGGTCATATCATCGGTCGTATCCAGAGTCTCATCGGCACGCTGTGAGTAGGAATAGATACCGAGTGCGATTGCCGCGACGATAAAGAAGCTAACGATGACACGGAGGTTTTCCTGGAGCCAGAGCTTGGCCTGGTCAGTGATGCGTTCTTCTTCGTTCATGTTCATGTTTTCATCCATAAGAGTCACCTCTCTTCCTAGTTACGGATTAGTTTGTGAATGTGCCGCTTGCGTTGAAGCTCCAATGGGAGGCTTTTTCGTTCCGAAAAGGCCGCATTCACCCATTTCTTTCTCCATAGTACGGTCGGAAAAGGGGGGTGTCAATCTAGACAAAAAACGAGCTTTTCTGCTTAATAAAGCCTGAAAATGCCATTTTGAATACCAGGGATGATTCGTTGGCGCAAAGAAATGTCGAGAAAAAGAGGAGTATTTTTTGAAATGTATTCAGCGAGAAATATGATGAAAAATCTAGTCGGAAAAATGAAGTATTCGATCCGGACTATATCTACTAAGGATGTTGTCTCAAGAGAATGAGGAGTAATTGGTTCTTATTTTTTACTTGCGGTATTGAAATAGTGTCACGTGAATTATTTTTTTCTTCGCTGGACTATAAAATTTTTTAATTAAATAGAAATTTCTTACAGACCACTTGACAAGCTCTTTGCAAATAAAAAATAAAGAGTATACTACATGTGTGTGAAACATCACACGTGCGTAGAACAAAAACTTGTTCTGCAAACAAAGATAAAAATAACATCGTAACCGTAAACGTACGGAAGCGAAAACAAAATTTTGGAAGGAGGTGACCTATTATGGCAGTAAAGAAAAAGAAAGTAGCCAAGAAGAAGGTGACCAAGAAGAAAGTCGCCAAGAAGAAAGCTACCAAGAAGTCCGCGAAGCGCCGCGCCTAATTAGCACGTGACGATTCAAACAAAAACCCCGCTTATGCGGGGTTTTTGTTTTGTCGGAATTAGCGGAGCGTTCCAGAAATAATCCGGTTTTTTCCAGCGAGATCAGGAATAATTTTCAGTGTCTCGGAAATGGTCTTGGAAAGAAGCCATTGAGAGAAGGGATGAGCCTGTTCGGGGCTTATTTCAAAGGAAAAATGGATTTTTGTACCATGTTTTCTAAGGCGGAGAAGCTGCCTCATCAGGCGTCTGTAGTGGAGGAGCCCATCAGCGCCTGAGACGAGCGCACTTTTTGGTTCATACTTCCTTACATTGGTGGCGGTTGATTGGTAGAGGCTCGTTGAAAGGTAGGGGAGATTAGCAATCACGAAGATCTCATCGTACGAAGAAAGTTTTTTTTCTATCGCATCTAAGAGATCGCTTTTCTTGAAATGAATTGATTGCTCGACAGGGTACATCTTTGCATTTTTTCTCGCATAGCGAAGCGCCGCTGATTCTTGTTCGAGTGCGTACCAATCAATTTTTTTTCTGTGTGCTGGTTTGAGTGAGAGGTAAGTGCTGATGATGATTGCGCCGCTTCCAGTGCCGACATCGAGCACTACATTTTTTTTCTTCGTATCAATATCACTTAAAATATTTTCTAGCGTGTACTCGACAATAATTTCCGACTCTGGTCGTGGAATGAGCACGCCCGGCCCGACAAAAAATGTTCGTCCGTAAAATTCTTTTTCACCGATGATATAGGCGATTGGTTCGTCTTTTCCTGCTCGTGCAAGAAAAGTCTGATAGCGCTTCGATTGCTCTACCGAAAGCATAATCTCGTCATGAGCGAGGAGAAAAGAGCGCTCTTTTTCCAGGAGGTGAGAAAGCAAAACCTCCCGGTCGAGGCGCGGGAGGTCACGGCAGAGACTGAGGGCTTCACGGAGGGTCATACTGAGCCTTTTTTCCCTTCGGCCTCGAGCTTCAGTCGCATATCCTCAGTCTCGAGCAGGTCGAGGATAGGGCCGAGGCCGCCAGCGAGGATGCCGGGGATATTGCTCCAGTTTTCTTTGATGCGATGATCCGTGACGCGATCCTGTGGGAAATTGTAGGTGCGGATCTTTTCGCTGCGATCGCCAGTACCGATCTGGTCCTTGCGCGCGTCACCCTGTTCTTTGCGCTGGCGCTCTTCTTCGGCTTCCCAGAGGCGGGCGCGGAGCACCTTCATGGCTTTCTCGCGATTTTTGATTTGTGACTTCTCATCCTGACAGGAAACGACGACTCCGGTTGGAAGGTGTGTGATGCGAACGGCTGAGTATGTCGTATTGACCGATTGTCCGCCAGGACCCGAAGAGCAGAAGGTATCGATACGGAGGTCTTCCGGCTTCACCACGATCTCGATATCGTCGACCTGAGGCAAGACAGCGACCGTCACCGTCGAAGTGTGAACACGGCCCATTTTCTCGGTTTCAGGGATACGTTGCACACGGTGGACACCGGATTCATACTTGAATTTCTGATAGACGGACGTGTCGCTCCGCCCCCGGTTCACTTCGAAGGTGATTTCCTTGTAGCCGCCGACCTCGCTCGAGTGGGAATCGAGGAGCGTCGTCTGCCAGCCGAGGAGTTCGGCATAGCGGGCATACATCCGGAAGAGCTCGGCGGCAAAGAGACTTGCTTCGTCGCCCCCCGCCCCCGCGCGGATCTCGACGATGATGTCTTTGGTGTCGTTCTTGTCTTTGGGCAGGAGAAGTCGCTTCAGTTCGGTCTCGAGCGCTTCTTTTTCGGTGGCGAGGGAGATATTTTCCTCGAGTGCCATCGCTTTGAGCTCCTCGTCGCTCTCCGTCTGGGTGATTTCAGCGTTCTCACGGAGGCTTTTCTCGATTGCTCGGAGCCGGTTTATCCGCTCCATGACGATATCGAGCTCGGCTTTGCGCCGGCCGAGGGTCATCAGCTTTTCGGGTGCGCTCAAAGTCGCCGAAGAGGAGAGTTCCGCTTCGATCTGTTCCATTTCTGATTCGATTTTGGCGATGAGATCTTGCATATATGTGTCAGACTAGCCTCTCTATGAACAAAAAACAATCCTCAGACAAGGATTGTTTCGGTTTCAGGATATTCAGCTAAGCGGCGGCTTCGGTCTTGGCGACTTTAGCAGCGCGAACGGCTTCCGCGGCCTTGGTCTCCTTTTCGGCCTTCTCGGCTGCTTTTCTGTCGGCTTCAGCTTTGGCCGCTTTCTTCTCGGCGAGGGCGCTCTTGCTGGCCTTGGTCTTCTCGGCGCGCTCCGCGAGCTTCTTGAAGCGGTCTACCCGGCCGCCGGCATCGACGAATTTCTTCTTGCCGGTGTAGAACGGATGGCAATTCGAACAGATTTCCGTGTTGATGGCTGGAATGGTCGAACCCGTGACAAAAGTGTTGCCGCAAACGCAGGCGACGGTCACTTTTTCGTGATAGGTGGGGTGGATAGAGGCTTGCATAGGATTTCGGGAGAAATATGTACAACTGAATCTATCATAGGGTTTCGAAATTGACAAGTGTCAGGGAGTGACGTATCCTGGGAGCGCTTTGTCATGGCCTGAAATGGCCGTTCGACGAATCACACATATCCGTCAGAGCGCCCTTTCCTGCTCTTGCTTGCAAGAGATCGGGGCGAAACTTTTCCTGAGGATAGAGGTAAATAATCTAAGGATAAAGCAATATGTCAGACGCAGTAGCGGCCCCGAAAGCCGAAGAGTCCCTCGTACTCGAGGGTGGAAGCGCCTATTTTGAGGCGTTCGATTTCAGCCGGGTGGATGACTCGATTGAGAGTCTCCTTAAGGCCGGTGTTCACTTCGGCCACCTGAAGAGCCGGCGCCATCCCCGGATGGAAGAGTATATCTTCACCACGCGGAAGAATATCAACATCCTGAATCTCGAAAAGACAAAGGAGTGTATCGAGAATGCATCAGCGTTCCTCACTGGTGTTGCCAAGAGCGGCAAGCCGGTTCTCTTTGTCGGGGTGAAGAAGCAGACGCATGATGCAGTGAAATCGCTCGCGAAGCGGCTCAATATGCCGTACGTCGTCGACCGCTGGCTCGGTGGTACTTTGACGAACTACGTTCAGATTATTGGTCGGGCGAAATACCTCGTCGAGGGCGAAGCGAGCTATGCGGCCGGGGACTTCAAGAAATACACCAAGCTCGAGCAGCTGAAGAAGCAAGAGGAGCTAGAGAAGCTTGAGCACAAGGTCGGCGGTCTCCGGACGATGCGTGAGCTTCCCGGTGCGATTGTCATCGCTGATGCCAAAGAAGCCGGTCTCGTCATCAAGGAGGCGACGAAGCTCGGCGTCCCACTGGTCGGCATCGTCGATACGAATGCGAACCCGAGCGCGATCGACTATCCGGTCCCAGGGAATGATGATGCCTTATCATCGCTTCGTCTTCTTCTCGGCCTCCTCGGCCGAGCAGTAGAGAAAGGGACTGCTCAAAAAGCGGCCGCAGCGACTGAGAAGAAAGCCTAGATTCCGGCTCATTCTTTTCTTCCCGGTTTTCTTCTAGAATAAGATAAAAGGACAATTGCCTATGAGTACCATGGAACAAGTGAAAGCACTCCGCGAAAAGACTGGCGGAGGTATCGTTGAGGTGAAAAAAGCCCTTGATGAAGCGGGCGGGGACGAAGCGAAAGCGATTGAAATCCTCAAAAAGCGCGGCGAAGCGAAAGCGATGAAGAAGACCGATCGCGCCGCCGGTGAAGGAATTGTCGTTTCATACATCCATTCGAATCAGCGCGTTGGGACGCTTCTCACGCTCCTCTCCGAAACGGATTTCGTCGCTCGGAATAGTGAGTTCCAGGAGCTAGCGAAGGACCTTGCTATGCACATTACAGCGATGGCTCCCCAATACGTCCGACCGGAGGATGTTCCGGCAGAAATGGTGGCCAAGGAACGCGTGATTTGGGAAGAACAGGTGGCGACCGAAGGTAAGTCGGCTGAAATCGCTGAGAAGATCCTGGCTGGTAAAGAGAAGAAGTTCCGCGAAGAACTCGCCCTCCTTTCGCAGCCATTTGTGAAGGATCCGTCGAAAACGGTGCAAGCCCTTATTACTGAGAGCATCCATCGGATTGGCGAAAACATCCAGGTCGGCAGCTTTACCAGGTTCGAAGTCTAAATCCCCTTTTTGAGCGAACGTCTTTACGGCTATGTGGTATCTCGTCATTCCACCTATCGTCTTTATCGGAAGTCTCGCTCTCTTGTTCTGGTTTCTGTCAAAGAAATCGAGTGACCCGGCAGTGCTCGGCCGCATCGCTCAGGATGAATTGAAGCCGATCCCGCGTCGCTTCCTGTTCATCAAGGAAGAAACCGGTTTGCGTATTCTTGAAAAGATTACGAAGCGTCTGAATCTGCTTTCGCTGAAATTCCATAATCGCTTCACTCAGCTTTCTGGGAGCCTCCGGAATCGTCGGGAGAAAGTGCAGGAGTCGCATGAAGCCGCGGCCATAGCTGCCGAAAAGAGCCGTTTCTGGAACCGTTGGCAAAGGCGGCATGGAAAGGACGAAGAGGGGGTGATGCCGGCATCGGAAGCGACACTGCCTATTCCTGCACCGAACGATCCGAATCGTGTCGTTGTGAAGCAGGTATCGAAAGAGGAGAGGATAACAGAGGGCGTTCGCGAAAAAACAGGAATAATCAAGGAGGTAGGGCGCAGCTTCGGCGATTCGCTGGCTGCGAAGAGCGAAGAAACGGTTCGTGTCTTCCGTCGCCGCCGTGTTACCCCTGCCGGGCAGAAACGTCTGTCTGAAGAGGAACTTATCGATCGGATCGCGCGCAATCCTAAAGATGCGCCAGCCTATGAGGAGCTTGGGGATTATTACATGGAGAGCGAGAACCTTTCGGATGCTAAGGCCTGCTACCGGCAAGTGATCAAGCTTTCGCCACTTAATCGCGAAGTGAAGGACAAGATTCGCCGGCTCGAACGGCTTCTTGTTCTGAAAGAGAAGTCGGAGAGTTGATGCATTCGACAATCTTGGCTAAGATACGGAAGTTATCTTTCTCTGGTGAAAGATGATGCCGGACGGCTCTAGGCAGCCGAAGTAGCTCAGTTGGTAGAGCAACGGTTTTGTAAACCGTGGGTCGCCGGTTCAAGCCCGGCCTTCGGCTCAGGGAATTGAAAATACACGGGTAGGTGGTGGAGTGGTCTATCACAACAGACTGTAAATCTGTCGCCTTCGGGCTTCGGGGGTTCGAATCCCTCCCTACCCACAAAAATCAAAACGATACCCTCGTGGTATCGGTTTGGTTTTGTTAGAGTAGGAGGAAGCCAACTGCTTGACTTCCGAGAGGGATGAGAAAGCCGGAGTGCTGTACGGGTTTGTCCGAAGGGCAAGGCGAGTACTGCGAGGCGGGGTCGAGAAATTTTTCCGTCAGGAAAAATATTCGTGACCGAAGCTCTTCTTAAAAAAGCATATCTGCCGTTGTAGCTCAGTTGGTAGAGCAACGCCATGGTAAGGCGTAGGTCACCGGTTCAAATCCGGTCAACGGCTCAGAAAGAATCAGAAAAGTAAAGGCTCGGGAATGCGTTCCCGAGCCTTTACTTTTACCTCAGGCGATGCTAATTTCCGCCCATCCGCAAACCAACTCCAAAGGAGACACCTCATGTCGCGGTTCGTTCTTTCTCTCGTTCTCATGATGTGCGCTCCGCTCACGGCTCGCGCGGCAGACTGCTACTTTCTCCTGGGTTACGGGAGCGGGCAGTTCAGCCGAAGCTATACCGAAAAGCTGGAGGACAAGCTCCTCGGGAATCGCTACATTGATGGCACCTACACGACCAATGCGCGCAGCCAACCGTATCAGATCGGCGGCGGCTGTCAGATCTGGAAGTACGCTGCCGTTGAGTTGGAGCATTTCGCCGGCTACCGTCACGAAGTCACTACGACGGCAGCTCTTTGCGCTGATGTGCTCGGGGAGCGGGTCTGCACAAAGCCGGGTCTGCTTCGCCGGACGGCGACGCTGGAAGGGTGGGGACTCTCGATTCTCGGACGCTTTCCGCTTTCCGAGCGTGTCTTCCTCACGGGACGCCTCGGCACATTGTCCGGCGTGGCACGCGTCAGTCTGACCATTCCGGAGTCATCGGATCCGGCGAGTCTCTCTCTTGAAGAGCGTGGTATCGTTCCAATGCTCGGCCTCGGCCTGCTCTATCAAGCGAATCAGCAGTTCTCGCTTGCCGGTGAGGCGGTCACGTTCGATGCCAAGTACAGCCGAATCACACGGCTCGTCGCACGTTGGTCGTTCTGACCCTTCTCTTCCCCCTGGGCGTCCTCATCTCGAGGCGCCCGCTTTTTTTTTGCCTGAGAGTTGACGAACCGCCTGCTTTCGCGTAGAGTGGGACTATTCTTTTGTCATCAATTTCTGGAAATACTATGGGCAAGATCAAAGACAACATGGCTAAGCTGAAGTGCAGTGACTGCCAGCGTATCACGCGTGAGACTTCGCGCAACAAAAAGAAGGTGAAGGAGAAACTTTCTCTCTCGAAATACTGCCGCTTCTGCCGCAAGAACACCGTCCACAACGAATCGAAATAACCTCTCCTCTCCCCGGGGAGAGTCTCGTTGTATACTGGAAAGGCGCAGCCCGAGGCTGCCGTTAGGGGCGTCGTATAATGGTAGTACAACGGTCTCCAAAACCGTTAGCGTGGGTTCGATTCCCCCCGCCCCTGCAGGCAAAAATTAAAGAGCCGTGCTGCTTGAGGTTTTGCCAAGCGGCCCCATCGTCTAGCGGCTAGGACACTTGGTTCTCATCCAAGAAACAGGGGTTCGATTCCCCTTGGGGCTACTGTGAAACGAAAAGAAATCCTGTCTATCGGCGGGATTTTTTTATGACTCAGAGCATGGGCTGGTGCGAGATTTTGTATAAAAATGATACGATGAGCATGGATTATAGAAACTTCTTATGTCGGTAAAAATAGAGCGTATTCGGAAAATCAACGAGCTTCCCGTTGGTGATGGACCGATTGTCTATTGGATGAACCGGGAAATCCGGACCAAGGATAATTGGGCGCTTCTCTATGCGCAGGAACTCGCGCTGGAAAAAAAGGCGCCCCTTTTGGTTGTCTACAATCTCGCGCTCGGCTTTCTCGGCGGTGGGTATCGGCAGTGGTCCTTCAAAATCGGCGGACTGAGAGAGGTTGAGCAGTCGCTTGCGGAAAAGAATATCCCTTTTTTTCTCGTGGTGGATCGCGGAGGAGAGGACGAGTCCTCAAAAGGGTTGCTTGCTTTTTTTTCATCGGTTGAAGCCGGCGCGGTGGTGACGGACTTTTCCCCGATTCGTACTCAGATGCAGTGGGTGAAAGAGATCAAAAAAAATATTACGTGCGCGTTCCAGCTGGTTGATGCGCACAATATTGTCCCGGTCTGGACGGCTTCACCGAAAGAAGAATGGGCGGCGTATACGCTCCGGCCCAAGCTTCATCGACTCCTTCCCGACTATCTTGAGGATTTTCCTCAATTGAAGAAGCATCCGCATTCCTTTACCGGTGCCGTTGAAAAAATTGATTGGTCAAAACTGTTGGGTGATTCATCGGTCGACAGGGGCGTGATGGAGACGGTCTTCATCCCGGGTGAGGCGGCAGCTCATCGGGTGCTGAAAACTTTTATTCGAACACGGCTTTCTCGTTATGCCACCGACCGTAATGATCCGCTTAGCGAGGTACAGTCGGATCTGTCGCCGTACTTTCACTACGGCATGCTCGCCCCGGTGCGTGCGGCACTCGAGACGCTCGCTGTGACCGGTAGGTCGATAAGCGAAGTGCTTCATGTGGCCAAAAACAAGGCCAAGGTGGATCCTGATGCGGCGCTTGGGCTGATTGATCACACGAGTGCTTTTTTGGAAGAGTTAATCGTTCGTCGTGAGCTTGCTGACAATTTCTGTTTCTATAATAAAAACTATGATTCGGTCGACAGCTTCCCGGATTGGGCGAAAAATTCGCATGCTAAAACATTGGCCGATAAACGTGAGTATCTGTACTCGTTAGAGCAATTTGAACAAGCAAAAACCCATGACGCGCTCTGGAACGCTGCGCAGCGCGAAATGGTCATAAGTGGCAAGATGCATGGCTATCTCCGCATGTACTGGGCCAAGAAGATTTTAGAGTGGACAAAGGGTCCTGGGGAAGCGATGCGAATTGCCATTGCACTCAATGATAAGTATGAGCTCGATGGCCGGGATCCAAACGGCTATGCCGGTATTGCCTGGAGCATTGGAGGCGTTCACGACCGAGCCTGGTTTTCCCGGCCGGTTTTCGGTACGATCCGCTATATGGCCCGCTCCGGTTGTGAGAAAAAATTCGATGTCTCGGCCTATATCCGCCGCTGGAGTCCGGACAAAACCGAGTAATCATTATTCCTATGGCAACACTCATTTTTGATATCGAGACGGTCGGGGAGGATTTCTTGGCACTCGATGAGACGACGAAAGAGTCGCTCACTCGCTGGATCAAGCGTGAGAGCGGTGATGAGGCCGAGTATGCAGCTGCCTTGAAGGATCTTGAAGACGGTCTTGGCTTCTCACCTTTGACTGGACAGATCGTCGCAATCGGCGTCCTTGATGCTGAACGGATGAAATCGGCCGTCTATTATCAGCCGGCCGGCGAGGATGATACGGATTTTGAAGAGGGATCAGCGAAGTTCGAGGCATTGTCTGAAAAAGCGATGCTGGAGAAATTTTGGGAAATCGCGACCAAATACGATACCTTTGTGACGTTCAATGGCCGCGGCTTCGACGTGCCGTTTCTCATGGTGCGCTCGGCGATTCATGGCGTGAAGCCGACGAAGAATCTCCTCGCCAATCGCTATCTGCAGTATCAGCCGTACAATGCCAAACATGTCGACCTTCTTGATCAGCTGTCGTTTTACGGAGCGCTTCGGCGCAAGGGGAGTCTCCATCTCTGGACGCGGGCGTTCGGAATCGAGAGCCCGAAAGCGCAGGGTGTGACCGGGGACGATGTTCGCGGACTTTTCAAGGAAGGAAAGTTCAAGGAAATCGCCCGTTACAATGCCCGTGACCTCGTCGCGACTCTCGAGCTCTATCGGCGTTACGAGTCGTACTTCACTTTTGAATCACATGATTAGCTAGACTGTAGTATTCCTACTCTATCGTCAGAGGCTACCCAGATAGTGGTGGAGCTTCTATAATTCTTACAATTGTGTCAGGATATATTGTCTCAAATACCGGTTCGTTTCTGGCGGCACCCGAATGATCAATGGCTCAAATACCTCCATGGATATCCAAACAACACTCAAGGCGTTCAAAGAGGAACTCGATCCAAAGATCGGGGCGTATTTCGACCGGATGCTAGCTGAAGCCAAGAAGGAAGATGACCTTGTCCATGAGGCTCTCGGCCACGTCAAAACCATGACGCTTTCGGGGGGCAAACGCCTGCGGCCCGCCTTCATGTATTATGGTTACCTCGCCGCCGGCGGAACCGACCGCGAACGGCTGCTCGAGACCTCGATTGCGGTCGAGCTTATCCATATGTTCCTGCTCATTCATGATGACATCATCGACCGCGACACATTGCGGCATGGCGAACCGACCTTGCATGAGCGGTACCGGGCCTGGGGTAAACGGTATCTCAGCCTCGATGATCCGGCTCATTTCGGTGACTCGATTGCACTTATCGTTGGCGACATGCTCTTCGCGATGGGCAATGACATCATTTTCAATTCCGGGTTTCCCGAGAAAAACGTTTTTGCGGCGTTGTCCCGGATGCAGAAAATTGTCTCGCATACGGTCGTCGGGCAGGCGCGCGATATCTACATTGAGTATCGCGGTGAGGCGACATCGGAAGAAGTTCTCGGTATGTATGAAAAGAAAACAGCTCGCTATACTATCGAGGGCCCGCTTCATCTCGGCGTGCTCTTGGCCGGCGGGGATCCGGCGCTGACGACCGCACTTTCGAGCTACGCGCTTCCGATTGGCATCGCCTTCCAGATCCAGGACGATATCCTTGGCATCTATGGCGACGAAGAACGGATCGGAAAGCCAGTTGGTTCCGATATCCGTGAAGGCAAGATTACTATTCTCGTCGCACACGTGCTCGAATCTGCCGACCAGAAAACGAAAAAGGAAATGACTTCTCTCCTGAAACGCGGGGCGGATCTCACGCTCGTAGAAATCGAGCGCTTCCGAGAAATCATCCGCGAGACGGGTGCACTTGCCGCGGCCAAAGCCCGGGCCTTGAGGCATATTGCCGAGGGCAAACAGGCGCTCGCGGCTATTCCCGCAATCGCTCCCGAAGCCCGGAAATTTCTCGAGGGTATTGCCGATTATATGGAAAGACGCGATTATTGATATTATGTCGACTCTTCTCGAATCCATCATTCCCGAAAAGCTGCCGCAGCACGTGGCAATCATTCCTGACGGCAACCGTCGCTGGGCGGCTGACCATGACCAGGAGCCGTGGGAGGGTCACCTTGCCGGTGCTGAGCGGATGGAGGAAATCGTCCGAGAGGGACGGAAGATCGGCATCCGCGAAGTCTCATTCTGGGGCTCGTCGCTTGAGAATCTCTCCAAGCGGCCGCTTCGCGAGAAACAGGAATTGCTCCGAATCTACGAGACGTATTTCGAGAAGCTCATGGCAGACGAAGATGTTTTCCGAGACCGGGTGCGGATCCGCTGTATCGGCCACTGGGAAGAGCAGTTTCCAGAAAAATTGAAACAGGTGCTCCAGAAAGGGATCGCAGCGACCAAGGATCATGACCAGTACTTCCTGAATTTTTTTCTCGCCTACAGTGGCGATGACGATATGCTCCGTGCGGTTCAGAAAATCGCCGGTGAAGGGCTGGCACCAGGCATGGTGACGGAGGAAGTCATCAAACGACATCTGATGACGGAGGAGATTCCCGCTGTCGACCTCCTCATCCGGACCGGTGATGACCCGCATCTCTCGGCCGGATTCATGATGTGGGAGACCAAGGACTCCCAGCTCTACTTCCCGAACTGCCACTTCCCGGATTTCGATGCGGCCGGTTTTCGGGCAGCCATCGAGGAGTATCTTGATCGCGACCGGCGGTATGGGAAATAGACCGAAAGAGCCGGAAAAACAGTGTTCGGAGCCGGAGTTTCGGCTCGGTCGCGGAGGGTCGGATTTGGGGCTTGTTGACAACATTTCTGCTTTCTATTACACTGTGAGCACATTTGAAAAGTGCATACAGCTCCCGTGAGAGAGGGTATACTGACGCGATGCAAGACTGAGGAACGCACGAATTATACGCACCACTCTCTTTTTGTGTTGGCAAAGTAACCCCCTTGCTGGAACTGGTGTGCAATATATGGGAAATAATAAAGAACTCATCCGTTTTGATGGAGAGGTGATCGAAAGCCTCCCCAGCACAACCTTCAAAGTCCGTCTCGATAACGGGCATGAAGTGCTCGCCCACATTTCGGGCAAGATGCGGGTGCACTATATCCGACTCCTCCCAGGGGACCGGGTCACAGTGGACATGAGTCCCTATGATCTGACCAAGGGACGGATCGTCCAGCGTCTGAAATAAGCTATGAAAGTCCGCGCTTCCGTAAAAAAAATCTGTGCTCATTGCAAGACCGTGACTCGCCGCCGGGTGATTCGCGTCATCTGCAAGAACCCGAAGCACAAGCAGCGTCAAGGATAAAAGCCACCTATGCTCCGTATTTCCAGCATCAACCTGCCCGATAACAAGCGCATCGAAATCGCGCTGACCTATATCTATGGCATCGGCCGTCCGATGAGCCGTAAGATTCTTGAATCTCTGAATATCGACATCGATACCCGGACCAAGGACCTCTCCGAAAAAGACGCTAACCGCCTTCGTGAAACGATTGAGAAAGAGCATCGCGTCGAAGGTGAACTCCGCCACCTCGTGAAGATGAATATCAAGCGGCTCAAGGAAATTGGTTCCTACCGCGGTATCCGCCACGCTAAGGGTCTTCCAACCCGCGGCCAGCGAACGAAAACCAACACCCGGACGGTCCGTGGCAATGTGCGCAAGACAATGGGGAGCGGCCGCAAGAAATCAGATAGCAAGACCTAAGGAAATTTATGGCAGAAGAGCTCACAACTGAAGAAGAAGTGAAAGTGGATGCGCCGGTCGCCGAAGAGGCGGATGCGAAGAAGCGCGTCAAAAAGGTCAAGCGTTTGATCCAGAAGGGTCGAGCGAGTATCCAGTGCACCTACAACAACACGATTGTCACGCTCACGGATATGAATGGCGGAGCACTTGCCTGGTCGAGCGCCGGCCATCTCGGCTTCAAGGGGGCGAAGAAATCGACCCCGTACGCCGCGACCCAGGTCGTCGCCGAAGTCTCCGAGAAAGTGAAGAAATACGGTCTCCAGGAACTCGAGGTGTATGTGAAGGGAGTCGGGAGCGGCCGCGAAGCCTGTATCCGCGCCCTCGCCAACAACGGTTTCGAACTTGTTTCCATCAAAGACATCACCCCAATTCCGCACAACGGCTGCCGCCCGCGCCGCCCGCGCCGCATCTAAACCCACGCGAACTTTATGGCTAAGAATCTCGACTCCAAATGCAAACTCTGCCGACGTGCCGGCGAAAAGCTCTTCCTGAAGGGTGATCGTTGCTTGTCGCCGAAATGCGCCATGGTTCGTCGTCCGTATGCCCCGGGCGTTCATGGCCAGAACCCGTCTCGCGGTCGGAGTGAATTCGGACGTCAGCTTTCGATGAAGCAGAAAATCAAGCGCCTTTACGGAGTGCTCGAGCGTCAGTTCCGCCACCATTTTGAAGAAAGTAAACTCCGCCAGGGGGCGACCGGTGATCTCCTCCTTCAGCGCCTCGAATGCCGTCTCGATAACGTCGTCTACCGTCTCGGTTTCGCTTCGTCTCGGACCGCTGCCCGACAGCTCGTTGCCCACAAATTCTTCACCGTTAACGGCAAGCGCATGAATATCGCTTCCTACGAGGCGAAAATCGGCGACGTCATTGCGCTCAAGGCAAGCAAGGAAGAAAAGACCCTGACGAAGAACCGGATTGAAATACTGAAGAACAAGAAGGATGTGCCGCACTGGCTCGTACTTGATGCTGACAAGCTCGAAGGCAAAGTCCTCGCCCTTCCGTCTCGCGAAGATGTCGGCATCTCTGTCGATGCGCAGATGGTCGTCGAGTATTATTCGAAGTAATTCTCTCAACTGGTAACCACTTCGTCCGCTTCTTAAGCAGACGCCAAACCTATGCAAAACATCACCGCCCCACAAGCACCAGCCTATACCGAACTCGCCTCGAACCATGGTCGGATCGAGATCGGTGGCTGTTATCCTGGTTACGGCGCGACTCTCGGCAATGCGCTCCGGCGCGTGCTTTTGTCGTCTCTTCCAGGCGCTGCGGCTCGTTCCATCAAGCTCAAGGGTGTATCCCACGAGTTCTCGACGATTCCGGGCGTGATGGAGGATGTCGTCCAGGTTATTCTCAATATGAAACAGGTGCGCTTCCGCTCGCATTCCGAAGAACCGGTAACGGTGACGCTGAAGGCAAAAGGCGAAGGCGTAGTAACTGCTTCCTCGATCAAGTGCCCGAGCTCTGTCGAAGTTGTGAACGGCGATCAGATCATCGCGACACTTTCCGACAAGAAGGCCGAATTCGAGATGGACATCATCATCGACCGCGGCCTCGGCTATGTGCCGGTGGAGACTCGCGAGGAGGAAGAACGCGAGATCGGTGAGATCGCGATCGATGCCATCTACACCCCGATCAAGCGCGTGAACTTCGAAGTCGAAAACATGCGTGTCGGCAAGCGGACGGATTATGATAAGATCACGCTTGAAATCGTGACCGATGGCACCCTGTCGCCGATGGCCGCATTCGAACAGGCCGTCGCCATCCTCGTTGCTCAGTTCTCGGTCCTTTCGACTGGTGCGGCTGCGGAAGAGGTGGGGGTTGAAGAAGCGGAAAAGAAACCGGCCAAAAAAGCGAAGAAAGAAGCCACTCCTGAAGTGGAGACCGAATAATCGAACTACTCAGTAATTCTAGGGATATGCAGCATCGGAACAAAGGTCGAATCCTCAGTCGCAAAGCGGGCCCGCGCCGCGCGCTCATGAAGACTATGCTTGGCAGTCTTATCATGCGTGAAAAAATTACCACGACTCTCGCCAAAGCGCGTGAGCTGAAGAATCATATCGACCAGCTTGTAAACAAGGGAAAGCGTGCCGAGGCAGACAAGGATCGTCGGCAGGCTGAGCTTCGGCTTCTCCGGCAGAAACTTTCCCTCGAAGCAACCAAAAAAATCTCGAGCGATTTCGTGAAGCGCTTTGAGACCCGTAAGAGCGGTTATACCCGGATTACCAAGCTTGAGCGTCGCCAGGGTGACGGTGCTGAAATGGCGGTCATCGAATTTGTCTAAGTCCTATGAAGAACACTGAAACGACTGTTAAGGAGAGGAAGGGAGTTGTCCGTGCGACGCATCTTTTCGACGCGCAGGGACAGGTACTCGGCCGGCTTGCGACCGAGATTGTGAAAGTCCTTTCCGGCAAGGGGAAGACGACCTTCGCGCCTCATATCGATGCGGGTGACATTGTTATCGTCACTAATACTGATGGTATCGAAGTGACTGGCAACAAGCGTCAGGACAAGATGTATCATCGCTTTTCTGGCTACCCGGGCGGCATCACCTCGATCTCATTCAAGGATCAGCGCGAGAAGGATTCTACGAAGCTTATCTGGCAGGCGGTCTATGGTATGCTTCCGAAGAATTCGCTGCGAGCGCGGATGCTCACTCGGCTGCGCCTCTTCAAGGACGGTGAGTATGGCAACCGGAAGATTGATGTGACCCACTAAATTTTAGAAACGTTATGGCGACTGCGACCAAGAAAACTGTTGTGAAGGAAACGACCAAGAAGACTGCTTCTCCGGATGGCCGCTATGTCTATGCGGTCGGTCGCCGCAAAACAGCGGTTGCTCAGGTCCGTTATTTCGCTGATGCCAAGTCCGACGTACTCGAGATTGTCGTCAACAATCGTCCGTACAGTGAATACTTCAATACTTTCGAGCAGCGCGAAGCCTGTGTCGCTCCGCTCAAAGTTGTCGGCAAGTCCGAAGCAGCCAAGATCTCTGTGCTCGTCCAGGGCGGTGGTCTCGCGGGACAGGCGGACGCGGTAAAGCTCGGCATCGCTCGCGCCCTCGTCGAGCACGATGCGCTCGTCCGACCAGCTCTGAAGGCTGAAAAGCTCCTCACTCGCGATGCGCGTGCCGTGGAGCGCAAGAAGCCGGGTCTCAAGAAGGCTCGTCGCGCACCACAGTGGGCCAAGCGCTAAAGACTTTATCTCAAGCATCAAAAACCCCGGTTGTCCGGGGTTTTTTCTTTAATGAATGAAGAGAGGCTATTCGCTGAAGAGACCTTGCGGTTCGGGGAAGACGAAAGAGGAAATATCAGTGTTCGGGGCGACGATGAAGAGGCGGTTTTCCGGGAAGAAGGTGAGAATCTGGCTCGGTGTCTCGGGGAAGCCCTTCAGATCGCTGATGGCACGGCCACTTCGGCCGTCGAGTTCGATGAGCTTGAGGGAATTGCCCCGCGTGAAGAGGACATGCTCGTAGTCTTCGGTCCAGCCGACATTGCTGACCGGGTCGGAGAAGCGGGCAATCTGGAGGATATCATCTTCGGCCCGCCGCGGCTGCACTTCCCAGGCCCGGGCAAAGTAGACATTGATTTCATTCGCGCTCGCGAAGAGGAGTTTCTTTCCGTCATTCGAGAACTGGAAGCGGTCGATATTCTTGCCGATTTCCCGGAATGGGTAGGTTTTTGCCCCGCTCTGATTGTAGAAAAAGAGCCGTTTCTTTTCTCCTCGCTCGAGGAGGGTGATGCGGTTCTCGTCGTAGACATCGAGAACATAGGCGCTTTCACCGAGTGCGACTTCGAGACCGGGAGCGACCGCAGTGCGACTCTCGCCTGTCCCATTATTCTTGAACCGGTTGATAGTGGCGCCCTCGGTCGCAGCGGTATAAATGAAGTCATTTGTCACATCGTAAGCGAGGATATTCTCCGCCAGGAGGATCGGCACTCGGCTGCTGCCAGTTGTATTGAAACGGTAGAGTGATCGGCTCGCGAGAAAGAGTAGTTCTTCGCCGGTCGTTGCGTTCCAGCGCACACTCGAAGCCTCCAGGCCGGGCGCGATATCGGCGAGCTTTTCGACAGTGCCGTCAGCAATCGTCACGATGTAGTAGGAGCGGGTCCCGCCTTCGAGGAGGGGAATGAGGATTTTCCGCCCGCTGGGCGACCACTCAAAATTTTCGGCCAGGTCGAAGTCGAAAGCTGCCGCTGGTCGTGAGAAAACCTCGCGGCCGGACTGCTTCTGCCGATCATAGATGACGACGCTCGTTGCGCCTTCGCGGGTCTTAGCGAGCGCGAAGAGTTCGTTATCGGGATGCGGATAGATGCGCTCGGTGCCGCCGGTATTCGGAAGTGCGACGCTCGGGTAGTCATCGCGGGTCAGGATGATATTCCAGTATTCCGTCGAGATCCCGCTTTGGACAACCGTATTCTTGGTCCATGACCGGTAGCCGGGAGCGGAGAGGGTGAGCCGGTGTTCGCCAGGTATGAGGCCGGTGATGTGGACGGTGTTGTTCAGGATGCCGTACTGTTTTTTCGTGAGCGGTACGTCGTCGATGGCGATATCGATCGAGCGAGGGAGTGAACTGACGGTGATAGAACCGGAATAGACGAAGATACCGCGTTCGAAGCTGTATCGGTAGCCGAAAGCGTAGAAAATAATGAGGCTCGCTGTCGCGAAAAACGACAGGACGAAACACCAGAAAATGAGCGGTCGGAGGCGGGAAAGACTCATAGAATATGGATACAATAACACGGAAATTTGGCTTGGTAAAGGGGTAAAAGATGAATGGCGTGGGTCTGGTTCTCCATCATGCGCAATGCTAGACTGGTGGTAATCAAATGCCCCTATGATCGATTCCTTGCCTGGTCTGCCTGCCCTCCCTCCATTGCCGCAGAATATCGCTGGCGATCTCTCGCTCATCCTTCTTTTCGTCGGCGTCTCGCTCCTGGCCGGCTTCATCTTCGGCCGCTGGAAGCTTGTCAATATCCTCATTAATGTCTATATCGCGGTGGCGCTCGTCGGCGTCATGCCGGACACCTGGTTCGCGATCTCCGATTATGCGAAGTCCGGGGTATTCTTCGCGCTCTTGGTTGTTCTCACGATGTTCGACGACCGGCTCTTTGATATCCATATCACGAGCGCGGGTACGGATTTCTTCTGGCGTTTCTTTGTCACGTCGTTTCTCGTGACGGGATCGGTGCTCTCGAGTATTTTTTCATTCCTCCCGAAACCGGTCGCGCTCTCGCTCGTGACGCCGGACCTGTACTTCTATATTGCTTCGCCTTGGGCACTCCTCTTCTGGCTGGTTGTCCCGGTCCTCTCGCTTTTCTTCATCAATACGCGTCTCCGCTAGCCCCGAAGAAAAAGAAAACGCGCACCGTCCCGGAGGGGAAAAGTGCGCGCGAGGCTCTTCGGAGGTGATGAGCCATCCTAGCGGTCGCTGAACGAATCGATGAGTCGCGTGCAGCACAGGCCGAGGATGCCGTAGAGCCCGACGATCCACAGGATGATCCAGACGATTCCCCAGACGACATAGAGCGGACTCCAGCCGGACACGGCATACTCCGGATTCATGAGGAAGGTCTTCAATGTCCAGGCGCCGCCGAGACAGATCGCGGCGATCGAGATGCACAGGATGATCCAACCATAGTCTTCGCTCCACCGGCGCAGTGGTTCGAAGGTGAGCGGATCGCGGCAGAAGAAGGGGGCGGCCATATTGGCTTCCTTCAGTGAGTAGTTTCAGCCGACTGGTCCGGACCGGCGTACATCTCGAGCCAGATCCGGTAGTCGGTCTCGGTGCAGTCGTGCTCGGCGAGCGCCTTGGCGCGGAGCTCGGGCGTGGCGGCTTTCAGGCGGTCGAGATAGCGGTCATGTGACCAGCGGCTCTCGGGCTCGCCCCAGGAGAGGTGCTTGACCGCTGAGGAACAGCGGATGAGCTCGCTCTGTTCCAGCTCGGCCTCGGAGAGCGGCCGGGCGATCGACGAGGTCGGCTGAGTGAAGTCGGAGCTGGCCCTCATTCCGATTTCCTGCAGGCGGAGAATGCGCTCGATGAGGAAGAAAAAGCGCTCGCCGAAAGTCGGGTGTACGACATGCGGGCACGTATCCATGGGAGTCTCCTCTGGTTAAAGAAAAGGACAAGTGAAATCCCTGAAGTTTCAGGTTGCTTGCATCATACGATGATAATGGAGGCTGTCAATATATTTCAGTCAAAGAAAAAACCGCCGGGTCCTGCGAGGCAGGGGGCGGTTCTCGTGGTGCTGGCCGCCGAAGCGGTTCAGCGGGTGGTGATGCGGCGCCATTGGCGCTGCGGCTCGCTCTTCCTGCGCAGGCTGTAGGCAGCGAGCGCCAGGCCGAGGAGGCCGGCGAAGAGCGAAGCCTTGTCGCTTCCGGAGAAGCTGTTCGCGATGCCGAGCAGGCTGGCAGCGATGAGCGAAGTGATCAGTTTGTTCAAGGTACGACTCCGGTGATTGAGGTTGGGGCAGGGATGCTGCAGTTGAGCCATTGGCTCCTGTAGGGCACCGAGCCTCCGAACTTCAACACTCCATAATACTCCGAAACGGTGTTTTTGTCAAGAGCAGAGAGAAGGTGAATTTCTCGCTTTTGGAGGCGTCCGGAAAAACGCTTGACAGGGCAGAAAACACCCCCTATACTTCTGAGGCAATGAAAGAGGAAATGGTCCTCTTTTGTTTTCCTTAAAAACTAGGTTTTATTGAGTCAGCTAATCACAGTTTTCTGTGGTTAGTCCTAAACCGTTCTATCTTCCCGTGCGGGTCGATAGAATGGAAATCAGTAGCAATACTGACAACTCTTCTATTCCGATCATGACCGACATCGCAAGATGAAAGCATGATCACAACAGAGTGAAATCACATGAGCGAAGTGTTCTCATGCGAAAGTGGCGCAAGCCATTCTCGATACACTTATAAATTGAGAGTTTGATCCTGGCTCAGGATGAACGCTGGCGGCGTGGATAAGGCATGCAAGTCGAATGGGTTTAGACCCATGGCAAACGGGTTCAGATAACATAGGAATCTACCCTCGAGTCGTGAATAATCCGGAGAAATCCGGAAGAATACACGATACCCTCTACGGAGGAATGGTTTACCGCTCGAGGAGGAGCCTGTGTCCTATCAGCTTGTTGGTGAGGTAATGGCTCACCAAGGCTATGACGGGTAGGGGGTGTGAGAGCACGGCCCCCAACATTGGAACTGAGACACTGTCCAAACACCTACGGGTGGCTGCAGTCGAGAATATTCCACAATGGACGAAAGTCTGATGG
>JBPOIB010000003.1:0-100720 GCA_052034935.1 Candidatus Moraniibacteriota bacterium
CTGCTTTGGGCTCGGCGGCTTTTTTCTTGGCCGCTTTGGCAGATTTACTCGCTTCCGCAATCGCTTTCATCGCATCGACGACCTTATCTTTTTCCTCTTCGGTGTAGGCGTAACGAATGTCTTTTCCTTTTTGGAGACGATAGAGTGGCGGCTGAGCGATATAGATATATCCACCTCGGACGAGCTCTTCGTAGTAACGATAGAAAAAAGTGAGGAGCAGTGTCCGAATATGCGAACCGTCGACGTCGGCATCCGCCATGATGATGACTTTATGGTAGCGCAGCCGGCTCATATCAAACGTCTCACCGATACCGACGCCAAGCGCGATGATGATCGGCTTCAGAGTATCCGACTTCACCACTTTGTCGATCGTCGTCTTTTCGACGTTCACGAGCTTGCCACGGAGTGGAAGAATTGCCTGAAACTCGCGATTACGACCTTGCTTGGCGCTGCCACCGGCCGAGTCTCCCTCGACGATGTACACTTCGGAACGGCTCGCGTCCCGGCTCGAACAATCAGCAAGCTTGCCTGGAAGTGTCATCCCCTCAAGAGCGCCCTTACGAATCACCGCGTCTTTGGCAGCCCGCGCCGCAATCCGGGCGCGAACGGTCAGGACACACTTGTCGATGATGTTGCGCGCGTCGGCCGGATGAGTTTCGAGGTATTCGGCAAAAGCTTCTGAGACAACGGTTTGCACGGCGCCGCGCACTTCGGAATTATTGAGCTTATCCTTCGTCTGGCCCTCGAACTGCGGATTGGGAAGCTTGACCGAGACGACGGCAGTCAGACCTTCACGGAGATCATCCGAGGAGAAAGCGCCCTCCTTTTCCTTGATGAGATTGTTTTTCTTAGCGTAGTCATTCAAGACACGAGTCAAAGCCATCTTGAGCCCGGTCACATGCGTTCCGCCGCCTGGGTTCACGATATTGTTCGCAAAGGAAAAGAGATGCTCTTTGAAGCTGCCCGTATACTGGAGCGAAGCCTCGACGTAAATATCATCGATAGTCTTCTCGACATAAAACGGCGTCGCATTCTTCACTTCCTTGCCGCGGTTGAGGAACTTCACGAACGAGATGATACCAGAATCGAAATAGAAGCCGTGCCGGACCGCGAGATGGAGATCCGCCTCGGTCACCACTTTACGATGGTCTTCACAGAGAATCTTCACGCCTTTGGTAAGGAAGGCCTGGTAGCGGAGATACTCGAGAATCTTGCCCCAGCTATAGGCGATCTCGGGGAAAATTTCCGGATCAGCCTGGAAGGCGACGGTCGTACCGGTCTCGTCGGATTTGCCAATTGGCTTCACGTCTGCTTTCGGTTTCCCCTGCTTGTACTCCTGGAACCAGATTTTCCCCTGACGCCGGACGGTGACGCGAGTGATGGCCGAAAGTGCGTTCACGACCGACACACCGACACCGTGGAGGCCACCGGAAATCTTGTAGCCTTCGCCGCCGAACTTGCCGCCCGCATGGAGGACGGTCAGTACGGTTTCGAGTGCCGACTTCTTCGTTTGAGGATGAATATCGACCGGGATGCCGCGGCCATTATCGGTCACCTCGACCCAGTTATCCGGCAAAAGCTTCACGTGGATTTCACTCGCATGCCCAGCCATCGCCTCGTCGATCGAGTTGTTCACTACCTCCCAGATGAGATGATGCAAACCTTCCGGTGACGTGCCACCGATATACATGCCTGGTCGCTTCCGGACCGGATCGAGCCCTTCGAGGACTTGAATCGATTTAGCGCCGTAACTCTCTTCGGTTGTCTTTGATTTGGCCATACAGGTTTATTGAGAAATCGAGGGTCGATGGAATTGGCGGGATGTGAATTCGATGAGGAGGACGAGAGCGAGGAAGAGGAGCGCGCCCCACCAGGTCAGGTAGCGGAAGAACTGGGCCACCGCGATCCCGGCGACAAAAATGCCGATAAGCCCCCCCTGCCGCAGGGCCCCGGGAAGATACGCCTCCGCGGCCCGCGAATCGAGAAAGCGTGTCGCAAGCCCGGCGAGCGTGAGGAAGACGAGTGCCGCCACCGAAGCCCAGAGTGAGAAGAAAAACAAGACCTGGCCCGGAGTGGTCAGCGTGAGCGGATCAACGCCGAAAATGAAAACGCCGAGGACCCCTAGGCCAGCGAGCGCGATGATTCGAGCAGTGATAATCGACGGAGAAAGCCGCATGCAAAAGGTACTTACATTCACAGTCACATATGCTTTCAGTATAAAGCTTTTCCGAGGCCTTGGCAAGCGATATTAGGCTTTAAATAAAGGAAAAACCTGCTCATTTCCGGCAGGTTTCCTTGGTTCGGTTTTGAATCGTTTTAGTCATTGGCCCGGGAAACATAGGTCCCCTTTTCCGTGTTCACAATCACTCGGTCACCCGCCTTCACGAAGAGAGGCGTCGTGAGCTGCATCCCCGTCTCGAGCGTCACCACTTTGTCACCACCCGAAGCCGTATCGCCCTTCAGTCCCGGCGGGGCATCAGCGACGGTGAAGGTCATCTTGATCGGCAGTTCGACATTGAGCGGTTTCCCATTCCAGTTCAGCATCGTGACTTCGGTCCCATCGATGAGGTACTCCGCCAAGGGACCAAGCACACTTTTGTCGAGTGCGAACTGATCGTAGTCATCCATACTCATGAACGTATACTCGTCGCCGGCATGGTAGAGATACTGCGCTTTCGATTTGGTCACCTCAGCCTCATCAACCTTATCCTTGTCTTGGAAGGTATAGTCGATGATCGCTCCAGAGAGCAAATTCTTCAGCTTGGTACGCATGACCGCGCCGCCGCGGCCGAGAAAACTGTGCTGGTACTCGACGACGATATACGGCTCGTCGTTCCAGAGGATACGCTTGCCAGTCTTGATTTCAGTGAGATTGAGCATGATGGGATCACTTTGTGTTTAGAGAGTCGTCAAAGACTGTCTATTTCACGACGTACGGGATGAGTGCCATAAACCGGGCGCGCTTGATCGCGAGCGAGAGGTTGCGCTGCTCAGTCGAGGTCAGGCCGAAACGCTTCGGAGGATAGATCTTCCCCTGTGAGTTGAGAAAACGGCGGAGAAAATAGGCGTCCTTGTAGTCGAGACGGCCGAGCTTCTTCCGGGAGTCTTGGTCGAGAGTCATAGTGTGTGCGAGATTACAAAATTGGTTTAAAACGGAACGTCTTCGATCTTGATTTCCTTCTCATCATCGAGGTTGATGGTCGGAATCTCCTCCTCCTGAACCGGTGCAGCATTTCTCTGTGCTGCCCCAGCATTCGACTGCGGACGCGGCGCGCTATTTCCACCGGCCGCGGAACCACCGGCCCGGGATCCAAGCTGCATATTCTCGCCGACGACTTCGGTCGTACGGCGCTGACTGCCGTCTTTCGCAGTATATTCCCGGGTCTGGAGTCGTCCTTCGACGAAGAGTTCCTGACCCTTGGTTAGGTACTGGCCGGCGATTTCCGCCTGTCGGCCCCAGAGGATAACCGTATGGAACTCCGTCTTCTCCTGTTTCTGTCCACCCTTATCAGTCCAGAAATTATTCGTCGCCATGCCGATGGTTGCGACGCTTTGACCGGTCGGCGTCGTTCGGATTTCTGGATCCCGAGTGAGGCGCCCGACGAGGATGACTTTGTTCACGTTCATAGCTTTTTTGCTAAGAATTTAGGCTGTGACTATGATTTAGATATCAAGTTTCTCTTTGAGTTTGGCATCGATCTCTTCCTTGCTCACCTGCTTTGCCGGAGCGGCTGGAGTAGTGGGGGCTGCTGTCGGAGCGGCTGACTGGGCGGCCGGGGCATACCCAGTTGTGGGACGCTCGCGGCGAAAACCACCTCGGGCACGAGGATCCTTCTTGGTATACTCAGTACGCTCAATCGGCTTCAATTCAGGAAGCGAATCAGCACGGAGAATGAGCACCCGGAGAATATTTTTCGAGAGCGCAAACTTCCGGTTAAGGCGAGTGATTGCATCTCCCTTGGCCATTTCGGCTTCGAATTCCTTTGAGGAAAGCTCGCTCTTGTCCGGCAAAGTGAAGCGGCGGGCGATATAAACGCCCCGAGTCTCGTCCTCAACTTCATAGGCAAGCTTCCGCTTATCCTGGGTTTCTGGAGCAAGGAACTCAGCTCCTTCCTCCCGGCAGATTCCTTCGACCTCAGCACGGATCGCATCAAGCATTGGCTCTTTGCTCTCCCCGACGAGATAAAACAGTTCGTATTCACGCATACCGCTTCGTACTTAAGAGTTTACAGATAACAAAAGCCCACAAACAATTTCGAAAGTCGTGGGACGGGCGGACTCCTATCTCTCGCAGGGCGATGAGCGGGAATCACTCGGACTTTCTCTGTTGTCTCAAGAGGATACCAGAATCCCTTCTTTTTGGCAAGCCAACGTGATCGGCGCGAGAGGATTAATAAACGACCGGTTTTTATAAAAAAGAGAGGCTTTCGCCCCCTCCTCTCTTTTTTCACTGCCTATTATTTATTGCCCGACCTCTTTCCAGTTGAAGTCGCAGGTCCGAGTACCGTTACAGACGATGGTGCCGCTGCAACCATCATTGATATTGAACGTATTACCGGCACAAGTATTGGCGGCGGTCGCCGCTGGGCCGGCATCGGTGCAGGCCGCGGTCGGGGTGCAGGAGACCGTGAAGCTTTCCGAGTCTGAGCTTGTCATATACGTCGCGGAGATATTCGTCGTGCCGCTCGCGACCGCTGTGATAAGTCCCTTACTTCCCGCATTGTTCACGGTCGCGATGCCGGCGTTGGCGCTCGACCAGTTGATGCTCGGATCAGTGGTTACTTCGATTGCCCCGGCGAGATTGCTGCAATTCACTGTGCCGCTTGTGACATAGTAGGCGCGCATCTGAGAAGTGGCTGTCGGAGCGACCGGAGCAGGTGTCGTCGGACAGAGTTTGAAATCAGTCGGCGGCGCGACAATGACAGCTGTCGAATCGCCCGCATTACCAGAGACGCCGGTACAGCTTATGGTAAACGTATACGTCGTTCCTGGGCTAAGGGAATTTGCTGGGATAGTATAACTCCCGTTATTTATTGGCATTGGCGGCATTACGAGAGGAAACCCCGGAACAAACGAGCTCGGTGTTATCGTACAGGAGCTGACGCCAGAAGAGGTCCAGCCTAGATCGAGATTCTGATTCACAACGATACTCGCTGATCCGGAGGCCTGCACGACAGAGTGAGCGCCGCGAAGGTATTTCCACAGCTTCTGCCACCAGGTATCCGGTACAGACGAAACCACGGCCCCGGGAGTGGCGAAGACGCTCGCTCCGGCACCAGTACAGACAGAGCGATACGCTTTCGCCATACACATCCCCGTCTCATAGGTCGGAGCAAAGCCCTTGAACTTAGTCGAGGAGTCATAACACCGATACCCGCTCGCATAAGCGGACGAATCCCCGCCGGTGGCAACCGAGCCCGGACAGACATTCGGGATAAACCAGGTGACTTTTGTGGGATCGCAGATATCCTCCGTCCGAGAGTTATTCTGAACCTCGGCAAACCCATTCACGGAACCGATGTCTTCCCAAGCGCAGGCCGGACCACAGGCAAGTGTGACCGGTGCGCAGAAAGCGTCCGTATGTTCTTCATCGAGCCCTGTCCCCCATTGAAACCAGTTCACCCCGACCATGACGTGATTCGGCGGACAAAGCGTCTCTTTGAATGAGCTCGAGAGAACCGCCCCGGATCCGTTGACTCTCACTACCGGGGCACCGAGAGTCGTCCCAGCTGGCGGCGTCGCACAGTAGGCATCAATATGCTCTTCATCAACCGACGAAAAGACCCCGTACATCCGGGTCCCGACCATCACCTGGCCGGCTGGGCACATGACCGTTTTATCTCCCGGCCTCAGATCAGCAAACGCATTCGCCGCCTCATACCAGGCAGGCGAACCGAAACCAGCCCCTAGCGGAGCACAGCGCGCCTCTTCATACTCCTCATCGACTTCGTTGTGATGCTGCCAGGAGCGTGTCCCAGTCATCACGTGACCGGCCGGACAAAGCGAGGTTTTGATCCGTTCGCTCACTCCTGAAGCCGCGCCGCCGAACCAGAAATTCGGAGTGGTCAGCCCGGCCCAAGCGTTCGCCCCGAGAACGCAGATCGGCGGTGCGGGTGTCGCGCAGACTGGGATGGAACTGATTTCCGCCATCGTATGCCCGCTCAAGGGGTAACCAGCGCAGGTACCGGAGCAGATACCCGGCGCCGCGGTCGTATTCCACCAGCCCTGGTTATACGCTCCCGTGCTCGGATTCCTCACCCGATAAATATCGGCATTGAAACTGCAATTGACCGCACAAACGTCGTTCGACTGGACCGTCGTCCCGGTGCGGCAAGCGGAACAGGAGAGGTCGGCAGAGCAGTAGCCCCGATTTCCTGTATAGGAATATGCGTTCATGGGAGCACAACTCACCGTACTGGGATTTGAATCAACGAAGGCGCGCTCTCCTGGAGCGCAATCTGTCATTACTGGCTCTCCCGCCACGCAATTCACTCCACCGCTCCAGACGGAATCACCGCAACCCGCCGGACTATAGCTAGAAGCAACAGTGAACGGAAGTGGCCCCTGATCCGTGGTACCTCCTGAACAACCACCCCAGCAATTACCGATCATTTGTAAAAAAATACTACGAACACTATGAGGACCAGCGACAAGAGAAACCGGTATCGTAATCGATTGGTTTCCATTTCCTGAACCGCTCCCGCCCATAGGAACACTTGCAACGGTCGCGATGCCCTGACGAGTCAGTATGGGTTCTGAATCAAAAGCGGCATTTGTTCCAGAGGTGTTGAGTAGATAACTGATCGTACAACTACCAGTACCTCGGGAATCTACATCACCAAACATGCTGACTGAACCGACAAGGGTCGCTGCCTCGCCCGGAGCATAAGGGGTTGCCTTGTTCATATTGACTGTACCGGTGCAGCTCCAGGCGACTTCAGAACTTCCGAATGTATCAGCTTGCAACGTGATCGCCGATGCCTGCGGCGCTGTCAATACGAATGCACCAGTACCGAAGAGAACAAAAGAAAAGAGGCTCAGCATACTCCGATGCCTCAACTGGTACCGGACAAGGATGCTAAGAGAGATAAGTAGGATGGCTCCAATAATCAGAAGTGCTCTCCAGTCGGATTTTTTACTGCCGGAAACTGCCATCGTAACGGGATGGACAGCCGCCTCTCCATCAACAGCTGCTGACTGCACATTGAATGGTTCTTCGAGCGAATCAAGGGCTTCACCCTGGGCATTCCGGAGCTTGAAGAGGGCTATGCCCACAGTACAAGTTGTTTCAATAGTTACCTCTTTAACCAGCCCCTCGCCAATTGCCGTCGCTTCACCACAAAGCTCTCCAGCCGTATCCTTCAATGCAACCGACACGACCGTTCCTTTCACGGGTGATGCTACCACTGACACGGTTGCCTGCATCTCGGCCGATTCGCTGGCAGCAGCAATGACGGCGTTCCGAATCTGCCCATAGCTTCCTGGCATACGGAATGGGAAATAAGTCAGCCGGCCGGTCTCAACTTCTTCTATCGCTACCCAGTAGCGGCCAGCCGGAAGGTCTGGCGAAATCGTTTTGGCTGTGCCGCCGATAATGATCGCCTCATCCTTTCGGGTGGGTGGAACGAAGAGCGAGTGGGGGTAATACCGTATCGAGACCTCTCTTTCCTCTTTTTCCACGTAGCAAGCGAACGTTGGTTCTGATACCGAAGCCGCACAGCTTACTGGCTGACGAGAAGCTTCGGGCAGCTTTTTCTCAAGCACTTTCTGCGTACCGAGCGGCAGGCCATCGGTCGTTTCCGCCTGGACGAAAACCGTCACTATTCCACTGAGAAAACTGGGGAGGCGATAAGAAAACGGGATGGTCTTTATCTCTCCTTGTTGAACGGAGCTGACTTCGCTTTCAATCGGCTGGACATGGACGAGATTGCCGGCCTTATCCCGGACGATGACCGCGAACGCGATGCGGTTCTGCTGCCCCATATTGCCGAGGAGTGAAAACGTCCCGCTCACGACCCCGTCAGCTTCAGCTGCCTGGACATCTCCGACATTGACATCGGCTACGACGAAACTTCTCACCTCTTCAGAAGCGCTCTGATCGGCAGCTAGCGACGACGAGACGCTCGCGGACTGAGCCAAGACCGCTACCGGGATGAAAAGAATGGAGGCACTGAAAAGAAACAGCGAAAGTATTCTTGGCAACATAGGTAAAAGTATGGTTTTCTTTTGCTTTTATCATAACACAGCTCGGTGTGAAAAATTATAAAAAGAAAAGCGCCCACCCCCCGAAACATCGAGGAGTGGGAGCCGGCACAGTGCGCGTTACTGTGCGTTGCCAGGAGCGTAGCTCGCGAGGCCGACGGGCGAATTGCCCAAGGCCAGGGTCCGCGTGACCACGAGCGAGTCGAGTCCGATGCTCATGACCATCCCGTTACCGCAGGTCACCCAGAGCTCATTGCCGAGGATCGCCAGCTTCTTCGGCCCGCTGCCGGCGCCGAGGCTGAGCTGAGCGACTTCCTGGCGGCCCGAAAGGCTGTACACGTACACCTTGCTTTCGCCATCGCTGACGAATACGCGGTCCTTCGCCATCGCGAGGGCCAGGTCTTCGGGGCGCTGCTGCATGCGCGTGAAGCCGAGATCCATCACCTCCGTTCGCCCGTTCGTCGGGTCGACGATGGAGATGTTCTTGTCGCCGGCATTCGCCACGTAGACGTGTCCGGTCACTTCGTGGACACGGAACGCCATCGGCACGGAACCGACCGCATAGGTCTGTTCGACCGCGTAGGTGGCCGGATTCAGCCTCACCAGAGTGCCCGGAGTGCCCGCCGGCGGGAAGACTTGGCTCACCGAAGTGGTCAAGGCATTGATGGCGTAGAGCCATTTCGCCGGAGCGGTCCCGTACTGGAGCTTCGTCGTGAACATGTCGGCAGCCGCGAGAGTGTTGTTCGCACCATCGAAGGTCGGCAGATTGGTCATCCGATCGAAGCACTTGACCCGGTTCTGCGAAACACCGTCAGGAACACTTCCGCTCATGGCGGCACAGACGTCGGTCTCGGTGAGCGCAAGGCCCCAGACCAGATCGATTCTCGCCAGCGTCGGATCGAGGTCGATCGACGGAAGGACATCATCCGTCACCAGGTCGCGAACGTAGATCTTGAAGCCGCCGCAGGATGCGAAGTAGACCTTGGCCGTTTTCGAATCGACTGTGATGGCGCAGAACGGGCCGAAACCCGGCTGGCCATTGCCGGCCTGGAAGCCGACTTGTTTCACGGTACCGGCGGCACTGTCGACGATGGCGACGGCCTTACTGCCATCCACTTCGGGAACCAGGCTGGCATAGAGCTTCGCCGTGGTCGCGACAGCCTTCTTCGCCGTCCGATAGTTCACCGTGACCGGCTGGCCCTTGTTGCCAGCCATGTCGGTCGCAGCCGGAATGGTCGCCGTGACCACCGTATCAGCCGGGAGTTCGGCTTGGGGCGAAAGCGACATCTTCTTGGCTGCGCCGTCGCAGCCGACCGCAGCATCGACACCGGCGATCTTGACGACCGTCCCGATCACACCGGAGCAAGCCAGGCTTTCGTTGTAGGTCGCTTCGACCGACGCGGTCAGAGCGACACCAGTCGCGCCTTCGGTCGGGGTGACACTTGCCACCTGAGGCGGGGTCGTATCACCGGCGACCGGCGGCGGGTTGGCAACCGGCGGAGGCGAACCTCCGCCGCCTCCGCCACAGGCAGAGAGGGACAGAACTGCGGCCAGGAGAACCCCGGCCGCCCGAGAGCGAGAAAACAGAGCGAAAGCCATAATGGGCCTCCTGTAAGAACAAGTTGTCAAAACCCAAGGCACGAACCCTAGGCAACGGGGGGTTTGAAACCGGGATTAGACCCGACTTCTCACTATCAGAAATGTAAGGATTTTTCCTCTGTTTGTCAAGTTTTTTCGCTTATTTCAAGCTTTTTTTTCGAAAGACACTCCCGAGATCCTGCCGACCAGGCTAATTGAATAATTTCTTATAGTTTTTGGACCAGTAGACGATGCCATTGTAGTAGTTCGCATTGAATGCCCCGAGGTAATTGATCGAGGCGTTTTTAATCGCCTTCTCGGAATCCGAAGTCGCGCCCGCCTTCCGAAGCTTGAGTGCCATCGCCATCACCCCATCGGTCAGATTCCACGGATCAGGATTCTTGTGCCCAGTCTTGGCACGGATATCAGCCGAGTAGCCAAGCCAGACATCGGACATAAACTGCGCCACGCCCATCGCCCCGCCCTGGCCGATATAGTTAGGCGAGCAGGAAACCTTTTTATTCTTGCTGTAGCCGAGATCGTCGACGAGGCCGTAAAAAAGATCACGACGCTTGTAGAGAAGGTTAATCGAAGCTTTATATTTGCTCCCGTACTTCTTGTAGCGGGCAATGGAGACTTTTTCTACCTCTTTATAGGTACACTGGCCGGTATTAGCACCGAGATTTGTCTCCATCTTGAGAAAGCCGTACAACACACCCTTCGGAACGCCCGTCTCCTTACTCGCGTCCTCCACCGCCCCGCGGATATCCTTAGCATTGTACGATTTACCGGTCAGCGTCGCGAGGTCTCCTTCGAGTTCTTCCAACTCTTTTTGAAGCCGGCTTACGATTTTTGCCGCATCCTGAACATCTTCGATCGTCTCCTGCTGATCGGCCGCGAGAGTATTCTTTTCCGCCGCTTTCTTCTGGAGCAGCACTTCATGGTCTTTTTTCGCGTCTTCGATCGAAATCCGCTCTGATTCCGTATCTGACTTGGTCAGAGAAAGTGACTGGAGAATATTGGAAATCTTATCCTGAACAGTAAGCAGCTTGTCCGGATTACTGATCACTTCTGAAAAATGTTCCTGATCGACGAGAATACGCGGGAGCGGCCATTCATTCTGGTAGTAGAGATCCCTCATCAGTGTCGCGAGGAGCGTTTTTTCCTCATCAATACGCTCTTCGAGGACCGCAAGCTCGGCCTGCTTCCGCTCGATATTGTTCTCGGCCTGTTTGATCTTGATCTGGGTTTCCGCGATCGCTCGCTGAGTCGAAGAAAGTGACGCATTGATATTGGCGAGCTCATTCTCGAGCGCCTTTTTCTTCGCCTCCGCCTCTTTCAGCTTCTTCTCGACATCCGATTTCTCTTCTTCGATATCCTCGACTTCTTCGGCAGCAAAAACCGGACTCGGCCAGGGTGCGAGCGAACAAGCGGCGAGGAAAAGGGCAAGAAGAATCAGTTGTGGTTTTATTTTGACAACCATTCTTCTATTATACCTCATACGAAAAAAGGCCGTTTCAGGCCTTGATTCGAGCGATGACTTCGAGAGACTAGACTGCTTCAGCAGCATGCACTTTCTTCCAGACAGCTTTTTCAATCTCCTTACCGACTTTCGGATTCTCCTTGAGGAATGTCCGAGCCTGTTCCCGTCCGACACCGATCTTCACCTCGCCGAAACTGTGCGTATTCCCCTGTTTCTTGATGATCTCGTACTTCACGCCGGTATCGAGCACATCGTCGCTCCAGGAAATTCCTTCGTTATACATGATGAAGAACGATGTGGTTCGGAACGGCGGCGCGACCTTGTTCTTCACCACCTTCACATTGACCTGATTACCGACGACCTCCTCGCCTTTCTTCACCTGAGCACTCTTCCTGACTTCGATGCGAACCGAGGAGTAGAACTTGAGCGCGTTCCCACCAGTGGTCGTTTCCGGATTGCCGAACATCACACCGATCTTCATACGAAGTTGGTTGATGAAAACGACGACGACATTCGAGCGCGAAATAATCGCCGTTAACTTCCGAAGTGCCTGACTCATGAGCCGGGCCTGACGGCCGACATGCTGATCACCCATCTCCCCCTCGATTTCGGCACGTGGCACAAGTGCCGCCACCGAGTCGACAACGATAATATCAACTGCATTGGAACGAACCAGTGTCTCGACGATATCGAGCGCCTGTTCGCCCGAATCCGGCTGGGAAATAAGGAGCTCATTGATATTCACACCAATTCGTTTGGCGTATTCAGGATCAAGTGCATGCTCGGCGTCAATGAAGGCAGCAACACCACCCGCCTTCTGAGCATTGGCAATCGTATGGAGCGTCAGCGTCGTCTTGCCGGATGATTCCGGCCCGTAGACCTCGACGATCCGGCCGCGCGGGATGCCGCCAATACCGAGCGCGATATCGAGCGAAAGTGAACCAGTCGGGATCGCTTCAACATCCACTCGGCGGACATCGCCAAGCTTCATAAGCATTCCCTCGCCGAACTTTCCTTTGATTTCATCTACGACTGCATCGACACTTTTTCTCCCATTACCCTTCTCTGCTGCTTTCTCTTTTGTCATAGTAATGAATTACGGGTTATCATTTACCGGTATTGATTTTACATAGACTTTTCCACTCACGGGTTCTTCGTCATTGCCAACCGGTTCCAGCGGGATGCCATCGAAATTGGCCTCGGTGTGGAGGGCATCATCCGTCGACAACCGGACCTCTCCTGGCACGTTTTCGAAGCGCTCCTCTTTCCCAGAAGCAATCGTTCCACTATAGAGGACTTTTCCATTACTCTCGAGAGTTATACTCACCGAACGATCGCGTGCCCGGACAATAAACGCTGGTCCTGGCAAGGTAAGCGGCGCGACCGAATTCTCAGCCTGAGTGCCGCTCGGTGGGCGACTTTCAATCGCTACCGATTCCTCTTTCGTTTTATCAAATCGATTCGTTGCCTGAACAGTGATCCGATTGAGTCCCGACTGAAGCGTCAACGATTCAGCGAATATACCATCTGCCCCAACAAATACCGGCTCGCCGTTTACAGTGATACTAACACCCGGGTCCGTTTTCCCACGAACCACGATGCCGGCGCCATCTATTGTAGCACCTGAAACCGGATTGAGTATGACCAGATGTGGCTCAGCGACAAAACTGCGGAATTCTGAGAAAAGATAGAGAAAAGTACCGCCTAGGATAAAAACCAGCAGGCCAATGATAGCCGCCCGCGGCGTGACGACCCAGGCATTCATTAGGGGGTAGCGCTGAGCCTCAACCACTTTCTTCTCCTGACCCAGATTCTGCCGGATATTCTTCTCCTTATCGTACAGCTTCAAAAAGGCCTCATCATCGAGCCCGAGATATCGCGCATAGCTCCGCAGGAAGCCTCGTACATAGACCTCGGCCGGGAGCCTCTCATAGGCCCCGCTCTCGAGCGCCTCGAGGTATTTCGCCTGGATCCGTGTCGCTTTGGCGATATCAGCATAACTCATCCGATACTGAAGCCGGAGCTTCTTCAGCTTCTCGCCGAGGGTCAGGGACTCAACTTTTTTCCTGATAAATCCATCAGTCATAGCGGGAATAATTCTCGAAGAGAGAGTAAAGGATAGAGGATTGCCGAAAAAAAATCAAACCAGCAGGGTCTTACTCCTTCTCTTTTATTTTGTTTCTGATTCTCCTATCAGAGCTGCCATTTTTCGCGATCGGCCTGATCTCTGAGCGGATCATCACCGTATTGTTTCCCCTCATCTATTGTCTTCAGGAGAACTTCGCGCTTCTTGTTGACTTCGGGACCGACGACGCCGCGTTGTTCCAGTGTCTGCATCACGCGAGCCGCTTTCGGATAACCGATCTTGAGAAATGTCTGGAGGTAGGTCGTTGAAGCACGTTGCGTATCAACGACAAGTTTTTTCGCCGCTTCGTAGATCGGGTCATGCTCATCCTCTCCATCGCCGTTTCCGCCGATATTATCGAGGTCGATTGGACTGTCATCGCCGCCGAAATCCTCGCCGATCTCATCCAGTCCTTTTTCAATCTTCTGTTGCTCGAGAAAATGAACTACTTTTTTCACCTCGTCCTCCGAGACAAATACACCCTGAATACGCTGGAGGCTGGAGGCTTCCGCTGAAGAATAGAGCATATCGCCGTTCCCCAGAAGCTTTTCCGCGCCGCCCGTGTCGAGGATGGTCCGAGAGTCGATCTGCGACTTGAGCTGGAAAGAGATGCGAGCCGGCATATTCGCCTTGATGAGGCCGGTGATAACATTCACTTCCGGCCGCTGCGTCGCAAGGATGAGATGGATGCCGACGGCCCGGGCCATTTGTGCGAGCCGGATGATAGCCGCTTCAACTTCTTTGCCGTGCGCCACCATGAGGTCGGCCATCTCGTCGATGACGATGACAATCTGCGGAATCGGAGCGAGCGCCTCTTCACGGACTTCATTCGTTTCGGGATCGACTGTCCGCTTTTTCTCACCACGGAGCACTTTCTCCCGGTATGAACCGAGATCGCGCGAGCCAGCTGATTCAAGCACTTTGTAGCGCCGTTCCATCTCGGAGACCGCCCATTTGAGAGCATTCACCACCTTGTGGTTATCGACGATCACATCTGTCTTCAGATGGGGAATCCCTTTGTAGAGCGAGAGCTCGACACGCTTCGGATCGACGAAAATGAACTTCAGATCCTCGGGCGAGTTCTGATAGAGGAGTGAAAGGATAATCGTATTGATGCAGACACTTTTCCCAGACCGCGTCGTCCCGGCAATGAGGAGGTGCGGCATGCGGCCGAGATCGGCATACATCGATTTTCCCGAGACATCTTGGCCGAGCACGATGGTCAGATCCGATTTCCGTTCGCGGAATTCCTTCGACTGGAGCAATTCTCGAAGCCGGACATTGACCTTGGCCTTGTTCGGCACCTCGATTCCGATGAATGCTTTGCCCGGGACCGGTGCTTCGATGCGGATATGATGGGCCGCGAGAGCGAGAGCGAGGTCGTTATGGAGCGTCATGATGCGCGAAACCTTCACGCCGACCGCTGGACGGAACGTGTACTGGGTTACGGTCGGACCAACAAAGACTTCGCCTGGTTCGACTTCAATATGAAAGTGGCGGAGCGTCCGGATGATGATTTCCTTGTTCAGTTCGATATCACCGCCGCCGCCCCTACCATCAGACGTCGCCAAAAGCTCATGAGGTGGCAAATCCCAACGATATGCCGTCCGGCGCTTTTTTGGCCGGATGAAAGCCGGCACGAGGACCGTTTCATCATCATTTCCCTTATCTGTCTCGTTTGCTATCGACTCTTCCTCATCTTCCGGACTACCCTCAGCAAAACGAATATTCTGAACATTCGCCGAGAGCGGTACTGTCGTTTCATCAGTTACGGACGCGTCGAGCGGGGATGCAGTGTCAGAGGGCGCGACTGGATCGAGTGCTGCTTCGAGAGAAAGCGTTTTATCTTCCGTTGGTGTGGCGGGGTTTTCTACGCTGCCGATTTCTTCTGGCTTCTTGAAACGAGCAAAAGCCTGCTCGAACCAGTGCAAAAGCGAAACATTGAATGCGGCGATGACACCCATAACGAACAGGGCGAAGAGGACGACAAAGGCGGCGATCTTTCCCATCGCCCCATCGAGACCGCTCGCGAGAAAGTACCCAATCATACCGCCGCCCTCTCCTGCGTCAGCCACGGCTCGCAAAGCTTTAGATGTGTCACCAAGAAAAAGATGCGAAAGGCCAAGGAAGGAAAGGAAGGAAAATCCGAGGCCAATGTACCGGATCACATCCGAAATCGTCGTCTCGTGACGACGAATGATGAGATAACCGATGAGCGGGAGGAGCGGGAGGAGTAACCATTTGCTCCAGCCAACCGAGAGACTGACCGTCTCATCAATGAGCCGCCCAAACGAACCAGCCTGGCCGATGAAGGAAAGAAGAAAAAGAATTGCGACAGCAAAAAGAAGGACGGCCACAATACCTCGCTTCGCGTCGCCTCCCAAGCCGTGGGATTTTTCCGATTCAGTTTTTTCTTCCTTCGCGTCGTTTTTCTTTTTCTTTGCCATAGTAGCTTCAGTATAGCAGCCGAGGAGTCGGCTCAAAAGACTTGGTAATACCCGTTGGGCAAAAAAAGAACGCCGAGGGCGCACCCCTCCGCGTTTCTGACTTTTACCCATCTAGTATAGCACAAAAATTGCCCATCCGCAAGTATTTTCGATCACGAGAAACACTATCATTTTTCGTCTTTAGTCGAAGCAAATGAAAACACCCCCATGAGGAGGTGTTTTCGCCGCTTCAAAACGGAAACTACTGCCGTGCGAGCCCTTCACGGTAGCCCGTACCAGCTGGGATAAGCCGTCCGATAATGACGTTTTCCTTGAGGCCACGGAGCCGGTCTTCGCGACCTTGGACAGCCGCATTAATGAGGACACGAGCGGTTTCCATGAAGGAGGCAGCGGAGAGGAATGACTCAGTCGAAAGTGCGACCTTCGTGATGCCGAGCACCATGACTTCACCCGTCGCAGTCTGACCGCTGGTCTTTTCGATTTCCTCATTCGCTTCGTTGAATTGATCTTTCTCAACGATATCGCCCGGGAGAAGCATCGTATCGCCTGGATCAGCCACCCGCATGCGCGAGAGCATCTGGCGGATGATCACTTCGATATGCTTGTCGTTGATGCCTTCACCCTGTGCCGCATAGATCTCTTCGATCTCACGGATGATGTAGCGATGGACCGCCTCTTCCCCCATGACTTCGTGCAGCTTCTTCAGGTCGAGATGGCCTTCAGAGAGCACCGATCCCTTGGCGACGAGGTCACCAATCTTCACTTTCACCGCAGCATTCGCTGGAGCGGAGTACTCATGTTCAGTCTTCGTCTCATCGATGACGGTCACCTTTACAACTTTCACTTCCTTCTCGATCGCGGTCACCTGACCATCGACTTCAGAGAGGATTGCTTCAGTCTTCGGTGTACGGGCCTCGAAGATTTCTTCCACCCGTGGGAGACCCTGAGTGATATCCGATCCGGCGACACCACCGACATGGAACGTCCGCATGGTCAGCTGGGTTCCCGGTTCACCGATTGCCTGTGCTGCCACGACACCGACGGAAGCACCGAGTTCGACGAGGGCACTGCGGCCGAGGTCGAGACCATAGCACTTCTGACACACGCCACGGCGAGAGCGGCAGGAAACGAGGGAACGAATCTTCACTTTCGGAATCGCTTTTCCTTCGATTTCTTTCGCTTTGGCACGGGAGAGAAGCTCACCCTTCTTTGCAATAATGTCACCCGTTTCTGGATCCTTCATCGTTTCAGCAAGCGTCCGACCTTCAATCCGGCTCGCGTACGACATACCGATCTTGTCAGAATCCTCACGATAGAGATAGGCACCAGTCGTGTCCGCGCAGTCGTTCTCACGGACGATGATGTCCTGGGACACATCGACGAGACGGCGGGTCAGGTATCCAGCAGTTGCTGTACGAAGCGCGGTGTCAGCCATACCTTTACGAGCACCATGAGTCGAGATGAAGTATTCGAGAACATTGAACCCATCTTTGAAGTTCGACTTCACCGGGAGCTCGATCGTCTCGCCGGTTGGGCCGGCCATGAGACCCTTCATACCTGTCATCTGCACAACAACGGATTCGGAACCACGAGCCTTGGAATACACCATGGCGTAGACCGGACCTTCTTTGTCGAGCGTTGCACGGACCGCGTCGGTGATCTCATTCTTCGTTTCGTTCCAGATCTCGATGACGCGTGTCTTGCGCTCCTCATTTGTGAGGAGACCCATATTGTACTGGTCCTTCACCAGCTTGATCTTCTCTTCTGCTGCCTTGATGAGATCATTCTTTTTTGCCGGCACTTTCAAATCATCCATGCCCCAGCTGAAACCCGAGCGTGAGACGAACTTGAAGGTCAAGTCCTTGAGACGGTCCGCAAAAAGTGCCGCCTCGTCTTGACCCATCGTCTCGAGGATACGGGAGACGAGCACCTTCAAGTCTTTCTTCGTCATTTCTTCGTTCACGAAACGTAGTTCCGCCGGCATGATGTCATTCAGGAGAATGCGGCCGACCGAAGTCTCGATCATCTGGCCGTTGAAGAGAAGCTTTACTTTCGCGTTTACCGCGACATGGCCGCAGTTATGTGCCAGGATCGCTTCATCCATCGAACCGAACGCTTTCCCTTCGCCCTTACCACCATCTTTAGTGTGCGTCAGGTAATAAGCACCGAGCACCATATCGAGTGTTGCCGAGACAATCGGCTCGCCAGAAGCCGGCTTCAGGAGGTTCTTCGAAGACAGCATAATCGTCGCACACTCGGTGCGCGCCTCAGCGGTGAGCGGGACGTGAACCGCCATCTGGTCACCGTCGAAGTCAGCGTTGAAGGCGGAGCATACCATCGGGTGAAGGCGGATTGCCTTTCCTTCGATAAGTACCGGCTGGAATGCCTGAATCGACAGACGATGAAGCGTCGGAGCGCGGTTCAAGAGTACGTAGTGGTTCGGGATGATCTCGTCGAGGATCTCATAAGCTTCTTCGCTTTCTGCATCCACCATCCGGCCGGCAGTCCGGACGTTGTGAGCATGCTCTTTTTCGATAAGCTTGTTGATGATGAATGGTTTGAAGAGTTCAAGTGCCATTTTCTTCGGCAGACCGCACTGGTAGAGTTTGAGTTTTGGTCCGACGACGATAACGGAACGACCAGAGTAGTCGACACGCTTACCGAGGCGGTTCTGACTAAAACGACCCTGCTTCCCCTTGAGAGCATCGGCGAGCGAGCGAAGCGGACGGCGCTGCCCCGTCGACGCGGCGGTCGAGGCCTGGCCACGACGAGCCGAGTTATCGAAGAGGGCGTCCACCGCTTCCTGCAGCATACGCTTTTCATTGCGCGTAATAACTTCTGGTGCACCGATGGCCATCAGCTTCTTCAGACGGTTGTTCCGGTTGATGATACGGCGATAGAGGTCGTTTAGGTCAGACGTCGCAAAGCGGCCACCATCGAGCGCCACCATCGGGCGAAGATCCGGCGGAATGACCGGGATTGCGGTCGGGAGCATCCACTCGAGACGGAGGTTCGCCTTCTGGAAACCCTGATAGACCTTTAGGCGCTGGAGGAGTTTCTTCTGGTCAGCGGATTCATCTTCGGAGAGCTCCTTCTTCAGGATCTCGACCATTTCGCCGATATCCATCTTTTCGAGGATCTTGCGGATGGCTTCCGCACCGATACCAGCCGTGAAGACCTGGCCAAAGCGGCTCGAGAGATTGAAGTACTCGACTTCCGAAAGAATCTGGTTCGGGCGGAGGTTCTTGATATCGTCCTTCGTGGTCCGATACTGTTCCTTCAAATCATCAAGTGCTTTCTCGAGCTTGGTTTCATCTTTCTCGGCAGCACGAATCTCTTTTGTCTTGGACTTGTATTCCTTCTCGAGCGCTTCGAGTGTCTGCTCCTTCAATGCTTCTTTCACTTCCATGATGACATACGAGGAGAAGTAGATAACTCGTTCGAGTTCTTGCGGGGAGATGCCGAGCGCGAGACCGATTTTCGACGGGACACCACGGAGGAACCAGATATGCGAGACCGGGGTCGCGAGTTTGATGTGACCCATGCGTTCACGGCGAACGATGGCGCGGGTCACTTCGACACCACACTTGTCGCAGACGATGCCCTGGTAGCGAATCCGCTTGTACTTGCCGCAATAGCATTCCCAGTCCTTCGAAGGACCAAAGATCTTCTCACAGAAAAGACCATCTGGTTCGTAACGCTGAGTTCGGTAGTTGATGGTTTCCGGCTTGGTGATTTCACCCTTGGACCATTCGAGGATGTCGGCAGGCGAGGCGAGGGTCAGTTTGACTGAGTCGAAGTCGCTAACTTTAGTGATGTTTTCCATATATATGGTGTAAGGATAGCGAATTAGACTGTTTCGATGTCATCCTCACCGTCGACCGGAATGGTCTTGGCTCCCTTGAGCTCGACGTTGAGACAGAGACCCTTGAGCTCGTTCACGAGCACATGGAAGGAAGCAGGAATGTTCGGACTCTTGATGGCCTCACCCTTGATGATCGATTCGTAGGCCTTCGAGCGGCCGAGTACATCGTCAGACTTGATGGTAAGCATCTCCTGGAGCGTATGCGCCGCACCGTAACCTTCGAGCGCCCATACTTCCATTTCCCCAAAGCGCTGACCGCCGAACTGCGCTTTGCCGCCAAGCGGCTGCTGAGTGATGAGCGAGTAGGGCCCGATTGATCGCATGTGAATCTTATCGTCGACCAAGTGGTTCAGTTTCATGATATACATGACACCAACGGTCGTTTCATTGTCATACGATTGCCCGCTCTTACCATCGACGAGACGAATCTTACCGGATTCCGGGAGGCCGGCTTTCTTCAGTTCGGACTTGATGTCTTTCTCCGACACGCCGTCGAGCGAAGAGCTCGCGACTTTGTAGCCAAGTGTACCGGCGGCCCAACCGAGATGCGTCTCAAGGATCTGACCGATGTTCATACGAGAAGCAACACCAAGCGCGTTTAGAACCACGTCAACCGGCGTACCATCCGGAAGATACGGCATGTCCTCAACCGGAGCGACATGCGAGATGACGCCTTTGTTACCATGACGACCGGCGAGCTTGTCACCGACCTGGATTTTACGGAGCTGCGCAACCGAGATCTGGATCTGTTCGAAGACGCCCATCGGGAGCTTGTCGCCCTTGTCGCGGGAGAAAATCTTCACATCGACAACTTTGCCGTGCTCGCCGTGTGGGAGATAGAGCGAAGAATCCTTCACATCGCGGGATTTCTCACCGAAGATGACACGAAGGAGACGCTCTTCCGCTGTCAGATCGCCTTCGCCTTTCGGCGTGATCTTGCCGCAGAGGATGTCACCAGAGGAGACTTCCGCTCCGATGCGGATAATACCGTTCTCATCGAGATTCTTCAGGCGGTCTTCGCCGATGTTCGGAATATCGCGAGTGACAACTTCTGGTCCAAGCTTGGTGTCACGCACGTCGATCGAGAAATCTTCGATATGAATCGAGCTCCAGCGATCACGCTGCACGACACGCTCAGAAATAACGATAGCGTCTTCATAGTTGTACCCCTCCCACGGGATGAACGCGACGAGCATGTTCTGGCCGAGCGCGAGTTCACCCTGTTCGGTCGAGGCACCGTCCGCGAGGAGGTCACCTTCGTCCACTTTCTGACCCTTCGTCACGCGCGGCACCTGGTTCATCGAGGTGAAGGCGTTAGATTTTTCGAAACTCTGGAGCGTGTATTCACGGTCGAGATGTTCTTTCTTAGAGCCGACTGGGGCTTTCGAGCGGACGATAATATGATCAGCATCAACTTCGATGACTTCACCCGGGTCGAGCGCGAGTACAACCTGACCCGAATCACGGGCAGCCTTGTCCTCGATACCAGTACCGACAATCGGTGATTCCGGAACGACACAAGAGACGGCCTGGCGCTGCATGTTCGAACCCATGAGGGCACGGTTGGCATCATCGTGCTCGAGGAATGGGATAAGCGCCGTCGCGATCGAGATACACTGCTTCACCGAGACATCGATGTAGTCGACGGATTCGGCTTCAATCGTTTCCGGATGACCTTTCACGCGGGCCTCGACCTGCATTTCTTTGATATTGCGATGATCATCGAGCGTGATACCGGCATGAGCAATGATCTTGCGGTCTTCGACGATAGCATTCAGATATTCGATCTCGAGCGAGACGAACGGCATGACGAGAACTTCCTCGCCTTTTTTCTTGGCCGCGACTTTCTCGGCGAGCGCTTCAGTCAGGTGTTCACCCTTCTTAGCGACACCGTCAATCGTCTCACGGAGGATACGATTCACAAGCTCTTCCTTCTTCCCGGTGACCTCATGCTTGACGATGAGGTATGGGGTCTCGAGGAAACCGTATTCGTTCACACGAGCATACGTCGCGAGGTGGCCGACGAGACCGATGTTCGGACCTTCCGGGGTTTCGATCGGACAGATGCGGCCGTAGTGAGAATGATGGACGTCACGGACTTCGAAACCGGCACGCTCACGAGTGAGACCGCCGGGACCCATCGCTGACAAACGGCGCTTGTGCTCAAGTTCGGCGAGCGGGTTCACCTGGTCCATGAACTGGGACAACTGAGAGCTCGAGAAGAATTCCTTCACGGCGGCAGCGACCGGACGCGGATTGATGAGCTGTCCAGGGACAACCGTTTCGACATCGCAGGTCGACATGCGATCCTTGATGTTGCGAACCATACGATAGAGTCCGACGCGGAGTTTGTTCTGGATGAGTTCACCTACGGCGCGCACGCGACGGTTACCGAGGTGGTCGATATCGTCCGCCTTGCCTTCCGGATCATTGTTGAGACGGATGACTTCCCGGATGATGAGGATGAGGTCGTCAAGATTGAGGACGCGGTTCTCTTCCTTGTCAGGACGGTCGACTTCGAGGCGCTGGTTCAAGCGATAGCGGCCGACGGCACCGAAGTCATAGCGTTCGAAATTGAAAAACATTCCGTCGATCATCTGCTTGGCATTCTCCTCGGTGGCGAGGTCGCCCGGACGCAGACGCTTGTAGACTTCGCGATAGGCTTCGCCCTGGTTGGCGGCACCGTCTTTCGCCAAAGTTGTTTCAATATAAGTAATATCGCCCTTGTCGATATCGACGAAGGCTTTGCGGATTTCTTTTTCCACCATGCCGAACGCCTTGAGGAGCGCGGTTACGGCGAGCTTACGCTTACGGTCGATCTTGACCGAGAGAACGCCGTCGAGGTCGGTCTCGATCTCGAGCCAGGCGCCGCGGTTCGGGATGATCTTCGCGCCGAAGAGTTTCTTCCCCTTCTGATACTCCATGGTGAAAAACACTCCTGGGGAGCGGATGAGCTGGGAGACGACGACACGCTCCACGCCATTGATGATGAAGGTGCCGCGCTCGGTCATGAGCGGGACTTCGCCGAGATAGATTTCCTGCTCTTTCACTTCGCCGGTCTTTTTCATGAGCAAGGTCGCCTTCGCGCGAAGCGGCGCCTCATAGGAGATATTCTTGTCTTTCGCCACCGAAGCGATGTACTTCGGCTCGTCGAGGTAATAGCCATCGAGGGACAGCTCGAGGTCTTTACCGGTAAAGTCCGTGACCGGGTTGATCTCATCGAGGAGCTCCTGGAGCCCTTTCTTCCAGAACCAGTCGTACGAAGCCGTCTGAACCTCGATCAAGTCCGGGAGAGAGACCGTAATCCGGTTCTTGAAGAACTTACGCTTCATGAGAGACGAGCTCTCGCTGATAGCATCTTTGACACGCAACCCTTTCTTGCCCTTGGTCATAGAAAAACACTCACGTCGCTCCGTCTTGTCTGGCGAAAAACAAGCCGGGGAAATGAGATTAACGTTATTTACTTGTCCCTACTCTGGCCGAACCGGTCGAACATTCGACTGTATGCATCACCCGAACTTTAGCGAGTAAGCCTATCGAGAAACCACTTTCTTGGCTTGAAAACAGTTTTTCGACAGACCTCGTTCCAGAAATCGAAAACTTTCTCCAAAGTACCTACGAGTGTAACAAAGGGAGAAAATTCTGTCAAATAGAGCATGAAAACCCGTGGCTCAGTGGGAGTCTTGGGTTCTTTTTCGGCTATTTTTTGTCTGTTTTGGCTTCACTCTATTCTTTAGAGTTTCGCTTCTCACTCACGGCCCAAGTATACACTTTGGCGACGGTTTCGGCAATTTTTACCGAGGTAAAATTGTCAGAAACCCCTGTTTCAAGCCGAAAATCGGCTACATCTTCAGGATTGAGGTTATTTTCTGAAAGGAGAGCCTCAATCCCCTGGAAAAGCTGCCGTCCCAGATCCCGGCTCTCCTGCCAGCTTTTTGCGGCAATCATCTCCCCATCACGGAAAAGTTCGAGTCTCGCATCAGTCTTATTGAGTATCAGGAGAAAAGAATACATAAGGTGGTCTAAAAATATTTTGGCCCCGTGACAGTAGTACTGTATCACGGGGCCGGACGGACTCAATGCCAAAGCGGCTTCCTTCGAGGTCGCCTACCTAGGCGGCGGCGATACTCCGTGGTGAAGTGTTCACGGAGGATTTCGAAATTTACTTCACCTTCGTAATAGCCCTTGAGCGCCATATCCTCCATTTCCCGGAGAATCGGATCGATGTAGCTGGCTTCTTCCCAGAAAAACCGCTCGCTGCGGGTGGGATCGTAAGGCCACTTTGTTCGCACCTCAATCTTGAGCCGATGGCTGCGTTCAGAAAAAGTTCTTGTCCGAGCCGCCAGATTGGGATGGGAAACCGCAAAACGCATACCCACCGTGTACACCAGGAAATCCTTGCCCCCGGAACGGCTCTGCGGCCGGGCATCGTAGGCTTCGACGGATACCTGAACCGCCGTATCAACCGGCAGGAGGAGTTTTTCGCCGAAAAGGGTGCACGGGACCGGATCTTGGTACTGCTGAGCGCCGCTCATGATGAGCCTCCAAGTTGGACGAGTTAGGAAAGAGCAGGGGTTCCTGCACGCCCCTACTAAAGCACAATTTAAGAGACTTAGGGAAGGGGGCAAAAATTTTCAAATCAAGAATACAATACTGCAGATCACGTAACTTGGGAGGTAATGTGTGGGAGAGCTTACCTGCGGATATTTTGAATGTCATAAATAAGTCGTCCGAGATCACTGCCCTGACTAGATACTTTATCTGACATAAAGTAAATCGCTTTATAGTATTTTTTTGTAGAATTGTACATCTTTAAGTCACACGTAAGAATTTTTGCATCTAGTGCAATTCCTTCAGTGACCACTAAGAAATCGATAGCCGTAAGTTTTTTGATTTCTTGGCGAGAGCACTTTATATAGTTATCAAAAATTTCGTCAAAGCTGTGCTTTTTAACACGCCCATGGGCAGTAAGCTTCTCTCCAATTAATCTTAATATTTTAGAGCGAGCAGATTTTACAGGAATCTTGTTTACCCTTATTAGGCGCGACATTAATTCCAGCGCCACAAGTACGGGGACATAAAATTTTGGTTTATAAGGAAGTAACGCGCCTAATGAAGAAGTTGCGGCGGTATGATGTGAATCCTTTTCATCAAGAATAGCTACAAGCCAAGACGTATCTGGAAGAATTAGAAAACGCCCCTCCTCTTCGCTGCCCGCCTTAGTTTCTTTCATAGTCTGTGCCGCAGTAGACATAGAAGAAAAAATTACCTTTATTTCAGCTTCTTCCAGTCGAATTTCCAGGGATCGGTTTTCCTTGCCGGGGCGATATCGCCATGACCAACCACCGACTTGATCTTGTACCGGGTTTTGATATCAGCGATCAGATCGTTCACTGCGGCATACTGCTTTTCGGTATAGCCATCCTCCAGATTCGCAATCATCTCGATGCCGATTGAAAAATCATTCACGTTTTTTCGCCCATCAGTCATCTTCGACGAGCCCGCATGATAGGCAATGTTCGCCTCCTCGACGAGGCGATAGATGACCCCCTTTCGATCGATGATATAGTGAGCGCCGACACCATACGTTTCGTATTGGGAAATCGTTTTTTCTAGATCATATTCATCGCCACCGGAAGCATTGTACGAAGAATGGAGCACTACGGTATCGATTGTCCGGGGTGTAGGCGGCAAACGGTAGCCGAAACGGATCGGCCGAGATTCGATTGGGATGTTTGCCTTTTCGGAAACGCCTGCCTCAGGCGTTGAAGCAGCCTCTGTCGGTGGAACTGGGGCAGTCCACTGGTCGACCGGCTCGGCGGAAGACGGTCCTGGTGACAGCGTCGGCTCCGGGAGAGGAACCGGAACTTCTTCGATTACGACTGGATTCTCGGGGGGAATATCTTCTTTCGACGATGTTTCGAGAATAATAGGCTCATTTTCAAAGGCCGTCTCGGCAATCGGATCACCGAAAAACCCGTACCACATACCGCTGATGGAAACGGTCAGAAAAGAGACGATGACTAGAAAGAGTCGAATCATAGGCTTGTGCCCCGATTATACTCTATACAGGAAAAAACGGGGCTACCCCCGTCTCGGACAAACACTTTTTTCCCGCGCGCCATACTCCCTACGTACGACGCCGACTGGACAGTATCATGATGCCCGTCACAAGAAGAATAAACGTGCCGACGACCATTTGGCCAACACCGGGGAAATTGACGAGGCCATTGATCGCGTCAGCACCGCCGAAGAGGAAGAGGGTGATGCCGACTCCGAGGAGGAACAGCAGAAAAAGCCGCTGAATCGCCCGATTAACGAAAAGTTCAGCCCGACCGGTTGCGATATCCGTCAGCCGCCCGACAAATTTCTCCGCCGTCCCGAACATCTGTTCGACGACATAGGGAACAAAACTCCAGCGATCATTCTCTTCATCTGACTCTTTTATCTTCTTTTTTACTTCAGTCATACAGTTTTTTACCGGGTACCCTGCTGCTGGGTAAAGCGTGCGCCAAAGATTGCTAATGCATCGCCGATATTCCGCTCACCGCGGACGATTGTGTTGATCACATCCACGAGGAGCCCCTCGGCCTGCTCGGTGTTCGCCGGCTTCCAGGTCTTCGCGATCAAATTCCCTCCCGTATACACACCGAGAATCACATCGTTCCTCTGGGTTTCCAAGAGATCGCGCCGGGCTGCAGGCTTTTTCGTTGCTTCGAGATACTGCTTTGCTGGATCAAAAGGAAGGACTACATCGGCCGGTTCTGTCCCGAAAGCATTGACCAGGCTCATAGTATTCGTTGGATGTGGCAAAGTCAGATAGTCCAGGAACTGCCACGCTTCATGGATTCGTGCCTTCTGATAATCGTCCGAGGAAAGCACTGAACCCGGCTTCGGATTGACAACGATTGGCTGTGTCTTGTTCTTCGCGACAGCAAAACCCCAATAGTTCGCAAAATTCACCGGGGCTTTGTCTTTAAACTGAGGCAGCGGCGCGACGGCGAAATTCAGCTTCGCATTCTTCTGCTTGATAGTCGGGTAATGGTATGAATAGTTCAGCATCATGGCAAGCGTTCCCTCATAGAAGGCATCGATCGAGTAGTGCTGACGCTGGTTCCATGTATACGTCGGGAGACCGAGCCGCGCGAATCGCGTGTAGAAATCAACGGCCGCCTGATCGCTCTCATCAATGAATTGATTGTCCGTAATCGAACTACCGAACTGCATCATGAGATTGAGCAGAATATCTGAAGATCGATTGATATTATCCCCCGTACCGAGCGCAACCGCGGACTGGTTGATATTGCCAAAGGAGTCAACTTTCGTCAGGATCGGGACCATCGCGATGAGTTCCTCCCACGTTTTCGGCGGTGCCGTAATACCGGCAGCATTAAAAATGTCTTTATTGTAATAAAGAGCGAGTGAGTCGACCGAGAGTGGAGTCGCGATGACGCGCTTCTCGCCATCGAGGAAGTCTTCCGCTACGACATCGACGAACGATTCTCGCACAGTTTTTTCATCAATAATCCCTACCGGCGCCGGCGCGGCTTTATCGATGAAGCTCGGCAGCCAGGTATTCTTAATCATGAAGATATCCGGCCCTGTTCCGGAGGCCATCGCATTGATAAGGTCCTCTTTGTATGTTTCTGGAGCGAGCTTACGATAGCGGACCTCTTTTATGTACGGGTTGACATCCCGATACTTCAAGGCGACTTGAGCAATCGCCTCCGTGTCATCAAATGTTCCCCATATTTCAAGACTCATCTCGTACGGTGGCAACTTTTCTTCGCCGCAACCGGAAAGCATAAGGAAAGAGCCGCCAAGCAAAACAGCTGAAGAGAATCGTGCAAAGTGCTTTTTCATAACCTAATTCCGCTTAACAACAAAGGCGTAGTGGAACCCCCCAACCGAAGGCTGGCCGACGACGGATAGTCCGGCCGCTTCGATCATTTTCGCAAGGTCTTCTGGCTTGATCCGAAGTTCTTTCTCTGGGCCGACAATCGCTTCGCTTGGATCCCACTCGATAATGAGCGCGCGCCCTTCGGGCCTCAGGATGCGCGCCACTTCGCGAAGAATGACAGATTTATCCTTATTCTGGAGCAAGACATCCTTGGCGATAACCCAGTCAACCGACGCTGTTTCAAGACCGGAGCCGTTCGCTCGCTCGAGATTGCAGCGTTGAGCGATGATATTGCCAAGATTGAGTGTCTTCGCCCGACCCGCGATCGCTTCAAGTGCAGATGGAAGGACATCGAGGGCGTAGACTTTCCCATCTCTCCCAACCGCTCGGGCGAATTCGAAAGAGAAATACCCCGAACCGGCGCCGAAATCAGCCACGGTATCCCCCGGCGCAACAGAGAGCGCCCGGATGACAATGTTCGGTTCGACAAAAGTAAGTCCCTGGGGTGCATCCATAAGAAAGATTCTTCTCATCAATTGTATACCGAATAGACAATCTTTCCAAAGGCGAAACCGGTTCAGTTGCTCTCTCGACGTTCTTTCGCTACACTGTGCTCGTCGTGCTAAAACCGTATTTAAACAGGATTCAAAAGACTTTGGAGAAGCGAGCAAGCAAACGGAAAGGTGGCCGAGTGGTTTAAGGTACTTGCTTGGAAAGCAAGCGTATGAGAAATCGTACCGGGGGTTCGAATCCCCCCCTTTCCGCACCAAAGATTCCCTCGTTTCTTGCCGAGGGATTTTATATTCATCCTCAGCTGTTTTTCTTGAGAAAACGGCCGGTCAAATGCGCTACGAGCGTAAGGAGAGAGACTGCTGTTACCGTCCGGACGATAACCTGGTATGTCGTTTCAGCGCTCTCGTTTCCCCGACCAACAAGCAGCCCGATACCGCCGATTACCGCCACATAGAGAAGGATGCCGAGGATATCGTACGCGATAAATGTTCCAAGGGGAATACGTTTCTTCGCGACAAGATACATCGTCAAAAAAAGTCGGATTCCAAAGAGAAACTTAATAAAAAGCAGGGCAAGAAACACATTACCGAGAAAAAATCGTTCGAAAAAAGAGGCGGATTTCAAATCATCAGCAGACGCTGGCTTCAAAAACCGCTCCGCTCCGTAACGAGCGATTACATACAGAATAAGGTCGTTGGTAAGCGCGCCAGCCGCCGAAACAAGGGCGAGAATGCAAAGGTGTGCTCGTCCCGAATCCGAAGCGAGCGAAAAAGCGGCGAGAATAGCGCCCTCGTTCACCGCCATGACACTGAGATATGTCGAGAGTACCCAGTGGTCAGCAAGCTGATTAAAAAGAGCCTCCCACATAATCAATGCTTTCCCGCGGTCTCGCGAGAAGTCGAGAATGAGAATTCGTTCCCAAGCACTCGGTACACCACAAAGATACTATGCACCGGGTCGCTATATTCTCGCCGGAAGCGTTTCGAACTGTCCATGAGCCGGATGAGTTCGGTGCGATCCGTGCGTGTCACCACGATGTCTGTTGTGAAGTCGTCACGGATCACATCGGCGATACGACCCCCCTCTTCTCTCAGAAAACGTTCTTTCGCTAATGGATTACGAGACATTTCTGCTTTCCGTGCAAGTTCATCCGAACAGGTAGGTTGCTCGCAATAGATGCCATTCTCGCCGATATGACGCCAGAGCCAGTACAGCCGCGCGTCATAGTCGTAAAGAAAGCGCGGCTCGAGACCGGTCGCAAAACGGAACTGGTCGCCGACGAAGTAATACAGAAGAGGATGCGCGTCCCAATCGGAATTAAAGATAAGCGTCCCGGGAGCGAGATTGAGTTTCATCCAGTCGGTCGGACCCTGGGCGGACAGATAGGATGGAAAGGTACGGGTGTCCTGGTAGAGTTTCGGACCGATGTGGATAATGAAGATTGCCAGTACAGCGAGAACCCCGATTTTTAGCGAATGCCATAACCTGGCATCCTCGACGCGCACGACGGCCAGGAAGTCCTGGGCAGCCAGGGCGACATAGAGAATAGAGAAGTAGACGAAGTAGTCAGCGAAGCGCAGACTGAAAAGCGAAGCCGCGAGAAGGACAGCTGAGCCGACAAAGAGTGTCATGCGGAGCGTTTCGAGCGAAGTATTCACTGCCGAATGATCGCCCGACTTTTTTTTAAGACGAAGCAGCCGTCCCGGTTCGGCCGAGCCGAAAATAAGAAATAGCCCGATGAGCGGGGCGAGCGAGGAGAAAATGAAGAAGAAATCAGCACCGTATACCTCGACCCCCTCGAGCACCCCAGCACCGCCCGGTAACGCCGCATCAAACAGCACCGGGATTGTGATGTCTCTGAGGTAAGAAAGTGCTCCTGGGAAGATGAGGTAGGAGCTAAGGACTGCGGCAACTGTTCCGATAAGCGGCATGACGATTATGCGCCATTCGGTCCTCATCGCTGGGTATTGAAAACGACTGAACACGAAGTATGCTACCGCCGTCAGGAGCGGGAGAAAGAAAGTGGCCGTGTGCCAATAGAAATACGAGAGCGAGACCAGTGCAACGGACCAGAATTTCTTTCGGTAGATCAAATAGAGCATCCCGATAATAAACACTGGGGCAAGGGTAAACGGCCGCGCGGCGAACAAACGGATGAGGATCCCCGATTCGGCGAGAATCACGAGAAAGAAAAGCGTCCACAGAAAAGCGTAGCGGACATACATCGCTCGCAGGAAAAGATATACTACCGTGAGCGCGAGCGCCATCGCGAGCGCCCCAAAGAGTTTGATTCCGAGCACCGCTGGGGAAAGGAGCGAGAAAGGCAACAGCACCAGATAGAAAAGAAAGTTGTAGTAGATGAGGTGCTCCCGATGGGCGACAATCTCAGAGAAATAGACCGATTGGAAATCCGTAAAGGCTGCTGGTCCCCTGGCGAGTATCGACTCCGCAAAGCGGATATGGAAGAGGTGGTCATCAATCGCGAGCACATCGCCTAATGAGAGATACGCCGAAAGAAAAAAAACAGCAAAAAAGAAAAAGGCATACAGTCCGTACAGGCGTTCTTGCCGGAAAATCAGGGCATAATGGGCGAACGATTGACTAAGAAGGAGACGGATTTTCTGCAGCGGCATAACCGGACGGAAAGCGCGATTTAAAGCCGAAAGATGTTACCAGTGTATCATGGGAGATATGCCTCAACCTACCTCGCCGGAAGGATACGAGAAAGCCCGATCCGTGTTCAGGGAACACCGGGTTGCGCTTTTCATCGTAACCTACAATGCCGAAAAGCAGATTGCCCAGACCCTTGCCCGGATACCTGAATGGTGCCGGCCGCTTTTCGCGGAAATTTTTGTTATTGATGATTCTTCCACGGATGCGACCGTCGCGACCGCGCTCTCCACTGGTCAAAGGCTCAGCCTCACAAACTTCTCAGTAATGAAGACTCCAGGGAACCAGGGTTACGGGGGGAATCAGAAAATCGGCTACAGCTATGCAATCAAACAAGGTTATGACATCGTGATTCTTCTCCATGGCGACGGCCAGTATCCTCCGGAGCGGCTGCCGGCACTCATTGCGGGTTATGCCGACCCCGCCGTCGACGCCGTATTCGGATCACGGATGATGAACCGGGCTGACGCGCTCAGGGGAGGGATGCCACTCTACAAATGGATCGGCAATCAGACGCTCACGAAAATGGAAAATCTCATTCTCGGTACGCGGCTCAGCGAATTCCATAGCGGCTATCGTTCTTACCGGACGAACGCGCTCAAAAAAGTCCCATTCGCGCTCAATAGCGACAGTTTTCACTTCGATACCGATATCATCATTCAGTTCCATTTGATTGGCCAGCGAATCCTCGAAATCCCGATGCCGACATTCTACGGGGATGAGGAATGCCACGTCGACGGCATGAGATATGCCTGGAACTGCCTGAAGTCCGCCGTGAAGTCACGACTCCACCAGGCCGGATTCTTTTTCCAGCCCGGTTTTGAATTTCCCGAAGAGTCCGTCCGGAATTATCGAATGAAGGCAGCTGATACCTCGCTCCACGCCTATATCCTGAGGCAAAAATGGAGCCAGGGCGAACGAGTAGCCGATCTCGGGGCAAATGACGGCGTCCTATCACAAAAAATCGCGAACCAAGGGGCTACTGTAACCGCGGTCGACATAAACCTTCCGGAGACGGTCACCGGGGTCGAGGTTTTCCGAATCGACTTGAACACCGATTTTCCCGCCATACTTGGCGACCGTACCTTTGATACGATTATTGCACTTGATGTGATTGAGCATCTTTACTCGCCGGAGACTTCAGTCAGACGTATCAGCCAGCTCCTTGAGAACAGAGGGTTTTTGCTCGCCTCAACCGCAAATATCGGCTATTTCATCATGCGCCTTACGCACCTTTTTGGTTGGTTCAATTATGGCAAGCGGGGAATTCTCGACCGGACTCATCATCGATTGTTCACTATCCGCTCATTCCGACGGCTGTTAGAAAATTCCGGGTTCCGTGTCGTTCGTATCAAAGGTTTCGGCCCGCCAATCCGCGATGCATTCGGGGAAGGTATCGTCTGGCGTATTGCTGATCGTATATCTGCTTCCCTCGCTCATTTCTGGCCCACCCTTTTCGCCTTCAATTTTCTTATCATCGCGCGAAAAATTCCAACAACTGAGGGAAAAACTGCGGACACAATAGCTTCAAAGCGGTGTTGTTAGTCGATACAGACATCCTAAGCTCCGCCGTTTCGTTCTGCGGACCTGTTTGATATTCCGCATTGACTGAATTGATGTTAGAATAAGGTGGAAATACACAAAAATGCTCCCGGCAAAAGCCTATCAAGGTCTCCTCGCGTTCGAAAAGAAAGAGAAAGTCCATCTCTTTTGGCGCGCATTAGAGACGTCAACTCGGGGCATTTTTTCTTTTGAGAGCGGCGACGGAAAAGAATTCAAAAACCCTTTCTCATTCATCGCTTTGCACGGATCCGACGGTTCAAAGATCGTTCTCGACAAACAGCCCTTTCTCCGCGCAAGCGTACTCGGCACAAAGACCGTACTTACCTTTGTTGATGGAGGTTTTCTGAATTTTGCAACCGGCGGCCGAGACGGGTCTTGGAAAGTTGTGTCAACTTCATCGGTCTTTAATCGACCAACAGTTCTCACAAAACTTCCTGCTAAAACCGGGAAAAAATCCGTTGCAGTCGCCTTTTCGAGCCGGGGTAGCCGCGTCATCTTTCAAGCAAAAACTTCCGCTCCAGAGCTCAATCGCTGGCGTGATGCAGGAGATGTACTCGCGGCACGGCGAAGTCGTTTCGATGCTTCAAATCTCTCACCACTCTATACAGCTGTCATTCCACAAGGAATTCTCCTCGTCTACTCGGCAAAAACGAGTGATGGAACCCTCGTCATCGGTGCTGCCATTTTCGATCGTGACCAACCGAGCGAGATTCTCTGGCGAAGCGATACGCCGCTCTGGGAAGCACCCGACACCGTTTCCTCTGAAGCCGTCATTCTCGGTGGCATCAGTCTCGGCAAATACTTCTTCATCTATCTCCAGTCACCTGGAGAAGATATCGAGCGCTTTCCGATGGCACGCTATTGGGAGGCCGTCCAGAAGAACAAGCCGACAACATTCGTCCTACCACCACGAAAGAAGGGAACGCGGATCATCCTTGAGCGTTTATCCTCAAATCCTGTTCTCGAACCAATTGCCAAGAACGCCTGGGAAGCCTTTGCCACCTTCAATCCGGCCGCGATTGCGCTCGATGGCCGTATCCACCTCCTCTATCGAGCGCAGGGCTATGACGGACTGTCCGTCCTCGGTTATGCCGCGAGCTCGAACGGCATCAACATCGACGAACGCGATCCGCGACCGGCTTTTGTTCCCGGAGAAGCGGCCGCGAGCGACACGGCCCGCCCCTACCCCTATGTCTCGGGCGGCGGCACCGGCGGCTGTGAGGATCCGCGGCTGGTAGAAATCGATGAACATATCTATCTCATGTATGTCGCCTACGACGGTTGTAACCCGCCTGGAGTCGCCCTCTCCCATATCTCAAAAAAGGATTTCCTCGCCAAACGCTGGAACTGGACACGGCCGAAACTGATTTCGCGGCCCGGACAGATTCAGAAGAACTGGGTGCTCTTTCCAGAAAAAATCGGGGGGCGCTATGCGCTCATCCACGGACTTTCACCCAAGATCAAAATCGAGTATATCGATGATCCGAAAAAGCTCGGTGACGGAAACTACATCGAGAGCCTCTCTTCCCACGGCGGCGGCGGCTATGTGGAAGCGATGCGACTCGGTGCCTGGGACAATATCGTCCGGGGTGTCGGTGCTCCGCCCCTAAAGACCCCTTACGGTTGGCTCGTTTTCTACCACGGCATGGACATGCGTGATCCGGGAAAATACAAAGTTGGCGTTATGCTCCTCGATCTCGAGCATCCGGAAATCATTCTCCGCCGTGCCATCGAACCCGTTCTCGAACCAGAGACCGAGTACGAGAATTCGGGCCACAAGCGCGGTGTCGTCTATGTCTGCGGCGCGGTGACGAAAGACGGGAAGCTCTTCGTCTATTACGGCGCTTCCGACCGGACCTCGGCAGTCGCCATGGCCGACCTCGAGACCTTCCTCCAATCACTCCTCAAGGAAGAACCGCCAGTGCTCACGAAGATGAATACCCAGAAAATCCAATAATTCCTAGACTGCTCTCCTATGCCCGCCTTTAAACGTTCCTTCGAAAACCCGATTCTCGTACCGGAAAGTGACCTCCCCTGGGAACTCGAGGGCGCCTTCAATGGGTCGGCAATCCGCGAAAAAGGAAAGACGCGGCTTTTTTATCGCGCCCAGTCGCTCCCCCTCCTCCATGAGGAAGGGCCCTGGCTTTCCATGTCGAGTATCGGCCAGACCGAGAGTGCTGATGGGATACATTTCAAAAAACACCGTCCGTTCATCGAGCCAACCGAGACCTGGGAGCGTTTTGGCTGCGAGGATCCGCGCATCACGAAATGTGATGGAAAATACTATCTTTTCTATACGGCACTCTCTGAGTTTCCCTTCCGGGCCGAAGGCATCTCGGTCGGTCTCGCGATTACAGAGAATTTCAAGAAAATCGAAAAACATCACATCACGCCGTTCAACGCCAAGGCGATGGCGCTTTTCCCGGAACGAATCAACGGCAAGCTCTGGGCCATCCTCTCCGCCAACACTGATCGACCGCCATCAACCATCGCGCTCGCTTCGTTCGACGAAGAATCAGATTTGTGGGACAGTGCTCGCTGGCTGAAGTGGTACGAGCATCTCGAGGATCACGGGCTTGATCTGCAGCGCACCGACGATGATCATGTCGAGATCGGCGCGGCCCCGATCAAGACCGAGGATGGTTGGCTCATGCTGTACTCTTACATTCAGAAGTATCACACCGAAAACCCGATTTTTACCGTCGAGGCAGTTCTGCTCGATCTGAACGATCCTCGGAAAGTCATTGCCCGGACCGACTCTCCGCTCCTCGTTCCGGAAGAAGAATACGAGCACTACGGCAAAGTAAAAGATATTGTCTTCCCAAGCGGCGCTGTTGTCCGCGGTGATACCATCTTCCTGTACTATGGCGCGGCTGATACGACCACCTGCGTCGCAACCGGGAGTCTGAAGGCGCTTTTGAAAGAGATGAAGACATCAAAAAAGGACCAGCCCGCACTTACTCGCTACCGGAAAAATCCTGTGCTTGAGCCAGTCCGCGACCATAGCTGGGAGTCCAAAGCCGTCTTTAATCCGGCCGCCATCGAAGTGGACGGTACCGTCCGCATCCTTTACCGTGCGATGTCAGATGATGACACGTCCGTCCTCGGCTATGCCGAAAGCAAGAATGGCTTCAAGATTACAAAGCGTCTGCCTGATCCAGTCTATGTCCCGCGCGCTCCGTTCGAAGTGAAGAATGCGCCGGGAAATTCTGGCTGCGAGGACCCGCGGCTTACCCGTTTTGGCGATACCTATTACATGCTCTACACGGCGGTCGATGCCGCTGCCCCGCCGCGCGTCGCACTCTCGACGATCTCAGCCGAAGATTTTGAATCCAGCCGTTTTGACCGTTTCAGCTACCCGGTGCTCATCTCACCGCCTGGGATTGACGACAAGGACGCCTGCCTTTTCCCGGAAAAGATCGGTGGGAAATATGTCATCCTCCACCGCATCCAGCCAGCAATCGATATCAACTTCCTCGACAGTCTGGACTTCGACGAATCGACCTTCCTCACCCATCAGCCATTCATTTTCCCACGGCGGGGCATGTGGGATAGCCGGAAAATCGGCATCAATACCGCCCCTGTCCGGACCAAGGCCGGCTGGCTCATCCTCTATCACGGTGTCTCCGAATACGATGGTCACTACCGCGTCGGTGCTATCCTCCTCGATCTCGACCACCCCGAAAAAGTCATCGGTCGGAGTCGACGACCACTCTTCAGCCCCGAGGAAGGGTATGAGCGCTTCGGCATTGTCCCGAACGTTGTCTTTCCCTGCGGTGCCGTTGTCCGCGATAATACCCTCATCACCTACTACGGCGGAGCCGACCGGGTCATCGGAGTGGCAAGCATTAAACTCCCCAAACTCCTGAAATCGCTTCTCGCCGAAGGTATCTAAGGCGCCGACAAAAGCCGGCAATAAAAAAAACCGTCCTGAGTTCATCGAAGGACGGTTTTTTTATTAATCAGTCTTACTGAGCCATCACCTGAGACATGTCCGGCATCGCCATCCCCGCTGGCAGTTTTTCCTTTATCTCTTCCATCATCTGCATCGATTGTTCCATCAGGGCACATTGATCGGTAAAAACAATGTCTCTCGGCCAACTCAGAACAATATCCGGCGCCGGTTCACACTTCACGTTCTTTGCCATATCAAAAGCTTTTTCCATATCCTTCGGTTCGGCTGGTACCGGCACGTCCCCGGCCGGCTTCGGCATATCCTTCACTGCCTCGCCCATCTTTTGGAGACAGGCTTTCGACATTTTCATTCCTGTCCTCGTTGCGCTGTTCCATGAGTACTGATTTTCACCGTCGAAGAGCGTGTCCACCTGCATTCCACCCACCACGGTCGTCAAACGATACTTTTCGCCATCAATGCTGACTTTCGACTCCACCGACTCCCCACTCTCGTTCAAGACATACGTGCACTGCATCTTCTGGCCGAGACCCATTGCTTCCTTGATCGAAGAAACCATCCCTTTCTCTGGAGTCGTCTCCACCATCATATTGGCCGGAACCGCTGCCTCATCGCTCGGTTCACTTTTTTGCTTCCAGAAGAAAAATCCAGCTATCAGGACCACTACGAGGATTCCAAGCCCGATTATTTTTTGCATAAGGGATGGCATTAATTACCTCCAGTATACACCGAGATGCCGCTTTCATAAGCTATACTTAAAGTATCGCCATGGCCAAGAATATTGTCTACATTGCTGCCAGTCTCGACGGTTTTATCGCCCGCCCAAATGGAGCCGTCGACTGGCTCGACGCCTATCAGAATGAGGGCGAAGACTATGGTTATGCAGAATTTTACGCCTCTGTCGGAGCTGTAGTAATGGGCTGGAATACTTACCAAAAATCACTCTCTCTTCCTGGGGCGCTCGACCCGAACATGCCCACTTATGTCATTTCAAGCATGGCCCATCAGCAGACATCAGAGACCCTTCACTTCGTTTCAGGAGAAAATCTCGCCACCCTTATGGGAGAGATCCGTCAGTCGGTAGAAAAGAATATCTGGACTGTTGGCGGCGGCAAGCTCGTTCAAAGCCTCATACAGCTCGATCTCATCGACGAAATCATCCTCTCCACCATCCCCATTGTCTTAGGTAACGGCATTTCACTCTTCGGATCAGTCAAAAAAGAGATTCGCCTTTCGATTCTCTCGTCAAAAAGCTATCCGGACGGAATTGTTCAATCGCACTACCGGCTTCAGAGAGAGTTTTCGCCTTAGTGCCTGTCCGGTTCTGCGAAGCTTAGGTCAATGGTTTACAGAGGCATTCTTTCCTGCTAGGCTCCCCTTACAGGCCTATGCTTTCGAGACTCTCCGAACCCACGTTCCTTTTCGCCTGTCTCGGCGTTTTTTTTCTCTTTTTTGTCGTTCTTTTCAGCCTCATACTCATGCTTCATTTCCGTCAGCGGCGGCAGGAAAAGAAGCTCGCGCTGTTTTTTTCCGGAAAAGACGCGCGCAGCCTCGAGTCCCTTCTCGTTGAAGAGAAGGAGCTCATTGCCTCGGTCGATACTGATGTCCAAGAGCTCTTCGATATCTCGAACGAGCTGCATCGTCTCGGGGCCAAGAGCCTCCATAAGTACTCCGTGATGCGCTTCAATCCGTTCAAGGAAACTGGCGGCAACCAAAGCTTCGCCGTCGCCCTCCTCGACGGAAAGAACTGCGGGGTGGTTATCTCTTCGCTTCATACGAGCGCTGGGACTCGAGTGTTCGCGAAACCCGTGAAGAGCGGCGAAGCAGACGGATTCCCTTTCACTGAAGAAGAAAAGGCCGTGATCCGCGAGGCCGAACGCAGCGCCATCGAGAAAAAAGTCTAGTTTTCAAATCTATCCCGTCAGAATCATCGATTTAACCGTTTATTCAAACTCATGAGCGAAGCAGAAATTATCAAATCCGTCGCCCTTCCTGAGACCATGACCGTCAAGAAACTGGCGGAGCTTCTCCATGTTCCGGTCGCAAACGTCATCATGGAGCTCATGAAGAATAAAATTATCGCTACAATCAATGAGGAGATTGATTTTGACACTGCCTCGATTATCGCGAGTGAGCTCGGATTCCAGACAACTGCCGATACGAATGAAAAGGCTGGCTCGCTGACTCTGGAAGAGCTCGCGGCGCTGGTGGCGGAAGAAAAGAAAGAGGCTGACCGGAAGCTTTCCGAGCGCGCTCCGATTGTCACTATCCTCGGTCATGTCGATCATGGTAAGACGACTCTCCTCGACACTATCCGCAAAGCGAACGTCGCGGCTGGCGAGGCGGGTGGCATCACCCAAAAAATCAGCGCCTACCAAGTGAAGAAGCACGGTCAGATGATTACCTTTATCGACACTCCGGGCCACGAGGCATTCTCCGGCATGCGCGAGCGCGGTGTCTCCATCGCCGACATCGCTATCCTCGTTGTCGCCGCCGATGACGGTGTCCGCCCCCAGACCAAGGAAGTGATCCAGTTCATCAACGAAAAGAAGCTTCCTGTTATCGTCGCTATCAACAAGATCGACAAGCCGGATGCCAAACCGGACCGGGTGAAGCAGGAGCTCGCTGAAAATGGCATCCTTTTCGAAGGATGGGGCGGCGAAGTCATGTGTGTCGAAGTGAGCGCGAAGGGTAATATCAACATCGATAAACTCCTCGATGCCATCCTCCTGGTCGCCGAAGTCGAGGAATTCAAAGCCGATGAGAAGCGCGACGGTCTCGCGGTCATTCTCGAATCCCATCTCGACCCGCAGAAAGGACCCGTAGCGACCGTCCTCATCAAGACCGGTACACTTAAAGTCGGCCAAGATATCATCGCCGGCAGCGCTTTCGGCCGTGTTCGGCGCCTCGAGGACTTCACCGGCAAGAACCGCGAGACCGCTGGTCCGTCCGTTCCGGCGATCCTGTACGGTTTTAGCACTGTCCCTCAAGTGAACGACGTCGTGCAGGTCGTGTCAGGGAAATCGCTCGCTCGCCTCAAATCACAGGAGGCCTTGCTCAAAGAAGGCGAGGTGAAGAAAGTCATCCGCAAGGAAGATGAGAACGTGAAGCGCCTGCCAATCATCCTCAAAGCCGATGTCCAGGGCTCCCTCGAAGCGCTCCAGCAGATTCTCGGCGCGATCGAGCATCCCGAAGTCATGCTCGAGGAGATTGCGACTGGGGTTGGTAGCATCACCGAAAGCGATGTGAAACTCGCCGCCTCGAGCCATGCCAAGATTTTCGGCTTCAATGTCGAACCGACGTCGGTCGCCAAACGGATTGCCGAAACAAGCCTCGTGCCGATCGAGAGCTTCAACATCATCTACAAGCTCGTTGAGGCTGTAAAGAACGACCTTTCTGCCCTCCTTCCGCCGGAAATCATCCGCACCGATTTTGGCCAACTTTCTATCCTCGCAATCTTCAAAAGTGGCAAGCGAGACATGATTATCGGGGGCCGTGTTTCAGAAGGAAAGATCCTTAAAGGAACACTCCTCGAAGTGAAGCGTGACGGTGAAATCATCGGGTCAGGTAAAATGGGCAATCTCCAGCGTAACAAGGAGAATGCCACTGAGGTCGGGCAAGGGAATGAATGTGGACTCGTTTTCGACGGTCCAGTGAAGCTCCAGGTGGGCGACACGCTCATTTCTTATCAGGTGGAAGAGAAGCGTCGTGCACTCTAGTGACTCTTACTAGAGACAAGGGACCGGCGAGCAAGCCGGTTTTTTCTTTTTATCGTTGACGCCTCCTCTCAAAGCGGAGTATACTCGAACCTCATTCGAAGCCCATGCTAGACTGGAAATGCTATGACCTATCCTATTCCTCTGCCTGTTTTTGAAGTCATTCAAGCCCTTGAAAAGGCCGGTTTCAAGGCCTACATCGTCGGCGGATCGCTTCGGGATCTCCTCTTGAACCGTCAGCCGAAGGACTGGGACATCACTACTGACGCCCTGCCGGAAGCGATTCAACAGATCTTCCCCGAAAGCGTCTACGAGAACACCTTTGGTACAGTTGGAGTAAAAGTTGGCCGTTTCACCCCGGCTTTTCCAGATGAGAACGGCTTTTTGGCGACTGAGGCTATTAAAAACGAGTCTTCAGAAGAGGTCACTGAAAAGGAAATTATCGAAGTGACTACCTTCAGGAAAGAATCGACTTACAGCGATAGCCGACGTCCCGACCAAGTAACCTTTGTATCTTCAATCGAGGACGACCTTGCGCGCCGCGACTTCACCGTAAACGCAATTGCCGGGAAAGTCAGTGCTCTCTCCACCGATTTTCCGACCGAGAAGACCCTTGTTCCTGCAACGATTGAAATCGTTGATCCATTCCAGGGCACCATCGACCTTGAAAAAAAAGTGCTGCGCGCTGTTGGAAATCCCGAGGAGCGATTCGAGGAAGATGCTCTTCGTCTCATCCGCGCGATTCGGCTTCTCTCCGAGCTCCAGTCGATCAAAACAACGCCAGATCCTCTCTCAAACTGGACTATCGAACCAGAAACTCTCGCAGCTTTGAAAAAACTTTCAGACCGGATTTCCCGGGTCGCACCGGAACGAATCCAGGCCGAGCTCTCGCGTATCATCCTCTCACCGAAGCCGGAACTCGGAATTAGCCTCCTCCTCGAGACCGGATTGCTCCGATTCATCATCCCCGAGCTCGTTGAAGGGGTCGGCGTGACACAAAATCTCCACCACATCTATACTGTTTGGGAACACAATCTCCGCGCGCTCGCGACCTGTCCATCAAAAAAACTTTCAGTGCGGCTCGCAACACTACTCCATGATGTCGGAAAACCACGAACTAAAAAAGGCGAGGGGTACCGCTCCACGTTCTACAATCACGACCATGTCGGCGCACGGATGACGCGAAAAATTCTGGAGAGGCTTCGCTATCCAAAAAAAATCATCGATCATGCTTCAATGCTGGTCGATAATCACCTCTTCTATTACAACGTCGGCGAAGTAACTGAGGCATCGGTGCGGCGGCTCATCAAACGAGTCGGTCTCGAGAATATGGATGATCTCATGGCCGTCCGCATCGGCGATCGGCTCGGAAGCGGCGTTCCGAAGGCAAAGCCTTACAAGCTCCGTCATCTTGAATATATGGTCGACAAAGTATCTCACGATCCGACATCGGTAAAGATGCTCAGTATCGATGGGGCAACGCTGATGCGCGAACTGCAACTCTCGCCGGGACCAAAAATAGGAGCTCTTCTTGATTGTCTCCTGGCAGAAGTTATCGAGCAACCGAAAAACAATGATCCCACATGGCTTCTTGACCGGGCGAGGGAACTCATGGATAATGATTTGAGCGCATTACGTGCTCTCGCTAAAGAGCGAATCGAGGAAAAGAACGAGGCTGAGGATCAATCGATTCGCGGTCGCCATCGGGTCGCCTAAAACGGAGTGTGGTATAACGGCATTACGCACGCTTCGGGTGCGTGTAATCCGGGTTCAATTCCCGGCACTCCGACAAATGCACAGCACAGGCTCGCTTTCGTGAAATTCGGCCGTTCTGCTTCATCTCAAAAGTCCGACTTTTTCGAGAAAGGTCTCGACTGAATAAAATTATGCGACTTCTCATAAGACAATCCGGTGAAAGTGCGCTTACCCTTTTCCGAAGAGCCGGGTACTCATTTCAGCATCAGAACGGAGGCGAGATGAGCTTTGTCCGGACTCTCTCTAGGGGCGATTACCCCCGCTTCCATTCGTATGTGAAGACACACTCTGATGGTTTCGAGTGCAGTATCCATCTCGACCAGAAACGTGAGACGTATGGGAAAATGACCCGGCATCATGGCTAATACGATGACGAGGGCGCCGTCGCTTAAGAAATCAAGCGACTGGAAACTCATGTCGGTCCGCTCGCCCGGATTGGATAATTGGATAGCGGCAAGCAGCTGTGGTGGTGGAACGGTAGACACGCTAGCCTTAGGAGCTAGTGCTCGTAAGAGCATGAGAGTTCGATTCTCTCCCACAGCACCAAAAAAATCTTCCTATATAGGAAGATTTTTATGTTTATCTTCGCCGTGCCGATTGAGGAACGTTTGGAATCAGAGCAAAGACAACTCCCGAAGAGAAGAGGATGAGGAAGACTGAGAAGAGGACCTTGAGCGAAAAGAGGACCGATGCGGGGAGGTAGCTCGCAAGCAAGGCGTAATATTTCTTGGCGCCAGACTGGGTGATATTTGATGTCTCTGGCTGTTCTATTTGGATATTTGAATTAAAGTATACCTCCGTCGTATCGAGAGAGGATATCCCCCAGATATCGGTCATTGCCTGACGAATATCCGTACTGGGCCGATAGACCGCCGATAATGAGACATTATACACCCCCTGGCCAGGCTTGCTGGCAGCGAAAGAGATCGTATTTGATGATTCATCTCCGACGTTAGAGCGTTCGACTGTCCAAGCTCGTGCCACTTTTGGCGGAGCCTCGTTCGAGAGAAAGTCTGGTGTGAACAAAACACGCAGCTGCACTGAATTCCCCTCATAGGTTTCAAGCGTGCTCTTGCTGAATTCAGTGTATGCAACACCTTTTGTATCAATGTATTGTCCAAGGACTTTCGGCCAGACATTGTTCTGGTCATTCGAAATGATTGTCACCGCAGGATCAACAATTTTGAATGATCGGGTTATGGTAACTGATTTTTCTGTTGAAACAACGTTGTCGAGCTTATTGGCCGTTACAGAGATTGTGAATACATCACCGACGCTTCCGACGATAGGGAAGAAGTTTATACTACTCTGTTTGTCGTCACTGCAGTTAAGAACTGATACCTTCGTATTACAGATGAGCGGCTGGCCGTTGATTGACCAGCTGAAATTAGTAAGATCGTTGCCGGGCACTTGAAGGGCGATAATTTCATTCTTTACCACCCGACAAAGCTTCGCATCAAGGCGCTGAATCACCTGATACTCCGGCGGATCAGCCGGATTCACAATCCCTGTGCAGATTTCATTCCCGGCGTTGATCGAGAGCTTGGCGGGACTACCAGCGACATTGACCGTATGCGCCAAAATCTTATCCTGGCTCGCATTGAACTTGACGATCGTATTGCTCCGGCCGCGCCGACTTGCTCCGGCCGCGCCGAAGTTTTCAACCGTATCGACACGGAACCGAAGATAGCCAATATTATTCAGGAGGTAATTCGGGAAAGGAGTACCGCCGAACGTATCGGTACTCCGCATATTCATATTCATCGTCACTTTTGCGACACCATTCCCCTTGACCGGCGAGAGAAGTTTCCGATTATCCGGCAGGCTATTTACCGCGCTTGTGATATTTTCCCAACTCGGAGGGTTGGACGTACCGTCTGAGGAAAGCTCCACTCGCCACTCATAAAAGATCCCCTGCGTTCCCTGCGCGCCATTATTCACCGTTGCCGTTACCTCAAGGAGATCGCCATCCCCTCGGGTTGTGACATCATTGATGACATCTTCGGGCGAAGAAGATACCGTCAGTTCAAGATTGGTCGCCTGACCACCCTCGGTCGGATCGACAAGGTTCTTCTCCAGGCAATCATTCAAGTCCATCGAAATAGTTGGAAAGCTGATCTGATAGCCCTCAATCTGTTTGATATAGGTCCCCGTGCCACCTGCCTTCTCGCAAGTATTCTTCGAAAAAGCCCACATGATCATGTTTGAAGAATCCTTGTGCTTCGTCGGAATCATCGAAGTTCCTTCGACCACGACACCAACCTTGTCTCCTGGGATGTAGTTCCACTCGAAAGAATCCCTTCCGAGGCCGGCGACATTGGCTTCATCCTTTGCGCCATTATCCGCCGTCGACGGATCGGACGGATCAGTCTGCCAGAACTTCTCCTCATCCGCGCCATAGGTCCCGTCACCGACGGTAAAACCCGGAGCCTTGGGGAACAAGTGTTCACAGACCGGATTGGAGTCTCTGGCGCTGGAATAATCGCAGGTGAGCAACTCAACATCACAACTCCTCGCGGTTGCTGGATTCGCAACGCAACACGGGGTACCTGTCGCACATGCAGCAACCGGCGAAGGAAGCGAGGGGTCAGAGTTATCACAGTACGGCAGACCCGAGACATAGTCATCGCCCGGCGTCCACTCGAACGTGCTTCCGCTCACCCCGACTGAACCGCCACCGACGTCTCCGCTTGCGACGCTACCGCCATCGGCACTGCCCGTAATAGTTCCAGCATCGATATTCGTGCTTGATTCCATGCAGACGGCATACGGAGTCGTGCCACCACATTCGTTCCAAGCGGTATTATTGATATTATTCACCAGTTCGTAATTTTCCCCATCCTCATTGTCATGATAGTAACAATGGTTCGGAACATTGACCCGGTTATCACCACCGAAGCGAGCCTGATACCCGTCATTATCCGTATCCGCAGCATAACTCGCCACTGCGAAATCGAACCCCTTGCTCGCGAGCTCACGATGGGCCGCAATCTTCCAGTCGTTCTCTCCGATAAGTCCATTACCATCCAAATCGCAGGACGGAATCGGGGGATTCCCCTTTTTGCACTCAGGATGCTGTAGATACCAGGTGAAGTAGAGTTTACCCACATCGCTTGAAAAGTACGTAGCGAAAGCTCGGGCCGTAATCCGTTCACCCTCTTTCGGGTCCGAGGGTGAAAAAAAGAGGGAAACTTCCGGAGTAACCTTTTTCGTATTGGCGACATTCATGTTTTCACCCTGATCCTGAACAGCTCCTGTATCGATATGGTAGCGTTGTTCAAGCTCCGAAGCCGACTGAGACGGAGTGGGGACGCTTGGAACTTTCGGAGCACTGAAAAGGCCGGCATTCGCCGGCATAACTGAAGTGAAGAGCAACTGAAGACTCAGTATGATACGGCCGAAACGAAAAGCCTTTTTGTATTTTGGGGAGCTCGACATAGTTATCGAAAAATCAACACGACGGCATCAGTAAGAAAATAGAAGAACCACGAAGCCCCATAACTGAAGAGGATCGAACGGGACTGATAGGCGATAAGTCCAGCAAAGGGAGCGAAGAGCATCGCTGGTATCGTCTCGGCAGACACGCCATCACCCAGGTAGACAAGGAGGAAGAACAGGCCCGTCTGGAAAAGCACCGACCACACCCCCCAGCTCCGGAGCCAGAGGAGCATGATAAAACCCCGGAAAAAGACCTCATACAATAGTGTGATGAACCCATTGACGAGAATCTGGTAGAGGACAAAGAAAAGAAATTTTTCTTCAACAGCCCTGGGAAGCTGATAGTCCTTGAGCAGCGGGGTAAAGTTCCAAAGAACGAGGAGCGCTGCCAGGGCAACGATAAGAGCGAGAACACTCCCACCAATACCGGCCCAAATATTTCCCTTGTGGAAACCGATAGCCGACAAGGGTCGACCTAGCATTATTTTACAATAGAGGAGAGGAATAACCAAGAATACCCCACTGTACGTAATGAAGCTCCGGACAAGCGGGTCGACATCACCGTAGTCACCGAGATAGAGAAGGAGAATCAAAGAGCTCAGGACGACAGTTGTTGTCCCGATGAACTCTTTGTAGTGAGCGAGGAAAACGAGTAATTTATTCATGGAGTTCTGCCTTCATATCCGAGCATTCGTTCATTTCTCGGAGTCTATTGCACTTAAGAACACGAGCAAGGACTACTTCTATTCTATCCTATTTTACTCTTTCCGGACTACGCCTGGGCTACCCCCTGGTTTACACTGACTGAACCAGGCCCAAGAGCCCGACCAATTCGCCTCCGGACAGCCTGCTGCCCCTTTTGAGCCATTTCAAGAGACATGGCTGACTCGTTTGCATCTTTCTTCGCCAGATAGTATGCAAAGAGGACACTTATTGTATTAAATGGAGCCAGCCCAATATAGGGAATGAGGTCTAGGAGGGTAATAAAAAAGAAGGCTATCCGGAGCCAGATACGTCCCCGTCCCCACATGAAGATAAAAAGGTAGGTCGCTATGAAGGAGCTGAAAAACATCCCGAAAACCCAGCCAACTATCGGAAAAGCGGCAAGAATATCAATCATAAAATCATCAGCCAGGGCCAGGGTCAAAGGAAACAAGAAAACAGAAAAATCTCCGTCTTTTATCCTCTTTCTGTGCTCGATGGCTGTGCGGACAGCGCTTCGGACGGCTGCCCCCCGATTGTTCATTACCCCCGTCCGAGCTGCTGTGGCAAGGTCTGAAAAGGCCATACAGTACGATTATGGGTTCTGGGCATCGAATTCGCGCTTCGCCTCCTCGATCTCGAGGAGTTGGCGCGGATCCGACGTGATGATCTGGTCTTCGCTATACGAAGCGATTACCTTGATAGCGGCATGTTTGGTTCCAGCGAAGAATATCCCCTCACCAACATTCGATTCGAGAAGCAAGAACTTCTCATGGTCAGTCAGATAGAAGGTCTCCGTGATGTAGTCGATTGAAGCGGGTGATTGACGGAGGAGGAGCTGCATCGATGAGTTCGTGATAATCGGCTTACCGTAGCGCGACGACATGAAGTCACTGATGTCCTGCGTGATAGTTGTCAGGCCCGTATAGTATTTGCGACAGCGCTTCGCGATACCGAACAGGAAAGAGGCGGCGTCCTCGTTCTGCATCATGATCCATGCCTCATCAACAACGATAATCCGCTGCCGCAGCTTAGATCGGATATCGTTCCAGATATACTGCAGGATGATATACATCGCCACCGGGCGAAGTTCTTCTTCCAAATCCCGGATATTGAAGACGACGAGCTGATTTTCCGTATCGATATTCGTCTGTTGATTGAGGAATCCCGAGAAAATACCTTCCGTGTATCGCTGGAGTCTGGCGGCGATGGAATCCGCCCCTTCCATGTTCTGAAGCACTGCATAGAGGTCAGACATGGTCGGAAATGAGTTGGCTGTGAGCGTGCTAAAGCGCGAGTCTTCATGAATATCGCGGATAGCGTACGCCTCCCGGATCGCCTGATCAAGAATCGAATCTTCCTCAGGAGACAACGTGCCGAGCATGAGATGGAGCAAACCGATCAGGTTGGCGATCGTATTCCGATACACGCCATTGCTCTCATCATCCGTGGTCACCTTCGGCATATCGAACGGATTGAGGTGCACATCGGAATTCAGCGACACCTTCAGGAACGCCCCGCCGACCGTCTCACACAGATGTTTGTATTCGTTCTCGGGATCAATAATGATGACGTTCGATTCGAACATAAGGGCACGCAGCACTTCCAGCTTGACCGTATAGCTCTTACCAGCACCCGACTTCGCGAAGACGACCATGTTCGCATTCTCCATCTTGAAACGGTCAAAGAGAATGAGCGAGTTATTATGCCGGTTGATCCCATAGAGGATGCCTTCATTCGAAGACAGGTCGGAAGAGACGAACGGAAATGTCGTCGAAAGCGGCTCGGTATTCAGGTTATTTGCAACATCCAGCGCATCGTTCGCCAAAGGGCGGGTCGAAGCAAAACCAGCATCCATTCGGAGCACCGCCGGCTTCGTATACACCAACTGTGCCTCGAGTATTGCTTCAATCGACTGGACTTTTTGAGCCAGGTCTTTTTCATCTGATCCGTACAGCATCATATAGAGACCAAAGCGGAAAAACTTTTCGGTCCCCTGCTGGAGCCGGTCCCGCAGTTCCTCGATATTTTGGAGAGCCGCCTCAAGCATAGGATCGCGGATCTTTCCCTCTTCAATCTCGATATTCATCTGCGACTGGACCTGAGTCGCCGACTTCCGGAGCTGCTTCAATATCTCGGCGGTTTCAATCGGGTGAATGAAGAGCGCCGTGTCCATCGGAAAATCAAGGTTGATGATTGGAGAAAACCAGTTCGTCGAAAGAAATCGCGGATAGGCGACAACAAACAGCGTCCGTGCGACGACATCGCCGATTTGCATCGTCGCTGGCGTGACTCGGATTGCGGGCGGAGCGATCAAATCCTTGATTGTCGCCAGCCCTCTCTGGTAGAGCACCTCCGTATCAACGCTCTCATCAGTAACTGCCGTTTTTTTCTTCCCGAACAGTCCAGAAAAAAAACTTTTCTTCGGCTTCGGAGCAGGTTCGACCGGCGCAGGGACGGGGGTGGGAGCGAGCTTCTTCTCGGCACGTTCTTCTTTCGTCGGCATGGCGAGAGGCAAACCGAATGGCTTTTTCACCGGCGCTTCAGCGGCTGATTTTTCTGATGTTTCCGCAACTGCCTCCTTCTCCGGATTATTCTTGGCATCAGCCGGTTTACTTTTTCCAGAGCCTTTGGCTTTCCCGGTTATTTTCTGCAGCCAGCCCTTCTTCTCCTCAACTGCTGAAACCTCCAGTATTTTCCCCGTTTTAGGCGGGCGGGCGTCGCCCCGGAGGGTCTGATTCAGAAGCTCGGAAGCTCGGCCGACTGGAGCAATCCAGTCGCTTTCCTCGTCCGGATCAGCCAGCACCCGCTTCTTTGCTGCGCCCGCTGGCCGAGAAGCCGGCTCAGGACTGCCTGTCTGATCTCCGTCCGAAACGGACATTTTTGCGAGGCTGGAGGCGTCGAGAAGCGAAGGGTCTACCACAGAAACCTTTTTAGCTGGCCGATCAAAAATAACGCGATTGGTTCCCATATATCAGGATTGGAGTTCAATGCCTTCGATATTCCGGACGACACTCGCTGCGAACATCGACGGATTATAGCTATTATAAAGCAGTTCGATCAGCTCTTCGGTTCCGAGCGTGGTAGCCCGGATACCCATTGGAGAAAGGCCGGCCGTCACGTGCTCCACCCGCTGCATGAGCTGCGTCCGATAGGTATCGAAAAGATCCTCTTTGAGACCGACCGTTTTCTTCGGATGGAAGATATCGCCGATTTTTCCAAAAAACCCACCCTTGGTATTCTCAACTGGGGAAAATGGGATGACCACGTAGAAAAACTTCGACATGATATTCGATATCTCAGTCAGGTTCTTGATGAAACCCTGGTATTCTTTCATTTGAAAACGGAGTAGCTCATTTGGTTGCTGCACCTCTTTTTCTCGCAGAAGCTCAATATACGGGTCGATATTGAAACGTCGCGACTGAATCACTACTTGGACCGGGAAGTCGAGCGAGTTGAGAAAGTTCTGGTACTGACTAATGATTGAATCCTGTTCTTCACTCGACTTAAGGTCGAAATTGATAGAGGAGACCAAAAGCACCGCCCGGAGCGCCCCGTTCTTGAGGACCAATGCACCGTCACGAATCTCTTCCACATTGACGTAACGCTGGGTGCTTGATCCGCTCGATTGTTTCTTGGAGAGGAGTTCCATAGGAGCGTTTACTTACTATCAAGAATACGAGCGAGACGCGAAAGCTCCTCAGGGCTGATCCGCTTTTCTGCCTTTGCTGGTTTTGGCGGCTCAACGGGGACCGCTATTTTTTTCGGCCGAGCGACCGGCCGTTCCCAGACAGCCACCTTTGGTCGGAAAAAATAGACGATGCCATGGAAAAAGAACGAGACCAGTGGCTGACCTTGCGGCCGATAGAATGCGAGAGCGGAAAAGAGAAGTACAATCGGCACGCCAGTCACAAAAAAGCCGATCAGGCCAATCGTGTTATAGATGATGAGCAGCGTCACGCCCATCCCCATCATCCAGAGGAGTTGGCGCCACGTCAGGGGACCGGCGATTTTGTCTTCGACATCGATAAATTGCGGGACACTGAACATCATACGGCGATTTTGTTTCGGGGCGTAGAAAAATTTCTCGCCCGGACCTTTTTACAACAAAAAAGAGGCTTCTTCGTCAGTATACCACGCACCCTTTTATGCCGATGGCCGATCATCGTTCCTGAGACGAAGCGGCCGAATCGTGTACGGACTCTTCGGAAGGCTCGCACCCGGTTCACGTTTGATGCCCTGAGACGGATGCTGCACCGACTGATTCACGGGAGCCGGTGGCGCCATCGGCGCAACTGGTGGAACGGTCTTTTCCGAAGCTTTCTCAGCGGGAAGCACATGTCCGGTTGAAAAATGGAGTGTTTCACCAGAAATATTCTTTTCCGGCGGAGTTGTTTTTGAGAAAAGCGGCTTGAGATTGGCGAGTACCGGTGTTGCTGGTGTTGGCTTCGGCGGCATCACACCAGACGGCCGAATCGCCGGAGCTGGAGCCATCCCTGGAGCGAATGCTGCTGGACGGACAGTACCGACCGGCATCGCGCGCGGCTGAATGAAACGATTCGCCACCGGGCGAGCATTCGTATTCACCTGGGTCAATTCCATCGAAGCATCGCTCCCGGCCGGAAAAATGATTGCTTCACGCTTCGGATCGATATCGAGCGGGAATCCCTCTTCGATCGACTTCAGGATAAGGTTCAGCTTGGCTCGGTCGTCGTTGGTCAACTTCTTCCCATTCTGGGACTGAAAGAGGAACCCACCGCGCTTTACCGGTTCATGGAAACCGATACCGAGTTCTTCCCGGTAGGAGCGAATCCAATTCGAGAGCGTCGGCCGGACCAATTCCGTCGAATTTCGAAGCTTGATCTTCTCGCTCGTGATCAGCTGATCCGTCACATGTTTGTAGTCACTCATCGCCTTCAAAAGGGGCAGTTTGACAGTTGCAGGTCTTTCCTCTCGTGGAATATATATTTCCTCTTCAATCACAGGTTCCGGCGCGGGAACAATCGTCATGATTTCTTTCTGAATTGCTTCAACAATTGCCTTCGCCTGATCTGGACTCCCACCCTCACTAGACTTCAATGCCGAAGCAATTTTCGTTTCTGCTTCGTCGAAATTTAGGTCACCAAAAAATATTTTTCGTACAGCGAGACTCACTATCGCTACTCCAACTTCTTGAAGCTGAAAGCGCTTTTCGAAGTCCTGCATCTTCTCAACGACTTCACTTGAGACAAGAATGTCTTTCTTTTTGGTATCAAGAGTCCGAAACTTCACCCACATCTGAAATTCTTCCTCTACAGAATCGGCATCTGTAAAAACAAGCATTGGATAGTAAGCGTCACTCAGTTTTACTGCGCTGGTTGACATATCTCTTTTCTGACTACCCTATGGATTTTGCTGGCCGGTCCCGTTTTGTCCGGCATTACTTGACGGCTGATTGAAGGCGGCTTGCGCATTTTGCCAAGCCTGTGACCGCTGAGCAGTTTGCTGGGTCTGTGTTCCAACAGAATCTTTAATCTCAAGCAACACTTTCATATCTTCGGGCTTTAGCTCATCTGACCTGAGCACTTTATCAAATGCATCCTTCTGGTTCTTCGCCATCTCTTCAAAATAAGCGCGCGCCTCTGGATCCGTACCATTCGCCTGGGCACTTTGAATGAGCCCACTCTGTTTCGATAGATCCTTACTGCCCATTTTTAGAACATCCTTATAGACCTGCGCTACCGGGATTGGTCCGGTTCCTGAAGTCATTCTCCGAGCAATTTCTGCTTGAATTCTATACTCGGCCTTATTCTCCTTCTTGAGCGCTCCACTGTAAGCCTGCTGTAAATCAGTTTGGCGAGAACCATAAACCGATACATCCTTTCCGTCCTTATCTTTCTTAGTCTCGCCCAACATGCCAATGATCTTAGCATTAGTCGTACTATCCATCGATCCGACCGCCGACGGTTTTGCCTTATCAAGAACCTGGTTAAATTCATCAGCATTCCCCTTCACTGCATCAAGTGAATCTGCCAACTGATTGGCCGTTCGAATTTCTCCCATCTGAGCCAAAGAAAGAGCAGCTACTCGCTTATCAAAATCGGATGACTTACCATCTTTTAGAGTTTCAAAGTGTTTCGTTGCTGTCACACCCTTATCGATATTCTCCTTTACTGCCTTACGGGCACGATCGGTCTCGAGACTTCTGAGTTCCGCATCCGCACCTTCCTTCGCTGTAGACCATCCGCCTTCCCTCTGGACTCGGCCTTTACCGGCCGCAAACCTATCTTCAATCGCTTCCTTTCGGCCTTTGGCCGTCATAAACTTCGGAATATTTTTCCCAAATACTTTTCCACCGTCCGTAAACGATTCTTTCACGCCAGCCAATTCACCCCTCAATCGGTCATATGGCAACACCATGCGAGCCGTGCCGCCAGCAACGCTCTTCGCCGTGTTTCCGGCGAATTTGGCGGTATTGACGACTTTTGTCTTGGTATAATTTCCGATCGCCCGCGGCAAAGCATAACCGAGGCCGACGACGACCGAGGCGCCAACCAAACTCGATCTGCTTGCCATGCCGATGGTGAACCAGATCATGATGATCGGGATACAGAAGAAAACCACCTGAGCGAGAAAAGTTGCAGAAGCCGCATCCGGCGACTGGCCGCTCGAGTAGTCTCCGAGGCTCTTCCAAATGCCGCTCCCGGCAACGCCAGCCATGAATTTGATGCTGATCATCAGCATCAGTGCCGCCGAAGGTCCGAAAAGCGCGTATTTCCAAAAATACTCCCACCATTCGCGTCCGAATTTATCGAGACCCGGGAGGAGCGAGGCAGCAAAACCGATCGGGGAAAAGATGAGCAGCATCGTGAGCGCGATCAGCCGGATGATCATCATGAGCGCGAGGACGAACAATGAGATGCTGAAGAGAAAAACGAAGATGATGCCCATGATGAGCGGTGCCATATCCCCTTCCTGAACATTGGTAAAGGCGGTCGCTCCGGTTCCCGAATAAGCGAACATCGACTGCATAGCGATCATCCCACCGGAACTTTTTCCGTCCCCGAGCACATCATTGATGAAGTAATACATCGGCACATTGGCGGCATCAATGAGGAAACGCGTGATTGGAAAGCTGAAATTGATGAAAAGCGCCACGAGGAGAATATTCTTGAAGATATTCCGGATATTGAAACTGTCGACTTGGAAAATAGTAGCGAACGCGGAAAAAAGAAGGATAAGGATGAAGAAAAGATTGAAAAAATCCCGGATGAACTGCCAGAGGTTATAGACGGCGGGAAGATTCAATGTTCCACTAGTACCCGTCATCGTTGCCGGGTCGACCGTCCAAGCAAAACCGGTCGCCGCTGGTATCATGACGAAGCGGAACAGGAAACTGAGAAACATCCCCAAAAGCTCGATGATGAGGTTTTTCAGGTGACAGCCAAATTCAAAAGTATCACAGGTACCTGGGGTAACAACCGGCGGAGCCGCCGGCGTTTGGCTCGTAGCACTGGCATCTTTTTTCCCGAGATCTTTGGTTTGTTCGTAAGGTCCAACACCTGCTGCATATGCTCCTTCAGGCGCCATTCCAGGATTATCTGCATGGACGTCAGCTACAAGGAAAAACCCACCCTGAACAAACAGTATCGCGAGAAGAATAAAACTGAGTCTCTTTTGTATTTTCTTTTTTTGCAACCACCCCATAAAAAGCAAGATATAGCGCACTCAGTCAATATGAGAAATTATATCACAAGAAACATCATTTTCCGTAAAGAAAAACCTCCTTTATCTGAAAGAGGTTTCTTATTAGCTGCACTTGCTTCCGTAGCTGTTCAGACCCAATTGTCTTCGCGAGTCTAATACACGTACCCTTTGATGACGCGGCTGTTTCGCGACAACTGGCGAACACTCTTTTTCGCCCAACCGGTATAGTTCATCTCAGAAACCGTAATCGTATCCTTCGTTACCTTTTCGACATAGGCGACATGGCCATAATAGCGATCTTCAGTCGTGACAACGATTGATCCGACCGTCGGAGTCTTACCGGTCTTATAGCCGTAGGCACGGGCATTGTAGAGCCAGGTTCCCGCATTGCCACCCCAGGGAACATAGCGTTTCTGAGCCACGAACCAGGTACAGTAGCCGTAGGGGAAGCGATGGCCTTGGCTGATTTTCCCCTCCTTTGGTCGCGAGAAGCTCGGCGTGATGTCGGTGGCCGCTCCGCCGCTGGTCTGAGATGCATACTCGCGCCGCGCGAGCCCGGTCGAGTCTTGGCTCTGCGGGGGGAGCTCCTTCACTCCGCCCGGGATAACAATCTCCTCGCCGTCCGTCAGCTTCCCGTTCGCCGGCAATCCGTTGAAAGAAATAATCTGGCTTCGATCAGCCTTATACTTGGTGGCAATTGCATCGAGCGTATCCCCCGCCTGGACCTTATAGTTGAATCCACTCACCGGAGGGACGAAGATCTGGTCCCCCGGCTTGATGGAGTCGACATTATCAAGGACATTCGCCCAAAGAATCGTATTGACGGTCACACCGTTGGCGGCAGCGATGCCGGAAACCGTATCACCCAGCTGGACCGTGTAGAGCTTCACACCCCCGTCTTCTTCGGGCTCGCGAGCCCGCTGTGCGCTCATGGCACTAGTCAGGAACATCTGATTTTCAGGCGACAGATACGCCTCTTCAAGCACGTCCGTGTCTGTTTTTGCCGAAAGATCGGCCGGTGTCGGGGCAGTGGCAAGAGAAACGAGCGAGAGGTTATGCCGCTTGGACTCCTGCGCGGCTCGGCGAGGCACGATTCGTCGCTCGGAAGACGAATCTATACCGAAGAAGCTGAGCAAGCGCTCTCGGCCGCCGGTCTCTTGAGCGTAATTAGTGATGGAAACAAGCGCCGCCGCTGAAATGACCAAGGAAAAAGCGGCATATTTTCGAAAAAGAATCACCGGGACATACCCCGAACGCTCTTTAAACCAGATAAGGAATTTGGTCTGCCACTGATGAAACGTGGTATTCCATTGCGTAAAATCAACCAGCTTTCTGGTTTTAGACCACCATTTCTTCCCGCCTGATGAAAAGTTCAAAGAGATACCTGCACCCTTTCTTTTGGGAATATCGCTAGTTTCCGCCGTGGCAAGCCAGGACCAAAACATCGCTGAATTCCCCCAAGAGTTACAGAAGGCAGCATAACCAAAAAGCCCGCTTTGGTCAATCTGATTTTCGCTCTTTTTCTTGGATTTTCCCTTATTTGAGCTAAAAAGTTCCAAGGGGTCATCACGCCATGCTGGACGAGTACCGGAGCAACTTTAGATAGAAACTCAGCATTGAATGGAAATCATTGCTACAATTCACTTATGTCGCATAATGTTTATGATTTTCTTTGACCCGCCGAAAAATGAAATTGAACGTCTCGCGAAAGAGTTCTCTGAGCACCTCGAGATTGAAATGAGCCGATCGCCCCGGACGCTTTCAAGCTATTCCCAGGCCTTGGCGGCTTTTTTCACTTGGGGGGAAATCGAGAGGCCGACTGATATGACGAGCGAGAAAATTCGGCAATACCGTCTTTTCCTCAATCGTAAAGTCACTCGCCAGAATACAACCCTGAAACGCAGCACCCAGGCCTATCACGCGATTGTGCTCCGGACCTTCCTCAAATACCTCTCCAAGCATGATGTCGTTGCCCTCGCCCCGGAAAAAATCGAGATCGGTCGCGTCCCGGAACGCCAGGTCGATTTTCTGGAATATGATGAGGTGGAACGGCTGCTCGCTGGACCAATGGGCGATACGGTACGTGCTAAACGCGACCGCGCCATCCTCGAACTCCTCTTTTCCGCCGGACTCCGCGTTTCCGAGCTAACCGGTCTCGATCGCGACCAGGTCAATCTCGGCAAAGACGAATTCAGCGTCCGTGGAAAGGGGTCAAAACTCCGCATTGTTTTCCTCTCCCCCTCCGCCAAAGAGGCGATTGAGGACTATCTCAAATATCGTACTGATATCGACCCTGCTCTTTTCGTTTCGCATCCGAAAAAAGGCCTGGTGAATAAGAAAAATGCCGGGCGCGATACGCTTCGCCTTACGCCCCGGACCGTCGAACGCCTCGTGAAACACTACGCGAAGAAGGCCGGCATCCTGAAAGATGTGCATCCGCACACGCTTCGACACAGTTTTGCCACCGATCTGCTCCAAAACGGTGCCGACATCCGCTCCGTTCAAGCGATGCTCGGGCACGCCTCAATCACGACGACCCAGATCTATACGCACGTCACGAACGAACGGCTGAAAGAAATCCATCAGACTTTTCATGCGAAGCAGTCACGGAAAAAGAAAAACGACAACTAGAAGAAGAACATGAAGAGCGCATTCGGAAACGATTTCTTTTGGAGCACATCGAAGGCTGACTGAAGTTCGCCCTCACGGCGGAGTGATTCGATCAAGACTGACTGACGGCGGTCTTCAAGGGAGGGATCATCAGTTCGCGGAAAAGTCGCAATCGCTTCACGCTCCCGGTCCAGCGCAACAAATGCCGCCTCGAACCTCTCTTTTTCTTCGCCGGCAACCGGTTTCAAACGGAACATCTGCTGAAACATATTCCCCTGTCGTTCGTGGAGCCATTGTTCGAGCGCGTACTCAGCCGCATGCAGCGTCCTCGCCAACCCTTCGAAAGTCTCTGTTGTTTCAGCTCGCAATTCTTCTCGGGAAACCTCTGGTATTTCTTCTTCTTTCTTTTCTTCCTGGATGCTCGTCCGATTCACGAGCCCGCCACATTCCCGGTCGATGAGACCAGCCTTGTTGCCACGAAAAATATTATCAATCGCTGAAATTGACCGGCGATAAAATGATGCATCCGCGCCACCGAGGCTTGGTGATAAACAGGACAGACCAAAACTCCGATTATCCGCAAAGGTATTACCTGAGAGCCTCACACTTCCCGGTGCTTTGCCGATGCCACTGTACGATTGGATTGTCAGGCCATCGGCTTTGTTGCCACGAAACGTATTATTCTGGATGACGAGTCGCGCCGAACCAGCAATGATTTCTGCACCACCCTCCCCATTGCCGATGAACTGATTGCCGGAAATCGTCCCTGTAACACCAGCCCGCACATCGAGACCCTCCTCATCATTATTATTGATGACATTGCCAGAAAGCATCAGATTTTTTCCGGGGAGAACATAGAGGCCTTTACGGTTATTCGTCACGCGGGAATTCCTCAGCGTCAGCGTACCGCCACCTTCCTGCGCGACGATGCCCGCGTCCTTGCCGCCACGGACCGTGACATTAATGAGCGTTACATTCGCTCCCTTTGCGATTGTGATGGGAATTTGATTCCCCGAAACGGTGACATTCGAGAGTGTCGCGCCGTTTTCGAGCTTGATATCACCCGAGATGATTGCCTTTCCCGGATTTGTCCCGGTCACCGTCACGCCGCTTCGGATAGTGAAATCCTCGTTTTCCTTTCCCTCAAAGAGAATCACCTTCTTGCCGGACTTCACCGCTTTTTCGAGTTCTTTGGTCGGCTTTTCCGCCGCGGTTGAGATGGCAGGAGAAAAGAGGAATGTAAGGAAAAGCCCGAAAAACAGGGCTTTCTTGAAATCGAATGGGGAGAGAGGGGGCATACTCATACGGCCCATTCTTTCAGACTTTCCGGAGCGGAGCAACCCCGAGCATCATTTTCTTTACACCGGCGCGCTTGAAGGCGACTGAAACCAGACTGCCGTCGAGCGCGATGACGAGACCGCTGCCGAACTGTTGGTGTTCGACCATATCGCCCGGCCGCAGGTCCTTGGCCGGAGCTATTGTTTCCCCCTCTATTTCTGCCGGTTTCGCCGCAGCGGTAAACCGACGGATCGGCGCCGCATAGCTCTTCCGTTTCGGTTTGGAGAACGACAGATGGGTACCGTTCGACTCGCGCTTGATGATGAGTGCTTCCGGGATCTCTTCGACAAAACGCGATGGCGGGTTCATCTGTGTCGATCCGAAAATTGTCCGCATATCGGCATGGATGAGATAGGCCTTCGTCTTCGCGCGCGTGAGTGCCACATACATAAGCCGGCGTTCCTCTTCGAGCTCGGGCGCCGAAAGCGCGCTCCTCGAATGCGGGAATATCCCTTCCTCGAGGCCAATAATGAAAACGACCGGAAACTCGAGACCCTTCGCTGAGTGCACCGTCATGAGGTGGATGGCGTCCGATCGCTGATCAATCGTGTCCGTATCGGACGCGAGCGCCACTTCCTCGAGGAAACGACTGATGGCTTCACGGACCGGCACTCCGTCAAATTTTTGAGCGACTGAAAATAATTCCTGGACGTTCTCCTCGCGCACTTCGCCCTCCGGTGTACCATCGCGGAGACTCTCGAGATAGCCACTCTCACGCGTGATGACATCAAGCAGCATGCGGAGCGTCAGGCCCTCCTCATGAAGCAGGCTGTCCTGCCAATGAGCGAAGAGATCGGTAAAATTCTCAATCGTCTTGATCTTCCGTTCCGGTAACAGGTTCTCTGCTTTGAGCGCACCAGTCGCGGAAAGGAAGTCCAGACCCTTCGCTCGGGCCATATCCACCCAGATCTTGAGCGTGGTCGGTCCGATACCGCGTTTCGGTTCATTGACTACGCGCTCGAGCGCGATGAAGTCTTTCGGATTCGACAGGAAACGGACATACGAAATAACATCCTTCACCTCTTTGCGCTGATAGAACTTCAGTCCGCCGACGATCCGGTAGGGCAGGTTCTCGCGAAGAAACGCTTCTTCAATACTCCGCGACTGAGCATTCGTCCGGTAGAGGATAGCGAAGGAGTGGTAGGGAAGTTGTTTCTCCCGGACCAGTGTCTTGATCTCGCGCGCGACGAAGCCCGCTTCATCATCTTCGCTTTCAGCCGGATAGAGCGCGATTGAGTCGCCCGCCCCCTCGTTCGTCCAGAGCTTCTTGTGGCGCTGATTTGCATTGTTGCTGATGACGGCCGTCGCTGCGTCGAGGATAATCTGCGTCGAACGATAGTTCTGGTCGAGAGTAATAACCACTGCCTCGGGATAATCTGTCTCGAACGAGAGGATATTGCGGATATCTGCCTGTCGCCAGGAGTAGATTGACTGGTAGTCGTCGCCGATGACGAAAAGATTGCGATACTTCGCCGCAAGGAGCTTCACCAAGCGATACTGGAGCGGGTTCGTATCCTGATACTCGTCCACCATGATATAGCGGAAGGTCTCTTGGTAGCGCTCGAGTACGTCGGGATGCTCGGCCAAGAGCCGAACAGTGAGGAGAATGAGGTCGTCGAAATCAAGCGCGTTCGCTTCCTGGAGCCCCTGCTGGTAGCGGGCGTAGACTTTCCCGACGAGCTCTTCGAAATAGCTCTCCGCCATACTGAGAAAACGGTCCGGGGAGAGCTCACGGCTCTTCGCACCAGAAATCGCTTCGAGGACGGAGCGTGGCTTCACCTGGTCCGGATTCATCTCGAGCTCTTTCATCGATTTCTTGACGAGCGCAATCTGTTCGTCGGCATCGATGATATTGAAGTCCTTGCTGTAGCCAAGCCGGTCGATATCGCGCCGGAGGATACGGGCCGAGATATTGTGGAACGTCCCGATGAATTGCGGCATCCGAAAGTGCTTTCCCCCATCCTGCACCGCCTGCTCGAGCATCCGTTCCACGCGCTCACGCATCTCCTGGGCCGCTTTATTCGTGAATGTGACCGCCAAGATGGATTCCGGTGCTACTCCCTTGCCGGCAAGCAGATAGGCGATGCGATGAGTCAATGTCTTTGTCTTACCACTCCCCGCTCCTGCCAAGATCAAGACCGGCCCCTCGGTCGTATCGACGGCGCGCTTCTGCTCTGGATTGAGCCCGGATTCCCAAAATGACATAGGTTTACATTGTAGCATTCATCCCTGATTCTTCACTCATCCAAGCCTTTTTCGGCCGAAACTGCAGAAAATACTGCATGGTATAATGGGAAACTATGCAAACAAAACTCCTCAAAATACTTGAAAAGATTGAGAATCGGCCACTTTCCCTCGGGACCTTCGTCGTGACCCTTCTCGCCATCATCGCCATCCGAATCGTCCTCGAAAACTACCTCGACAATATCCCTTTCCGCTTCTCGGATCAGTTTTTCTATCAGTTTTCCCATCACTTTCTCACTTTCTCGACGATTTTTCTTTCCGCCCTCCCCGTCCTCGTCTGGGCGGGAAAGGTCGGTATCCGAGGAGCGGCCAATATCCTTCTCAGTGGCTTTCTCGTCATCTGGACGCCGCCGATTGTCGACGAGATTATTTCGCGCGGTGCAGGACTCTGGAGCTTCTATAGCTTCGACAGTCTGCTCGGCCTATTCAAACGGTACATCACCTTTTTTGGTGATAAGCCCGACATCGGCATCACCTACGGCGTCCGCTTCGAGGTCGGCCTCGTCGTCCTGCTCGTCCTCGTTTACGCCTGGCTCAAATCGCACTCACCAGTCCGGACGCTCGCGAGCGGTATCCTCCTCTACACTGTTCTTTTTATCATCGGTGTTCTCCCTTCCATCATTACCATTCTCCTCCTCGGGCCAAGCACTGGATTTCTCGCCGTCAGCGAACAGGATGTCGCCCGGGTGATGCTCTCTCCAGCGCCGCTTTTCATCTTCAATCCACCAGGAATTGAGAGTGTCCTCGCAATCAAAATGACGACTCAGTACGCCGTACTCATCGTCCCCCTCATCGCCGGTCTCACCTTCTTCTTTTTCCGCCGTATCTTTTGGGCGCTCTATCATAACGCCCGCTTCCCCCAGCTCGTCTACCATGTTGGACTTTTCTCGGTCGGCGCCGGACTCACGTGGCTCTATGGAACCAACGCCTTCCAATTCGACATCTTCCACATCGCCGGTACCATCATTTGTCTCATCGCGGTCGGCTGTGCCTGGCTCGCGTCGGTTGTCATGAATGATTTCCGGGATATCGCCATCGATCGAGTGACCAATCCTCATCGCCCGCTTGTGACCGGAGTGATTGACCCAGCGACTTATCAGACTATCGGCATACTGTTCTTCACCGCTTCAATCTTTCTCTCGGCTATCATCTCGACGCAAATGATGCTCCTCCTCACGGTATACCAGTTTTTCGCCTATCTTTACTCCGCCGATCCGCTCCGACTCAAACAGTATCCGTTCATCGCCACCGCACTCGCAGCGAGTGCCAGCCTACTCATCCTCTTCTCCGGTTTCATCGTCTTCTCGGCAGAAAAAAATATCGCTGCGATCCCGGTTTCATACGTCGCACTCCTCTTCTTTGCCTACCTCGCCATCATTCCAATCAAGGATTTCAAAGATATCGCTGGTGATAAAGCCGACGGCGTTACCACTCTCCCGGTTCTCTTCGGCGAAGATCGTGCCAAACGGATTATCGGTGCAGCCGCCTTTCTTGTCTTTGTCATTTCACCGTTCATCCTTTCACTGAAAAGCCTCTTCCCACTCGGCATGTTCTTCGGCGCAGTGGCTTTCTGGATGTTGCAGCTCTCGTCGGCTGATCACCGCTATCTTTCCTATCGAAAACTCGCCGGCTGGTTCGTCGCTCTCGTTGCTAGTTACGGTACATTCATCACGCTTGCTCTCGTCAAATAGCGAGCGCTTGCTGGAGTCTCTCCCAATCTTCTACGGATAACGCCTGGGCACGGATATCTTTCCGCATTCCATTTTTCTCAAGTGCCGTTTCAACAACCGCCTTCTCCAGCTTCAAGCTCGAAGCGAGATTATTCGCAAGTGTCTTCCTTCGCGCCGCGAATCCGGCCCGGGCGATTCGAAAAAATTTCCGATCGGTTTCAGCATCGAATGCTCGTTTCGCTTTTAAATGGACGACTGCCGAGTCGACTTTCGGGACTGGATCAAACGCTTCTTTCAGTACGACGAAGGCGAGCGCCACATCGCTGTAGTACTGCGCCATGAGCGAAAGCAGACTCATCGCCCCTGGCTTCGCCGAGAGCCGTTCGCCAACCTCTTTCTGGACCATGAGCGTCAGACTCGTCGGTTGCCGCTCGAGCGAAAGCAGCGTCCGGATGATCGGCGCTGTGATGTAATACGGGATATTCGCCACCACTTTGTACCCGCGCGATGAGTAGCTCGCATGAGCAAGCGTCGCGGCGAGATTCACACCGAGGATGCTTCCTTCAAGGATAGAGACTCCGGCGCTCTCTTCAAAGTGCTTATTGAGACGCTCTACCAACTCATGATCGAGCTCGATCGCCATTACCTGTGTGCCTTTTTTCGCGAGTGCTTCCGTCAGGATGCCGGTCCCCGGACCGATCTCGAAGATCTTGTCGCCCGGAACGACTTCCGCCACGGTCAAGATCCGCTCGATGACCGACTGGTCTTTCAAGAAATTCTGTCCGAGTGATTTCTTTGCTTTCACTTCCATACCCTAATTTGTAATCTCCTCCATCTTCACGTTGATAACACCAGCGCCAATCGAAGCAATTTTTTCGAATGCCACTTTGTCGAGATCGATGATGCGGCCTGGGACGAATGGTCCGCGGTCATTGATGACGACAATCACCGATTTCCCATTATCAACATTCGTCACCTTCACATAGCTTCCCTTGGGCAGCCAGGGATTCGCTGCGGCCATCGTTCCGGTCCAAGCATACCACGAAGCGGCGCCACGATGAGCCTTCCCCGTTTTGACGAGCGTTCCCTGTGTTACGACTTCCGTCACCGGCTCCTTTACGACCTCGGTAGCGAGTATCTTCCGGTTCACCTCCTTGCCGTTATGATAGCTCACTTTGTAGGTGGTGCGCTTCAGACCATTCTCGCCTTTCTGCGTGACGATTTTCTTCCGCCAAGAGAGATTTCCATCTTCTTCCGTCTTGGTCGCATACGGAATCTTCGTTTCTTTCATTTCTTCTTTCACTTCCACCCGGGTGATCGTAATCTTCTTCCCTGTCGGAACTGCCGCTTCGAACGCCGGCGTCACCAAATCGTCTTCATCAAGTACCACGCCCGCCTCCCGGATGATTTCCTCTACGGTCGAAGATATGGCGCGAACCAGCACCTCTTTTCCATCGACGAGAATTTGTATCTCACGCGCGGGCTGCCAGACGATGCGTGCGCCGGTAAAAACGGCACTTTCTCCAATCGGATACAGCTGATCATCCGGTGCTAGTGTGAAGCCGGCGCGACGAATCACTTCCGCTACTGTCAGCCCAGCATCAAACTGAACTTCAAACTCCCCGCCAGAAATAACGAGTGTCGCCGATGATGGCCGACCAACCGAAAAACTTTCGCGTGAATCGCCGAAAGGCGGGGTCAAAAACTGATAGGCTGCAAAACTGCCAAGGATGATTGCTGTAAAAAAGAAAATTTTCATTTTGAAATGAGTCTATTCACGGAACCGATACTGGAGTGCTTCAGCAAGATGTCCGTCTTGGATGTGCTCGGAGTGATCTAGATCCGCTATTGTCCGGGCAACCTTCAGGATTCGCGTATAGGCACGCGGCGAGAGATGATAGTGTTCGACGGCTTCTCTGAGGAGCGCTTGTCCAGCAGCATCCAGAACGCAGTGCACTTCCATGAGTTTGTTATCGAGCTCGGCGTTAGATCCTTTACCACTCCCCTCGAGCCGCGCGCGGCTCTCTTGACGCGCAGCCTCAACACGAACACGAACCACTTCGCTCGAATCAGTGCCCACCCGGTCACGGAGTTCATCAAATGAAAGGCGAGGAACATCAATATGGAGATCAATACGGTCCATAATCGGGCCCGAGATCTTCTGACGATACTTTTCGATCTGATATGCGCTGCAGCCGCACATCCGTTCTGGGTCACCATGATGTCCGCATGGACATGGATTCATCGCTGCGACCAGCATGAAGCGCGCCGGGAAAGTGAGCGTCCCCTTGGCACGCGAAATTGTTACCAGCCCATCCTCGAGCGGCTGGCGAAGGCTCTCGAGGAGCGAACGGGGAAATTCGGCAAACTCATCGAGGAAAAGCACGCCCCGATGTGCGAGACTCACTTCGCCCGGCCTGGGAATCGTCCCGCCACCGATAAGTGAGATACCGCTCGCCGTGTGATGAGGTGAACGGAAAGGCCGAGCCTCTACGAGCGCTTCGCCTCGAGCCAGCCGGTCAGCGACCGAGAAAATCTGCGTCACCTCGAGGCATTCTTCAAACGTAAGCTTTGGCAAGATAGTCGGCAGAGCCTTCGCGAGAAGCGTTTTGCCCGATCCTGGGGGCCCAAGCATGAGGATATTATGTCCGCCTGCCGCAGCAATCTCAAGTGCGCGCTTCGCATGCTCCTGGCCACGGATAAGGGCAAAGTCGGTCGCCGGATTCGAATGCTTTCCTTCTTCAATCGCGGTCGGCTCAGTCGCTGTAAATGGCGCCCGGCCTTCGAGGTGCCCGATGAGCGTTTGGAGCGAATCAGCCGCAAATACCCGAATACCAGGAACGAGCGCTGCTTCCGCAGCATTTTCTTTCGGTACAAAGATCTCTTCGAATCCCATCCGTTTGGCAAAGAGGGTAAGCGGGAGCACACCCGAAACCGGTCGGAGTCGGCCATCGAGGGCAAGCTCGCCGATGAAAAAACGTTTCTCAACAGGAAAAGAAACCTGCTTGGTTGCCTGGAGAAAAACAAGAGCGATGGGAAGATCATAGGCTGAAGAACCTTTCGGAAGATCGGCCGGGGCGAGATTGACGGTTACCCGTCCGCTCATGTGAGGTGGCCGGAAACCGGTATTCTTAATTGCCGCACTGACCCGGTCACGCGCTTCTTTCACTGCTGTATCGGCCAGACCAACGATTGTGAACTGATGCAAGCCCTTGGAAAGGATGTCGGCCTCAATTTCAACAGCGACCCCGTCGAGTCCGATCGTTGCTCCAGAATACACTTTAGCTGACATATGACTTCCTTGTGGAGAATATTCCGCTCATTCGCCCCAAAAGATACAGCACCCCAAGAAGAAGCATCATATCAGCCAAATTAAAGCTTGGAAAGGGCCCCAGGGTGAGATAGTCCCGGACACAGCCCTCCAGGAAACGGTCGAGCGTATTGACTGTTCCGCCGATGAAAACGGCAGACCAGGCCAGTCGTTCTCCCTCATCACTCCTCCGGCCAAACTGCCACAAGACACCAATAAGAAGGGCGACGATCCCCGACCAGAGGAGGGTCTCGGGGAGAACGATTCCGAAAGCGATGCCCGGGTTGCAGACAGTGATCTCAGGACTCTTCAGTCGATATACGAGATCGAAAAGACCGCACAAAAACAAAAGTCCGATGACGAATCGCTCCATCCTCGGACTCCATCCCCCCATACAACTCACTTTTAAGCTTCGATAACGGTTCGCGCAGCCGGATTGGCCTGGAGCCGTTCGAGCGGAATTTCTTTACTGGTTTTTTCACAGACGCCATACGTTCCGGCAACCATTTTAGAGAGAGCATCATTCACGTCACGCAAGTTATCCTCAAGCGTTCCTTCCAAGGAAAGATTGTCAGCGTATGCTTCGACTTCGCTCGCATTCTCATCTGGATCGCTGCCAATCACCTCGAACTTCGTCTCATAGTCACCAGGAGTGCCGGTCGGCTGAGCGAAACGAGTGAGCTCTTCTTCGAGCCGAGCCTTATCCGCAAGTAGTCTTTCCTTCAGTTGAGCAAGTGTGGTTGTATCCAAAGCCATAAGGTTCAAATTAAGATAGTCCTAGTATATCGAATCTGGCACCCCCTGTCTACGTGTAGAATATATGGTCAAGATGCCTAATTTTCGGTTCTTCTCCGGCGAAGAATGTCACTGAGATGGCATCAAACGAGTATTCCCGATCAGTGAGCTGCTTTTCTCTCAGGTAGAGAAGGGCTGCTTTTTCCATTTTCCGAAGCTTTGCAGGGGTAATCTGCCACTCTGGAAGACGTTCTGCTCTGCCCGCATCGATAAAGGCCGCCTTTACCTCGACAAAGACGATTTCCTTGCTTTTCTCCGCTATAATATCGATTTCTCCCAGGCGAATGCCTTTTGCATTAGCATAATTCCGGTCAAGGATGCGATACCCGGCTCCCTCCAGATAAAGAGCAGCCTGCTCCTCTCCCGATTTTCCGATATCAGTAGTAGGAATAGAGAAATTATTCATATGTTTCTCCCTGAAAATAAGCCAAAAAACGGATTTTAGCAACAAAAAAAGGCCCATTGGCCATTCTCCTCCTGCCCGGCACACACTTTACAAGATGTTGGTGCCGGGCGCCTGCCCAGAACGCCCATATTTTGAAAAATTTGGCTTTGTGACAAGCGCCCGACGTGCGTGTGCCCAACATGCAGGCCGATAATGAAACGCTCGGGTGAGAAGCATTTGATTATACAAGCTTTCATGTGGTTTGATGCCCACGCGAATAGGACTTTTCTGGTATTTTCCTGATCTCTCACCGTTCTTTGGCTATGCCAATTTTACTTTGCAAGGTACTGGTTTTTGTTTTTTGTTTTTGTGTAAAGGCCGAGGTTTATTATATTTCTCGACATTTTTGTTTTTGTTTTGGCGGCACGCTCCAGACCAGAATAGGAGCTGTTGGTGACGATGCACCGAACGGTTAAACAGTGGAGACCTTCTCATTCCCATGCGAGATGCGGACGAGAGGGTCTCCCTTGTTCAGATCATATTTTCAAGAAACTTTTTCAACTCAACAAATCCATTATAGCAGAAAAAAACGCTCGAGTCAATCTTGCGGACTCATTATCTTTTAGTTGCGCGATAATTATTTCTCTTGCCGATAAAAAAACTCATCATGAGATGAGTTCATTCAAAAAAGAAGTGCTGCGACTTTCGAAAAACAGCTTGGCAGAGACTAAAGACCGGTCTTATCGAGCACAGCCCGCAGCGAATTCTTGCTCGTACCGATAACCCACTGCTTGCCGCGGACCGCATAGTCAACCGAAAGCCCGAGCGAAGCATCAACATTGGTGAAACGGACCGGGCGTTCCAGGTACATGCCGTCGCGGAAAGCCAGATTGCGCTTCGGAGCGGTCGTCATGTCGAGATAGAGAGGGTCGAGCGCTGAAGGAAGCAGACCTTCGTCTTTCTGTAGCTCCAGAGAGAATGTCTCCTGGTTCTTGATATAAGCCAGCAGCACAGCTCGTGGACGATCACCATCAATATAAACGTACACAGAGAACGGTTCGTCGAGCGCCTCCAATATCCCGGCCGGAAGCTCGAGCTTAGCAAGGTAAGCGAAGCGGGATAATGCCAAAGGATTGAGCTTCTGATCACGGATCAGGAACTCGACCGCATCTGAAAGTCCATCTTTTTTGATTCCCTGACCCGCCTGGAGAAGAGTGCTCTTGATTTCTTCAGCAGTCACCGTTTCCGTATTGAAAGAGAGGACGTTTGGTTGATCAGACTGGTATTTAGGAGGGGTCGTGGTAGCTGGTAGGGATTTTTCCGGATTAGGTCTGATCGGATCATTCGCGATCTCTCCAGGGATTGCTGGCTTATCGGTCATTCTCTGCCAGACATACCAACCACCGAGAGAGAGCACGACTGCGACCAGGACAGTTCCGAGTCGGATCCATTTTGTTTTTTCGCCAGTGAGAAGTGTTTTTAGCCGATGTAGCAACCCTGGACGCGAAGGAAGCATTCCCTCAAAAGAAGCCCCTCCCACTGTCGGTTGAGCGATATTGAGAGCGACTGGTTTAGCCTCAGTATCAAAGTGCTGCTCTGATACAGCAGAATGAGCAGGGACGACCGGGAGCACAGTTGGAGGTGCGGCAGAAGCAGTCTTCGCCCCCTCCTTCACCGAGAGAGGATCAGCTTCGGGAGACTGAAGAAAAGGACTAGTCTCTGATGGATTCGGCATCACTTCAGCCGTATCTACGCCTGGAGCAGCGTAAAAAGGAGCGCCTTCGCGAGCGTTCGGGTTGAAACTCACCAAAGGCTCTTTTTTTTCCGGTATCTTTGTCGGTACATTCCGGCCAGTCAGATCATCTTCCATCGTGTGCACCAAAGGAAGCACCGATTCGACCGGACTTTGTACATCCGCAGATTCTTCCGCTACCGTATCTTTTTTGAACCAGTTCATAGCAATACAAAAAGAGAGGCTATCCTCTCTTCAGTATACCTTGTCTCATTTGCTCGCGCTATATTCTACACTTCTTCACCGAGCTCTTCGCGGACAAGCTTCGCTTTAGCCATCTTGTGAGAGAGGTTGATCCGGCCCTGGGTGTCGATTTCTTTCACGATGACCGTGACAACATCGCCGACATTCACGATATCTTCGACTTTTTCTACTCGATGATCGGCCAGTTCAGAAATATGGATCAGTCCTTCCTGGTTCGGCAAAACTTCGGCAAAAGCACCGAAATTCATAATTCGAGTAATCCGGCCCTGGAACATCTCCCCGACAGCAACCTCGCGAGTGATATTTTTGATCCACTGAACCGCTTCTTCGGCGCCGGTCGCATCAACCGCCGTGATAAAGACCGATCCATCGTCTTCGATATCGATTGAGACGCCGGTCTCATCGATAATCTGATTGATTATCTTACCACCAGGACCGATGACGTCACGGATTTTCTCCGGATTGATGTGGAGAGTAATAATACGTGGAGCGTACGGGGACATCTCTTTGCGCGGCTCTGGGATGGCAGCGAGCATGACCTCCATGATTTCGAGCCGAGCCTCCTTCGCCTGCTTGATCGCGATCCCGAGCATATCCGGGGTCAGCCCATCGATCTTCACATCCATTTGCATCGCCGTAATACCGTCTTTCGTACCGGCGACCTTGAAGTCCATATCGCCGTAATGGTCCTCGAGACCCTGGATATCGGTCAAGACCTTGAAACTTCCGTCTTTGCCAGCAATGACGCCCATCGCGATACCGGAAACCGGCTTCTTGATCGGCACACCGGCATCCATGAGGGAAAGCGTCGATCCGCAGGTTGATCCCATCGAGGAAGAACCATTAGAGGACAGCACTTCGGAAACGAGGTGAATCGTATAGGGAAATTCCTCTTTCGATGGGAGTACCGGGAGAAGCGCCTTCTCAGCGAGAGCACCATGGCCGACTTCCCGACGGCCCGGCCCGCGCATCGGCTTGATTTCGCCGACTGAATAGGCCGGGAAATTGTAGAAGTGCATATAGCGCTTCTTTTCGTCGGTTTCCATCGTATCCACAACCATTTCATCGCCTGGAGCACCGAGTGTTGTCACGGTCAAAACCTGGGTTTCGCCACGAGTAAAGAGTCCGGTGCCATGCGTGCGAGGCAGAATACCGACCTGGGATGCGAGCGGCCGGATTTCCGTCAGCTTGCGGCCATCAGGACGCTTGTCATGTAGAAGGATATTGGTGTGAAGCGCCTCGTCTGAGAGCTCTTCATTGATGAGTGAGAGAATTTCCGCCTGATTTTTCTCGTCCGGAAAGTTCTCCGCAGCGTATTCCGCAGCTTTTTTCTCGATTTCCGCCGTTTTTTCGAGCATCGTAGCTTTCGGCTTGAGATACAGGGCATCAGCGAGTCCAAGCGAAGCGGTATATTCCTTCATTTTCGCTTCGAACTCTTCGCTTCCGACGAGCAGAGCGGCTGCCTTCTTCTCGCGGCCAATCTCTTTTCTCACTGACTCGATAAAGTCCGTGACTTTTTGTATGGCTTCATGACCGAAACGGAAGGCCTCCGTCATTTGTTCCTCAGCAATCTCGTTCGCCCCACACTCGATCATATTGATCTTGTCATGAGTACCGGAGACGAGGAGATCAAGGGCGCTCGTCGCCCGTTCTTCACGGGAAGGATTGAGGATAAAGGCTTTTTCCGCATTCAAACCAACACGAACAGCACCAATCGGGCCATTCCAAGGGATATCGGAAAGGGTAAGGGCGGCTGAAGCCGCAATCATCGCGACCAAATCCGGTTCATTTTCACCGTCAATCGAGAGAACAGTCGTCACGACTTGGACTTCGTTCCGCATCCGGCTATTGAAGAGTGGGCGAACTGTCCGGTCTACCGCACGGCCTGAGAGGATAGCATCATCCGACGGCCGACCTTCACGCTTGATAAAGCGCGAGCCTTTGATCTTGCCCGCTGCGTAGTAACGCTCCTCGAAATCCACCATAAGCGGGAAATAGCCGGTAATCCGAGACATTTCCTTACTCATGACGGCTGTCGCCAGGACGACCGTATCGCCGTACTGGACCGTCACCGCGCCGTTCGCCTGACCAGCCAAGAGGCCCGTTGAGATGCTTAATTCACGCCCGCCGAGCTGGAGAGACCATTTTTTAGCTCCTTGCATAGAGTTATGAACCGTCCTGGGCTCATAAACACGCGGCTTTTCCTGAATCCTACTTCAGAAAGAATCGTGTACCTATAAACCCTTGTGACGGCAATTACTTGTTAACCGCCTGTACTCTAGCCTCTTTTTACCCATTTTGTCAAAGAAAAACGAGCTTTTCAGCCCGTTCTCTTGCCATCGACACTTTAGATGAGGAAACGCTTCTTGTTTTCGGAGAGATTCAGGAAGCTATCCGCTTTTTCGATAAGTTTCGCACTCGCTGATTCCGCAAAGGCGAGTACTTCCACCCGGCACCCGAAGGTATTCTGAAGATACTCGACGAGATGGATATAGTCGCCATCACCCGAAACGAGTACGATGACATCGACTTTCGCCGCCATTTTGACCGCGTCGATCGCGATACCTACGTCCCAGTCACCTTTCCGCGATCCGTCTGGAAAAATCTGGAGATCCTTGGTCATCACATCATAGCCACTTTTGGTGAGCGCCTCGAAGAATTTCTCCTCCATTCCTTCTGTCGTCTTGATACCATAAGCCAAGGCGCGGATAAGTTTCCGGTCGTTCACTCCCGCCTCGAGGACAGTTTTGAAATTCACTTTTTTGCTGTACAGCACGCGCGCACTGTAGTAGAGATTCTGGATGTCGACGAGGACACCAACTCTCTGGTCACTGAAATTTGCCATAAAAGAGTTCGCTGGTTTATAAATGCGGAAACGGAAACCGCCACTTGCGTGGCGGAAAAACTTAGAGTCCGAGTTTCTTCACGAGCGCTTTCTGAGCCTTCTCGTTCACCTTTTCGAGGTAGGCGAGAAGTTTCTTCCGCTTCGAGACCATCTTGAGAAGGCCACGGCGTGAATGAAAGTCTTTCTTATTCTTTTTCAAATGCGTGGTGAGCCGCTTGATCTGCTCCGTGAAAAGGGCAATCTGGTACTCCGGAGAACCGGTATCCGAATCATGCCGTTTCACATCCACTGTCACTTTCTCCTTTTGCTTGTGCGAGAGCGCCATAGCATCTTGTCAGCAATAGACTCGTCCTGTCGGTGCTCTGACGGACCAATCTACGCTCAATGTATAAAAATTACTTCACCAGTGTAACACGCTTTCTCTCTTCTAGCAAGTCTCAACACCATTTTGACAATTTCACAAAGCGTTGGTTTAATAAAGCGTCCTTGAAACATCGGGACAAGATCTTTGTTTTCAGTGGCTCAAACTGGAGGATGCCATGCCCCAAGAGATAGACCAAGTGCAGTCCAATTCGACTGCTCTTCCCATCGGAGAATTTCGCTTGCTCACACCCCCGGCGGAGGTGGATCGCGCCTATCAGGATGATCGCGAAATCGAGCTTGAATTCGACGACGGGGAAGCCCATCGCCGAGTGAAAGCCGTCTTTCCTTTCTACGACCTGGTGGATGGCTATCGTGGCCGCACAGCCGATCCGGTCGGCTTCGCTCTCCAGGTGGTCTGGAGGACTAAGGGAGTCCAGTACATCATCATCCGAACCAAGAGCGGTCATTAAAACCGCCAGAAGAAAGTCTCAGTAGAACAAAGAGAACGGCCTCGGCGCGAAATAGCGCGAGGCCGTCTTTCTTTTACTTCAGAAGTCACCGTTAGAGAAGCGTGAAGGCGCCGACTCGATCGCCAGATTGTGGCCGCATAACACGCACACCCTGAGTAACGCGTGAGAGGAGAGGTACTGACGCGAACGGAACCCGGATGATGATGCCCTTTTCCGAAGTCACCAGCATATCGAGCTCAGCATCAGTTTCGCTTGTAATGTGGGCGCCGACGAGCTTGCCGGTTTTGGTCGTCACATTCATCGTCTTAATTCCCGATCCGCCGCGCTTCTGAATCTTGTAGTGTTTCAAGTCACTCCGCTTGCCGTAGCCATTTTCGGAAAGGATAAGGAGTTCGCGGTCAGCGGCACCCTTTGCGACGACATCCATTGCGACGACATGGTCTCCCGTGCGAAGTTTAATCCCCCGAACACCGGCCGCACTTCGTCCCATGGCCCGCACATCGCCCTCCTTGAAACGGATTGCTTGTCCACCCTCGGTCGTAATGATCACCTCATCACTTCCTGTCGTCGGTGCGACCCAATTGAGAGTATCGCCCTTCTCGAGATTAATCGCGAGGAGACCAGAGCGACGGACATTGGCAAAGTCTTCGAGTTTGGACTTCTTGACCGTACCGTCAGTCGTCGCCATGAAGAGAAATTTCGCACCATCATTCGTCCCGAAAGAAATCATCGCCGTAATTTTCTCCTCATTCGAGAGCTGAAGGAAATTCACGATTGCCTGGCCTTTCGCGGTGCGCGATGACTCCGGTATCTCATAGGCTTTCGTCTGAAACACTTTTCCCGTATCAGTGAAGAACATCAGGTTGTCATGTGTCGCGATCGTAAGCACCTTCGCAATCTTATCTTCTTCCTTCGTCGTCGCACCGATAACTCCTTTGCCGCCGCGCTTCTGGACACGGTAGACACTCGGATTCATCCGTTTGATATAGCCATCGTCAGTGAGCGTAATGATCGCTTCTTCGTTCGGGATGAGATCCTCCTGGCGGAATTCGCCGATACCATTCCGCATCACTCTTGTCTTGCGCTCATCGCCGAACTTATCACGGACTTCAACGAGCTCAGTTTTCACAAGGGCGAGAATCTTTTTCTTGTGTTTCAAAAGATCTTCGAGATAGGCGATAAGTTTCAGTTTTTCCGCGAGTTCATCCTCGATCTTCTTTCGTTCGAGTCCAGCCAAGGTCTGCAGCCGCATCTCAAGGATTGCTGTCGTCTGCCTATCGGACAACTTGAACTTCTTCATGAGATTCGCGTGTGCCTCCTCTTTCGTCGGCGACTGTTTGATCACCTTGATGATTTCATCGATATGATCGAGGGCGATTTTCAAGCCCTCCAGGATATGGGCGCGATCCTTTGCCTTCTGCAGCTCGTATTCGCTTCGTCTCGTCACTACTCGCTCGCGATGAACGATATAGTGTTCGAGGATCGACTTCAGATTGAGAATCTGCGGGTCAACGCCGTCGACGAGCGCCAGCATGTTCACGTTAAAGTTCTTCTGGAGATCAGTGAGGGTAAAGAGCTTGTTCAAAACTTTCTGTGGGAAAGCGTCCTTCTTTAGCTCGATCACGATGCGCACGCCGTCTTTGTCAGATTCGTCGCGCAAATCTTTGATCCCTTGAATCTTGTCTTCCTTGACGAGATCGGCGATTTTTTCGATAAGAGTTGCCTTATTCGTCGCATACGTCATCTCGGACACGATAATCTGGAACTGCCCTGACTTATTCTCGACGATTTCCGTCACCGCGCGTGCAGTAATGGGTCCGCGCCCGGTGGCATAGGTCTCGCGAATTTCTTTCGCATTATAAATAATTCCGCCTGTCGGGAAATCTGGACCCTTGATGAATTTCATGAGGTCATCGACATCGCACTCCGGATTATCAATCTGAAAGCAGATTGCATCGACGAGTTCGTTCAAATTGTGCGGTGCGATATTCGACGCCATGCCGACGGCGATACCGACCGTTCCATTCAAAAGGAGCTGCGGCAGCTTCGCTGGAAGCACAACCGGCTCCTCGTGCACGCCGTCGAAGTTCGGAATGAAATCGACCGTGTCTTTCTCGATATCGACGAGCATCTCTTCGGCGATCGCCTTGAGCTTCGCTTCGGTATACCGATAGGCCGCCGCACGGTCACCGTCCATCGAGCCAAAGTTTCCCTGTCCCCAGATGAGCGGGTAACGGAGCGAGAAATCCTGCGCCATACGAACCATCGTGTCGTACACCGCCGTATCACCATGCGGATGGTATTTTCCGAGCACTTCACCGACCACCGTCGCCGACTTGCGGAACTTCGCCGTCGAGCGGAGACCGGTCGACCACATTGAGTAGAGGATGCGGCGATGCACTGGCTTCAGACCGTCGCGCACGTCCGGCAAGGCACGGCCAACGATGACTGACATCGCATAGTCGAGATACGATTGCTTAACCTCGTCGGAGATATTCCGCGCCTCGATTTTTCCACCGTGAAATTCGTTCTTTTCGGCCATAGTATTTAAGGTAGTGTCAGCATTGGAATATTTTGCATCGCAGGATCAGTCTCTGACTCTTCTTTCACCTCTTCCCCCTTCGGTCTTATGCCCTCGTCATCGGGATCAAGCCTGGTTCGATTTTCACCCTGCTCGCGCAGGAACTCCTCGCCTGATTTGGGTTGAACCGCTTCAAACTTCCCTTCACCAGAAAGGATTTGATCAAGCGAAAAATCGGATGACTTCGGCAAGATACCACCCGTTGCTTTGGTAGTCTCGGCGATATCGCTCGGATTCATCTTTTTGAAACTTTCCGTAACCGTGAGAGACCACACGATCACCACGAAAAACATTGAAGTCGCTACACAGCCAACCATATACCGCTGACGGATATTTTCCGGCTTCGCCTTCACCTGTTCAATCCAGTTTTGAACATTGAAACTCATAATCCTAGTCTTTGGACAAAAGCACCACTTCCATATTCTTTCCTTCCAGATCTTTTTTCTTTACATTCCATTTCGCGATCGTTTCTTTCGGGCAATTCCCGATCGCTTTACAAAAAGGCTTTTCATCTGGCAATTCCGTCGTCATGCCAGCAATCTTATAGTGCATCGGAATGACGGTTTTTGGCTCGATTTTGCGGACAAGCTCATCGACTGAATCCGGGGGAATGGTATCTTTTCCACCGACTGGAACGAAAAGGATATCGATTCCTGACAGCCGCTCAACGACATCCGGCGCCAGCTCATCACCGAGACTGCCCAAGAAAGCGAGTCGTAATTCTTCGGTTTCAATGAGAAAAATGGTGTTCTGCCCCCGTTTAACTCCTTTTTCCGTGTCGCGGGCACTTGGAAAACCGAGCACGGCGACTCCTTTGGCTGAATATTCCCCCGGAGCAAAGATCTTAACCGGTTCACCCTTAATGACCGCAAGCTCTTCTGCTTCAGGCGACTGGTGTGAAAGAAGGACAATCTGTGCCTCGCCCTGAGGCGTACGGAGGCCGAGGCCTTTCTCCGGAGTATCGGTGATAATTACCACATCCTCAGTTGCCCGGCCGTTTGGTTTAGTTGTGATTTTGAAGCAGTAGTCGCCGTAATACTGGATATTCATAGGGAAAATAGTCGATTTGATCGAAACGAGTATGCTCATCGTAGCAGGATTTTACCCCTCCGACAAGCCTTATTTCACTGAAAATACCTATTGACAAATACAGTAATAGTAGATAAAATATTCTTACTTATTCTATTTTTCAGGACTGCTTACTCAATAATCTATATCTCCTTGAGCCGGGTCTTTACCGCTTTCCAAAAAGCCTTTCTGGACTTGCCAGAAGTGGGCTTCCCTGCTAAACTAGGGTCACCTTAATTTCCGTTAAGACAACTGAATACGGGATGATTCAATCCTGATTGAGAAGCGGTTTCTCCTGTTTTTCTTCTCTTTTGACGATTTTTTCACCCCACATTCTCGGGGTTTTAATTTTTTACCAGAGACCACCCCGGCTCTAAACACTCTGTTTCTATGACCATGACGAATAACATGACCGACCTGAAGCTCAAAAGCAACATGTCGGAACTCGAACAGCTCTATGAAACCCACTCCGCTTCCATACCGGAAGTCGGTGAAGTGGTACCCGGCACCGTAATCCATGTTGGTTCAAGCTCAGCCTTGGTCGACCTCGGCCCACTCGGGACCGGTATCGTCCTCGGCAAAGAAATGAAAGACGGCCTCGGCGGCGGTGTGAAGCTCCGTCTCGGAGACACCGTCCAAGCCACTCTCATGAGCTATGAGAACGAGGACGGCATGATTGAGCTCTCAATCCGCGAAGCCTCGCACGACAAGAGCTGGGAAGACATCGACAATAAGCTCAAGAATAAGGAAGTGGTTGAGACCAAAGTGAGCGATGCCAACAAGGGCGGTCTCATGATAGAAGTGAATGGCATCCCAGGTTTCCTCCCGGTTTCACAGCTCGCGAGCGAGCATTATCCACGTGTCGAAGACGGCGACAAGAACAAAATCCTCGACCTTTTGAAGAAGCTCGTGGGCGAAACCCTGACGGTTCGTATCCTCGATGCCGACCGTGAGGGAGAGAAGCTCATCGTCTCTGAAAAGGCGGCTCAAAGCGAAAAGGAAAAAGAATTCCTCAACCTGCTCCATGTTGGCGACACTATCAAAGGTACTATTTCCGGAGTCGTTGATTTCGGTGCGTTCGTGAAGTTCGCCCTTCCGGGTGAAAATGCCGACAAGCGTCTCGAGGGTCTCGTTCATATTTCCGAGCTCGCTTGGCAGCTCATCGATGATCCACGTGAAATCGTGAAAACCGGTGACGCAGTGCAGGCCAAAATCATCGGCATCGATGACAACCGCATCTCCCTTTCCATGAAAGCCCTCAAGGCTGATCCCTGGGAGAATGTCGCAACTCGTTACAAGGTCGGCGACGAAGTCTCGGGTACCGTCGACAAGATGAATCACTTCGGTGCCTTCGTCTATCTCGACAAAGACATCCACGGCTTGGCCCATGTCTCGGAATTCTCCGATATTTACCCGGGTCGAAAAATGGAAGAAGTCTTCGAGGCCGGCAAGACTTACAGCTGGAAGATCCTCTCGATCGAACCGCGCAGCCACCGACTCGGACTCCTCCCCGTCAAGAAGTAATGTGCCGCCGCGCCCCTCGATTGAGGGGCGCTTTCGTAAACAGATGTGCAAATAACAAATCATGAAAAACGTCTTCATCATTTCTGGAGCGGCTGGTTCGGGCAAGGACTCCCTTATTGAAAAACTCGCTGAGCAGCTTCCGCTCGAGCGTATTGTGACAACGACGACTCGACCCATGCGCCCATCTGAAAAAGAAGGGCACCCTTACTACTTCATTACCCCCGAAGAATTTAAGTGGAAAATTACTGCCGGTGAATTCATTGAGCACTCCGTGAATGAGAACGGCGGATTTTATGGCGTAACGAAAGCGGAACTTGAACGCGTGACGAACCGCGGGGGTATTGCCATCGTCCGAGTAGATTGGAAAGGTGTCGTTTCGATCAAGCAGCTTTTCCCTGATATCCCGGCTATATACATTTCCGCTCCGATTGAAATCCTCGAGGCTCGCCTCAGAGCGCGTGATAAAGATAAGGATGAGAGGTATTTTCAAGAGCGTATGGACTACACGCGCGAGTGGCTCAAGCATCTCAATATCTATGACTACACAATTGAAAACGAAGAAGGCAAGCTCGAACAAGCGGTTAAGCAGGCCAAGGCAATCATCGAGTCCCGCCTCGAAAAATAATTTTTTCCGAGAGCTTGCTGCGACGCACGCTGGTCTTGTTTTCGTACGGCGCTTTCAGAATGCGATTGCCAAAGGAAAGACTCTTCCACGCGGCTCGAAAATTGTCGTCGCTGTTTCGGGTGGCCCCGACAGCATGACGCTCCTCACGCTCCTCACCCGGCTCCAAACAAAGCACGGCTTCGCGCTCCATGTCGCCCACGTGAACTATCACTTACGTGGTAAAGATGCCGATCGCGACGAGCTCTTGGTGAAACAGACATGCATCAATTATGGATTGCCACTTTCGGTTCTGCATCCGAAACACAAGCCGACAAAAAACATCGAGGCTGCTCTCCGTGAGATTCGCTACCGCTTTTTCGAGCGCCTTCGAAAAAAATTAGACTTCGATGTAATTGTCACGGCGCATACGATGAATGATGTCGCCGAGACCGTTCTCCTAAATCTCATCCGCGGATCGGGACTCGCAGGATTGTCACCGTTCCAGCGCGCTCACTCGAACATCATCCGTCCTCTTCTCTCTTTCACTCGGGCTGAAATCGAAGCCTTTCTCGAATGTGAAGAAACTCCCTCGCGGCAGGACAAGAGTAACCAGTCCAAACGCTTCACTCGAAATCGGATTCGTCACGAGCTTCTTCCGCTGCTCGAAACATTCAATCCAAACATCGTCGCCACTCTCACAAAAACAGCCGCTATTCTCGGTCGAAAGGACACTCCGGTCTCGTAGAAAGATTAAGCAGGTCGGCCGGTTGAAAAAGAAGACTTTTTATGGTAGGCTGAAGCTTGCTTTTATAGTCCTCCGGAAAACAAAGCATACCTAATTCATCGATTTTTCCCTTAATTTCTTTGCTCAAAAAATATGGACAAGCTCATGAAAAATATTGGCCTCATCGTGTTTCTGTTCCTCATGCTCTCGGGCATCATGATACTCTATTCGACACCCGAAAAGAAACCCGCTGATGTCTCGCTCTCCGAGCTGGTCACTCAGATAAACAATGGCGAAGTCAAAGAGATCGTCGTGACCGGCAATGAGCTCAGTATTACGAAAACTGATGATACCAAACAAAAGGCGAGCAAGGAGCCAGAAAGCTCTCTCACCGAAACCCTCGCTAACTACAGCATCGACAAAGAGCGCTTCAAGGCTGTTTCGGTCACCGTAAAACAGGATACTGGCTTCGGCTACTGGATGTTGACGCTTCTTCCTTTTCTCCTACCATTCATCCTCATCGGTGCATTCATCTGGTTCATGATGCGCCAGGCACAGCGTGGCAATTCGCAGGCGCTTAATTTCGGCATGAGCCGCGCCCGTATCCTTGATCCCAAAGATAAAAAGAAGAAAATCACCTTCAAAGATGTCGCCGGTGCGACTGAGGCAAAGCAAGAACTCATGGAAGTCGTCGATTTTCTCCGCACGCCGAAGAAATTCCTCGCTATGGGAGCCAAGATTCCGAAGGGCGTCCTCCTCCTCGGCCCTCCAGGAACCGGTAAGACACTCATGGCGAAAGCCGTCGCTGGCGAAGCAGGAGTCCCCTTCTTCAACATCAGCGGTTCTGAGTTCGTTGAGATGTTCGTCGGTGTCGGCGCTTCCCGGGTTCGTGATCTCTTCAAACAAGCCAAAAAGAATGCTCCGGCCATCGTCTTCATCGATGAAATCGACGCCGTCGGGCGTCACCGCGGCGCGGGGTTAGGTGGCGGACATGATGAACGCGAGCAGACACTCAACCAGATACTGGTCGAGATGGACGGTTTCGAGACCGATCTGAGCGTCATCGTTATCGCTTCAACGAACCGCCCAGATGTGCTCGATCCGGCCTTGCTCCGGCCAGGGCGGTTTGACCGCCGGGTCACTATGGATTTGCCAGATATTAATGAACGCGAGGCGATTCTGAAGATCCATGCAGCCAATAAGCCACTAGCGGAAGCGATCAATATGCGCCGCATCGCTGAACGGACGCCCGGATTTTCCGGCGCCGATCTCGCCAATCTCGTGAACGAGGGTGCGATTCTTGCTACCCGCCGAAACATGAAAGAGATTGGATTGAAGGAACTTGCCGAGTCGATTGAAAAGGTTATCCTCGGACCGGAACGAAGAAGCCGTGTCATCAATGAGGAAGAGAAGAAAGTAGTTGCTTACCATGAAGGCGGCCACGCCCTCGTCGGTACTAGCCTTGAAAATGCCGATCCGGTCCACAAAGTCTCGATTATCTCCCGTGGACACGCCGGTGGCTACACCATGGCTGTTCCATCCGAAGATAAGACTCTCCACACCAACCGCTACTTCCTTGATGAGCTCGCCGTCCTCTTGGGCGGCTATGCGAGCGAGAAGCTCGTTTTCGGCGACATCACTACCGGCCCATCGAATGATCTCGAACGCGCCACTGGAATGGCACGGAGTATGGTCACCCGGTACGGTATGAGCAAGCTCGGCGCCCGGACTTTCGGTAAGAAGGAAGAACTTATCTTCCTCGGTCGCGAAATGCATGAAGAGCGCAATTATTCCGAAGAAACGGCCCGTTCCATTGACTCAGAAGTCTCACGGCTCATCGATGAGGCTTTTGCCCGCGCGACCAAAATCTTGACTGAAAGGCGTGCCGTTCTCGACCGAATTGCGAATACTCTTCTCGAGAAAGAGACTATCGAAAAAGATGAATTTGAAGCGCTCGTAAAAGAGCCGGCTGTACCGACTTCGCCGACATCTGCCCTCTAAGAGTTTAGACTACCGCCATGCCTGAAATAGTCTCCTTCGCGTCGCTCACACGGACTGCCTTGAGGGATTTTTTCCAGAACCGATCGGTTCAATGGGTAGCTTTTCCCGTTGGATTCCTCATAGTCTCCGGGTCATTCTTCGCCTCTCAGGCAGAACGCTTGCTTGAGAGCAGCGACCCAGTGTTTCTTGTTAGCTGGATCTCTGCTGGGCCAGACTCTTCTTTTCTTTTTTTCTTAAGTCTTTCACTCGTCTGTACCCTCGCTCAATCTCCATTTCGAGGAGTCGTCATCCTTCTTCTCCAATCGGCCCACTTGAACCAGTCGGCAGAAACCCCCTTCCGACCGAAGAGGCAGGACTTTTTTCGCGTTGCCAGAAAAACATTCATCTTTGAATCCGGATTCTGGCTCTTTCTTATCGCTCTCGGTAGCATACTTTCCATCCCGAGTTTTCTCGCTTGGCGATTTAACCCAGATGCTTTCACCATCGTATCCCAGTTCGGACTCATCCTTCTCCTTACCCTCTCGTTGTATCTCTACCTCATCAAGGAACTTTCACTCCTCTACTCCCTCCTCGGCAACACAAGTCTCCCGAGCGCAATCGACCTCGGATTTCGCCTCTTCCGACGTCATTCATTCTTAACTCTTCTCTTCTTTACCTACGCCTCCATGCTAGCGCTTGTGGGTACGCTTTCTATCAGCCTCATCGGTAGCACGCTCGATTTCTTTGGTGTACAAAATGATTTTCTCAAGAACTTTATTGCCGTACCGCTTTTCGGACTTTATTTCATTTTTGATCAGACACTCCGGCTCGCCTATTTCCGAAAAATTGCTTCGCGACCGAAATCGCCAACCGCGAAAGTAGTCGCGACAAAACCAGCCGAACCCGTCACCGGCATGCCAAACGCATAGTTTGCCAACCGGCGAATTCATGCTACAGTATTTTCTGTGCTGCACGATTTCTTTCCGCAAAGAAAAAGGACAATTAGCTCAGTTGGTTAGAGCGTCACATTGACATTGTGAAGGTCACTGGTTCGAATCCAGTATTGTCCACTAAAAAACCCACTCTTTACGAGTGGGTTTTCAACTTCCGGAAATAACCTCAACAATCCGTCACGCCCGTGCCACACATCGATGGGTTCGGATTAAAGTTAACTATTGACTGCTGCACCCCCGTATACTTCCCCGTACCGGTACTACCCTTACCGCCAATATGTTGCTCGGCGTTACGGAGAAAGACCGCTCCTGGTCCGAGTTCTTTATGTAAATCTGCCCGCGCTGCGTTAAGCTTACTGTCGACCTTGCCCAGTTCTCGATTGATTTTTTTCGAGACGTCTTCAAATCCTTTCTGATAAAGATTGCTCAGTGCCTGATTCACGAATGCGCCGGCGGCGGAGGAGAGAAGCTCGCCCCACTCTTTAGAGCCCGTAATGAGCTGGAAAGGGAGTTCTTGGGCCGAGGATGTCAAATCAGCAATAACCGAACCGGGTGAGATTGTTTTCCCATTTTTATCTTTGATTCCTGTAAACCCCTTCCCGACAATCGCTTCGATTTCATTCTGTTTCTGTCGGGCAGCAACATTTCTCTGAACATTCACCCTTGTCCGATTGGTCATTCCGAGTGGATTATTACACGGAAAGGTGACCGTTGCATTCAGGACGCGGAAATCCCCTTTAGCAATCGAGGAAAGCGGATTCGAGGTGTACTGATCCAAATTATATTTGCAGTTATCAGCAACAAAGGCAGATTTGACTTCACTATTAAGAAGACTCATGTACTGTTTACCGAGAGACTGGATGCTACCGCCCGAAGCAACATAGTTCAAGACTGAACCTTTCCCACCCATAGTCTGGGTCAAAAGATCATCCATATAAAGCAGTCCTTCATCGATAGCGGCAGAAAAAATATACTGCCGATAGTCAGTGATAAATGCCGGCTTCTTATCCATTCCACCTGATGTAAGCCGGTTCGCCTGATCTCTCGCAATACCAACAGCTACCCGCTTAGCGATACCGAACAAAATCGCTTTTATCTGCTCCCAAATCGTCTTAAGAGCAAAGCCGAGAAACTCACCGGCGATACTCTCTCCCCAAACACCAGCTCGCACTGGAAGTGGTGCGGATGTCGTGACGAGAACAACGCTGATGAGAAATGCAGCGATGAATTTACGGCTTTTATTTTTTTGTTGAAATTTTCCAGTAAACATAGCAACCTAGATGTCGAGTGGTATATTTTCAACCCCGAGCGCGGAAAGATTCGATTGAGTCTCTTTGATGAAACTATCAAGACTTAGGAGGAATCCCTGAAGCTTTGAAAATGAATACATCTGGCCGAGCGGATCTTGTGGGCTGACGGAAGTCTTCACCACCTGTTTCAGGTTCGCCGCAAATGTCACCATCTGAAGTGCTTTTACATGCGTTCCAAGCATGCTTTCCGGGACCTCAACTTTATTAATTTCTTCCAAAGCCTTTTTTCCACGATCTTCGATAGAGTCAAGAAAGGAATAGTTCCCCGACATCATCCCCATTATCATTTTGTTCCCCGAATCAACCAGAAAATTTTGAAGTGATGTTGTGTCTCGAATCTGCACCGGAGCGTTTGAGATGAGAATATAACTTACGAGGGTCAAGTACTCAATTGCATCTTCCCGAGACTGTTCCTTCTTTTCTTCTTCGGGTAAAACTTCAGCTACCAACTTCACCTTTATATCATCTGTTTTGACTTCGGGAAGAACTACTTCCTCAGTCCCCTTCGACATCACCTCAGCGATTGCTGTATCCAAATCAGCCGAAGTAATTTCCGGTGTTTCTCCGGACTCAATTTTCTTATCGAGAATCTCGCCAAACTCCTGACTCGCAATCTCCGTCAAATTCACTTCTGGCTCAACGCCCGGCTCTACAGCGACCGGTTCCTCTGGAATAATACGATCGCCAGGTGCTGGTTTGAGTGGATCAAAACCACCTTTAATTTCAACTCCATCACTGTAACTATCTGCATCAGTATCCGCCACGTTCGGATCGGTACCGTATACTTTTTCTTCATCATTTGAAAGACCATCCCCATCAGCATCATCAAAAACTAAAGAGTCCATTGTAGAGGCTTCATCAGCCACTACATACATGGCGCTGCTGAAGAGAAAAAGGAAGGCAAAAACGAAAATGCTCCAGCGTAAATTATTTTTTGTTTGTGATATTCCCATATGAAAAAGTATATCACATCAAACCCTTTTTTTGTTCAATGTTTCGACACAGCCTCTCAATAAACATTGTCAGTTAATAGATATTTTTTGCCAATTAAATAACCTTCTCATTCATTAAATGACGGATGACACAATTAATACAAACGCAAGTAAAATAATATTTTTAAACAACAACTCTTTCTTTCTAGAACTATTTCTAAAAAGTTAGCGAATCTTAATAACACTAACCATTTTTCCTAAATAATTTTATACAATGTTTTATTATTATTGTCAATATAATAGTATATCAATAGAAGCGCTGTCAAGAAAAGGTACATTCCTTGTTGAATATCCCAAAAAAAATGGTCGGTCATTAAATATATGATTAGGAATATTAGAGTAATAAATAGTGAGTTTTTTGTTTCACGTGGAACAATAAGAGGGAATTTCAGGATACACGCTACTAATAAAAACAACAGAACAACGGGAACGATACCTAACTCTCTATAAATTATATATACGCTACTATGAACCGGCTCAAGCACCCACCACTCTACAGGGCTACTGAGACTATCATAACTATATCTATATGTACCTAACCCACTCCCTAAAAAAGTCGCCTGACTAAAATTTGACTGATAGTTGAACTGATCTATCCGTGTAGAGTATGATTGTTTAATATCTGATTGATAGAGAATAACTAAAGAAACAGTGATAACAGCGACAATGGCTATTAATATTTGTTTCACGTGGAACAAATATTTTATTCTTTCTCCAAGGAAAATAATAAGAAACAGAAAGGCACCTGTTTTCGATCCCGTCAGTAATATAGCAACCCCTATTAAAACAGTAGAAAAAAGTATGGCGATTTGTTTCACGTGAAACAAACTTTTATACGTGACTAGCAAAATATACGACAACAGACAGAATGCAGCCAAAACATTAGGGTGAGGGAATGTTCCATAGCCTCTCAAAATTTTAAAACCAAGTATCTCAGATTTCGCTACATTCAGTGTCTCTGTTGATATTTTTGATTCATTCAACCAATACAGTCCGGCTGAATGATTATTCATGATCTGATAACCAGAAATAGCCACCTGCAACAAAATACTAATCACAACAACCTTGAATACATCTTTCAAAAAAGATGTTCCACGTGAAACAATAAGTACTTTCGTTAAAAATATAAACAATAGCGCTAAAGAAGCATGCCAGATGAAAATCAGCGAAAGTATAGGATCAATTGATTGAGCCGTATTTAAAGCCAAGTAAGCTACCGCTAATAGGGGAAGTAATTGTTCCACGTGGAACCAGTTTTTTAGTCTGTTCTTAATGTTTTTATTAATTGACTTTATTACTTTTATATTGTTTAATATATATAAAACAAACATGAAGACAAGAATCACCTCTCCAAGATAAAGTGACACATCCATGTATTCATTGAACGGTCCGCCAGCCATCCCACGACTTTCAGTCAATATAAAGCGCCAGGAGAAGGGGAACTGCCAAAGGAATGCGAGGTACAGAATCACATCGCCATCCTGAAATAATCGCTTTATCACAGTCATAATAGTCCTTTAGTATAGCGCAAAGACGATATATTTCTAGGGATCGAATTGACGAAATACAAAATCTGGCTATGATTGTAAGGTGCTTCTTCATTTCCGTTTAGATGAGTTTAAGAAAGGTAACTCGTCGAACGATACAGGAAGCCATCATTTTTTTGGGCCATTAGCTCATTTGGTAGAGCACTTCCATGGCATGGAAGGGGTGGCCGGTTCGAATCCGGCATGGTCCACCACTTAGCCCTTTTCTGGGCTTTTTTGCTACTTATCCCCGAGTTATCCACTTATTTCCTCTGCTACAATAGGTACATCCTTGCCAGAGTCATCATTATCCTTTAAAGTAACCAGTCGTCCCGATGCTGTTTACCTCAGTTTTCCGTGAATACTGAAGGAATTGCACCCCCGACAAGGATAAGCTTCAGAATAGGAGTCCGAGAGATTCCCCATGCCCCGGTAGCTCAATGGATAGAGCAAGCGCGTCCTAAGCGTGAGATCTAGGTTCGATTCCTGGTCGGGGCACTCCCACAACAATAATCTATCGTAATCTGTCCTCGGTACTCCTATGCATAGTCGCATCACCCAGCTCAATGACCTCATCCGTGACGCCGTCAGCAGCCTTTTTGTCCGCGAACTCTCTCTCAAAGAGGGGGTGATCATCACTGTTGCTCGCGTTTCAACGGCGAGAAATCTCCGCTCGACCCATGTCGCGGTCAGTGTTTTTCCGATAGCTGAGCGCCCGTATGCGATGAAGACCCTCGAGCATGAGTCACGAGAACTCCAGAAACTGCTGCACCGGATGATCGCTACCCGGCCGCTGCCAAAGCTTTTCTTCGAACTTGATACCACCGAGGAGAAGGCTGATGAGGTCGAGCACCTCCTGATGGATATTCGAAAATCTGATACGGAGTAATCCTGCTATGCGTTTTTTTGGTAAAGAATTCAAAACACTCCAGTTCGTTATCGACAAGGCCGAGTCGATCCTCCTCGTCGCACACAAACGTCCCGACCCGGATACTGTCGGAGCGAACCTCGCCCTCAAGTACTATCTCGAGTCGATTGGAAAAAAAACGACCATTGTTTGCTACGATCCATTCCCTGAATCGCTCGGCAATCTTTTCCATGAGACCTTCTACCATCCTGATCAAATTGACCTCAGTAATTTTGATGCGGTCATTGCAGCTGATTCCGTCGATCGCGGCTTCCATCTTTTCGCCGACCGGTTCGATGAACGTCAGGTAATCGTTCTTATCGATCATCATCCGGACATCTCACTCGAAGGAGACATCGTGATGATTGACCCAAAGTATTCTTCGTCCTGTGAGCTCATCTATTTGTTCCTGACGCATATCCAGGCGCGCATCAGCAAAAATGTAGCGACCGCACTTTTGACTGGTATTCTTTTTGATACGGGAAATTTTCAACATTCCTCCGTTTCGCCACAAGTCATGGATATCGCCTCACGACTCATGAAGCTCGGCGCGCCACTCACCAAAATATCTAACACCATCTTCACGAACAAAAACGTCTCCGCCATGAAGCTGTGGGGGAAGGCCCTCGAAAAAGCAAAATTCGTTCCGCAGTCCGGACTCCTCGTCACCGCCGTAACACAGTACGATATCGATGAATGCGAGGCGACATCAGACGACATCTATCAAGTTGCCTCGATTCTCTCAACTGTTCCAGAGGCCCGCTTTGCCCTTGTCCTTTCTGAGCGTGATACCGAAACTGTACGAGGGAGTCTCCGCGCTTCCGAGCATCACGGTATAGATGTCTCGGCTATCGCACACGAGCTCGGCGGCGGCGGACATAAGCTTGCGAGCGGATTTGAGGTCAAAGGAAAGATTATCGAGACGGCGGAAGGCTGGCACGTTATGTAAGGAGACAGGGCGATATAAAACTGAGCCATATACGGTATGAACAAATCTGATGCGCTCAAGGTTCTCAATGCGCGAATGATCATCGAATGTCCATGCGCTCTGCGCGAGACAGCAACACAGGCGGTGCCGGGTGACGGTTCGGCAGATGCGGAAATCATGTTCATCGGCGAAGCACCGGGCAAGAATGAGGATGAGCAAGGGGTTCCTTTTATCGGTGCGGCCGGAAAATTTCTCGCCGAGATGCTTGCCGCCATCGGTCTCAAACGTGAGGATATTTATATCACAAACGTCGTGAAATACCGGCCGCCCGACAACCGCGACCCAAACCCTGAAGAAATCGAAGCCTGCATGCCGTGGCTCCACGAGCAGATTAGGATTATCAAACCAAAAATCATTATTACACTCGGCCGCCACGCGATGGAGCATTTCATTCCCGGAAAGAAAATCTCAGAAGTCCACGGCCAGGCCTTTCGTCGTATCTTCGATGACATTGGTCCACAGGTGTTCTTCGCCCTCTACCATCCAGCTGCAGCACTCTACAACGGTGGCATGCGCCAGACCCTCATCGAGGACTTTAAAAAGATTCCGAAAGTCGTAGAAAAATTGAAATCAAAAGAAAGATAAAATCCCGATCACTCGGGATTTTTTTTAAAATTGTGCTACGACCTTTTATCCAGTGTAAAGAAGACGACTTCTTGCGAAGTACCAAAACGCTGCGGCGGTCCCCAACTTCCGGCACCACTCGTCGTATACACCAGAGCATCACCATACGGCTTCAATCCAAAATCATAGCCCTTGTACACAAACCAGGTGATGACGCTGAAAGGCCACATCTGTCCCTCATGCGTATGGCCATGGAGAGTAAAGTCTGCACCGGAACCGACGAGCTCACCAATATTCCTCGGAATATGTTTGAGTACGATGGTCGGTAGCTCTGGATTCACATGAAGATGCATCATCACCATCTCGGTTGCTTCAGGTGTCCGCGTCGTCACGAAATCGAGACCGACAACCTGGAGACCATTCTCTTCGATCCGCTTATCATTGATAACCCGGAAGCCGGCTGACTGGAGCGAACGGAGAAAGCCAATCGTGTCGCCATACTCTTCATGATTACCAGAAACAAAATAGGTTGGTATGCGCTTCGTCAGTCTCTCGAACGGCTTCGTCACGAGATCGGGGTCAATCGGCGGGCCATCAAAAAAATCTCCGCCCATGAGAATGAGTGACGGGTCTTCGGCCTCGATCAACTGGACGATGTCTTCGGCCGTTCGATTGCGGTGAATATTTCCGAAGTGCGAATCAGCAAAAAAAGCAATCTTTTTTCCTATCCAGTGTTCGGGTAATTTCGGCAAAGCGATGGTGAGATACCTAGAATGAATCTGAAAGCCATTCCAGAGAGCGAAACCGTTGAAGCCAAGAGCGGTAAGGAAAACAACGCAAGCGAACCAGGGCGAAAGTGTCGATCCCGAAAGCTCGGCAAAAAGCGAAATAAGAGAGATGGTCACCGCAGCCAGAAAAAGAAAGTGCACCGTTCCTAGCCACATCGCGGCGTAAAAGTACATCATGCGTGTCACTTGGCCCGGTAGGAAGCGGGTGAAGATATTGAAAGTGACATAAGAGAAAGAAAGTACGATAACGAAACTAAAGAAAGCAGAGTGCGCCCACCCCGAAAGAGGCCAGTAGTTATCGAGAACACTCCAGACCGTGTAGTGGACAAAAGTAATGAGCGACTGGACAACGACAAGAAAAGCAGCGATACCCATAGCGTATATGTTCGTACAGGTATTGTAGCAAACCAATTGAGTGCCGAGGGTGGGACTCGAACCCACACGGCTTATTCAGCCAAGAGATTTTAAGTCTCCGATGTCTACCATTCCATCACCCCGGCAAATTTTTCTGGAGGTCGCGTCCGGAGTTGAACCGGAGTAAAGGGTTTTGCAGACCCGTGCCTAACCGCTCGGCCACGCGACCATCTCTGCGCGCTAAAACATTGGAAGCCTAGCAAAGGCCCTCGTCTGCGTCAATCAAAGCAAGAAGGGGCTTTCGCCCCTTCTTTATCACTTAATTGATGATTTCCGCCTCGAGATTCTGGCGACCGAAGGCGAACGCCTCGCTCTTGGTCTCCATATAGATATCAATTTTGTTGCCCTTGATTGCACCACCCCGGTCTTCACAGCGGAATTCGCCCATACCGTCAATGTGGAGTTTAGTCCCGAAGGGAAGCTCTCTCGGACAAGCGAGTGTCCGGTTCGCCTCTACTTTGAGACCAGAGGCCGTAATACCGTCGGACTTACCGCATTCATCGGCCGCAGCTGTATAGGCCGAAGCATTAATGGTGAAGCGCTTGCCGGTTTCCAGCTTGGCCCAAAGAGCGGCTTGCTTTTCTTTCCAGCGAGCAAGTTTCTTCTCGTCCGCCGTCATTTCGCCTTTTTCGGTCACGATCGGCTCATTCTCCTTGGTCGCAAACGTCCAGATAAGGAGGAGCGGGTCTTGAGCGAGGTCATATTTCGGCGCAAGGGGAACCTCAGCTGCCTTAGCAGCTGGGCTAAAGAGAGAAAGTCCGATAACGAGGCTCGCCACGAGGGGGAGAAATCGCATATTGTACCTTTACACATAAGCCAGTCGGGAGGAAACAACACCTTTCCGACTAGGTCCGTTTTTCAACGTAACGATACATATTAGCACATATTTTATATTCTGTCAATACTTTAACAGTCTCGCTCGCTTTTCAACACACGAGTAAGGTACCATTCTATTTTTTGGCTCAAATAAGCCATATTAAAGATTACGTAGCCGGAGAGTACCGCGACATCATGACTATGGCATCAAAAAACAGGACCGCCGCTTTTGGGGGTCCTGTTTCGCCTCTTTCCTACTAACGGATCACTTCGCGGAGGATTTTGATCACTTTCGGCGGCGAAGTCAGGGCTTTTACGAGATAGAAGTGGGTTTCGAACTCGCCGACTTTCTTGAAAGACTCCTGGTCATCGGCATTCGAGAGGATGACGACCGGGATATTGCGGAGCTTCGGATCAGCTCCGAGCTCGGCCAAGACTTCGAAACCATTCTTCTTGGGCATCTGGAGGTCGAGGATAATCGCGTCCGGCACATGCTGGCGAATGAGCGCGATACCTTCTTCGCCATCCTTGGCGAGTACCGCATCAAAATTCTCTCGGTTCAGATTGAGGAGATATATTTCGCGCAAGTCAGCATCATCATCGATAACGCAAACCTTGTGACGATTGAATGGTTGATTACTCATGCCAATAGTATATCACTTCTGAAAGAAACATCTCAAGGTATAATGAAGCCACCTCCTATGCCTTGGAACCAACTCACAACCGAAGAAGCGCGCATCATCGTCGGACGGGGGACCGAGGTTCCATTTTCGGGCGAATACGATTCGCTGTTTACTCGTGGCACGTACCTCTGCCGCCGCTGCAATGCGCCACTCTATGATGCAAAGACGAAATTCGATGCTGGTTGTGGCTGGCCCGCTTTTGACGATAATTTTCCGGGCGCCGTAAAACGACTCACGGATGCGGATGGCCACCGGATCGAAATCCGCTGCGCGCACTGTGACGCCCATCTCGGCCATATCTTCGAAGGCGAACGCCTCACCGAAAAAGATACCCGCCACTGCGTGAATTCACTTTCAATGCGATTTGTTCCAGTTGACGAAGATTTCCCACCCATACTCGACAAAGAATAGGCTATGACCAAAAAAGCGATCCTTGCCGGCGGTTGCTTCTGGTGCACCGAGGCGATCTACAAACGGCTGCGCGGTGTTATTTCCGTTGTGCCCGGCTACACGGGCGGTAAAAATGAGAACCCGACATATACGGAGGTTTCAACAGGCGAAACCGGCCATGCCGAAGCAATTGAAATCGAATATGATCCGACTCTCATACCGTACGAGAAATTGCTCGATATATTTTTTCATACGCACAACCCAACGACATTGGACCAGCAGGGGGCCGATATCGGAACCCAGTATCGTTCAGGAATTTTTTATTCTGATGAGGCCGAAAAAGGAATTGCTGAGCGAATGATAAAAGAATTGGAGACAGAGCGCGTCTATCCGGATCCGGTCGTGACCGAAGTTGCTCCGTTCACTGCATTTTACCAGGCAGAAAATTACCACCGCGATTATTACGATCGCAATCAGAATCAAGGGTACTGCAATATTGTGATTAGCCCAAAAATCGCCAAGCTTCTAAAAGAGTACGCGGACGATGTAAAAGACGAATTCAAGAAAATAGTGTAAAGTAGATTCAAGAAAAAGACGGCTCCAAAAAGATAGGCCGTCTTTTTATTTTTTCAACCAGAATGCTTAGGTCCCCAGATCGGATTTCTTCCACTCGGGGATTCCTCCGACCTCGCGCTCGATCGATGAAGCGAGACGGAGCGCCGGCTCGTTCGCTGCCGGGACAATCGGATAATGCCGCGAGCGGTCCAGCGCCTCCGCGATATCGATGAGACTCTCTTCGCTCGTAATCCACTCTGTCCCGAAATGCTTGAGATTGAATGGTCGCGAGTACTCACGCAAAGTCTTCCGACCGGTGGTCGTCATGTAATATTCATGAAAATAGGAGAGGACCAGTTCGCGCACGGTCCGATACACGGGATCACGGTATCGGAGCACACCATGATTCGTTTTCGACAGAGCACCCCAATACCCATTTCTTTTAAACAACGTCACCACATGATCGTAGTCATAACGAAGCGCTCGGAGATCGAGGATAAGCGGCTCTTCGCCGTGATACCAAAGTGCCAAGGCGGCGAGACAGGCTGCCTCAATACAGTGTGCTTTACCTTCGCGCAGGACCGCTCGCGGGGAGTGAAACGTCAATTCATTCTTCTCCAAGTTGAAGGGGAGGGTGTCGAGATAATCCTGGATCTTCGCTGGCGTCGAGAGCCTTTGAAAAAACAATTCCTCTTTTTTATTGAGCCCAAAAATATCTTTTGACATATCACCAGTATAGTCGGAAAAGAAAAACGCCGCCCATCCGGTTGAGACCGGGGACGGCGCGCATGCTGCTGACACACCATCAGATACGGCGGAGGTTCTTCCACCAAGGGTAGAACGCGCCAAAGAAGGCGCCGAAGGCAGTGGCCCACAGAGTGAGCATCGCCGCCGTTGGTAGCGCTCCCCGCTTGACGTAGAATAGAGAGAATTCGCGAGCGAGATCTTCCCTGTTTTCAGCCAAGAGTACGAAGCCACCAACGAGGACGGCAAAGGCAGTAATCGAAGCGACCAGACCGGCTACCGCAAACGGAACGAGGCCGCGCCGCGACCAGATCATGAATCCAGTTCCGACTGTCATGCCCGCAGCGGTGGCGAGAACGGAGTTGAAGCCGAAGAGAAACACCGCAAAGGCAAAAACCGATAGAGCAATAAGCGTCCACACCTTGGTCTCACGTTTGACTGAACGCGTCCGCTCAGGCGCCAAATCAACTCCAGCTGCATAGAGAGCCGAGCCCGTCACCAGACTCAGGAAACCAGCACCAAAGGCTGCACTCTCGAGCGGGAACCACCAAGGAAAGAGCGATGCCGGCTGCCAGAAGTCGAGCTGGTACACGCCGTTGATGGCCGGACCACCGATGGCACCACAAAGCGCCATGACACGCATCGCCTTTCCGATTTGAGGATCGCTGAAGACAAGGTGGGTGGCCCTGGCGGCAAGACTGGTGAAGAGAGCGAGGGTGATGTACGCCGTCGACAAATCAATCGCGAACATGAGACACTCCACGAAAAGTTGTTAAAGATGTCCGCACTCTACCAGCTTTTTCCCCACTGTCAATACCTCCACTCAGAGCTTAAATACTATTCGTCGAAGCCATACCAGCCGCTGTGGCTACCAAGCGACGCTTACGCCACTTATCGAATTCGACGGCAAAACGAAGAAAGACAACACTCGTACCAACAATCGAGAAGAGCAACCGGGGTGGCGGGAGGGTATCAAAATTGCGGAGATATTCGCCCCACATTTCCGGCCGGAGATCAGCGCCGATTGCATTGCTCTCATTCATCATGGCGCGGACGACGAGAAGGAAGAAGGCGAGATAGCCGAAGCGGAGCAGATTGCGCCAGCGTACCGGTCCGATTGCCATCATCGCCCGGTCATTCGAGATGAGTGTCATCATCGTAAAAATCGCCATGGCCGAAATGCCGAGGAGGAAATCGCTTGTCCAGAAGTTCTCAAAAAATCCGTACCAATAACGTTCAGGTTGCAGAATCGGGAGAAGAAGCATATAGGTCAGAGCCGAGAAGTAGCCGAGCAGGCCGAAGTATTTTCGGTACACGACTTTGCTATCGAGAAAATCAAAGAAGTAACCCAGTGAGGACAGCGAGAGTGAGGCCGCAAAAAGAAAATTCGCCGTGCCCGCCATAACTTTGGCAAACGAGATGAGCGTGAACGGTCCATCCAGCAGTGTGACGTACAAAAAGAAAAACCCATTCACTCCGAACATGATGAGGAGCGAATTCATCCACAGCTTTCTCGTCATCGCCGCACGCGGATCAATAGCGTCAGTCATAAGGGAAATATTTCCTCTTCAGTATATATCGAAATAGGGTCGATTGACTTCAGGGGCCCGCTCGGGTAATCTGGTCAGTCGTCACTTAACAACTCATCTCTCGAAAGGACATACGATGAATGCCTTCAATGCGCATTGGCCCGACGTCCGTGTCGAGGACGTCTTTCTTGTGACCGGAAACGGCCTCACCACCATCCGAAGCTGGGAAAGGTTTCGGAAGGCTCGCTGGTACAAAAAGGCGACCGGGAACCTGCGTCGTCTACCAGCAGTCTACGCCCTCGGTGAGGCCTACAAACACTTCTGCAAAATTCACGACCAAGAGCCAGAATGGATGAAGCGCCTACCTGAAAATATGCGGGGGAGCCTCCGTCATCTTTGGCTCACCGGCGATTGGTTCGATCCGCTCTGGATCATTCAGTACCGGCAAGGTCTCGGGTTCTCATTTGCGGTCGAGAGCGATGGCTTCATCCATGATGTTGCCGAAGCACTCAATGTATTCCGGCTCGGTGAAATCCGGCAGCTCGGTTTCCTGCATGACCCCGTTGTGAACAACGACACAGCTGATATCGGGCTCGCCGAAAACTTCCATCACACCCGCCTCCTTCATTCCGCAACCGTGATGGCAACAGCCGCCCTCATCGCGCACAGACTTCGGCTGCCGAAACTCCTCACTCGTCATCTCTTGGTCGCCGCGCTCACCCATGACATCTTGACTCCGGCGGGCGGGGACTCAGTCAAGCCTATCGATCCTGATGGGCTCGACGAAGACCAGCACTACCCGGAAGCTTTTCGCAATAACCCGCGTTGGGAAGTAGTGAGTCGGCGCTATCGACTCGATGAAACACTCCTAGCGAAAACCGTTGCCGGAAAGGGATTACTGGGGCAACTCCTCGACATTGCCGACAAGACCACGTATGTCGATCACGATGTCGACGCCTACCTGAAGTGGAATGACCCGCGGAAGTTTCGTTGGCTCGTTCCGTCAGCAGGCTTCGTCGAGGTTTGGGATCTTCGGAAGAAACTCGGACAAAAAGCCTGCCGACTGTGGGACTCTCTCGAGCTCGTCGCTGGGAAGCTCGTCATCACGAACCCGAGTCGTCTCGCCGGTTTCCTCCGCTTGCGTGCACTCATGTTCCGTCACCTGTACTTCAACCCACGTGCCCGCTACCGAGAGCAGATGCTCGCGCTGCTCGTCATCGAGCCGCTCTACCACGAAGGACGACTCACCCGTGAGATGCTGCTCCGAATGACAGACCATGAGCTCATGCGTTGGATCGACCAGGAGACAGGGTGTGACATCAAGGAACACCTCTCGCGCAGTGACTGTGCGCCCGCAATCGAGTCATTCGCCACAGAAGGAGAAGCGCTCTCCCGGCTCCGGGCGCTTCACCAGAGCGATCGGACACTTCTCTTCATGCTCGAGACTTTCCCAGAGCCGAGCAAGAAAGCCGTCCGGGCCCTCGTCCGCGACGAGCGGGGTGATATCCGACCATTCGAAGAAGCCTACCCCGAGGAAGCCGACGGCATCCTTGCCTTCGGCCGAGACTCAACGCCCGTCAAGCTCTATATCCTCAACAAATGGAAAGCCGGCCGGGTGCTGCCGCGAGACCTTTGGGAAAAGCTCTACGCCAGGCAACGAGTACGCTTCAACCTCGAGTGAATCCACTCCACCCTTCAGAACGAGTTTCGCGACTCGTTCTTTTCTTTTCTTCAAAAACAACGGTTTTATTCAGCAGAAGTCGTGGTGGCCGTTTCGCTCGGACGAAGCATGGAAAGCGAAAGAATAAAAATTGAAATGATAATCACGGTACACATAAGGCACAGCAGACAGTATTGATGGATGAAGAAAATCTCGCGATAGATAATGAACCCGTTGAAGCCTATCCCCATCGCGGAAAGCACCGCGAGTACCTTGGCCGGCATCGTTGAGACACGACAGTGGCCATACCACGCGATACAGAAGAGAATCGGGTAGACGACGAGAGCGATAAAAGGGAAGGGGATGCCGAAGACGAGCGAGAGTGGGTTCCGAAGCACATCCGAGCACGAGCCCACACCAAAGGCATCGCAGGCGGTCGAGAGTTCCGATTGACCGACGAAGTGATAACCGTACGCCTTGTAGCTAAGGTAGCCCGCGTTCACAATTGCCACCGCTGCGAGCACCATGATCACGAGATATTTTTTTGACATACCGTTTCCTTATAAATCTGCTCTCAGTGTAGCAAATCAAAACCCCCTCGAGGAGAGTCTGGATCCTGTGAGCTCCCTGGTACACACGGTTAGAACTAATTTCCTAAATTATAGACAGAGTGACTAAAAATATCTCTCCAGTTTTGAGATAATCTTTTGTGCTTTTTTTGGAACGTTAGATATTTTCAACGTAAACGTACCACGCATATCAAGAAAAGAATCAATTTCTGAAATATCCTGTTTCGTAACACTAGGGTGCTCTCTCATCCAGGAAACGAAGTCTGCACTAACTCTAGTATCGAGCTTCGTTTCAAAAATAAACTTTCCAATAACATTTTTGTACTCTTCCTCGTCTTGCTTGAGAGGATTCTTATCAAAAAGTACTTCCATTTTTTGTTTGGTACGCACCCGTAAAATAGAACGATCCACTGCTAAAGGGTGAGTAATCACCAGACGCTGTAACCGGCTTTTCTGTCGACGCAACCAAAGAGCGTCAGTTTCAGGGCGGGCGTAGTAGAACCAGTCATGGGGAGCAATGGAATACGTAGGAAACGAAAGAGGAAGTTCTTCTTCAACAAGAAGAAAGGCTTGAGTCCAGTAGAGCTCTAACTCTCTCAGCGTTCGAAATCTGAGCTTCACATACTCTCCTGGTCTGAGATCTAGGAAAGAGCTTGTGCGAGCAGATGATTGATACATACGAGCCATACGATTCAATCGCCCAAGCTCTTTATCAATCCACCAAAGAGAGAGGCTCACACTCTTGGCGTGAAACGTTATGACTTCTTTTTCTTTGAGAGCGCGTAAGGCCTTATATACCCCCTGAATACTTACATGATTTTCTCTCTGAAGCTCGGTTAATAGAACAGCCTTCTCAATTGAACCCTTTCCGAGAAAATCTATAATTCTTTCTTCAATATTCGTGTCTGGCATCATCTGAGATTAAACTTTTAGTTTAATATTTAACTAAAGTAAAGCTTTTTTTAGATGAATTGTCAATAATGTGACATCTTCAATCCGCGAGATACTCGTGTTCTTTCGAAAGGAAATGTAATGCCTCCGAGTGGATTCAGTGAAAAGGCCATCGAGGGAGCCCTCGTCTTCATCAAGGGCTGTTATGAAGATCTGCTTCAGGAGGTGAGGGACGGGAAACATCCTTCTCCTGAAGTAGCCATCGAGTACGAGATCAGCCAAATCGGGAAGGCTTTGGCGAAGCTCCACATCGACAAGGATGGCAGTCTGGTGGAGCGCACCACCGTCCATGCGACCAGCTAGAAGAACTAGCCATCACAACTTACCTTCCACTGTCATGTGCAGTGGAGGGTTTTCATTTTTAGACACAAAAAAGAGGCCTATCAAAGCCTCTTTTCTGAAATTGAGCTGGCTGGTACAGGCGGTTAGAACCAACGCTCAAATGCTTCGCTAGACTGTTGAATTCTTTTGGCTTTCCTAAGCCATAAAGTTATCTTATCCACCGTTTATACATATTTTCCATCTTTTTTTACATCTTTTTGCATTGCCAAATGATAAATGCCATGTTACGCTGTCAGCATGACGAATCAGCGGTTATCTAAAAAACAAGGCGATGTATACAACGAGATACGCCGCCACATCACAGACAGCGGGATTTCTCCTACGCTCGAGGAACTGAGGCAGGCATTAGGCCTGAAGTCACTTAACTCAGTGAAGCAGTTTGTTGATGCCCTCGAAAAAAGAGGGCTGATCAGACGACGTCCATATGAGAAGAGAAACATTGAGTTAGTTTCCGACACTCCAAGGGAAAATACCGGCGTTGTTCTACTCCCCGTCATTGCGTCGGCTGGCTGTGACGCGCTGAATGTTTTTGCGGATCAGCGTTTTGACGAACACCTGACCGTTGATTCAAGGTACATTCCAAAAAATAAGAGTTCAGATAACTTAGTTGTCTTTAAGGCTATCGGCCAGAGCATGGAAGCGTCTGGGATTAATAGCGGTGACTATGTACTGGTAGAGCGAACGGATAGCGTGTCGAATGGTGACAGAGTCGTTGCAAGCGTTGGCGACATGGCAGTAATCAAGCGTCTCCGGGTCGGAAAAAATGCGACTACTCTCGATCCAGATTCCCCTAATCCTTACTACCGACGGATTGTGATGAAAGATAACTCGAGCATTTTCGGAAAAGTCCTCGATGTCATCAAGACAAGTATGGATGACCAATACGTGCTTGAGTTCGAAGGTGGTAGACGAGAGATTCTGAACTAGCAGTTCTGTTATACCCTTTTGAAGGTCAAAAAAAGCCGTCATTGAGGACGGTTTTTTTGGGCGTTTAAATCAAATGGAGCCCTTTCCTGAAAGACTCCGGTCGTACTTGAGAAGCTAGCAATGAACACAAAAGCTTACTACTTTGACTGTAACATGCTGACACCCGATTAAACAACCCTCACCGAAAACAGTATGAGCAAGGACGCTAAAACTTCTCTGCGTGGTCGAGATGCAGAAACGGGTCAATTCACTACCGTTGAAGAGGCCCGCCGACATCCCAAAGACCATGTGGTAGAACGTGTTCCGAAGCCAGGCTACGGCGACACTGAAAAAAAGAGTCAGCGATAAGCCGTAGTTAAAGGTTGTTAAGGGTCGAGGTTTCATCTGAGGAAAGGGGATGTCCTCGACTCAAAACAATCAAATCATATGCCAACACTACATCACCTATTTTTCTCCCAAGATACAAATAAACGAACATTGCATCGGAACATAGCTCCGACACCAAGACAGCAGGAAATGCAGCAAGAACGGTGGCATGATGTTTGTGATTATTTGATAGAAGACCTGCAAGAGCGTACTGGGATAACAATCTCATCCTGGCTCCAAGGATCGTATAAGTTAGGCACCCAAATAAGGCCGACCAAAAAATCTCAAGGGTTTGATATTGATCTAGGAATTTATTTTCACCTAGAAAATAATCCTCTCACTGAGGAGGGTACTATTTCCCCTAAAATAATTAAGGATTTAGTCCAGGAAAGTCTACTAAGGTACAAACAAGAGGCTGAAGACGAGGTTTTGGAGGTGCTAATCCCTCCAAAGGAAAGGTGTTCACGAATAAGATTTACTCAAAGATTTCATATTGATACTCCAGCCTACTATCTCAACAAAGACACTACCGATTGCTTGCTAGCAACTGAGACAAAGGGGTGGGAAAATAGTAACCCTAGAGATTTTTACGACTGGTTTTGTAACTTATTTTCGGATCAAGAAAACTCACAGGTTCGTCGTCTTATTCGTTATTTCAAAATTTGGTCCCAGCTCAATATGGAGGTTCCACCTACGTCTATCTTATTGACTGTTCTGGTTGCCGAAGCATTTGAAAGTTTAACCGACGAAGAAAAGAGCAGTGATGACATAGCATTAGGAAGAATTGCTGTCTTAATACAAGAGAGATTGCTAGCCAATAGTACGGTCAAAAATCCAGTAAATCCCGAAGAGCCGATTAATCGATTCTCGGAAGACGAGACCAGGGCATTTATCATGAAATTAGAGCAGCTATCCCAAAAGGCAGAAAAAGCTGTTGCTTCACAGCGAGAATTGGATGCACTTGCAGTATGGTCCTCGTTGTTTTTCCATTTTTTCCCGTTTCCAGAACCAAGTGAGGATAATCCAAGTCGTAGAGCGCTAGTTCCCGTTAAAGTTGATCCTCAAGTGGTCATAAGAGCAGTTTCCATTAAAAATCCAAACGTTTCCGTGCAGGGACTAAACCAAATTGGACCTATACCAAAAAATTGCGCAATCACATTTCGAATCGCGAATACCAATGATATTCATCCTGATTGGAAAGTGCAGTGGATTGTTAGGAACGAAGGAGAAGAGGCAGACTTTGAAAGTGATCTTGGTCATAATGCTGGTAATGGATATAGCAGTACTGAAGAGTTTTCAGCATTCAAGGGTGTGCACTATATGGATGTAACAATTTCGTCTCCAGAAGGTTTAGTGATGGGCTTTCGAAGAATTCCAGTTGAAATTAGTGGAAATTTTGTTCCACCAAGAAATCAAAAGAAGCCGGGTTGGGTTAAACTAAGATCTCGTAAACACTAACGTATGCAAATAAGTGATGAAAAAAAGGTTGATATCCTTTTGCTAGCTCTTAAAGAAAGGTACGAGTCTATCCATAAAATCCGAGAAAGGGTTCAGTCTATCGGGATTTGGACGCTTGGAATATTCCTTACAGCTACCGGCTGGGTATTTCAAACTGACAATAATCTTGAACGCATCGAGGTCGCAATGATTCTGGTTACAGTCATTGTTGCTATGTCGATATTAAGGCTCAGTTATCTAGCAGATCTAGAAGTTGGTTTCAAGTCACAACAGCGAGCGGCCGTCAAAATAGAAAAGGCGTTGTGTCTTTATGAGAAAAAGTTCTTCTCTCAAGAGGATGAATCGGTCTACGAAGAGGGATGGAAGAAGTCAGGACAAAATGGGAGCAGCGGAAAGTTTTTCAAAACAACTACCCTTTTGATTATCATCGGGGCGATTATCTTTGTATCTACCGTTTTAATCAAAGCAACGACAGCTTACAGTAAGGGTCAAAAGTGTCATCATTCAAAACCCCACTTTTATCAAAATAGTTTTAGATGATTACCGCCCTCTTTTACTAGTGACTTTGAATAGATTGCCCTAGTTTTATTTTGTGCCTAGATGATGCTTAAAGGCTCGTCTAAATCCCGCATCCTCTGCCTCTTTAACGGTGGCGCAATAAAACTCTCCTTTTCGTGGTTCAATTCTAGTTTTGTCGTACTGCTGATCGAAAGGAAGATGGTATATCTTCGTACCATCAACTTGTGAGATATTGCATTTGATACAAGGGTATTTCTTATCCATTTTTACTTCTTCCTGAAGCTCAATGCCGAGTGCCAGAGAAAACCGCCGGGCTAGATCTGAAAGTTTGGTAGAGGTCACGAATATAGCTCTCACATTCTTCCCTGAATTTTCATCTTTATATTGAAAGACCGTACCAAAGAATTGAAAAATGTGTTTCTCGTGTATGGTGCGAAATTTTGACCAATTCTTGCATTGAACCACAACAATTTCATTCCCTTTTGTCGCAATGATGTCTCGTCCCAAGTCTTCCAATCCCTTCATGAGACCGTGGTAGCTCACGTCGTACCCCTGCATTTCATATTGATACCCTACGTAGCGCTCGTACATTGCACCTATCTGCCACTTACTCTTTGGTCGTTTCCAATACCTATCAAGAGCTCTCTGATTCCTTTCTTCGGAAGGAAGCTTGCGGTACTCTTCTTTTGATATGAAACTTGTGACT
>JBPOIB010000007.1:0-66279 GCA_052034935.1 Candidatus Moraniibacteriota bacterium
ATGATTGTTGTATCATTACCTCGGCAAACGAGTGCAGCCGTACCAGCGCCAATCCCCGCAATCGCTTCTGTACGGACATCGAAGACACCGGAACCGTTGACACCACAGTTGCCACCGGTGGTAACAGTCACAGGGTCGACATATTTCTTGTCGCCCGCCGCAATGTTCACACCGATAGGGTTTGTAACGTTCGCCGCTGTCAAGGTCGGGCTCGTATCACAGAACAGGAGGATTGATGCCTGGAGAGAATGGATCTGGGACTTGTAAGCCGCAATCTGGGCCTTTTCACGGGCACCGGAGAGACTGACCAATACCACCGAGGCGAGAATACCAATGATCGCGATAACGATGAGGAGCTCGATCAAGGTGAAACCTTTGTATGTTTTATTCATATTCTCACCTCCTTTCTTTTTTGTATTTGTTTGTTCACGCACTTTTATTCTACACTCTTTTTCTGAACCCTGCGAGACGTTCTGTCAACCTAAACTCTGTAGAAATCAGTTAGATCTGCCCCGCGATATTGTAAATCGGAAGCAGAATTCCTACCGTCAGAATACCGACGCCGATGCCGAGTACGACGATGAGAATCGGCTCGATCAGCGATGTCAGATTGCGGGTCATGACATCAACTTCTTGGTCATAGAATTTCCCAATACCCCCGAGAACATGGGCCATCGTCCCCGTTTCCTCACCGATCCGCACCATCTGGGAAACAATCGGTGGAATTTCATCCGGATAGCGGTCGAAGACGCCGCTCATCGCGCCGCCGGTCTTCACTTCTTCCGCCGCCTTCAGCATGATCTGGGCATAAATCGTATTGCCGATGACATCGCTCGTGATGATGAGCGCCCGGACCACCGGAATGCCCCCGGCCATGAGCGCGGACAGGTTTTCAGAAAACCGAGTGATGAAGACGTTCTTAGCGAGTGTCTTGAATACCGGCAGATAGAGAATGATGACATCTCGCTCATGCTTACCGCTCTCCGTATTAAAGTGAAAATAGAGACCGAAAGCCGCTGCCCCGAAAGCGAGCAATATGGCCCACCAGTACTGATTCATGAAATCACTCAGATTGATGAGCATCGTCGTATACCACGGCACCGCAACCTTCATCTCCTTGATCAAGCCGGTAATTCTCGGGAGGATGAAGGTAAGTACGAGAAAACCGATAGCACCAGCGACGAGGATGACGAAAAACGGATAGAAAAGAGCACCCTTTATCTTCGCCGTGAGATGGTAGTTTTTCTCGATTGAATCCGCGACGAACTCAATCGAACGCTGCAGATTACCCGAGATCTCGCCGGCTCGGATGATATTGATCGTCATGACATCAAAGACTTTCGGGTGCTTTTCCAAAGCCTCCGAAAATGACATTCCGTCTTCGATATTGTCCTCGATCTCTTTAAGGATAAGCTTCAGGTATCGATTGTCGATCTGTTCACTAATCGTCTTGAGTGAGGTGACCACCGGCACCCGGGCCTCGATCAAAGTCGCGAGCTGGCGGAAAATAATCATCAGCTCCTTCGGAGAGACGCCTTCCCAGAGTTTCTGGATTTCCCGAAGATATCCTTGGATATTCCCCTTCTCCTCGGTCGTCACCTGGAGCGGGATGAGTCCGTTGCGCTGCAGGATATCGATTGCTGCTTCCCGTGAAACAGCCTCAACCAGACCCTCCTTCAGATCACCGGCCTCGGTTTTTGCTTTAAAATTGAATTTCATACCTTCATCTTCTCAAAATACCGGGCCACTGGACGCGCGAACGTAACCGGACTATTCACTCTCTTTTCTCACGAGCATTGTGAAGTAGTCCTTATTCTTCGAATATGCGATCGCATCATCGATTGAGACAACTCCCCGACGCACAAGATCAGCGAGCGATCGATCGAGCGAAATCATCCCCTCTTTCATACTCGTCTCAATCACCGAATCAAGCTGGTGGACCTTATTCTCCCGGATAAGGTTCTCGACGGCATGATTCTTGAACATGATCTCAACCGCCGGCACCCGACCGCCAGAAAGCTGTGGTAGAAGCCGTTGGGAAACGACACCGAGGAGCACGTTTGCCAGCTGGAGACGGATTTGGTTCTGCTGATGGGATGGGAAGACATCAATCACGCGGTCGATGGTCTGCGGGGCGTCGTTCGTGTGGAGCGTCGCAAAGATGAGATGGCCCGTTTCGGCCGCTGTCATCGCGGTCGAGATCGTATCGAGATCGCGGAGCTCGCCGAGGAGCACAACATTTACGTCTTCACGCAGCACCGCCCGAAGGGCGACAGCGAAGGATTTTGAATCGCGGCCAACTTCTCGCTGATTGATGATGCACTGGTCCTGGTCGTAGACGAATTCGATCGGGTCTTCAATCGTGACGATATGCTTCTGCTGATTATGATTGATATAGTCGACGAGAGCCGCCAAGGTCGTCGACTTTCCATGACCGACCGGACCCGTCATGAGCACCAGCCCCTGGGTCGCATTCGTAAAGTTGTAGAGAGAAGTCGGAACATTGAGGTCTTCGAGGGCCCGGATCTTGTTCATCACGAACCGCATCGTGATTGAGACGTACCCCTTCTGATTGAACACATTGACACGGAACCTGGCTCGGTCCTCAAAGTTGTACGAGAGATCCGTCTGGCCACTCTCATCCAACTCACGCTTCTTTTCATCGGTGAGAATGATATCCGAAATCGCTTTCGTATCAGCCGGCGTCAGCATTTTCTCCTTGGAAATCGGGTGGAGCTTGCCGTTTATTCGGAGCGTCGGAAGGCGGCCGACGACGAAGTGAACATCCGACGCTCCCTGTTGTCCGACCAGAGTCAGGATGCTCTTTAAGCGGGCCTCGATCTCCAGTGATTGTGATTCCATAGATATAAGTATCGATTTTGTTTCTCGCTCTTCACTCTAGCACGACCCCCGTAATCAATCCTCATCAATAAGCGATCCCTCAGTGACGCGCTCCACCTCCGCAACAGTTGTAATCCCTTTGAGAACCTTGAGTATACCGTCGCCCTTCATCATCATCATTTTCTGACGTACCGCTTCGGTCATAAGTTCATGTTCACTCGCCGCTTTGTCCGTGATGATTATTTTAGCCTCATCCGTCACTTCGAAAACTTCGTAGATAGCAATCCGCCCTCGGTAACCAGTATTGCCGCACTGGTCGCACCCCTTGCCCTGGTATGCCTTGACCGGATCTTGCTTGCTCAGTTCATACGCTGCCAGTTCCTCGTCAGCGACGGCTGAACGCATGGATTCTATCTTCTTCAGCATACCGGGAGTGAGCACCGCTTCTTCTTTACAGTTTTCACAAATCCGACGCACCAGCCGCTGGGCCGCAAGCGCCTGAATCGATGACGCGAGAAGAAAGGGTTCTGCTCCCATATCGATGAGACGGGGCAGACCTTTGATCGCGTCATTCGTATGAAGCGTCGAGAGGACGAGGTGACCAGTTAAAGCTGCATGAATGGCCAATTCACCAGTCTCCTCGTCGCGAATCTCACCGACCATGATGACGTTCGGGTCTTGGCGGAGAATAGAGCGGAGTCCATCAGCGAAATTATAGCCGATTTCCGGGCGGATCTGGCTCTGGTTCACGCCTTCCATAAAATACTCCACTGGGTCTTCAAGCGTAATAATATTGCGCTCCTCCTGATTGAGAATCTGGAGAAAAGCGTAGAGGGTTGTGGACTTACCGGAGCCCGTCGGCCCGGTAATGAGAATAATTCCATACGGCTCGCGGATTTTTGTCGTCAACACCTCACGGTTGCGCCCCCAGAGGCCGAGCTTGTCGAGATCGGCCATATTGTTCGATTTGTCGAGGATACGCATCACTACTTTCTCACCCTCAATCACCGGAAGCGATGAGACACGAAGGTCGACCGTCTTGCTCTCAGTCTCGACCCGGAAACGACCGTCTTGCGGCTTCCGTTTCTCATCGATCTTCAGGTTGGCGAGAATCTTGATGCGAGAAATGACCGCTCGCCCGACATCACCAGGAAAAACGAGCGAGGCCTTGAGAAGACCATCGATACGGAATCGGACGCGGTACTCGCCATCGATCGGCTCGATATGGATATCGCTCGCGCGCCCTTCGAGTGCATGCTTCACGATGACGTCAACAAGCTTAGCGATTGGCGCATCTTGGAGAATTTCCGGGGATCGATTGTTCACTTTTTTCTCCTCCCGGACCTCGATGGCAGCGTCTTGGTCGGCCTTGAGCGATACCATCGCTTCTTCCAATGCCTGGTCGGCACCCGAATACAATTTCATGAGCTCGACATAGGACTCTTTCGGGATGAGATAGACTTCAATTCCAACCCGCTCTTTTTCTGCAAGAAATCGCAGCACATTGAGCGCATCAAAATCTTGAGGGTCGACCATCGCCACCGAGAGCACTCCCTCCCTGCGATCAAAAATGAGCATCTGATACTTGCGAGCCGTCTCCTCCTGCATGATGGAAAGCGTCTTCTTATCAATCACCTGGGGAATAGGATCAAGTAAAGGTACGCCAAGACTAGCAGCCAGGGCGGCCGGATCTTGCACAACCGCCGGATCCACCTCCTGCTCTTGTCGGCTCGCGGAAGAAGGTATTGTTGACTCTTCGGGCATGATAAAAGAAAAACTTACTCAAACGGATTGATTTTTCCTGTTCCACCAGTCTCAAGCGGTGGAAGTGGGGTCGTAACGAACGTGATCAGACTATCCGCTGCTTTAAAATCAAACTCTGACGATTGAAACAGTGGGATATTGAGCGCATTCGCCACCTGTTTTTCTTTAATGTATTGGAAATCAGCTGTCATTGACCCAGTAAGAAATACTGACTCGGCCGGTTCTGGCGACGCACCCTCAGTCTCCGCTCCTGCCTGCTCATCTTCCTGATAGGTAATAGAAAACTCTTTTGTCGTATGGAGTCGGTCCGACTGATACACGAGCCTGAAAAAATCTTTGATATTCTGGTACGCCCCAAACACCGAAACCTCGACTTCATAGCTCTCTGGCGGTTCCGGTGGAGCCTCTGGCACAAGCTCTAGTTCGCTACCATCCTCCGGGACGGCAACGCTCTCCATCACTGTAATAACCTGCTCATTCTTGGTGATATTCAGGGCAGTGACTATCAATCCGGATTTCTGAGCAAGATAGTTCAGCATATCAACGACGCGCTCTTCATCAAGCGTTTTCGGATAGTACCGCTCGATGAAAGCGACTGTATCACTACGACTCTCCAATGCCTGGCCCACAGCAGTGATGTTCGCCGCAACGGAGTCGACTCGCGAGAGAGCGTCTTTTTGAAGGGATATCTCGCTCTGTTTCGTCGTAATCTCATCAATATTCGGCTTAATGTAGCTGATAGCCAAAATCAGTTCGATGATGATGAATGTCGGGAGAATGAGTATTTTGAGCCTCATATGAAACTAGCTTTCAGTTGATGCATCCGAAGACGAGATTATACGCTGCAAGCTGAGTTCGAATTCGATTTTCTTCGTCTCTTTATCGTACCCCACCTCTTCGACATGGACTGACGCTACGCTTTCGAGATTCTTGAAGGCGAGCATCTGCTGAGCCAGATAACGGAAGCTGTCCGTAATCCCCACAATGGCAATCGATTGCTCTGCTTCAATCTGCCGATACTCTCTGATCTGAATGGTATTCAGCGTGGCACGTTCCAAATCGGAAAAAGCTGCCTGAGGATCGGGATTCACCGCCTGATTTCTCGTAGCCGTATCGATCCGTTCACGGATATCGACCGACCGGTTCACTCCGGGGCCATTAAGCGTAGCTGTTTTTTCGGCCGAGCTCGCCTGAAGCGATGCCAGCTCATCCTGCAGTCCGCCGAGATACCAGACCGACCCACCGTATACTCCGATAATAAGAATCAGGACACTGAGATTAATGAAAAATCCCCGGTCAAAGAACTTACCCCGAGCCAGGGCCTGCTTTTCTTGAATTGACTGCGAAAGATTGATACTACCCATGGATCTTTGGCTTTGTTTTTGTGTTGCAAGAGAGATGCTTCCTGATTCAGGAAGACTCTCCAATCGGCTTTTTGAGCTGCTGGAGCAAGCGCTCCCAACGATTTCCTGTCGGTGGCGCGGTGCTTATCGATTTTTTCTCGTTTTTATGAATTCCTTGATTCGCCCCTTGAAGCGCCAGGCCGAGCGCGACAGAGAATGAAGTTCCCATGCGCTCGATAGCCGCTTCAAGTTCGACCGGATAGATGACTCGCTGCCAAGGATTGCCGATACCGACGGGCAGTCCGATCATATTCTGATAATAGGTCGCGAGACCTGAAAGCCGGGCCGTACCACCCGAAAGGATTATACCACTGATCGGGCGGTCCGGATGCTTCGACTGATGGATTGCTATGATACGCTGCATTTCCGAACCGATCACTTCAAGTCCTGGAAAGATAAGTTTTGTCTCCTCGGAATTCAGATAGTCATTTTCGCTCTTTTTCAACACCTCGGCGCGATCCAAAGCGATATTCAGCCCCTCTGATAAAGTCCGCGTAACATCCCGTCCGCCGACATCAAGATTCCGGCTGATTTTTACCAGGCCATTCTCCACCAGGACCAGGTTCGTAGCGCGCGAGCCGATATCCGCGACAAGGTATACCCCTTCATCACCGTCAATCACCGAACGGACAAGGGAAAAGGTCTCAAGTTCGAGAAGCTGCATCGTATATTCAATCGACTGAATATAACTCTCATACCGCTCGACTTCCTTATTCAAGGCAGCAACGAGTAGCACCTCCACCTTTCCCGGTCCCGATACCGTTCCATCCGGATTCGCTGATACCGTTTCACCGACAATCTCCCAGGACAGTGCCACTTCTTCGAGCGGCGATGGGATGTACTTGTGCGCTTCGAACTGAATCGCTTCTTCCAACTCCTTTTCGCTCATCTTGGGGAATTCGACGAGTGCAACGAGCCCGATAAAGGCTGGCATCGCCACGTAAACCTCTTTCGTTTTCGGTTGAAGGCGCTGGAGAAGCGCCCGCAGATGTGTCGTCACCCGGGCATCATAGCCACCAAGGTCCTGGGCCGACTCTTTTTCGAGCCCAACCAGGTTGATTTCGGCGTAATTCTCAAGGAAAATCTGATCCTTCTCGATACGGAGTTCGACCGCCTTGAGAGAAGACGTGCCGAAATCGATGCCTAAAAAAGTCGGTTTTTTTAATCCGAACATGTGATTTTATTTCATAGTCACTATACCATAATCTCCGGCACGGCTGAAAGATTTTTCCGTTCCGATTTCAAAACGAGTGGTATACTACAGAAAAAGAAATATCTACTTCAATTATGCGGATTTCCCTTCTCCTCTTTTTCTCGCTCTTTACGATTTTTACTTCCGTGCTCTGGGCGCTGCCAGCTGCCGAAGTCCAGGCTGGTATCATCCCCTGCGGCCTCACAAAGGATGACCCTGCACTGGACGGGGACCAGACAGTGAAATGCACCCTCTGCCATCTCGTCGTGGGCGTGAACAATATCATCATCCTGCTCCGGAATATCATGACGGCGCTCGCGATCGTGGTGATCGTAGCGATGGCTTTCGTCTACATCACGTCCGCTGGCGACGAGGGCCGCATGCGCTTTGCCAAGGAGGGTATCACCGCCGCGCTTATTGGCTTCGCCATCATCCTCTTGGCCTGGCTCGCGGTGAACTTCGTTCTCACTCTGCCTATCTTCAATACCGGGCCCGACCGGCTGATCCGGGTCGACTGGCAAAAGATCCAGTGCAACACCGATTCGCTCGCCAAGTAAGGGACAGTTCCTGGTCGGTTTTTCGATACCAAACACCTTCCGAAACTGATCTCGAACTCCGTTGACATCCCCCCTCTCCAGCTCTACAATTGGGTGTACTCTATGCTCTCACCCACCTTCGACAGCAAGCTCTCCGCTCACGCCCGGCACGTCCTCAAAGAGGCCCGGGATATCGCTCGTTACACCCATGCCGAGACCATCGAGCCACGCCATCTCCTCCTCGCACTCTCGCTCGAACAAGGAGGGCTTGGCAGCATCATCCTCGAAAATATCGGCTTCAAAAAAGATGCCGTCGGCAAGCTCTGCCTTAAAAAAGACACTCGAACAAAGAAAAAGTCAGCTGCTGACTATTCGCCCGCACTCTCGGATGCGGTCCAGGTCATTTTGAAACGAAGCTACGTGCTCGCCAAAGAGCATGGTTATCCTTACGTCGGGACCGAGCACCTCGTTGCCGCGCTCCTGGAAAGCAACGATGCGACCCTCACTGAAATCATCCGGGCGCTTGACGTTGATGAAGAAAAAATCCAAAGCGCGCTCGAGACACATCTGCGCTTTGAGCACTTCCCCGAACTCGCCAAGATGTTCGATCTGCCCGACTTTAGTCTTGGTGAGCGACGACAGCCGAGCCGAGATACAAATCTTTCTTTCCTGGAGCAGTATACGATTGATTTAGCTGAACAGGCCGAGCAGGACGACCGTCAGTTCGTCGGTCGCGAACGGGAGCTCGAGCGGCTCATGCACATTCTCGGCCGCAAGGAGAAAAATAATGCTATCCTCGTCGGCGATCCGGGCGTCGGCAAAACCGCGCTTGTTACTGCTCTCGCGCTCCGGATGGAGAAAGGACTCGCGGGGCCGATTCTCTCCGGCAAACGTATCCGCTCACTGGATCTAGCGCTCCTCGTCGCTGGGACCAGTTTCCGCGGCGAATTCGAGAACCGGGTAAAGGAGCTTTTGGCCGAAACACGCGAGCATCCCGATATCATCCTCTTCATCGACGAGATCCACACACTCATCGGAACCGGCAATACTCAGGGTGGTCTCGACGCAGCCAATATCCTGAAACCGGCCTTGGCACGCGGTGAAATCCAGGTAATCGGAGCGACAACCTTCACTGAATTCAAACGGCATTTCGAAAAAGACGCGGCGCTTGAGCGGCGTTTCCAACCGCTCGCGCTGGCCGAGCCATCCGCCGAGGAAGCACTCCACATCCTGGAACATGCCCGGCCATCGTATGAGGCCTTCCACGGACTTTCAATCGGATCCGATGCGCTTCATGCAGCGGTCGACTTATCGCTCCGCTATGTTCCCGACCGCTTCTTGCCGGATAAGGCACTCGACCTCCTCGACGAGGCTGCCTCCCTCGTCCGCCACCAGAGCGCCTGGCACGGACAGAAGGACTTCTCTTTACTCCTGGCGCTCGAGCGGGAATTTGACCGCGGCTCAGAAGAACAGGAGGAGCTCATTGCAAAAGGTGAGTATGAGCAGGCAGCCCGCATAAAAAAGTTGCAAAGCGTGACAGAGAAACGCATTGAGGAGATTGGCCACTCCCTGTCGAAGGAATCCGGTACGAAACGGCCGAAAGTCACTCGCGATGAGATCCTCCATATCATCTCGAAAACGACGGGCATCCCTTTCGCTCGGCTCTCGCGTGATACTCCCGGTGAGCGCATCGAACGAGCGCGCCAAGCGCTTGCCGCTCGCGTAATCGGACAGGAAGAAGCAAAAGTGAAAATTCTCTCGACTCTGACCCGTTCTGTCTCTGGCGTCAACGACCCGAATCGGCCGCTCGGCTCATTTCTCTTTCTCGGTCCTACCGGCGTCGGCAAAACCCATCTCGCCAAAGTACTGGCCGAGGAATTCTTCGGCGACGAGAAGGCGCTCATCCGGCTCGACATGAGCGAATTCATGGAGCGCCACTCGGTCGCCCAGATCATCGGTGCACCGGCCGGCTATGTCGGCTACGGTGAAGGTGGCAAACTGACCGAGGCTGTCCGTCGAAGGCCGTATGCCGTCATCCTCTTCGACGAGATTGAAAAGGCTCATCCTGATGTCTTCAATATCCTTCTCCAGATCCTCGATGAAGGACTCCTGACCGATGCTGAGGGCCGCCGGGTTTCTTTCAAGCATACGCTCATCATCCTCACTTCGAATATCGGTACGGCAAGCTTTACTCAATCGGCCAAGGTCGGGTTCGCCGAAGCGACTCCCGGCCGCGTGCTCCGGGCTGAGTTCGAAGCAATCAAACGTGAAGTCCTTGAGGAGCTGAAGAAGGAGATGCGCCCTGAACTCCTCGGACGTCTCGACCAGACGATTGTCTTCGAAGCGCTTGATGCAAAAGCGATCAAAGCGATTGCTGCGCTCGAGCTCGAGCGCCTCAAGAAGCGGCTCGCCGAGCAGCATATCAGCCTGACCGTACCGTCCGCGATCGTCAATTGGATTGCTGCCAAAAGTTTCTCTCCTGAACAAGGCGCGCGACTCGTCCGAAAGAACATCCAGGAATACGTCGAATCGGTCCTCGCCGAAAAGCTCGTCGCCAAACGGCTGCCGAAAAAGCTCGTTTTGTCGCTCCGCCATGACGCCGTCCTCGCCCGCTAAAGCTAAATTCGCACACCTTCGGACCTTTCTCGCCGATCTTTTTTTCCCGCTTCATTGCTTCGGTTGCGAGCAAGAAGGAACGCTCGCATGCAGCCGCTGCCTTGCTTCCATTCCGGAACGGGAATACCAAGAATGCCCGAACTGCCGCCGGCCTTATCAGAAAAACGGTGCCACGTGCCGCGAGTGCCGGAAATCAATCGCGCTTGATGGCCTCTTTATCGCTCGACCTTACCGCCACCGACTCGTCCAGAAGTTCATCTTCGCCCTAAAGTACCGCTTCATCGATACGGCCGCTGAGCCCCTTGCTGCACTCCTCGCGGAAAGTATTTCTCATCATCCCTTTCCGCTCCCTGACATCGTCATCCCCGTTCCGCTCCATCCACGGCGGAACCGGTACCGAGGATTCAACCAGGCAGTAGTCATCGCCGAAAAGCTCATGGCGCTCCTCCTTCCTGGAGTCCCTATTCCTGTCCGGAGCGACATCCTTCGTCGGATACGTTTCACAAAGCCACAGATGAAGACCGATTCTAAAGCGGAACGGATAGTCAATCTCTCAGCCGCTTTCGAAGTACCGCTTGAAACAGCCGGACCGGTTGTCGGAAAAAGTATCTGGCTCATCGATGATGTCGCCACGACTGGCACAACGCTCAACGCCTGCGCCCGAACACTCAAAGAGGCCGGGGCAAAATCCGTCTGGGGAGTTGTTGTCGCCCGCTAGTGAGAAGACCCTTGTTTCGTCTGTGCTTGAAAAAAATCCCAGATGATATCGTCGGCATTAATTGCGACCGACGGGGTTTTGCCACGCACGCTTCGACCTCCGGGCCAGGAATGCCCACCTGTTTCGGTGACTACGATTTCGATCTGTGACTGATTTTTCTGAGATACATACAAGTCACCATAAGCACCTGGAACATCCAGCACACGCTTCGGTACCGAGTCCGCCTGATTACGTTCAATCCAGCGCTCAGCCGTTTCCTGGACCGAAATAAAGTCCGTTACCTTGGATTCGTCGCGAAAAGCATCTTCGCCCGCGCCACCCGTGAAGATTACGTGTGTATCGTCCTTGGCATGGATATGCATCACTGAAATCGGCCGTGAGGGACGGCAGGCCGGATTACCGTCCGTTCCGGCGACCGAAGCGACGGCCGCGAACGTATCGGCCATCGTGCAGGCCAGCGTATGAGCGAACATTCCCCCATTCGACATACCGGTGGCGAATATCTTATTCGGATCGATATTGACCTGGCGCTCGATGTCCGCGATCACTTGTTTCGTGAAACTGACATCGTCAATTTTCTGATCGCGTGCATACCCGCAGCACGTCCCCGCATTCCAGGTCGCGAGGTGCTGACGCGGGAGACGGCTCGACCCATTCGGAAAAGCCACGATAAAACCTTCTTTTTCGGCTTTTTCTTTCCACCCATAATCAGCCGCGGCCTGTTCCATGTGACCGCCACCGCCATGGAAGAAAAGGACAAGTGGGGTCGGCTGCGAAGCATCATACGCTTTCGGGATATACAAGAGGTACTTCCGCCTGTCCCCGATCTTAAATTCGTGTTCTCCAGTACCGAGGGTAAAATCCGGCGTCATATCCTGACTGACTGGCAATGTTGCCGCTGGTTCGGATGAAACGAGACGCTCAGCTGAACGTCTATTCTGGCGCTGAATAACGATGAGAAAGACAAGCACAAGGACAATAACGAGGACGACGGTACCAGTACGCATAGTGATAAATCTCGTTCGGATTATAGAGCTATAATACACCCTCGACACCGTGAAAGAATCAGTCAACTCTTGAGACCGAGCTTTTTGAGGCGCGCTCGAATCGCACCGTCGGTCCGGGAAAAAATTCTAGCAAGCTCAGCTGTTTGCTTGCCGATACCGTACTCGCGCCGGAGTTTCCTGTCTTCCTCATCGCTCCAGCCCTTGTACGCTTTCGGTTTCTTCTTGCGCAGTTTTTCTATCGATGACAACTTCGGCTGGCTAGTGCTCTGTTTTGATATATCGCCTCCTTTTTTCAGTGGCCCGGCAAAAGCGACTTGTTTCTGCAGGCGTTCACCTTTCGGTAGCGCCGCAAATTCATTTTTGGCCTGATCAGATTCCCGCCGGAGCTCGGCATCACGTGCCTGGACGGTCGGGTGCACCTGAAGCGCCTGCTCATTGAGGCCGCGGATGTAGAGTCCGGACAATCGCCGGACGCGCGACAAAGCAACATAGCCCATCCCGAACTCAAACGACTTCCGGAGGTCGATTTCCGCCGCATCGAGGCTCATACCCTGACTCTTGTGCACCGTCACCGCCCACGCGAGCCGGAGCGGCAATTGCTCGATGGAGGCCACAACCTCATCACCATCCGAGAGCTGCCACTCAGCGGACGTCACCACCACCTCGCGGCCAGCGAAAGTCTCAACGACCGGCATTTTCGTTTCTTCGTTAAAGCTCGTGATCCGTCCGAGTGTTCCGTTCACGTAGCCGTTTTCAAAATTGTTCTTCACGAACATCACTTGTGCACCGACTTTCAGCACCAGCCGTTCCGGAGCGAGACAGTTCTTCTGGAGTGTCTCGACGAGCTTCTTCTTTCCCCAGGACTTCATGCTGTAGGCGTACGCCTGCCCCTTGATCCGGTGGAGGCGATGGTCGTTGAGCACATCCACATCGGCGTTGTGAGTGAAAAGCTTCGCGACATCATTCGCGGTCACCTCTTCGGACTGCAGCGCTTCAACACGCTCTTCCAAAATGGCATAGGTATCCTCGGTCACTTTCCCGGTCCGGATGGCATTGAGGAGACTTTTCAGCCGGTCGTCCTCATGCCGATGCTGTTCCTCGAGATAGCATATTTTGACACCCATCGCCTGCCACGCCACTCCTTCGAAAGCGAAACGGGCTTTCTTGCCACCTTTGGAGACCGGCGGCAACTGGAAGAAATCCCCACAAAGCACCACCTGCAGGCCGCCGAAGGGAAGGAAGGGATCTTTGGTCGCGCGACAGACTTGCTCCACGGCGTCGAGCCGATCGGCGTCGAGCATCGAGATTTCGTCAATGATGAGCACCTTGGTCCGGCGATAGCGCGCGTGGAGCTCGCCATCGGTCGCCAGTTCTTTAGCCTCCTGCCAGGTCAGCCCTTCGCGAATACCAATCCCCGACCAAGCATGGATCGTCTGGCCGTTCATATGTGTGGCGGCGATTCCGGTCGAAGCCGTCACGGCTACTCCGATTCCCTGTCGCTTCAGATACTCGATGTACTGGTTCAAAATGAATGTTTTCCCACTCCCGGCCGGGCCGGTCAGAAAGACATTTTGCCCCATTTTGAGGATTTCGAGGGCAGTTTTCTGGGTCATATTAGGAGAACTTCTTTAGGTCACGCATCATCCTACTGTAGACGAGCGGGGCGAAAAAAGCCACCAGATTATTCGGATGGCTTCTTCGCAAAAATAAGGCTTTTCGCCCTACCCTACGAGGCTCAGCGTCGCGGCGGCAATCATGAGGCAAGCCAAAGAACCACCGGCCATGATAGCTGTTTTCTTCACCATCCACTGTTTCGGTGTGCCGCCGAACATGACGGCGCTCACCTGTGTCGGCACGATGAAACCAAGCCAGAAGAATCCGGCAATGCCATACGTATTCCACTCCAAGGGTAGCCCCGCGACAAAGAGCGCCAAGACAAAGGTCGTCATGAGCGTCCCGAGAAATTGGATTCCGAGATACGGCCACATCTCTTTTTGCGCCGCATCCTGCTCTTCATCGGAAAGCTGGTAGTAACCGTGCATCGCTCCCCATGTCTTGCCGAAAAGCGGCATATACCACACCCAGCCTACGATAAGCTGCAGTATGGTCGCGATGATGATAGCAAGATAATTAAGCTCCATAGAAAAAATAAATGATTATTTCCCCTTCACTATAACGTAAAATCTCCAAGTCACAAGACTGGAAATGCTATCGGTACGGACCAGGCTCTGCGGCACATTTTTTAGCTCTCATTGTTTACCTCATAGCGGAAGATGACACCACCATTCTGAAGCGATCGAGACTCCAAGAGTTTGAGGTTACGGGTCATATATTCATCAGTAAACAGTCTCCGGCCCTTACCAAGGATGATCGGGGCCACACACAAGCGAATCTCATCGATCATTCCAGCATTCAGAAGGGACTCCGTGAGCTTTCCACTCCCGAAAATATACATCGGCCGTTCACCCTGTTCTTTGAGCTGCCCCAGCTCGCTTACGGCATCATGGATAATTGTCGTGTTGTTCCACTCGGCCTTTTCGAGTGTCGTCGAGCACACGACCTTCGCGATGCTCTTCATGAGCGGTGTCACCTCCCCCTCCGCATCCGCGGTCGGCCAGTAGTCAGCCATGCCCTGGTAGGTATTCTTGCCGAAGACCAACATGTCCGCCTCACGCAGTTGCTCGAGACTGAGCGTTTCGAGTTCCGGCCCCCAGACGAGGGTGTGGAAAGATAGGTCCCACGGCTTCCCCCCTTCGAAACAGCCGTCAACCGTCACCACATTCCACACGATTATTTTTCTCATAGCCTTGTTATGATTAAATACTGAAGTAATGAATAGCCTCTAAGAACTGACTTTCTCACCCCACTCTCTCATCATCGCCAAAAAAATACCAGGCCCCATTCAGGATCCTGGTATTTTTCTTGGTGCGGAGAGGGAGGGATTCGAACCCTCGAGGGTGATTAAACCCCGCCACGTTAGCAGTGTGGTGCCTTAAGCCGCTCGGCCACCTCTCCATGTTTCATCCTGTCCAGAAACGATACGCCTGAACGCTTCGCCTCCTTTGTAGGATTTTACCAATTTTTCTATCCGCCTCGCTTCTGCTATATCGTCGAAGATTTTATAGCTGACTAATTGCCATTCGCCATTTCGCGTAGTTTGACCACCCGTATGGTTCTTATGGCGCGCTAGACGAGTAGAAAGTTCAAGACATGATCCGGTGTAATACTTACCGCTTATCTTGTCCTGAAGAATATACGCGTATGGCATATCTTTAAACCCCGCCACGTTAGCAGCCTGCCCCGCCTTGGCGGGGTGAAGTGCCTTAAGCCGCTCGGCCACCTCTCCAAAATTCACGCTTTACTCTAGCATAGCCGACTCTCCCCTTCAAGCCTAGGGAAACGGGCAAAAAAAGAGGCGGGCCGGTCCATGAGAGGGCCGGTCCGCCAGGGCTTCTTTGTCGGCTTTACGACAGCTTGAGGCGGGCGAGTTTGCCCGCAAGTGCCCGGAGCCCCTCCGAGCCGCTCCGGAGCGCCGCATCACGCCAATGCATGAGTTCAACCAGAAGCTCGGTCTTGGAACGGTAATGCTTCGCCTCACCCGGTTCCGGGTCAGGTTCCGTCCAGAGCCTGATGAGCCGCTCGCGCATCGCTTCCCAATCGACCGGTTCGTGCCGGTACTTCCGCCTCGTCTCATCGAACCAGCGGAGCGCCTGGTAGCGGAAGCAGATGATTGCCTCCACGGTAGCATCATCCCAGCGCTCGTTCGGGGCGAGCCTCACTTCAGGCGGAAGCCGGTCGACGCGGACGCGGGCGAGACCGAGATACGAAAGGGTGGCGATGTAGAGCCAGCCAATATCGAACTCGTAGGGCTTGACCGAGAACTTGGCCGAGGTCGGATAGGTGTGGTGGTTGTTGTGGAGCTCCTCGCCACCGATGAGAATGCCCCAGGGCGAGACGTTGGTCGAGGCATCAGCCGGGTCGAAATTGCGATAGCCCCACCAGTGGCCGAGGCCGTTGATGACACCCGTCGCCCACCAAGGGATCCAGACCATCTGCACCGCCCAGACCGTCAGTCCGATCGCCCCGAAGAGGATGACATCGAGAACGAGCATTACGGCTACGCCCCACTTGCTCCAGGGAGTATAGAGATTCCGCTCGATCCAATCATCCGGCGTATTGCGGCCGTACTTCTCGATCGTCTCAGGATGAGCGGCTTCAGCCCGATAGAGTTCCACGCCGGTGAGGAGGAGCGCCTTGATGCCTCGGGTCTGCGGACTATGGGGATCCTCCTCGGTCTCGCATTTGGCATGGTGCTTGCGGTGCACCGCCACAAATTCCTTCGTGACCATGCCGGTGCCGATCCACAGCCAGAAACGGAAGAAATGCGACGGAATCGCGTGCAGATCCAGTGCCCGATGTGCCTGCGCGCGGTGGAGGAAAATGGTGACGGCCGAGATGGTGATATGCGTCGTCACCAGCGTATACAGCAGAATCTGCCACCACGCTGAATCGATAGCGCCATGAGCGAGCCAATCGATGATGGCATCGCGAATAGTTTCCATAAGGGAGTCTCCTTCGAAACGTTGAAAGGCTGACAGAATTGTCAAAAAGCTGAGCTCATTATAAAAGTTTTTTCAGCTTTTACCAGAGCTTCAGTAAAAAAGAAAAAACACTCCATTTCTGGAGCGTTTTCCTCGCGAAAAGTCTTATTTCACGAACATGACCACATCATCGAATTCGCGACGAACCTTCGGACGGGCCGCCGAAGTGTCTTCCCTCCGGTACCCGAGCGCGAGCATCACCGTCGACGTCAGATTCTTTTCCCGGAGGCCGAGAATCTCATCGACCGCAGTCGGGTCGAACCCTTCCATCGCCGCATTGTCGATACCGAGGAGTGAGGCGGTCTCCATCATCATGCCGAGGGCGATATACGCCTGACGAGCATTCCAGTTGTCGAGCGCTATATCGTCACGGCTCGCGATCACCCCGTCGAGCATCTGCTTGAACCCGTCGAGCGAAGCAAAGTCCTGATTCTGGATTTTCGCCGTCCGAGTGATTCGCTCACCAACAATTTTCTCGCGCGCATCGGTCCGTCGGGCGATGACGACGAGATGTGATGCCTCGCTTACTTTCGGCTGGCCATAGCTCGCGGCCTGGATGTTCTCTCGGACCTTGGCATTCTCGATAACGATGAACTGCCACGGTTCGAGCCCGAACGAGCTTGGCGCGAGCCGCGCGCTTTCGAGGATAGTTGCAAGGTCTGCCTCCCCGATTTTTTTTGCCGAATCGAAATTCTGCACGGCAAAGCGCCACTCGAGCGCTTTGACGATATGCTCTTGCATACGTTGTATAATAGAGGTATATTACACACTGCTTTAAACAGTGTAGTATTATATATAATATAGTACTACATAAAGTGTAGTACTAAGTATCCTATGAGTCAAGTCACCAACAAAAAGGACGCTTCCTCTGCCGGCTGTCCGAGAAAGGCCCTCGAAATTTTCGGTGATGTCCAGACACTCTCCATCATCGATACCCTCGCTTTGGGAGAGATGCGCTATTGCGAGCTCCAGCGAGCACTCGGCAACATGAACCCCGTCACGCTCGCCCGACGGCTCAAAAAACTCGAGGATGAGGGTATCGTTGAGCGGCGCGAGGAAACGGTCGACAAGCTCTCGGTCGCGTATCGCCTCAGGCCGAAAGGCGAGCATATGCTCCCCGTCCTCCGGAGTATCAAAGCCTTCGCAGAAAAATACCTGCACTAGCTGCTATGACTGCCTCAAAGAAAGTTCGCTGCCGCTGGGTCCCAGATGGAAATGAACTCTATACCGCCTATCATGACCAGGAATGGGGCCGCGCCGTTCGAGACGACAGCATCTTCTTCGAGTTCCTTATCCTCGAAAGTGCTCAAGCCGGACTCTCGTGGGAAACGATCCTGAAGCGGCGCGAGGGATATCGGAAAGCCTTCGTTGGTTTTGATCCAGAAAAAGTTGCCCGATTCGGAAAGCGAGATATCGATCGTCTCGCCAAAGACGTTGGCATCATCCGCCACCGCCTGAAGATAGCTTCGACTATCAGTAACGCTCAGATTTTTCTCGCCATCCAGAAAGAATTCGGAAGCTTTACAAAATATGCCTGGAGTTTCGTTGGTGGGAAAACAAAGTTTCGCTCGAACAAAGAAACATCCGTTACGGGTCCTGAGGCTGAAGCTTTCGCTGCCGATTTGAAGAAACGTGGAGTGAAGTTCTTCGGCCCAGTGATCGCCTATGCCTTCATGCAGGCGACCGGCCTCGTCAACGACCATGAGCCTGCTTGTTTCCGTTTTCAGAAAAAATCTTAACTTATTACTCTCAAAACCATGGACGTGTTTCTCATCATCGGCACTCTCCTCGCCATTGTCGGTGTCATCGGCAGCATCATTCCCGCCCTCCCCGGTCCCATACTCGGATACGGAGCGCTTGTTCTTTTGTATTTCAGGGAAGGCAGTGAAGGCATATCCCCTCTCTCACTTGGGATTTTCGGCACACTCCTTGTTTTCGTCACCATTTTTTCGTATGCAGCACCCGTCTGGGGCGCTCGTTTCTCGGGCGCATCAAAGACAGGTACGATCGGCGCCTGTATCGGCGCGATTCTCGGACTCATTTTCTTCCTGCCGCTTGGGATCTTCATCGGTGCCTTTGTGGGTGCAGTGATCGGTGAGCTTTCTACCGGGAAAGATGGCTCAGCCGCCCTCAAAGCAGGACTCGGCACCCTTCTCGGATCCGTCATGGTCATTTTTCTTCAGGCTATCTTTGCGCTGACAATGGCCGGATTCTTCTTCTACGCGCTCATTCGCAACTAACTGGCTATGCATACCCGACTTTTTCCTGCTTCGAAACGTGGCCATATCTCGTGGGACTGGCTCGATACCTATCACTCGTTCAGTTTCGGCCATTTCTACGATCCTGAGCTCATGGGTTTCGGTGCGCTCCGTGTCGTGAATGATGACACCATCGCTCCCGGCCAAGGTTTCGGGAAGCATCCGCACAGCGACATAGAGATCATCACCATCCCCCTCTCGGGTGCCGTCCTGCACGAGGACAATACCGGCAGCCACGGCATCACGCCCGCTGGTTCGGTTCAGGTCATGTCGGCCGGCCGTCATGTCGCCCACTCGGAAAGAAATGCTTCGGCGACTGAACCACTTTCACTCTTTCAGATTTGGATCGAGCCGAGGAGCTACGGCATCGACCCGCGCTATGAAGAAAAATCCTTTGATCCGAAAGAAAGAGAAAACAGATGGCAGCTCCTTGTTTCCGGCGATGGCCGTCAGGGATCGCTCTCTATCCATCAGGACGCCTTCATCTCACTTGGTCGCTTCAAGGCTAGCGATTCATTCTCCTACGAACTCAAGAAACCGGATAATGTCGTCTTTCTCATGGTCGTCGAAGGAAAGGTCATCCTCAACCAAGAAATCCTCAATCGCCGCGATGCGATTGGTATTTCTGACACTCTGATCTTCACCGGCACAATGAGCGAGACCGGCGAGCTCATGGCTATCGAAATTCCCGCCTGATTCAGAGTATCGAATCGAACTATCGAAAAACCACCCGATTACTCGGGTGGTTTTTCGTAAGATCAGAAAAGATCTTTAGGCCTGGTCTCGGTTCTCGAGCGGGCGCGCCTCATTGACTGTGAGGGTGCGACCGTCAAGTTCCTTGCCGTGCCAGATTTCGATGGCTTTTGCAGCCTCTTCCACAGTGGACATCTCGACGAACCCGAAACCGCGTGAGCGGCCAGTGGCTCGGTCGATGATGATCTTCGTAGAGACAACCGAACCGGCTTGCGAGAAGGCGACCTTGAGGTCTTCTTCTGTGGAGCGGTACGGAATGCCACCGACGTACAGACGTGTCGACATAGTGTAAAACTCTCTAGTTATGCAATCTATGTAAGACGACCTTCTGGCTTCATTCACGTAACAAGCGGCACCCGGAGGGTGCGAAACACTGTCGACGCCGAAATTCCGACCGAGAAAACCTTACTGTTGCATTTGGACCATAGCACAGATAAGCCATAAAGGCAAGGTCTGGCAGAATATGCTACAATAGGGGCGGAAAAGTAATAACCAAACGAACTGTATGCAGAAAACGACGCATTTCGCGGTCTCTCGGGACAAGAACGGTGGCTATCGATGGAAACTCATCGGCGGCAATGGCGAATCAGTCGCAACCGGCGAGAGTTACAAGACCCGGCGAGCGATGATGAACGCGATTACGAACCTTCGTCATTGGGCTGCAACCGATCGAATCGAGGAGGCGAAAACGAAGAAGAAAGTTGTGAAGAAATCAGCCGAACAGGCCTAGCCCGCGAAAGCGGGTTTTTTCTTACCTTCGGACTCGGGCAGTATCCAGCCATTCTTCCGGACCAGCCACTGGAAAAGAATGAGTCCGATATTCCAGGGCAGCATTGAAAGGATCACTACCATCACGGCGGCGGGATCACGGAAAATAGTTTCCGCCAAAAATATCGCGAGCGTGAAATTCATATACGAGAGCGAGAGTGTCACCGTCAGACGGTCTGTTCGGGAACGCCAAAAACAAGCAAAATAGCAGGCGATATGGAAGAGAATGAGTAGTCCCGACATAAGCAAGAATGCCTTCAGTGAGTCATCGCTCATCAGTCCGGAGAGTATTTCGGCATTGTGTTTTGAGGCGATGCTCGCGATGAGGAGCCATAATGCCATGATCGATCCCGTGCGCGCGACCGATTGAGATGTATGGATAAGATATTTTCCGTATGAAAAGTGCCGGACGAGCTGTGATATGAAAAGCGGCAACACCATGACCGTGAGCAGTGTCCGGAATATCGTGGATGGCTCGAAAGCAGTGGCGCCAGGGCCGAGGAATGAAAGGACTATAGGGAGCGAGAACACCGAGAGAAGCGATGTCCCAGCAGTCACAAAAAGCGAAAGGGGGACATTGCCACGAATCATATCCACAAAAAGTGGTGAGGTCATCCCGGCTGGCATGGCCGAAAGCAAAACCAGTGGTGCCAGAAGCTCCGGGAAAAAAATGATCGACAGGCCAGCGACAAAAACGGGGAAAGCGATGAGCCGGAGGAAACCGACCGCAAACAGGAGCTTGACGTCTCGAAATTCAGTAAGGATAGACCCAAGGTCAATCCGAAGACCGCTCACAAAAAATATGAACTGCAGAAAAAATACGGTCAGTCCGTGAACTGATGCGAACCACTCAGGGAAGAACAGCCCAGCCGCCAGAGCAGCCGCCAATCCCAGGAATGGCAGGTCATCCAACCGATGATGGATACCGGTGTGAGACATGTCCTAGTGTTCATCAAGAATCGGTTTGATCTCGTCCAGGATCCGATCGGCGATTTTTTCATAGCCGCGGTCATTCGGATGGATCGTATCGCTCATGAGCGTAGAATCACCGAAGACACCCTTGAGCGCGTCGGCGATACTGAGTGCCTCACTCTTTTCGGCCAGAGCCTCATACTCTCCATCCGCTCCCCCACCAATTAGACCGCTCCGCACCCCGATAAGGACGACCGCCGCGCCATCGGACTGAAAGCCGGCAATGATCTTTTCAAGATTCGCGAAGGTTTCCGTTCGCGGTACTTTCTGAAGAAAATCATTCCCCCCAAGGAGAATCAGTACGAGCCGCGGTTTCTCACTCCGTGCCGCTGTAAGTCGGGCGAGAACCTGTCGAGTCGTATCCCCCGAGACGCCATAATTGAGGACCGGTTCACCGAGGGACTCGCCGAGTAGTGTAGGTAGATCGTGGCCGACACTTGCCCCCACTCCTGCGACCAGACTATCACCAAAAAAGAGTATCGGCCCAGTCGAACGAAGCGGTACGTTTTTTATCGCCGTATCGTCGACTAAAAAATACCAGACGAATCCTCCGGCTAAAACAAACGCACCGATTACTCCGGCTACTTTCAGCGACATAGTCTAGTCTGGAATAAACTTAAGCGCCGCCCCGTTCATGCAGTAGCGTAGTCCGGTCGGAGCAGGACCATCAGCAAAGACATGACCCAGGTGTCCACCGGCGGTTGAAAGTACCTCCGTGCGTTCACCGAAAAGATCACCGTCCGGCCGAGTCAGGATAGCATCAGGGGAAATCGGCCGGGTAAAGCTCGGCCACCCCGTACCGGAATCAAACTTATCTTCCGAGCGAAACAGTGGCTTTCCGGTATCGACAGCGACATAGGTGCCGGGACGCTTCTCATCATTGAGCGGACTCGAAAACGGCTTTTCCGTCCCCGCCTCACGGAGAATCTTATATGCCTCGGGAGAAAGCCGGCTCCGCCACTCATCTTCCGGCTCAGGAGCGGACAGAGAGAGCATTTGGCGTTCTTTCGCATCAGTCTGTTTATCATGCTGCCATAAGAAAACAACGGCTACTCCGACCGCGAACAGTCCGCCAACGATGAGAAGTTTCCAGAAAGAGGATTCCATAGATTCTTTGCTAATTGTAGCAAAGAACGACTTTATTTACGCTCTCAGGCCACGTCCCGTCTTGAACAAATACCATGTGTAGGCAAAGAGTACCGTTGTGAGACCGATGAGTAAGTTCGCGGCGAAGATCACTGATACGTCAGAAACTCCGAGGAACCCGTACCGGAAACCATTAACCATATAAAGGATCGGGTTCCACTGTGAGACGGATTGCCAGAACGGCGGTAGCATCGTAATGGAATAGAACACGCCACCCAGATACGTCAGCGGCGTCAGAACGAAATTCGGTACGATTGAAATTCCGTCGAAACCATTAGCGAAGACGCCATTTAGCAATCCGGCCAGAGAGAAAAGCACTGAGGTGAGGAGTGCAAAAAGAAGCATGATTCCGGGATGAGCCATTGGGACATCGGTAAAAAAACTCGCGACAACCATAACCAATGCTGCTACTGTCATCCCACGAAGTACGCCTCCCGAGACATAGCCAGCGATGACAACCGGGTATGGGGTCGGTGAGACCATGATTTCCTCGAGTGTTTTCTGGAATTTTGCAAAGTAGAATGACGATACAGTATGCATGAAGGAGCTCGTGATGACTGACATCATGATAAGACCGGGAATGATGAATTCCATGTAAGAGTAGCCGTTGATTGGCGCGATCTGCGAGCCGATGAAACCGCCAAAGATGACGAAATACAGCGACATCGTGACGACCGGTGGCAGAAGTGTCTGCGACCATACCCGCAGATACCGCAGCGTCTCTTTTCGGACAATTGTGTAGTAGGCGACCAACAGTTCTGTTCCGGTCATAGACTTCAGGCTTTATTGGTTTTCTGGACGAAGAATTCTTCGAGCCGATTCGTCTTATTCCGAAGGCTTTTCACTTCTAGGCCGAGACTATGGAGAGCGAGGATAGCCTTATCTAGAGTCGCATCCTTGGTGAGGGTGAGTTCGACCGACCGGTCTCCCGGCACAGCGGAAAACGGCTGGAGTTTTGCCAAATCCTGTTCCAGAATCGATGTCCCGAGATCGAAAACAAATGTCTCTTTCTCCATCGATGCAAGTAGGGACTTGATTTCGCCTCGCTCCACAATCTCACCCTGACTGATAATGGCCACGTGCCGGCAGAGCTGCTCTGCTTCTTCCAGGTAATGAGTCGTGAGGATAATCGTCACACCTGACTCATTGAGCTCGCGGAGAAAGTCCCACATTCCGCGTCGAAGCTCGATATCAACGCCGGCCGTTGGCTCATCGAGAATGAGCAGTCTCGGTTCATGGACGAGGCCGCGGGCAATCATGAGTCGGCGCTTCATCCCGCCAGACAGTGAGCGCGCTGTTTCATGCCGCTTCTCCCACAACCCAAGCTTTTTCAGGTATTTTTCCGCCGCAATTGCCGCCTTTTTCCGGGGAATACCATAATATCCCGCTTGGTCGATGATGATATTCTCAACCTTCTCGAAGATGCCGAAGTTGAATTCCTGAGGAACGACGCCGACATGCTGCTTGGCTTTTGCTGGTTCATCATCAATGGAAAGGCTTCCGATACTAACCATACCCGCATCCTTATTGACGAGACCGGATACGATACCGATGAGTGTCGTCTTACCGGCGCCGTTGGGGCCGAGGAGCGCGAAGAAATCGCCCTCTTCGACATCGAGCGAGACGCCTTTAAGCGCGCTCACTCCGTTCGCATAGGTCTTCTTCAGGTCTTTGATCGATAATGCTACGGCCATAAGGGTGCTATTTCTGAATCGCCTTCAGCGGCAGATGACCGATGAAATCGGCCTTTCCGAGCGGCACACCCTCTCTCCGGAGAATGCCGTAGGCGATCGTCACATGAAAAAAGAAATTCGGGAGGGAAGATTCGAACAGCGCCTCCTCGGCCAGAAGGTACGTATCCGGAACATACGGAAATAGGATCTGCCGTGAGCTCGCGCCTTCGAACAGCGCCGGGTTGAGTGTCTTGAGGTAATCGACCGTCTTCCGAATTCGCTCAATCGCCTGATCGAAAGTCGTTTCAACATCCTCCATCTTCGGTGGTTCCTGTCCGGCCAAGCGTGCGCTGATCCCTTTAGCATGATCAGAAGCAATCTGCACCTGACGGATAAGCGGGAACATATCCGGCGCCAGTTTCGCGTCCAGCAGCTCATCTTCTGATTTTCCCTGTTCTTTCGCCCAGCTCTGACTCTTAGCAAGAATCTGCGCGAGATTCTCAAGCATCTTCACATAGACCGGCACGGAAGCGTCGTAAAGATTCATAAAATATATTCAATTGGGTATTTATCTGGACAAAAAACCAGCCGAAGCACCAGGCGGCTCTATCGAATCTCGTACGTCAGACTGACATTCACCTTTGTTTCGTTCGTACCAGGCTCGATAGCGAGAGCCGCCGCGTTTGCCGACAGACCCTTGGCACCGTATGCATCGCCCTCAGCTGCACCGCCGCCATAGCCAAACATCTGCTGGGGCGTCTCATAAATCGAAATCAGTTTACCGATTTCGAAGCCAGCATCTTTCGCAATCCGAGCCGCTTTCTCCTGGGCAGCTTCGATAGCTTTATTTCTTGCATCAGATTTTGTATCCTCTTCGTCATCCACAGTAAAGACGACTTGGGAGACTGTATTCGCACCCTTGGATACCACACCCGAGAGAAGATCCCCGATCTTATCCGTTTCTCGGACCGTCACACGCAGAGTCTGAGTCAGGGTATAGCCAGCAATTATCGGTTGCGGACAGACTGAAAGGCCGACACAATTCGGGTAGTCATAGCGAGGAGACAGTGTATATTCCTCCGTCTTGAGATCTTTTTCAGCAACGCCCGATTCTTTCAGGAACGCGTTTACCGCTGCCATTTTTTCGGTATTCGCCTTCTGAACAGCGGCAACATCCCTTCCCTGATCAGAAACAACGGAAACGGAAAATTTCGCGACATCGGGCACGATTTCAACCCTACCCTCTCCTTCGACGGTAAAGCTTCGCGTTGGGTACGTCTTGTCCACCGAACGACCGAACTCTACCGCGGCAAGAAGTGCAGCAACAGCGATGAGGAGCCAGGAAAGAGATTTTACCGACTGCTGCGTATTTTCGTGAAACATAAGATGATTACGTTAATTAGCCTTAGTATACGTTGGCTGGCCGGTGACAGCAAGAAAACGAGCTGAAATAAGCCTTAAAAGAAACTCTTTTCGAAACCATCACGTATCTTAGAAGGCCGACTTCATTTCAGTGAGCGAGTCATTGAACGCTTTGGTCGTCAGGGACGATCCGCCAACCTTGTCGATAGCATTAAGCTCGGAAAGTTTCTTTCCCTTTACGGCCAGCGGGAATCCCTCGGCGAAAGCGGTTTGTCGCTTTTTGGAAATCTCATTCGTGGCCAACACGTCGGCCTTGGCGTCGACAATCATGCCGGTTGAATCAACAAAGAGCGAAAACTTCACATCATCCTTGCCTGAAGGATTACCGTAACTTGCATTGACCGAAATTTCCTTAGCCTCCTTGTTCGCCGTTACTGGTACCTCCTGTGCTTCCGGAACCATCGATTTTGAGGTTGTCGTTTTCGCAGTCGTCATTGTCGGTTCCGGTTCTGTTTTCGAAGGCAGCAGGAATTTCACCGCCGCTACGAGTCCCGCCAGAGCGGCGACACCGAGAAATATCGTGCTTTTTTTAATTGGCGCCATACTATAGAAAGTAAAGTATTACCTCCTCATTCTCTCTCAGCTTGCAGTTTTCATCAACCCCCTATTCATAACGAAGCGCCTCGATCGGATTGAGTCGTGCCGCACGGCTGGCCGGATAATAGCCAAAGACGATGCCTATGACCGCCGAGACACTGAAAGCGAGGAGTATTGAATTAACCGAGATTTCCGCCGAAAGACCATACCGATTGAGAAGAGAAGCGATGACGACACCCCAAAAAATCCCGAGGAGACCGCCAACGAACGTAAGGACTACGGCCTCGAAAAGAAATTGGAGCCGGATATCCCGACCACGGGCACCAATCGACTTCCGAAGGCCGATCTCCCGGGTGCGTTCAGTGACAGAGGTCAGCATCATATTCATGATTCCGATTCCACCCACGATGAGGGAAATACCTGCGACTGCTCCGAGGAGCATTGTTAACGTTTCTGTCACCGTTGACGCTGTCGCAACGATGTCCGCCTGGTTCAGAAGCGAAAAGTCCGCCGTCTCGCCTACTGCTATCCCATGCGTAGCCATGAGTGCCAATTTTACCTCTTCAGCGGCAATGGCCATATCCTCGCCGGTCCGTATCTGGACATTGATATTCGAAAGGAATTTGCTACCCGTTAAAAATTGCTGTGCTGTCGCAACAGGGATATAGATGACATCATCCGAACTTCCGAATCCAGTTCCGCCCTTCGCGACGGTCACGCCAATAACCGTAAAATCAACGCTGCCGATCCGAACTTTCCTTCCGATCGGGTCAGTCTCGGGAAAAAGCTCGCTCGCGACCTCGGGACCAAGAACGGCCACCTTTGACAGCGAGCGCTCATGGGTCGCCGTAAGAAATACACCTTGGGACAGCTGAATATTACGCACCATGGGGTATTCCGACGTAACCCCCATGACACTCGTATTCGTATTCTTCCCTTCGGCCGTAACCTGTTTTCCTCGTGCCTGAGCTTCCGGGGCGACTGCCTGGACGCTCGGTAAAGCTTCAAGAACAGCAACGTCTTCAAGCGTAAGCGACTGAGCCGATCCCTGAGCACCTTGGACGGACGAACCAGGGCCTTGCTGCGCGCCGGGACGGATGATGACAAGATTAGATCCAATCGCCTGGATATTCTCTTTAATCGCCGTCTGGGTCCCTTGGCCGATAGCAACCATGATAATGACCGAGGCAATACCAATCACAATTCCGAGCACGGTCAGACTCGTACGTGACTTATTGACGGTCACGGCTGTATAGATTTCCTGGATGAGGTCTGGAGCAAGCATAGGAATATTCAACGGGATTTTCGAGTCAGTACATCACCCACAAGTTCGCCATCACGAATTGAAAGGATACGATCAGCATGGTTCGCTACATCATCCTCGTGAGTAATAAGGATGACGGTGTGTCCCAACTCTCGGTTTAGCCGTTCAAATGTCTCGAGCACTTTCTCTCCGGTCTTGGTATCGAGGTTTCCGGTCGGCTCGTCAGCCAGAATAAGCGCCGGTTCATTCACAAGCGCCCGAGCAATTGCAACGCGTTGCATCTGCCCGCCCGAAAGCTGATTGGACTTATGCTCCCAGCGCGCTTCTTCCAGACCAACAGCGCGGAGTGCCTTCGCCGCCCGTTCGGCCCGTTCGGCCCGCGGCGCCTCGAGGTAGACGAGTGGCAACATCACATTGCGCAGCACGCTCGTCCGCGCGAGAAGATTGAATGCCTGGAAGACAAATCCGATCTTCTCGCGGCGTAACACGGCCAATTCATCCTCGGAAAGCCGAGAGACGTCTTTCTTGTCAAAAAAATATTGACCGGAAGTCGGCGTATCAAGTGCCCCAAGGATGTGCATAAGCGTTGACTTTCCGCTCCCGCTCGGACCCATGATTGACACGAATTCACCGTCTCGAATCGTGAAAGAGACTCCTTTGAGGACTTCCGTCCTTTCATCACCATTCACATATGATTTTCTGATGTTTCGGCATTCGAGCATAGGAAGAGCTATCTTGCCATCGAGCGGCTCTGGCCGCTGCTCTGACCACGGAAAATATTCATGAGCGAACCCTGGTTTGATGTTCTTGCCGAAGGAGCGTTCGTTGTAGACACACTAGTGACAAAGACTCTGTCACCTTCTTTGAGGCCAGAAATGACTTCCGTGTAAATATCATTTGAAAGTCCGGTAATGATTTCCCGACTTTCTTTGTCCGAAGGAGCATCCTCGCTGCCTCCGGTCCGACGATTCTCGAGAGAGACAGACACTGTTGTTTTCCCTTCGCTTGTCTTCAGAGCGGCATTCGGAACAAGAAGAACGCCGACCTTCTCATTGACGATGATTTCCGCGCTCGCGCTCATTCCCGGCTTCAGTCCTGCCAGCTGTTCAAGGAACTCAATCTCAGCACTATATGAAACAACACTCTGTTCAATCGTACCGATCGTCGCGAGCTTTGAGAGCACTCCTGAAATGACTACTCCTGGAAAAGCGTCGAAAGAAAGCTTGGCCGCATTCCCCTCCCTCACTTTCGCCGCATCGACCTCGTTAAGAGAAACAGCCACCCGGAGCTTTTTCGTAATCACTGACGCAAGAACGCTTGTCTGGGAAATCGTATCTCCGCTATCGACTGTGAGACCGGTAACGATACCGTCGAAGGGGGCGCGGATCGTATAATCTGCCAAACGATCACGAGCATCGAGAACAGCGAGCTCACTCGAGGCAACCGAAGCTGCCGCAATCTGACGCTCCCTCGTGTCATCTTCCGTCTTTTTCGGGTACAACTCCTCAGTTTGGCGCGCTTTGATTTTCGCCTGACGCAGACTGAGCTCAGCGCGCTCCACATCCCGCCATGCATCCTGGTTATCGAGAACTGCAATTACCTGTCCCTTCCTCACTTCCTGATCATTTTTTACTGCGATAAGCGTCACCTCGATCGCATCACCGGCAGCAACCGGTTTTAGGTCAACCTGAGATTCTGCTTCCACCTGACCGCTGCCGGACACCGTTATCCGGAGGTCGCCTCGTTCGACGGAAACCGGCTTCTGGAAAACATCCGAAGCAGTAGATCCGGTTTCGTCGCTCCCCGAAAAAAAGATGTACCCGCCTACCAGGAGCGCTCCGGCAGCAACAAGCACCTTAATCCGATGATTGACGATCACTTGAAAAATTCTCGGCATAGGAAAAATGCTTTTTACGGCTTACGCTTATTTCATATCACTCATCGGCCCCATGCCGGTGTCTTTCATTACCTGTTCAACCCTCTCCGCATCATCTTTACCTACAGCCCTGATGAAATCTGCCTCGATGGACCCATCTTCTCTCGGTTTTCCGAGAACAATGATGCGATCTTCTACTTCGAGGCCGGAAAATTCTATCGGATCGCCCTTCTTCTTTATCCTGGTCTTACCGGTAACCGTGACAGCATGCTCATTACCTTCCGGACTTTCAATTGTAATCAACCACTCGGAAAGGCCGATAATTCTTCCAGCTGTTCCATACCCACTCCGCATCGGACCTTTGTCCATGTCGCGAGATATCATTCCTGGACCGCCCATCGGTCCAGGAAGATTCAAGTAGCGCTTGCCGTAATTATCATCCCAACGTTCAGAAAAATGAGCCTTCCGAATCCCGGCAGAAAAGCCGAACCCAAAGCTGAGAACGGCCACAAGGAGAACGCCGAAAAGACCAGCAAGAATAACGGACATCCGGCTACCAACAAGTGACTTCTTCTTAGCAGTGAGCGTTTCTGAATAATGATTGTGCGAAGCAGTGGCAAGTGGTTCTTTCGTTTCCATAGTTCTTCGGTAGAAAATGATTAAGCAGCACTCAGCCCACGCGCTTCATGAAAAGCGACTATCGAAGCGTAGCGGGAGCGGAATGCAAGCGAGAGGAAATGAAGGAAGAGCGGAGCGATAAGAAGCGCGATGGGAGTCACGGGGAAGGTCTCGGCGAGAGAATAGAGAAATACTTCAGAATACGCCCTAACGAAGGAGAGGTCGGAAAAAACCAGGGTGACAATCTGTGAGAATTCCGAAGCGATCAGACTGTCTCCGAGTGTCACGAGATACCAGACGAAGCAACAGAAAGAAAAAAGAGCACTCCAAGTAGCCAGTCCCGCCCGGGCTCGGGCACTTTTCAGGCGCTCTTCCTCGATCGCGTTTCCGATACGCGATACCAGCCCATTCGGAACGGACGGATTTGTTTCGTTAAAAAGCGCCTGGAGCGTCATCGACATATAGGTAGCATGTACTGTTTATTACGAGAATTCACCTATTTTAGGCGCAAGACCGCCAGCTAAAAGACTTTTCAGCTGTCGAATTGCCCTTTGATGCCGGCTTTTGACTGTATTATATGACTCCCCAGAGATCTCGGCTGCCTCATGAAGACTGAATCCTTCCTGGTATATCAGAACGATAAGAGATCGGTGTTTTTCAGGGAGCTCAGCGAGCACTCGGTCAAGCTCATGGGCAGACTCCTCTCGAAAAAAAAGCTCGTCCGGAAGGAGTCCATCATCTGGTTCATCGGCAAACGGTTCCTCTTTACCATCGCTCGCAAATGCAGAGAACGGCAACGATTTCTTTTTCTTCAGCCAATCATAGGCTGCATTCTTGGCAATCGCGAAAAGCCAGGTACGGAAAGGTTTCGCCGTATCAAAGCGAGCGAGATGTTTCCAGACTTTGATGAAAGTTTCCTGAACAAGATCCTCCGCGACTGCCCGGTCCTGCACCATCCGGTAGAGAAAGGCATAAACGCTTCCGGTATGCTTTTCCAGCAACATTTGAAACGCGACATCATTCCCTAATCGAAAATCTTCGATAAGCGCGCCATCGTCATACTGCTGTTCTGGGAGTGGTTCCATTTAGTCTTCGCTTGGGAGGTCGTCCGTCGAGAGCGAAGACAACAGCCGGTCGATATCAGCGATCGTCTTGTCAGCTGTTTCTACGGCAGCTGAAGCCTCGGCCTTCTTCTGATCCTCTGTCTCTTTTGCTGAAATAACTTCCCGATTGTCCGTAAAACCAGCTCTCTCCCGGAGCGCCAGTCGCTGCTGTTCATCCTGAGTAATCCAAAAGATGATACCGAGCGATGCAGCGAAAAGAAGCAGTGAGCTTGTAATTCCGGCGATGCGGATAATTTTCTTGAACATACGCTATTTGATCTGGTCCCGAGCGACCCGAATAGGGACGAGAATGTTCACCCGATAGTGCTCAATCAGCGCATCTCTTGCGGTCAGTACCACTCTTCGAGCGTCACCCCGGACAGCCGTTCTCGTTGACTGATCGTCTTTCATTGTTCCGATATACGTTGCTCGATACGTGTCATAAGCTGAAAGGAGGATTCCAGCTCTTTTCTCAAGCTCTGGGAACTGAGCTTCAATAGAGGTCGTATCAACCCCTCGCGACCGGAGAAAAGCTAGCATGCTCTCTGTTCGCTTTCCAAGCTCTGAGATATCAGCTTCTTTTTTTGACCGGATCCGGCCGATAAGGTCATCATTCCGAGCAGAATTCTGCGGCAGCATCAAAGTCCGGCCAGGAGTGGTAGGGGCAACCGGGGTTGATGCTGTAGCTGGGGCACTTTTCACTCCGGTGAATTCTGGATCGTTCTTAATCTCTTCGATCCGCTTCGCACATTCTTTCTCCGACAACCCTGCTCGTTTCATACAACTCTCCACATTGAGATTGTTCTTCACAAGCGACTTACACATCCCCTCACCGAGTCCCGTCTGCTTTTTGCATTCATCCAAAACGACCCGGTAAGTACCTGCCGAAACCGGAACCGACAAAAAGAACCCGGCCGATATCAGGACAACAGTCGCATATCCAATCCTTTTTATCGTCGGAGCAGAGCAAGACATAACAAAAATAGGGTTCCCTCTCTAGTATAGACTACTTCCGAATCCATCAAATGGACGCATTTTTCTGCAGAACTCAGTCGCGAAGCTGTTTTTCCATCCACTGCTGGAGTATAATCCGCGCCGCTTCCGCATCATCCTTTTTTCCGACACCCTTCTCCCCTCGGCTAATAAGCGCTTGTTGGGCAAGCTTCGTCGTGAACATCTCATCCTGGTAGGCGATAGCAACGCCAGTTTTCACGATCAGCTGCCGGCCGAGTTTCTCGCCAGGATACTCCACTCGTTCGCGATTGACATGTGATGGGATACCGATGACGACCGTTCCGACGTTTTCTGCCTCGATCAAGATGGCTAGCCGATCAATTAATCCTTCGTCATTGCGCTCAGTCATAAACGGGATCGCCACTCCCGTTTCCGCATGTGCCAGGGCAACACCGACATCCTGACTCCCCCAATCAATCCCGAGAAAATTTTCACCCACCTCGCTCATACCCGGGTCAGTATCTCCGATCCCTCCGGCGTAATGAGCACCGTATCTTCAGCATGCCCAGAAAGCGCTCCGTCAGCCGTCACGAATGTCCACCCGTCAGAGGCGAGACGAACCTGGAAGGTACCGGCATTAACCATTGGCTCGAGTGCCACCGTCATTCCGGCCTTAAACCGGGCATTGGTAAGACCGGAGCCGACATAATTCGGGATTTGCAACTCTTCATGGAGCTCATGACCGACGCCATGACCGACCAGATCGCGGACACAGGAAAAGCCAGCCGCCTTCGCCACCGCCTCGACCGCTCGGGCATATTCGTCAATAGTGGACCCGTCATGAAGAGTCGCGATTCCCGCTTCAAGCGCCGCTTCTGTCACTATCTTTATTCTCTTCACCGGAGCCGACCCGGTACCAATCACTTTCATGCGCGCCATATCGGAAACCATGCCCCGATAACGCATACCAATATCGATTTTGAGCAAATCCCCATCAGCAAGAATACGGTCTTTTTTAGGGATACCGTGCACCACCTCTTCATTGATCGAGAGGCAGACAGCTGCCGGAAACGGCGGAGCGCCCCAGGCCTCGCCGTAGCCCTTGAAAATCGGATCTCCACCCGCTTTACGGATCTGCCTTTCCGCCAGATCGCCAAGCTCTCCAGTGGAAATACCGGCAACCGCTTTCTCGAGAAGCTCTCCAATGACAGCGGCTAAGCGGTGCCCCGATTCTCGAAGTGCTTCGATTTCCTGCATGGTTTTAATACGGTCTTTCGGCATAACTAGTCTGGTCGAACATGTTCAAGGATATACTTAAAGACTTTATAGGTTTCCTGATTCCCATCAACGTGAAGCAATTGATCGGTCGACTCAAAGTATTTCACCACAGGCAACGTCTCCTGGTGGAAGATCTGATGGCGTTTTCGCACTCCCTCTTCAGTATCATCCGCGCGCTGCGCAATATGTCCGCCGCAGTACCGGCAGGGCTTTTCGCTATCAATCAAGTTTTTTCCGAGAATATAGGACCGTTTACAGCCATCACAAGCGTAGCGCTTTGAAATACGCTCAACTGAGACCGCTTCCGGCACATCGATAAAGATAACGCTGTTCAGCATCCGGCCTGATTCTGTCAGAACATCGAGCACCTTCTGGATCTGGCTCTCGCGGCGCGGAATACCATCAATAAGGAGTCCGACCGTACTCGGAACGGAATGAACCGCATCGACAAGTACTGAGAAAACAATATCATCCGGGGCGAACTCATGCTTCACGTTGATGAAGTCATTCACTTGACGGCCAAGCGGAGTGTCATGAGCGGCCACGGCGCGAAGTTCAGCCCCGATATCGATATGAGCGAGATGAAGCGAGCTTTTCAGAAGCTCAGCCTGAGTGCTTTTACCGCTCCCGGCGGACCCGAGCAGTATGTACGTATCCCGATGAGGCATAGAGAATTGACTTGATGTAAAATAATTACTCTGAAAAAAAAAGGGGGGGATTTAGAGCCCCTCGTAGCTGCGCATCATGAGCTGACTCTGGATATGCTTCACGAGCTCGAGTACGACGGAAACGACGATAAGAATGCTGACACCGCCGATCGAAAGCGCTTGGATGCCAGTCATTCCTTGGACAGCGATCGGAAGCACGGCGATCACACCGAGAAAAAGGGCTCCCGTGAAGGTAATCCTCGTGATGATGTGATGGAGATATTCGGCAGTCGACATTCCCGGGCGGATACCAGGGACATAGCCGCCCTGCTTCTGAAGATTTTCCGAAATCTTCACCGGATCGAAAACGACGGCGGTATAGAAGTAGGTGAAAAGAACGACGAGTGTGAAGTAGGAAATACCGTACACCCATTGGTTCTGGAGGAAGGTCGAGACTGAGACGGCCATCGCGGCGATATCCGCATTCGCCGAGGCGACGAAGTAATTCGCAATCATGGTCGGAATGAGAATGAGCGAAACAGCGAAAATGATTGGGATGACACCGGCCTGATTCACGCGAAGCGGCAGGTGAGTAGCAGAACCGCCGTAGACACTCGAACCTCGCGTCCGCTTGGCATAGGCAATCGGGATTGTCCGTTGACCCTCATTGATAAAAATGACCCCGGCAATGGTGATGAGGCCGAGCACCAAGAATATGAGATAGGTGAAGAATTGGGATGAATCCCAGGTAGAGAAGAGACGAGAAACCCCGGTCGGAAGCGCTGCTACGATACCAGCGAAGATGAGCATCGAGACACCGTTGCCGAGCCCCTTTTCCGTGATGAGCTCACCGAGCCACATGAGAAATACCGTACCGGCCGTCGCCGAGAGAATGATAACCACAATCGTGAACGACGAGATATCACCGAGAATGTTCTGCGAACGGAGCAGCGAAATCATACTGAACGACTGGAGTAAGGCGAGTGGCACGGTCAGCCAGCGCGTCCACATATTGAACTTCTGCCGGCCCTGTTCCCCCTCTTCCTTGTACATCTTTTCGAGCTTCGGAAATATCGTCTGCATGAGCTGCATGATAATCGAAGCCGTGATGTACGGCGCAACGCCCAGAAGCACGACCGAGATGTTCGACAAGCCGCCGCCCGAGAAGATATTCAGAAGCCCGAGAAGCGCATTGTCCTCGAAGAGCCGCTTCAGCTCGAAGACATCGACGCCGGGAAGCGGAATATTCGCCACGAGACGATAAATGACAAGCAGACCAATGATAAACAAGATCTTTTTGCGAAGATCCGGCGTCCGGAGGATTTGGGAAAAAATTTCAGTCATAAAGCAAGTTCTTAACCTTCGTTTACTGGGACACGAAAACAAGCTTCCGCCTCACCAGCCTCAATTGGTGATAAAGTCAAAAACATCCTTATTTTAGGCCAAAATGACCGAATTGGCAATTCTCATAAAGAAAAGAAAGCGCCGAGCACCCTATTGGGACACTCGGCAAATTCACACTCGTTGTCGGCTAACGTTGCACACACACCGGAGAAACAGCTGGTCCCCACTCGGGAGGACGAATCGAACCGTCCTCACCACAGTCAATGAACTGCTTGGTTCCTGGGTGATACATCACCCACCGTTCTGCCCACCAATTCATTTGGTATGCCCGCAACGAAGCATAGATCAGAAGCCACCCTGCCTTGTACTCTCGAATTTCCAGGACCGGCGCTAGATAGTCTTGCCCAGCAATTCGAGCTGATATCTGCTGAAGCTCTGGTACGAGTATTCCTCCTACCGAGACTTTAGAGATCGGCGTCAACCGATAGCGGAACCGTAGTGTGAGCACGACTGGGACACCAGCCGAAGTGACCCCTCGGAACTCAATGTCGCTCGGATCAGCCATAGATTGTGGTTCGGGGCCCACTGGTTCGCCAACATAAGGAAGGATGCGCCGACTTTCACTTTCATTCAAGAAAGCAGCCCTGACTTCGGCTGCCGTAGAAAATGGCATCGCCGGAATATCATCTCCCCCGCCACCACAGGCAGCAAGCATGGCGATGAAAATGAGGGTAGCGAAGAGCCAAGCAGTACGGCAACGATTGGTCATGATCTCTCTCCTTGAGAGGTTGTCGAGGAACGGGGTTGTTTCGTCTCCCCTACGGGAGTGAGTTTACCCCCGTAAAGTGACTTTACTGTATACCATGGAACACGTTATTTGTACATAATAAAAGAGCCTCTGAGGCAGAGACTCTTTTACCTAGTTTTCTTTAGGAAGCTACTCTTCGATCGTGGAACCGCCCGCCCGAAGGACTTCAGCGGCACCAGTTGTGAGCTCGATGTCCTTACCGATAACGAGCTTCTTCGTGAGTTTACCTGTATTGACGATTTTCACACCCGCTCGACGGACGACTTTGCCGAAAATTTTCTTTTCGACGAACGCATCGCGCGTCACTTTTTCACCTTCTTTGAAATGCTTCTCAAGACGGTCGAGCGTCACGGTGAAAAGCTTCTGATAGACTGATTTGAAGCCACGGAGTTTCTTCATGCGCTCGACAAGACTGGAGCGTCCACCTTCGAAGAGCGGGTCCTTTTTCTTACCGTGAGCACCCTGTCCCTTCGTTCCGCGGCCGGAAGTCGTACCACGCTTGCCACCACGACCGATGCGCTGAACCTTCTTCCGAGGAGCAAGTTGTAATTCGTGAATCTGCATAGGAATTTCTTAGGCGGTAACTTCCGCTTTGCTGTCAGCAACCTTGGTTTCGGCTACTTTTTCCGGAACCGCTTCGACGGCTACCGCTTCTTCGGGCCGAGTCCGGAGGCGCTGGAGGGCGAGGAGAGTCGCTTGAGCGACGTTCAGGTTATTCGAGCTGCCGAGGGACTTCGCGATAATGTCTTTGGCACCGAGGAGATCCATGACCGCCCGGACCGCACCACCAGCGATGAGTCCTCGACCAGCCGCAGCCGGTTTGAGAAGCACCTTGGCACTGCCATACTTCGCCGTCACATCATGAGCAATCGAGCTCCCGGTGAGCTCTACGCTGATCATGTTCTTCTTGGCTGCTTGGAAAGCCTTCTGGATGGCATCGGAGACATCCGATCCCTTGGCGACGCCCACACCGACCTTGCCCTTGCGATTGCCGATAACCAAGGTCGCACGGAAACGGAAACGTCGTCCGCCTTTCACGACACGGGTAACACGCGCCAGATTGAGCATCTTCTGGTCGTATTCCGGCCGTTCGCGGCGCGGACCTCGCGATCCACCGCGGCGCGGCCGTCCACCCTTCCCTGCTGATTGATTATTGTTGGTCGCCATAAAGCTTTACGTATTCAAAATACTTACATCTCGACACCCGTACCGCGCACCGCTTCGGCCACCGCCTTCACCTTGCCGTGATACAGATAGCCAGCACGATCAAAGACTGCCTTTTTTGCGCCGAGCTTCATCAGACGGTCTCCGAGAAGTTTACCGACTGCAGAGGCCTCAACGACGGTGTTCTTGGACTTTTTGCCGAGCTCCTGGTAATTGGCCTGGGCAATTGTCTTTCCAGCGAAATCGTTTACCGCCTGGACCGAAACGCCCTGAAGACTCCGGAACACGACAATCCGCGGACATTCAGCGGTACCGGCAATCTTCGATCGGACACGGATGTGCCGACGGGTACGCTTCAGCTTGGTTGGATGGGTCTTTTTCATAGCGTTTGATTAGGCGGAGGCCTTCTTACCTTCCTTGCGACGGACTTGTTCACCGACATAGCGGAATCCCTTGCCCTTGTATGGCTCAACCGGCTTCAGCTTCTTGATAACCGCTGCGAACTGTCCAACTTTCTGCTTGTCCATTCCGGAAAGGGTGAGGACATTGTTTTCGATTTTCGCCTCGATTCCTTCAGGGATTTCCATCACGACCGGGTGGGAAAAACCAAGCGCGAGGTTGAGCTTCTTGCCAGCGACGGCCATTCGGAAACCGACACCGTTCAGTTCGAGTTGGCGAGAAAATCCGGTCGTCACACCCTCGAAGAGATTCTTCACGAGTTTTGCAACCGTCCCCCACATGGCGAGTGCCTGAAGCGAACTCCCCTTCTTTTCGACAAGAATCTGCCCATCAACAATCGTAATCGCGACATCGAGCGTGTGCGTCAGAGTAAGCGTCCCCTTCGGACCTTTCACCGTCAAGACATTCGCGTGAAGCGATGCCTCACACTTATCCGGGATCTGAAATGGCTTTTTTCCAATTCTACTCATAGTCGTGTATTTACCAGGCTTGGCAGATATATTCCCCTCCGAGGCGGCGTTTGTGGGCCTGGAGTCCGGTCATGAGTCCCTGGGAAGTCGAGATGATCGAGATACCGTAACCATTCTTCACTTTGACGACCTCATTCTTCTTGACATAGACACGACGGCCTTCCTTGCTGATGCGCTCAATCTCCTGGATGGCTCCCTCGCGCTTTGTGAGCGACAGATCACGGTACTTCAGGGTGATGCTGAGATCCTTCTTCACACCCTCCTCGACAACCGCCACATCCTCGACAAAACCTTCCGCCTTGAGAATCTCAGCGATTGACAGTTTCATTCGGGAAGCTGGAATACGCACGGTCGCATGTCCTGCGCGCTGTGCATTCCTGATTCGAGTGAGCATTTCTGCTATTGGGTCTAACATACCTGATGATTTATGAGGGTTCTCGTAATTACCATGACGACTTTCTGACTCCGGGGATCTCGCCTTTGCTCGCGAGCTCTCGGAAGCAGATACGGCAGATATCGTAGGCTCGCATATAGCCGTGTTTCCGGCCGCAACGCCAGCAACGCCGAACAATCCGGGTCGAGAACTTCGGGGTCTTCAGTGAGCGAGCGTAGGTCGATGTTTTTGCCATAGCTTTGGTTAGCGTGATTCTTCTGATTTACCCGTCTGGAGCGGCAATCCGATGGCCCGGAAGAGGGCCTCACCCGACTTCACGTCCTTCGCGGTGGTCACAATCGTAATCTGGAAACTGAAAATAGTCTGCACTTTCTCCGGGACGATTTCTGGAAAAACGAGATGCTCTTTGATACCGATATTGCAGTTACCGTAGGTATCGACGGATCGAAGCGTGATTCCCTGGAAGTCACGAACACGCGGCAGAGCGACATGGATGAGGCGATCAAGGAAATCCCACATCCGCTTTCCCCGAAGCGTCGTGCGCATTCCGACTTCGAGATCCTCGCGGATCTTGAATCCGGCGATCGCTTTCCGAGCCTTGGTCGAAACTACTTTCTGACCCGTGATCATTTCGAGCGAAGTGCGGATCTCGTCGATGCGGTTCGATTCCTTGAGGAATTTACCCACGCCGACATTCACCACGACCCGGTCGATCTTCGGGAGCGCATTCGGATTCTCCGTACCGAGAAGTTTTTTCAGGGCCGGGAGAGCTTTCGCTTCGTAATTTTTCTTCGTAAGAGATGACATAGTATCTGCTAGTTGATATCCTTGCCGGATTTCTTGCTGACGCGCACCTTGTCTGTTCCATTCATGCGGTAGCCGATGCGGGTCGGTTTGCCAGTTTCAGCGTCGACGAGCATGACGTTCGAAACATGGAGCGGCATCGCCATTTCGATCCGTTCGCCCTTCTCGCCCGCGCTCTTGCCCTTGCGGTGACGCTTACCCATGTTGGCTCCTTCGACGACCACCCGGTCGGCTTCAGGGAAAACCCGAACAATCGTGCCGCGCTTGCCGCGGTCCTTGCCAGCTATCACTTGTACTTGGTCGCCTTTCTTGATCTTCATAGCCTTAGAGTACTTCGGGTGCGAGTGAAACGATTTTCGCGAAACCTTTCTCGCGCAGTTCGCGAGCGATCGGTCCGAAGATGCGGGAACCCTTCGGCTCCTGGGTCGCACCTTCGAGGATAACAGCGGCATTCTCATCGAAACGGATGTACGAATTGTCTTTGCGGCGATGAGCGGTGCGCTGACGAACGATGACCGCTTTCACCTTATCGCCCTTCTTCACGAGACCGCGCGGTTCGGCGACCTTCACCGAAGCCACCACGATATCACCAAGTCCGGCATAGCGTCGGCGCGTCCCGCCGAGCACTTTGAAGCACTCGATGACTCGGGCTCCCGAGTTGTCTGCGACGATCAGTCTGGATTCTGCTTGGATCATATTAGAGGGCGATGATGTGATGCTTCTCTTTCGAGAGCGGTCGGCACTCACGGAAGGTCACGACCTGACCGAGTGCATATTCCTTACCTTCTGTTTCAACCTTGTACCGCTTGGTGGCCTGGTACTGCTTCTTGTATTTCGGGTGTGTCTTGAGCGTCTCGACAGCGACGACCACCGTATTTTTCATCCCAACCGAAACCACCGTCCCTTTCCAGGTTGGGCTATTCGTTTGCTTGGTTGTGTTCGATGGTGTCATACGTTCTTGAGTTACATTAGTCCTCTTTGGCCGTTCCTTCCTCGCGCTCAAGCGTGTGGAGTCGGGCGATATCGCGCCGCGTTTTCCGATGCTCGCTGTGCTGCTTCGAAGCGCGTGTTGCGAGGTCGAAACGGAGCGTCCGGAGCTTGTCTTGAAGCTCGAGAAGAGTTTTCTCGCGCTCACCGACTGATTTTTCCCGCCATTCTTTCGCTTTCATACTATTGTTCTTTGACGACAAATCGGCTCTTTACGGACAACTTGTGAGCGGCAAGACGCATTGCCTCAGCAGCAGTCGCTTTCGGCACACCGTCGAGCTCGAAGAGCATACGGCCGGCAGAGACCTTGGCAGCAAAGTGGTCTGGCGTTCCTTTTCCTTTACCCATCGGTGTCTGCTCGCCCTTCTTCGTAATCGGCGTGTCAGGGAAGATGCGAATCCAAACTTTTCCACCGCGAGCGATGAACCGAGTCATAGCCCGGCGAGCGGCCTCGATCTGACGGGCAGAGATGATTCCACCCTCAGTCGCCTTCAGTCCGAAAGCACCGAAACTGATTTTGTCGCCGCGCGAAGCAACCGTCCCGACCGGATTGTATCCGCGCTGGACTTTGCGATGCTTCACTTTTCGGGGCATGAGGTTCATAGCCGTCTTCTTTCTCGTATCTAAAATTATTCTTCGATTTTTTCTTCAAACTTCTCTCCCTTGTAGATCCAGACCTTCACGCCGATCACACCGTAGGTCGTCTTCGCTTCATAGCGGGCGAAGTCAACATCGGAACGGAGCGTATGGAGAGGGATCTTACCGCGGGAGAGCCATTCGCGGCGGGACATTTCGGCGCCGCCGAGACGGCCAGCGATTTCAATCTTCACACCAAGGAGCGCCTTATTCGCCTCTACCTGGTCGAGCGTTCCTTTGAGCACACGACGGAACGGGGTCCGCTTCTCGAGCTGCTCGGCCACCTGCTGAGCGACGAGCATCGCACTCTCTTCCATGTGTTTCACTTCCTGAACTTCGACTTTGAGGTCGACTTTCTTGCCAGCGAAGAAACGCTTACGGAGAGCTCGGGTGAGGTCCTCGATGCCGGTACCACCACGACCGATGAGGACACCAGGGCGGGAAGTGCGGATAATCACCTTCATCATGCCAGTCGAGCGCTCAATCTCGACGGATGCGATGGCTGCGCTCTTCCACTGCTTCTGGATGAAATCGCGCATCTCAACGTCCTTTCGGAGATTGGTACGGAGTGTTTTGCCCTCAGCAAACCAGCGTGACTGCCAGTCAGCGGTGATTCCCAGGCGGATTCCAGTTGGATTGGTCTTGTTTCCCATAGCGCTTAGGCTTGCTTGTTTTCAGTCTTTTTAGCGGCGACTTTCTTGGCGACCGGTTTGGAAACGGTTTTCTTCGTGGCGGTCTTAGCAACTTTTTTGGCAATCACTTTCTTTACCTCTTTCACGGCTCGCTCATCGAGGACGATACGAACCTTGGAGGTACGACGGAGAATAGGCGTTGCCTGACCGAAGGCTTTCGGAGTGAAGCGCTTGAGCCGGACGCCGTCCATAACGGCAACCTCTTTCACGAAAAGCCCTTCTTCAGCGAGCTGGAAATTGTTCTTCGCATTGGCAATCGCGCTTTTGAGCAGCACCATGATCGGCTGCGAGCTCCGCTTCACCTGACGGCGGAGCTGGACGAGTGCAGCCACGACGCCCAAGCCCACAATCGAGTGGGTCACCAATCGCACCTTGCGAGGAGCGATGCGCAGATTGTTGAGTGTTGCTTCGACGCGCATACGGAAATATTATTTCTTGTCAGTTGATTTGGCAGCCTTCGCAGCATCGAGTTCACGCTGCTTGCTCGCGAGTTCGATCTCTTTCTGCATCTTGCCACCATGGCGGGTAAACTTCCGAGTGAGCGAAAACTCGCCCAAGCGATGACCAACCATTTCTTCAGTCACGAGTACCGAGACGAAGTCCTTGCCGTTGTGAACGCCAAAGGTAAAGCCTACCATTTCAGGCGCGATGACGCAAGCGCGCGACCAGGTCTTGATGACCGTACGGTCCCCGTGCGGCCGGCCATCGATCTTCTTCAAGAGTCGAGGGTCGACGTATGGTCCTTTTTTGAGACTTCGTGACATAGGCTTTACTTCTTATTGCGGCGGCGGATGATGTATTGATTGGTGCGATGCTTGCGTTTTCTGGTCTTCTTCCCGAGAGCAGCCTTACCCCATGGGGTCTTCGGATGCATACCGATCGGCTGGCGACCCTCACCACCACCGTGCGGATGGTCGACCGGGTTCATCGCGGTACCGCGGACGGCCGGACGACGGTTCATATGGCGGGCGCGGCCGGCTTTTCCGATGCGTTCAGCACTGTGCTCGAAGTTCGAGACCTGGCCGATCGTCGCATAGCAATCTTTCGGCACGAGGCGAACTTCGCTTGAGGAAAGCTTCACCTGTGCCATCGGACCATCGAGCGCCATCAAGGTCGCCTGGGAACCGGCACTCCGGACGATCTGTCCGCCTTTGCCACGCTGCATTTCGATATTGCAGATAGTCGTACCAGCCGGGATATTGGAAAGAAGGAGGCGGTTACCGAGCTCAACTGGGGCTTCCGGACCGGAAACAATGGTCTGACCGACCCGCATATCATGGGTCGCGAGGATATAGCGCTTCTCACCATCGGCGTACGTCAAAAGCGCAATCAGGGCCGAACGGTTCGGATCGAGCTCGATCGAGGCAATCTTGGCCGGGATGCCATGCTTATCCTGTTTGAAATCAATAATGCGGTAGCGACGCTTCACACCGCCACCCTGGTGGCGAACCGAAATCTTACCGAGTGAGCGACCCGCCTTCTTTGGCTTTGGTGCCAGGAGCGATTTCTCCGGCTTTCGGTCCGTGACGGCATCCGGCTTCACGATCGACATGAAACGGCGTCCGGCATTATTCTTTTTGTAGATCTTGATGGCCATAGTCTTAGATACCGGCTTGGAATAACTGGATTGTTTCGCCTTTCTTCAATCGGACGAGCGCTTTCTTGACGGCGCTGCGACGACCGGCGGTCTGGCCGTAATTCTTTTTCTTTCCCGGAAGACGGACCATATTCACCGCGACGACAGAAACGCCATAAGCCTCTTCAACCGCGCGTTTCACTTCAGTCTTGGTCGCGGACATCGTGACCTGGAACACGTACTGGTCGAGGGCGTTCACGGCATACGATTTCTCGGTAATGCGCGGACGGACCAACACGCGGGTCGCGAGAGACGAGAGTTTCTTCTCGACTTTCGATTCCTTTTCAGTTTTCTTGAGAATAGCCATAGTGATTATTTCTTCCAGCTCTTGAACCGGCTATCAATCTCCATGAGACCGGACTTGCTCATGAGCACGTATTCACTCTTGAGAAGATGGAGCACATTGAGATCGGGGTTATGAGCAACCGTCACGGTCGGGATATTGCGCATCGCCCGGGCGTCGGCCTGTTCAGCGGTCATAACACTCACAACTACTTTGCGCGGGCTGATAGCGAGCGCGGTGAGGGCTTTTTCAAAAATCTTTGTCTTCTTATCAGCGACCGCGAGGGTATCGGTGACAATAAGCTTTCCCGTGCGCAGCTTTTCAGAAAGAGCGATAAGCACCGCCTTCTGACGCATCTTCTGACTCACTTCACGGTAGAAATTCCGTTCATTGGTCGGACCATGAGTCACACCACCCTTGCGCCACAAAGGACTACGGACGGAGCCGGCACGTGCGCGACCGGTGCCTTTCTGCTTCCATGGTTTCTTGCCGGTACCAGCGCGCTCGGATCGATCTTTCGTATGAGCGATCGGGCTCCGGAGATTTCCCATGAGGACGGTAAAGACTTGATGGACAAGTGCGTCATTGCGCTCCACATTGAAAATCCGATCGTCAACTTCCATCGTTTCGACATCTTTCCCGGCCAAGTTTTTGACAATGATTTGAGACATATTCTTACTTGGCGCTACGGATTTCTACCAATCGGCCGACGACTCCTGGAACTGCGCCGCGGACACCGAGCACGCCCTTTTCCGCATCGACGAATTCGACAACGAGATTCTTTACTGTGAATCGATCCGCGCCCATGCGGCCGGCCATGCGACGACCCTTGATAACGTGTTCAGGAAATGTTGCTCCAATCGAACCTGGTTTGCGAAGATCGTGCTTGCCACCGTGAGAGGCGCGGCCACCGGCAAATCCATACCGCTTGACGACACCCTGAAAACCCTTTGCCTTGGTGATACCAGAGACATGGACTTTTTCGCCGATCTCGAACTGAGCGACTGAGACCGTAGTAGAAAGCGCAAAATTCTCAAGTGTTTTGACACCTTCCTCTTGGCTGCCGTCATTCAGATCGAGCCGGAATTCGCGGGCGGTCGTTTTCTTCGTCGTCAGTGGATGAGAAAGCTGCACCGCAACATAGCCGTCCTTCTCCGCCGTCCGATGAAGCGAGACCGTGTTCGGCTCGCACTCAATCAAGGTCACGTTCAAGGCCCCCTTCGTTTCATCGAAGAGCGTCGTCATGCCGAGTTTTTTGCCGAGGAGACACTTCATAACAGATTTGTACTTGGGTAAAGGTGGTAACAAAAAAACTGGATCACTTGTCCGCGTGCCAGTTTCTGTCTGGCTCGCTTAGTATCTTTTCTTCGACTTTCGTAAGAGGAGAAGAAGAGACTTGAACGAGTGGCTTACGCCGTCACAACTACATTTTTATTTCGATATCCACTCCGGCCGGCAAATCGAGATTCGTGAGATTATCGATTGTCTTCGCGTTGGGATTGAGGATGTCGATGAGGCGCTTATGAACCCGCATCTCGTACTGATCGCGCGAATTCTTGTGGACGAACGTCGAGCGGTTGACCGTCACCTTGTGGATCTCGGTCGGGAGCGGTACTGGGCCGGTGATTTCCGCACCTGTACGTTCCGCTGTCTCGACGATTTTCCGGGCTGACTGATCGATGACCTTGTGGTCATAGGCCTTGATCTTGATCCGGACTCGCGTCGTCACTTCCTCTTTTTTCTTCGTAGCCATGATTTGTGAATGAGTCTGTTGAGAGAACAGTCGTCTCGGGAACCTTTTTCCCGAGACTCAGTTCCATCAAATTATTTGAGGATCTTCGTCGCGACACCGGCACCAACGGTACGACCACCTTCACGAATAGCGAAGCGCATACCTTCTTCCATAGCGACTGGAGCGATGAGGACGATTTTGAGCTTGATAGTGTCACCGGGCATCACCATCTCGGTACCTTCCGGGAGAATCACTTCACCGGTCACATCTGTGGTACGGATGTAGAACTGCGGCTTGTAACCCTTGAAGAACGGAGTGTGACGACCACCTTCTTCCTTGGAGAGGATATAGACCTCACCTTCAAATTCGGTGTGCGGAGTGATGGATCCCGGCTTGGCCAAGACCTGACCGCGCTCAACATCTTCTTTCTTGATACCGCGGATGAGGAGACCAGCGTTGTCACCGGCCTGACCACGGTCGAGCTGCTTGTTAAACATCTCGATACCAGTCACAACCGTCTTCGCAAGCGGGCGGAGACCGACGATTTCGACTTCTTCGTTGATGTTCACGATACCACGCTCGATACGGCCAGTGACGACGGTGCCACGACCTTCAATCGAGAAGATATCTTCAATCTGCATCAGGAATGGTTTGTCGGTATCACGAACCGGTTCTGGGATTTTTTCATCAAGAGCGGCAACGAGATCGAGAATCGGCTTGGCGTCAGCATCATCAACACCTTTTGATTCGAGAGCCTTGAGGGCGCTCCCACGAATCACCGCAGCGTTGTCACCGTCAAATTCGTATTTGGAGAGGAGTTCGCGAACCTCAGCCTCGACGAGGTCGATGAGTTCAGCGTCATCCACCATGTCGACTTTGTTGAGGAAAACGACGATATTCGGAACACCGACCTGCTTGGCGAGAAGGATGTGCTCACGGGTCTGGGGCATTGGACCATCAGTGGCCGAGACAACGAGAATCGCACCGTCCATCTGGGCAGCACCGGTAATCATGTTCTTGATGTAGTCGGCGTGCCCTGGGCAGTCAACGTGCGCATAGTGGCGCTTGTCAGACTCGTACTCGCAGTGGGACGTCGAGATCGTGATACCGCGCTCCTTTTCTTCCGGAGCCTTGTCGATTTCATCAACACCCTTCTCTTTGGCAAAACCCTTCATCGAGAGGACATGGAGAAGAGCGGCCGTGGTGGTCGTCTTGCCATGGTCGACGTGGCCAATAGTACCAACGTTAACGTGCGGTTTAGAACGGTTGAATTGCTCTGCTGCCATACTGTTGACTGACACCCCGACCCGTCTTCGACGGATTTTCGGTGCCCACCTTAAGTGAATGATTTATTACGAAAAATTTTTCATCTCCCTGTTCCGGCCTTGCCAACAGACAAAAACGGCTCAGGAAAGCGTCAATCAGGATGATAGCAACCCACTGAAATCCTGTCAAGATGGACTAAACACATCATCGGAAGAAAGACTGTTCGACCTGGTCTTTATTCATCAACACAACAATGGATCCTTATAAAATGAGACTGATCCGTCCCCCACTTGGCAGATGATGAGACATCAGCCTTGGTTAGGGACACCACTCCCTGGCGAACCCTGGGGCCAAAGTCCTCACCGATCAATGCACCCCTCCCTTAACCTGAAGGCTTCTTCCATGAGGTGTCAGGGTCGTTTTTTTTGCAAGTAACTAGCGTCCGAAAGCGTCTTCCAACGCCTGCCGGGCCATCTTTTCATTTGCGGTGAGACCGTGAAAACCAACTCCTTTGCCTCGCTTTTCGGAACCGTCCTTTAGAAGAATAATTACCTCAACATACACAATCTTTTCTCCTTCAAAGTCACGCGGGCCACTCAGAGTAAACTCAGCCCGCGCTCCCGGCGCTTGCCGCTCAAGACTTTTTACGAGCGACTCCCGTTGAAACGGTGTCAATTCAAAGTTGAGCGTGATATTCTCCCTCCCTCGCTCTGGCGCAGCCATCACTTCCGGAGATACGACACCAAACGCGGCAGCACCAGCGACTGCGCCGGCAGTTTTCAAGAAATTCCGTCGACTCATCACAGCCTGGTCTTCTGGAGAAAGTCCGGTCTTTTCTTCTTCTGCCGATATGGAAGGTATGGCCTCAAAATTTTTCATAATTTTTTAACTAAGTTAAAGACAAACCTATTTTAACATAGGCAAGATTTAAAAAAATAAACAAAAAAAGCCCGGGACAGGCCCGGGCTTTGGAAATTCTGGAACAACTATTTCTCCTCTTTCGGCGCTTTCGCACCCATGATCTCTTCAGCCACATTGCGCGGGACTTCCGCGTAGTGGGCGAATTCCATGGAGTAGCTCGCACGGCCCTGGCTCATCGAGCGCATCTGGGTCGCGTACCCGAACATACTGGCGAGCGGCACTTCAGCCGAGACTTCCTTCACCCGGGCATTGCCTTCGCCGCGATCGGTCATCTCCTTGATGATACCGCGCTTCGCGTTGAGGTCACCGACAATATCGCCCATGAAGCTCTCCGGCATGATGACGGTCACTTTCATGATTGGCTCGAGAATGATTGGCTTGGCCCGGCGCATCGCCTCTTTGAAGGCGAGTGAACCCGCGATCTTGAAGGCTGCTTCCGAGGAGTCGACATCATGGAAGGATCCATCATAGACGGTCGCCTTCACATCGACAACCGGATAACCAGCGAGGACACCGGTGCTGGTCGCCTCTTCGATACCTTTGTTGATCGGCTTGATGAATTCCTGCGGAATGACACCACCTTTGGTTTCATCGAAGAACTCATAGCCTTTGCCCTGTTCATTCGGTTCGAGACGAATCCAGCAATGACCGTACTGGCCACGACCACCCGACTGGCGGACGTACTTACCTTCGGCTTGAGCCATCTCGCGAATCGTTTCGCGGTAGGCAACCTGCGGACGACCGACATTGACTTCGACTTTGAATTCGCGGCGCATGCGATCAACGATAATATCGAGGTGGAGCTCACCCATACCGGAGAGGATAGTCTGACCGCTGTCTTCGTCGGTGTGTACTCGGAAAGTCGGATCTTCTTCGGAAAGCTTCTTTAAAGCGACACCCATCTTCTCCTGGTCTGCTTTGGTCTTCGGCTCGACGGCGATATCAATAACCGGTTCTGGGAAGACGATATTCTCGAGAATGACTGGAGCATCCGGATCACAGAGCGTATCACCCGTCATGGTGACTTTCATACCGACGAGCGCGCCGATATCGCCCGAGGTCAGGTCTTCGATTTCTTCCCGGTGATTGGCATGCATGCGGAGGATACGACCGATACGCTCTTTTTCATTTTTGGTCGAGTTCAAAACGTATGATCCGGCTTTGATCGTACCGGAGTACACGCGGAAGAAGGTCAACTGACCAACGAACGGATCGGTAGCAACTTTGAACGCGAGCGCAGAGAAAGGAGCCTCGTCATTCGTCTCGCGGATAAGTTCCTTGTCATTTTTCGGATCAGTACCTACAACCGGCGGAATATCGACTGGAGATGGCAGATAGTCAACAACTGCATCGAGCACGAGCTGGACACCCTTGTTGCGAAGCGCGGTACCAGTCATCACCGGATGGAGACGCACCTCGACGGTGGCCTTACGGAGGGCGGCCTTGAGCTCAGGAACGGAAATTTCTTCGCCGTTCAAGTACTTTTCTGTGAGGACATCATCCGTTTCGGAAATTTTCTCCACCATTTTCTCGCGCCATTCCTTGGCTTTGTCGACATACTCAGCCGGGATTTCACCCTCAATGATGATCTCACCCATATCACCATCAAAGGTGTAGGCTTTCATTTTCATGAGATCAATCAGTCCGTAGAAGTCACCCCGAAGTCCGAGTGGGTACTGGATCGCAACCGCGTTCGGTGTGAGACGGTTCCAGATGGAAGAAATCGCGTCTTCAAAAACCGCGCCCTCCTTATCGATCTTGTTAATGAAACACATGCGGGGAACTTTGTACTTCTCCGCTTGACGCCACACGGTTTCGGACTGCGGTTCCACACCCTCCTTGCCATCAAACACGACAACACCACCATCGAGGACGCGAAGTGAGCGCTCTACCTCCACGGTAAAGTCCACGTGTCCCGGCGTGTCGATGATATTGATATGATGGTCTTTCCAGTAGCAAGTCGTTGCGGCCGAAGTGATGGTGATGCCGCGCTCACGCTCCTGCTCCATCCAGTCCATGGTCGCTTCGCCTTCATGCACTTCGCCAATCTTGTGGGTGATACCGGTATAGAAAAGGATACGCTCAGTCGTCGTTGTTTTTCCGGCGTCGATGTGCGCGATGATACCGATATTGCGATACTTCTCAATGGCGATTTTGCGGGGCATACGAAACGTTTGCTATTTGGTTACGTGAATAAAAAACAATCAATCTGCGGGAGCTGCTTTATCAGATTCAGAGAGAGAAAAAAAACGGAAAAGCTCACTTTAGGCAAAGTGAGCGAAGGCTTTGTTGGCTTCGGCCATCCGATGGGTCTCGTCACGCTTCTTCATGGCGGATCCAATCTTGTTCGAGGCGTCGATGAGCTCGTCAGCGAGCTTGTTGGCCATGGACTTGCCTTTGCGGTTGCGGCAGCTGTCGCGGATCCAACGCATCGCGAGGACCTGGCGGCGCTCGCCGGAAACCGGGACCGGGACCTGGTAGTTCGCTCCACCGACGCGGCGGCTTTTCAGTTGGAGAAGAGGGGAAACGTTCTTGATGGCTTGTTCAAAAGTATTGAGACCGGCTTTCTTGGTCCGCTCGGCGATGATATCAAAGGCATCGTAGATGATACGCTCGGCGATGCTCTTTTTGCCACCCCACATAATCATCCCGACGAAATGCCCAACCAAAGGATTGCCGAAACGAGCGTCCGGCTTCCATGTCTTATCAAATTGTCGCTTTCTCCGTGGCATAAATTTCGTTCAGATTGGCACTTAGTCTTTCTTCTTCTCCTTCTTCGCACCGTACTTCGAGCGGCTCTGCTTTCTCGTTGTCACGCCGGCAGCATCGAAGATACCGCGAACGACGTGATAGCGTACACCTGGAAGGTCCTTCACGCGGCCGCCCCGAATCATGACGATCGAGTGCTCCTGGAGATTGTGGCCTTCGCCCGGGATGTAGGCCGTCACTTCCATGCCGTTGGTGAGCCGGACACGAGCAATCTTGCGCATCGCGGAGTTCGGTTTCTTTGGGGTCATGGTCGTCACCTTGAGACAGACTCCCCGCTTGTAGGGACTATCAGTCTTGGTAATGCGATTCTTGACCGTATTGATAACAAAAGTCATCGCCGGAGACTTGGATTTCTTCTTGGCGATCTTGCGCGGGCGCTTGATAAGCTGATTGATGGTGGACATTCGTGTCGAATTCGTTAGCTTAGGCTTGAGACAAACAAAAAAAGACGTGTTGTCGATGTGAAACGAGTGTACCGGATAGGAAACTGCTTGTCAACTGGATACTCGAATCTACAGAATCAACCCGAAGAAAAGGTTCAGAAAAAACGACATAAAGGCGCTAATCGGGGCTGGGAAAAGAAAAATGATAAAAAGGAGGACGAAGAAGCCATACTGCTCGAGCTGGAGCTGTGTCCGCTCGCTCACTGGGAAGAAGGTGAAGAGGATTTTCGAACCATCCAAGGGTGGGATCGGCAGCAGATTGAAGCAGCCCAGGACGACATTCCAGAAAACCACAAAGAGGAGGAGACCAAAAAAGATACTCGGGAGAGAGCCCGCCATGAGTGCCGCCAGATCACCGAAGCGCTCAAGGAAGCCGCTTCCACCGCCGATGACCTTGGAGAAGCTCCGGTACATCTCGAGTTTCTCGCCCGTCGCAAGAGGAACGACCATAGCGAGTACAGCAGCTACAAAAGCCATAATAAAATTTGTCGCCGGACCAGCAAGCGCTACTTGGAGCGGCCCCCATTTCTGATCCCGGAGATTGGTCGGATTGTACGGTACCGGCTTGGCATAGCCGAAAGCAAAACCGGTCGGGATGAGGAGGAGCGGAATGAGAATGGAACCAATTGGATCGATATGGCTCACCGGATTCAACGTAATTCGCCCGGCAAATTTTGCCGTGATGTCGCCGAGCCAAAGTGCCACAACCCCATGCGACACTTCATGGATGATCACCGAGTAGAGCAGCGTGGCGAAATAAAACGCCAAGAGAACAATTTCATTAGACATAGAAAGGTTTTGAGAGGAATACCGTAAGTATCGGAGCGGAAAATAAAATCCACTCCCCTTACCAAGATACCATATCCGACAGGGTCCTTCTCCACTCTTGCCGAAATCGATTAAGCATGATATCCTCGGTAGGCATCTAAACAGCCTTTGAAGTTTTTGCTATGAGCCGTGTCTGCCAACTTTCCGGCCGGGGAACCCAAACCGGTAATAAAATCAGCCATTCCAAGCGCCATACCCGCCGCACATTCGCGATTAATCTCCAGACGAAGCGCATCGGCGGCATGAAATTCCGGCTTTCGACTCGTGCCATCCGGACTTTGGCGAAGTCTGCCGCCTAGACCTTGGCTTCATTGCTGAATCAAATAAAAACGAGGCTGTGGAGCCTCGTTTTTATTATCCCCCTAAAAAAGATGGCCGGCATGGACAAAGTGCCTAAAATATGCAATTATTTAGCGTCCAATCAAGGACACAAGGAGACAGAGATGCCCTTTCCTCCCGCACCGTTCACCCTGATGATGTACAAAGTGAACGAGTGGCTGTTCGCCGCCATCGTTCTGTCAACGATGTTCCCCTCGCTCTGCGTCACCAGCCTCTCGACTGCCCCACTGGGGATCTGGTAGCGAGCGAAAGACACCTCGGCCCACCGGCAGGAAACCTGCTTCGGTGGGCTTTCTGCTTTTTATACAAAGCCAATGTTCTGGCAGCATTTTCCACCAATGATTAGCTTGGGTCGGACGGAGTAGTTTTGCTTCTTGTATAAATCCAAAGGCCGGCCAGAGTCAGTCCAGTGAAGGCGATGAGTGACCAGTCAGCGATTGAAAGTCCGAGCATAGTCCAATCGATAATCGCACAGTTACCAGTACCGCCAAGTGCTGCGAGAAAGTCATCAAGCATGGAACCGAAGGAAACCGCACAGCCGCTTGATTCCACTATTTTCTGGAAATGCTGGAGATAGACGTGGCGAGCCGCGATCATCCAACCAACAAATGCAAAGAGAGAAACGGCCAGGCCCGCTGCCCGGATGGTAAACTGGCGCCACCAGCCCATATAACCAGTCAGTGCCGAAAGTCCCACAAAGGCATAAAAGAAACGTTGTGCGATACAAAGCGGACACGGAACGAGGTTTACCATATGGACCAGATACATGGCAAAGAGAAGCAGACTCGCACAATAGATCGCGATAGCAAGGAGGAGATTTTTCGGCTCGAACAGAAGACGAAGGTAGTGCATACGTTATGACAAGAAATTCCCTTTTCAGTATAGCAGCCGTACCCGAAAACGTATTCCCACCCACTGTAACCCCCTCTCTCTTTTAGTGAACTGCTGTCGGTTGTTATGATGCGTGATGCGCCACACAGTCATTGTCTTCGCTACTTCCTAAGAGAAATATCCATATCTGTGATTTTCTGCTCGAGAAGCGGCATAACACCATCAAGCATCCGATTCCAAAGAGCGCTATTCGTCGCTTGAAGAACAACATCCAAAACTCGCCCGGCCGCGACAACGCCAATCTTCTCACCGCGTTCTTTTTCGAAATATCCGATTATCTCACCTACTGCATGACGGCGTTCCACATCGGAAAGCACATCCCAGTCGCGCTTCACTCCGGACATATCTGTGTGCCTATTTTGGCATCTTCAGCACATCAACGACACGGCCATTCATGACGAAATTATCCTCTGACGTGAGAAAAATCGGCTGATGCCTTTTATCAGTCGACTCGGGTAGGAGGGCGATCATCTTGCCGCCCTGAGAGCGGTATGTTTTCACCGTTGCGAGCCCGTCGATCACGACGAGTACCCGATCACCATTCTTGTACTCTTTCACCTCGGCATCAACCAGGACGAAATCGCCATTCTGGATGAGCTTACCGTTCACCTTGGCACGATTCATCGATGTGCCGGAGATCTGGACAGCGAAGACATTATGATCCTTAACGAGCCGTTTCGAGACGCGCAGGTACCCTTCGACGTACTGATCAGCAAACATGGTTGCCGCTCCAGCACTCGCGGCTCCGAAAACCGGAATCTCGACAAAACTATCAGAATTCACACCCTTGAGGAGAATCCCGCGGTCCTCACTCGTCCGTTCGATGTAGCCTTTGTCCTCGAGCGCATTCAGGTAGAGGAAAAAGCTTCGAAGGCTTTTCAGGTTCAGTCCGAGCTTACTACTCTCCTCTTTGATTTCACGTACCGTCGGCATTTCACCGTGGTCGGTAAAGAACTGTTTTATGGCCTGGAGGACAATGCGCTGTTTTTGAGTCAGGATTTCCATAGTGCTTATGTGTTTACTTCACTTACACTATGAATTATATAATCTTCCGAAATCCTGTCAAACGACCATTTTCAAAAGAGTTCTCCCCGCCAGTCTGGACTCACTATCGTTTGACCGTCAGATCGAAAAACGAGGTAACTCGAACGAAACGAGCGGGCCAATGCCGGATAACATTCTTCGATAGCGAGGAACAGCCCCGAGGTCATGCAGTCCGCGGACCAGGCATCAGGCGCGAGCGCAGCGCAGCCCACAACCAATTCGATAACTTTCCGCGTTCCAGGGTCAACTAGGTGATGCCACTTCCCCCACCGCCGCCGAAAACTATCCGACACGGCAAGACCCTGTTGTGACAGTTCGACGACACCTGCCGCAATATCAGGCTTTCCAGGATATTCAATAGCTACGCGCCAGGGTCGGCCATCCGCTTTGGACGTTCCGAACATATCGCCGCCCCCATCCACGATAAAATATTCATAACCTACCCGGCGGACAATGTCCGCAATCCGATCGATGCAGTAACCCTTGCCAATACCACCGAGATCAAAGGCCGCCGGACCATCGAGCACTAACGCGCCGTCGACGAGCGACCAGGCCGGGAGCTGCTCTCCGTATTGAATCGAGACCAACTTTGACTGACCGCCATAGCCTACTCCTTCGAGAACACCTCCAACGACTGGATCATACACGCCGCCAGTGAGTCCGCGGAGGAGCGCCGCCCGTTCAAGAAGCCGGAAAAATTCAGGGGAAATCGGATAAGTTCCAGCAGCAACCTCTCGAAAAGCATTTGTCTCTGAGCCGGGCAAAAAACGCGAAAAACGGGACTCAAAGTCCCGCGCATAACTGACCACCTGCTCACGGAGACTCTCCGGGATTGACTCGGTGTCAACCACAACTGACCAGGCCGTCCCCAGCCCTTGGAAACCAATCGTCTGCATGTATCTATTCGCTAAATCTGCTTCTGGAGATCTTTGATTGCGTCATTGAACGCCCATGTTGTCAGTGAGGACTGGCCAACCTTGTCGATAGCGGTCAGTTCGGACAGCTTCTTGCCCTTGAGGATAACATTCACCTCGCTATTAAAATCTTTTTTCTTCTCGGGCACTTCATTCGTCTCAGCATCCAGTGTCTGAATCTGCTCGATCATCCCCGCCGCGTCAAGGGTCACTACAAATCGGAGATGGTCTACCTTATCACCTGGCACCTCATAACTCACCGTCGCACTCACTTCGCGCGGTTTATCCATGACGGCAACCGGCGCCGGAACAGTTTCCGGCTTCATCGAACGAAAGATGCTGGCCGCCTGACGATAATAAATCGCTACGGTAACAACGAGAACGAAAGCAATAAGTACAAGACTCTTGGGTATTTTTTGCATACTCTTTTTATTTTTTTTCGACACCACCATAATACACCCGGGCTAAGCTGGAATCAAACGACTTATTTGAGATTCAAAGAAAAAAGTCCTTACCGCCAAGTGGCGACAAGGACCCTGAGAAAAACCGCTCAAGCGATGCGACGATTGATTGCGCGGCGGATATGCCGCCTGACTCGGCCGAGCGAAAGAGGCCTCCCCGGTTCGAAACGAATGAATGGGAAGCGCCAGCGGCCGACACCAGGACCGATAAGGAGTGTTCCTTTCGGCGGGGCATCGACACCGACCTGGAAATCGATCTGAATCGTGAGCCGCCAGAGCGCGCCGGCCGGGTGCACGATGTTCATCTCATCGTCCCGAACCTCGTCGAGGAATCCTGGAATCCACGGGTGATGCATCACAAGATGCTCATACACCGCATGGATCGAATCCGGAGTTCGCTCGATCAAAACACCATTTTGGAAACGGCGCCAGACAACCAGCGGCAGCATCATGGGTTACCCTCCTTGAAGCGAGTCAACAGTTGGGAAAAAACGAAGACGGTCAGCTTAGCGGAAAGAATGCACACAGTCAATGCTGTCCCACTCCTTGTAGATACAAAGACTAGCGGAAACTCCCGTATTGCCGTCTCTCTTCCCTCATGCTATGCTAGGCGCTCAAGTTTTTTCCCAATTCCTATAACCTTCCCGGAGGAAATCGCATGCTCCCCGTCTCTCGTGAAACACTGTTCGTGACGCTCATCTGCGCTCTCGCAATCGGATCCGCGATGATTCCGTTCCTGCTTTCTCCAGACAGCACCGGGTTCTGGCACATCGATACCAGAGCACAGTCATCGAGCGAGCAGTCTGCGCCAGCGGCTGAGCCGCCACATCAAAACGCCAGCAGCCCTCAGTGAACGTCGCTGCGTCAAACGCGCCGCCCGCAATGTCAGGCGGCCTTTTTCTTTTCTCGCAAGACAAAACCGGCTCCTTAGAGCCGGCTGAATTAGCTCTTATTATTTTTTGGTCTGGACTATCTGGGCCCTCGACTGAGCCTCCGAATCATACATACTCGCCTCAGCATAGTCGGCCTGGATGCCCTGGCTTTTGTTGACGACTAACTGTCCCATGAGAAAAGAAACGGAAACGACGAGGGTGAGTGCAAGAAGAGTAGGGATTTGATGACGCATAGATTTTTATATTAATATTCTTCCCTTACTCTAGCATGAGACCGCTGCTCGAATCTATCATTCTGTCCATGCTATCATTTGTTATATGACCAATCCATCCGAAATGCCACCCGTGCAGCCGCCGAAACCAGTCGCGGAGACCCCTCGGCACGAATTACCCGTGACAGAGCCACAAATACCTGATGCGCCAACTCACCCGGAAAAACCCCTTGATCCGCCGCAGCTGAGTATTAAAGAACGCGTTTCAGCTGACACCCTGACACCCGAACAGGCAGAACAAGCCGCGAGAATGTTCGAACCCATTCGGGATCCAGTATTGAACGCCGCCCGGAGACAAGAAGCCAGAGAGCGCCAACGTCTCCATCCCGACCAGGATGGCCCTGTCGTTCCCTCCACGGCGGCTGAAATGGCCGAGTATGAACGACGCTACGATAGCGGATGGCAAGACCCTGCTGATTCGCAAAGCCGCGAAGCAGTCAATCAGAAGGAACGCGAGGATTTAGAAAATCTAAGAAGGGCGGTTGAACTCATGGATGAGTTTGAGCTTGCCTATCCCCTGCAAGAATTGCACGCGATTACTCATATTTCGGTTCCTGAGCTCATGGCGCATCCAATCCGGAAGCCAGCCAACATTGCCCTCGTTCATATCCGAAAAGCGATAGACGCTACTGGATCAAAGAAAATACCAGAGATTGAGGAACGCTACCTCCGTCTTTCTCGAGCAGTCGGAAAATATAACTCTCTCAGTAAATCAGTCGAGCACGATTAGCGACTTCCTATCAGATAAAGAAAAAAGAGGGGGGCCGCATCACGTGCGGCTCCCCTTTGGAAACACGGTGAGTCCTGACTGACTCGGCGCTACCGGCAACCTTCGGCCGGCTGGGCAGATTCGGACTCTCCCATCTCCTCGACGAGGAGGTAAGCGGTCTGCCGACTCCAGGGTTCTTCGAAAGAGACCACCCGCTTCTCGCAGATGGCGCCGTTCGGCATCTGCACGTCCGCCACGCTGCACGAGACTTCGATCTCGGCACCGGCTCGGATCTCGAAGCGGGATGCCTCGAGGTATCCTGTATCCGGGTTGTGCTTGAAGACAAGCACGTTCTTCGTGAGTTTAATGGTCGTCATCGACACTTCTCCTTCGGTTGGGGTGGTGGAAAATGAGAAAGGAACTTCCGCCGAGTATCGCAAATCCGGCCGCCTGAGTCAAATGAAAACCGCCGAGAATCACTCCGGTGCGGTTTTTGGTTTTTTCATCCTGCCGTCAGATGCACTCCCTGACTGTCATTAAAGAATCTTCCTCGGCTGCAAAAGGACGAAAAAGAAAGAGATAAGTGCAAAGGCAGCCATGATGATGAAGACCGGCACGAAACCAAAATAGGTAGCAATAAATCCGCCGGCTACCACTCCTACCGCCGAGATCAAGCTATGAAAAATACTCCATGAGGAATAATCCCTTACTGTTTCTCCGTGATCCAGATGCCTTGCGAAAAGGGCATTGAATGACGGGCTGCCGAGTGCCTCCCCCAATCCGAGAAGTACCTGGACGAAGAGGAGCATCGGCATGTTGGCAACGAAGATATACGCGAGCCAGGCGATGGCTCGGACGAGGAATCCCGCCATGAGGAGGTATTCTTTCTCTCTCATCCGATCGCCGAACTGGGCAATCAAGAGAGTAAACAGCGTAGAGGCGATCAGAAAAGCAGCCGAAGAGGCGCTGATGGCCACCGGAGTCGAAACGATTCTCTCAACATACACCGCATATAGCGGACCGAGCAGGCTCGCACCGAAAATAAAAATCCCGTTCGCTTGAAAAAGCACTTTGAGTCCTTTGTTTCTCATGTTTCTCATTGTACATGAGAAGTCTCCCACCGACCCAAAAATATACATTCACCCCTTCAAAGGATTGACAGGATGCTTTTTTTGCTGTTCAATGCAAGGTCGGTCTCGAAGCAAGCTACCCGGGGCCGATAGGTCCCTTTGTCCCTTCCCACAACGCTTCGAGGAGTTCCTCACCATGTTCCGACACATCATCCCCGCCCTCACCCTGCTCGTCGGGATTGCCTTCGCCAGCCCCGGCGTCGCCCAGTCCCTCAACCGGGTCTGCAGCGGCGCCCTGCCGGACGTCCCCATACCGCCTGACGCGCTCCACATGGTCGAGGTGATCCAACCCGAGTACCAGCCGCCCCAAAGGATGGCCGACCTCGGCTTCGATCACATCACGCCGACCATCAATGTGGTCACAACGTACCCGTGCAATCGCGGCCTCGGCTCGATGGTCGAGATCGAGGAGATGCGTCTCGTCCGCTACGACCACCTGACGAAGGTGCACATCACCGAGCAGACGATTCGCTACGGCACCGCCGCCACCCTCGTTGGCGCGATGTGGTACCGCGAACCGGTCTGGTTCCAGAGCGGCCAGCCGAATCCGCAGCCGTGGGTGACGTGGATCCAGAGCGGCAACTTCGCCGTCAGCGTCCAAGCGACCCCGCTCGGCGTCTACCACTGGTGGGGCCATCCCCGGCTGAAGATGAAGCCCGGCTACGCCTACTTCGTGGAAGCGAAAATCCGGGTCATCGGTGACACCCGCGTCCAGCTCGGGCTCGACTACTGGCGCGGCGCCACGACCATCTACAACGGCTACTCGGCCGGCTGCGTCAATTCGAACAATTGCGAAGCCTACCAAAGCCACTGGATCGGTCCGACGAATGGCCAGTTCGTCACCGTCATCACCCCGATGACGCTCTACACCCCCTGACCGCCACGCTTCGCCACGCGAAGCAACAGTAAAGCCGCCCTCTGCACCAGCACGGCGGCTTTCAATTTTTCCTTTCCTTCTTAGTCAATCACAAACATCCACATTCCCAACATCTCAAAGAGTCTCTATACTACCCTGATGAAGATACTCTTTGGGCTCATTATCCTCCTACTCCTCGCCGCTTTCACTTTAGTTTTTCCGCAGACCAAAAAAGAATCCCAAGAATCCATAGTGACCAAAGAACCCCCAGCACGTGAAGAAGAAAATATCACGGATGCCATCGCCGAAAAAAAGCCCCTTTCAATCTCCCTTTCTTCTCCCTCGGCCATCCAAGGAGAACCAGTACTCGTGACGGCAGAAGGAATTACTGACCGCTCACTCGTCGAGTCCTTCACCTTCGACGGGAAATCAATTCCGGTTTTCGAACATGAAGGAAAATTAGCTGCCTTTCTCAGCATCGACCTGCACAAAAAGCCCAGCTCCTACGAAGTGACGCTCCTTTCGAAAGACGGCGAAAAAGCGACCGTCAGTCTCGAAGTCAAAGAGCGCATTCTCCCCGTATCGGATTTTGACATTCCCGAAAGCTTTGGTGGCAACACTGTGGCCGGCGAACAAAAACTCACGAGCAATTTAGAATCTGACACCAAGACCTTGAACGCTGTCACAGCGCTCATCAGTCCCGAAAAGCTTTGGACGGAAGCCTTTCGCCCTCCGCTCGACGGTAACCCGGTTGTCACTGACACCTATGGCTATAGCCGACAAACTGGCGCCACCAATATCAGTCACAATGGTACCGACTTCCGGGCCGCCGTCGGCACTCCGGTGTACGCCATGAATGCCGGCCAAGTGGCATTTGCCGGAACGTTCCGGAATTATGGCCACACCGTTATCATCGATCACGGCCAGGGACTGATGACCATGTACATGCATCTCTCCGAACTCAAAGTCGAAACTGGCACGCCCGTAAAAAAGGCCGCTCTGATCGCGCTCTCCGGCAATACCGGCTACTCGCTCGGCCCCCACCTCCACCTCTCCGTCCGGATTTATGGTTACTCCCTAGATCCCATCAAATTCCTCGAACTCATGGGCCCGAAATAAACCAGCGAGTACAAAGCAGACAGCACCGCCAAAGGATACTCTCCGAGGCGGCTTTCGTTTTTCAAGCTATCATGGCTGAAATGAATCACATCTCTCTCCCGCGAACACAGCCCAAAAAGAGCTATCGAAGCTTCACTGCCGTACCGTAGGCGAGGATTTCAGCAGCACCCGTCATGATCTGCGATGTCGTGAATCTGACTGACACGACAGCATCAGCTCCCATGTCCTTGGCTTGCTGCTGCATCCGTTGCAGTGCTTCTTCACGGGCATCGGTCATTGCCTTCACGTACCCCTTGATTTCTCCGCCGACGAGACTCTTTAGTCCGGCGCCGATATCACTCCCGATATGCCGTGCACGGATAGTATTGCCCATCACCATTCCGAGTGTCTCAGTGATCTCTTTCCCTGTGATAACATCAGTCGTTGTGACAAACATAGTACTAAGTGTCTTCATAAATTTACAGTTCCAGTATATCAAACGACCCCACTCGGCATCGGCCCCTACCACTCGCGAAGCAAAAGTAAGGCGGCTTTCAATTTTTCTTTTCACACAATAAAACCAGCCTTTCGGCTGGCTTTGAAAAGTATCAAAACTGTTGAGAGAGGAGAAGCGGAATCGGTTGAAACCGCTTCTCCCTGTATAGGTCGACCGGACGAACTCGCCTGAAGCGAAATGGACGAACGGTCTTCCTCCCGAGTTTGCAGCAGATGGGCTTGGCCGAGTGTCGAATGGGCGCAGGCCGGACCCTCCCGACGAGCGAGCACAGTTCCAAGTGAACTCACTTATCGGCTCCGCCAGTATCCATCTGTTTTTAGCACCCCAAGGGGCGGCATAGGCAGTCCGACTGCCCTACTCTCTCCTCCAATGCGCGTGGTCGCCAAACGCGGACCGTGGAGATCTAAACGCGGGTAAGGAACATGGTGAGAAAAATTTCTCTCAACAACTTTGATCGTAATTGGAAATGAATCAATACTCTTGAGAGAGAAGGAGTCGAGTACGCGGAAACGACTCCCTCTCAAGTAGTAGCCGAGGCACCCATCAAGAGTTGCCCCCATCTGTGCGAGAAAGGAACCCACCTTTTGATCCGTGCTGATCAGGCACTTACCCCAAGATAGTTTTCCAGCCCCAGAAATCCCCCGGCTTGAACGTTGAGAATTGCTTCTCTCAAGAATATTGATGTGCAAAATAACTGAAAAGCAGTATGGCAAAGAACAGCCGTTCCGTCAATCCTCAGATACAAAAAAGCCGCCAAGGATCACTCCGAGGCGGCTTTCAATTTTCCCGTGTCATAATGAACAATTCTTTTCTGAATCTGAAAGCTAACGTGTATATGGATTAACCCCGGTGCAATCAGGATTATCTTTCCATGACCCCGGCCAATTTTTCCAATATAGATATTCTTCTTCATCTACAGCGACTACCTTTGCAATTTTTGCTTCATTAGATTCACCCAAACCATGATACTTTGATGCGCTATAGTTCGAGATTATTATCGTTGCTTTCCCCGAAACATTGCATACATCTCCCTCCACATTAGATTGTGGGACTTTTGTTTTTTGACTAAGTAACGCTACCGAATCATCGTAGAAATCAAGTACTTTATCTCCATTGTTCCAATCTTGGCCGGCTAGATTAGGAAATAAATATTCCTGCTCACGATTAATCCGAAACCAACCATCTGCACTACCTCTCCAATAGGTACCTGAAACCGTTACATAGCCTTGATAGTAGTAATTGTTCTCATCCTCTCCCACTTTCACAAACGGTTTAGTTATAGGGGTAGTTTCTATTAGTCCGTCTTCTTTCTCGGACCCTATAGTAGTGGCCTCAGTAATTAGCCCCGCTGACTGAACGGGCTCAGACCGAGGAATCGATTGAACTTGCGTAGTATCACCTTTAATCAACGACACTTGCGAGGGATATGATTTCGGTACACTAAAAAAATTTACTGCTGCAAAAAGTGAGAGAACAACTACCACTGCACAAAAAAGGTAGATTTTATGAAAATTCATATTTGATTTTATTTGCCTTCATTCTACAGGAACGCCTATTAAACAAAAGCTGCCAAGGATCACTCCGAGGCGGCTTTCAATTTTTTCTTTTAAAAAAGAATAGGGTCTGCCACGCGGTACGTGACAAACCCTTTCGTAAACCAGGGCGAGCCACCCTAGCCATCGAGTGCCCCAATCGCCTGATCGATATCCGCTTGCCAGTATTCGGGAGCGAAGTCCTTGAGCCAGACTTGCTGGACGCATGCTTGAGCAAATATCCGGACCACATCGGCCTTGTCGCCGTCTTGATAGCGGAACCCCGGACACTCGAGGACCGTGATCGAGTAGCCTTCGGCCCGCTCGAGATTCTCCGCCAGAGTGCCCTCGCCGAACTTCATCGGCGGATCCTCTTGGTACTCGTCGTCAGGCCAGAGCCCGCTCGCATCATATTCCTCGAGCTCCTCGCGTGAGTGGTGAAGGATTTCCGGACGCCCGCAGTGGGCACAGTTGAAACGGAACATGGTCGTTCTCCTTGGGCAAAGAAATACAATGAACTCGGGACCACTCTAGCGCGGAGATAGTCCGCCGTCAAACAAAAACCGCTGATAATCACTCCGAGGCGGCCTTCGATTTTTCCTATACTTGAGACTCAAATCTGACTATTGCAAATAGCCATATTTTATGCTATAATTTACAGTTAGTAGTTTTTTCCTAACCCGCAACCCCTCACCGGAGAAACCGATGAAATACCGACTGACGATTTCCATCATCTTCTCGCTGTGCCTGCTGGCAACCAACGGGGCGTTGTTCCTCTTCCTCTACTCCATCGATGGCGACATCGGGAGATGGGCGTACGAGCGGCGCGCGGTCGAACGCATGCAGATGATGCAGGAATTCCACCGCACCCACCCACGTCCCGCATCAATCGGATCTGCCCCCGCATACGGAGAAGGTTGGTTCATCATCGAACCAAAACTCGTGGACAAGCAGTGGAACGGCCCCGGACTCCTCCCCGGAGACCAGCCGGAACCCTTGCCACCGTCCTGGGAACCACCGCCGCCCATCAAGTGAGGACAAGTCTTCGCCAAGCGAAGCAAAAGCAAAGCCGCCCTCTGCACCAAGCAAGGCGGCTTTCAATTTTACAAAACTCAAGTCAGCTATTGATTTGATTGGCCATCGAGCGGTGCGGTCTCGCTCGTATTTGAAACTACACTATAAACGCCAAACGCGACTGGACCCGCTGAACTCGACCCGGTTGGATCCTGCACTACAAACCGATCTTCATCAAGCCACCATAGCGGCCTTCCGTCCAATTCCTTGATGAGCTTCTTACTTTGTGTATCCCAAACCCTCGTTTTCTGAATCGATGTGCCCTTCGTATAGGCGATATATCTTCCCTGGGGACTGATCTTTGGTCCCTGAACATCGGCCCAGGTACTGGCTTCAACTACCGTACCGACGAGCGACGGGAACTCAGCATGGATAATGCTCATATCGGCCGTTGGATTTTGTGAGTAGCTAAATACCCATTGTTTGCCATCACGAGTAAAAGAGTATTGGCCCTGACCAAACTGGATTGGCTTTGGAAATGTGATGTAGTCGGCTTTGAATTTCTCTATGTCAAAAATCACCATTCTTTCCCTTGGTCCGTTCGCCCCTTCGACATTTTCAGATGCAACAGCCAAGACATGGCTCGCATCCACAAAAGCAGTTATTCCCTCAAGCGGAAACAGATGAGTATCAATACCGGTTTCAATATCGAAGACATGGAAGCCCGGTACGTCCCCTGAATGAAACTGTTCCTGTTTATCCCAGGGGAGAATTTCTATACCCATACCCTCGATTACCTTCCGAGAACTCAGTGAGTCATTTTTGATGTAGTAAATAAAACGCTTACTATCAGGGGACCAGTCGGTAATGTACTCGACCGGCCCGCTGGTAATCTTCCTTGTCTCAAGAGTCTCAGATGAGAGTAGATAGAGTGATTCATTATCATCCTTGTTCGGGAAAAGAATATAACGTGCATCCGGCGAAGCCTGTGCAGTATGGCTGCCAAAATTCGATGCGCCGCCGGCGTCAAAAGTATGATAGTCCGTAACAACGAGCTGGTCTTTGGTAAACGAGTATAGAAATAAATCCTGATCCCTGACTACTGGCAACGCCTGCTCTCGAGATTCCAGCGGCGTCCAAGCGACTGGTTGGGCTGATCGAGAAACCTCGGTCATTTTACCGCTATCTAGCGATAAACTTTCTCTCGGCGTCGCTTTCAGCTGCGAGAGAAAAATAACCGTTCCAAGAAGAACGACCGCTAAAACAATGAGGATTTTGAGAGGCTTTTGCTGCATGTAGTAATTCTCTACCAACTTACACCTCTTCGCAAATCTAGCCGCCCAAGTCAAACAAAAACCGCCGAGAATCACTCCGAGGCGGCTTTCGATTTTTCCTTCAAGCAAAATTAAATTTTTAAATTAGGTCTGTCAAAAGGGTAAACTATCATTTTCTGAAACACCTTTTTGATTTTCTTCCAGCGCTTTAAGGATGTTTGTTTTAAGGTTCGCCAAGGATTTCTCATCGTCGTGTATGGAAAAGGAAGTTCCGATAGTAGAACCCATAAATTTTATCGCAACCTTTCGAGAGCCGGCTTCACAATTCCTTAAAATAAGACCTAGAGCATCCCAAAATTCCGCGCTAATATTTTCCGGTATATTGAGCACTAGCGGTGGATTTTTCAAATCCTCCTTAACCTTACTGAAATCTTTAATATCCTTACTTGCATAACCCGCTTTAAACTTATCATTTAAGAGTTGAAGTAGGTTTGGGTAATACTCAAGGTGTTCGAACCCATCTTTGATAGCAGGTGCAATAGTTATCTTTTCAGAGTCTTTTGATGTAGCTTCAGCAAAGTCGCTCTTGTTATTACTACAGAGATAGAAGGTATATCCCTGCTTGTCCTTAAAATATTTTCTCGCTGCCTCAACTATTAAAACATCTGGTTGAATATTGAATCCAACACCTGAACTATACGGCTTATCCTCCCTTAGGGAGCATTTCAGCGCATTTACTAAATCATCCGCCGTAATAGGAAGTTTAATTGTGCTTTTACTTTTGAAAATCTTTTCAATTTCCGTCTTCACTACCTCTGCGTTTTTCTCTCTTTCCTCAAGACACTCTCCAATTTTACTTATCATGTCAGCCTTAACTTTTTCATCAAGATTCGAGTCCTTTCCAATCTGTTTCTTATAGTCTGCAATGTGCCTCTTGACCATCTCTACTTTCTTATCCAAGCGCCTATAGAACTCTAATTCAACAACTTCAGGTAGCAAAATATTGAGCTTTTCTGCAGCCTGTAGAGTATTCAATTTTTGAAGGACGCTTAAATCATCCCCCTTCTCCAGCTCCAAAACACAGCACTGTATAAAGATATTTGTATCAATTAAAATATATGGGACCTGAGGCATAGAAAGTATATTTGCAGCGAGTATAACACAAAACTAGACACCAAAGCTCGTTTTTTAAGAAACTCTCAGAGCCACCTAAGGGATGATGAAATACATACAAAAAACCAGTCTTGCGACTGGTTTCGTGCCTTACACGGTATCAGAAGGAAATTCCTTTATCCTTGGACATTCGTGCGGAGAGCTTCGAAAATATAAAGTAAAACCTCTTCACGGAGTTGCCCACCGAAGGGCTCGTTCTACCGACAATGATCAATACTCTTGAGAGAGGAGAAGCCAGGACCATTGCCATGGCTTCCCCAAGGAAGAAAAAGTCCGACGAGAGCAAGCGGCGCCGAGGGTGCGCGCCGCAAAAGGAGGGGGAACAGTGAATCCCTCGTCGGCCCCGAGCCCTGATGGAGCACAACCGGGGGAAATCTTCGAGAACTATTGTCTCTCAAGAATATTGATTGGGAAGAACTTCCCCGTCAGAGGGAAGAGAGTCGCTGATCGCGAGTCTTTTGCGGTTAGTCCTAATTCTTCTACTACTTGTAATCTGCCTTGAGAAAAGCAGATCGACCAGATATCTGGTTGAGAACTTGATGTTGACCATCAACTCTCCCCGCTTCAGAGATGCTCCCG